>NZ_CAXTHG010000010.1:0-140022 GCF_964244005.1 uncultured Friedmanniella sp. | reverse complement strand
AACACAGCCGACGAACCCCGGACCGCCACGCGACAAAAAACACCAGCCACCTAGGTTGAGGTCGGCGATGGCGGCTTGGAGGCCTTCTTGTCCGCCGAGGTCGTCGTCGTCGGCAGCCCGGACGAGCAGGCCGTCGATCTCCTCTTCGGCGTCGGCCCACTCCTGCAGGAGTCCTCCCAGGCGCAGCCGGGCGCAGGCGAGAGTGAGAATGCGTCCGGCGCCTGAACGGTTGGTCGCGGCGACCGAGCGGGCGGCGGGAGGGTGGGGCTCCAGCAGCTGTACGCGGTGGACGAGCCCGCCGAGCTGCTCGGCGGCCCGGGCGATCGCGGCTTCAGGGCAGGAGGGTTTGCTGCCGTTGACAGACTTGTCGCGGAGGCTCTGCTCTAGCTTGCGTCGGGTCTCGCGGGCAAACACTCTTCGCTGGTGTGCGTCGTCGATGGCGCACAACTCACCTGCTGCTTCGCGTTGCCCGCTGCCGCGGGTCAGCTCGGCGGCGCGGGCGAAGTAGCTGTCCCATGGCAGGCCCTCGACTTGGCTGCCGACCGGGGCGCTATTGCGGAACGCCGCCAGTTCTCTACGCACCGTTTCGCTCAGCCCCTCGGGGCGGCGCTCAAATAGTTCACGCGCTTCGTCGAAGCTGAGGGCGCGCAGCAGATCGGAGCTGCCAGCCTGCAGGTCGGTCATCACGGCGCCCGCTGCCGTGGCCGCTGCCACGGGGCTGGTGCCGGGACGGGAGAGGAAGACCCGTTCCGCCCTCTTCCGCAGGTCGGCGTAAGCGGCGGGGCGGAGCACGTCGTCGCTGGTGCGGCGCGAGGCGAGGGTGAGGTTGCTAACGATGCGGCTGGAGTCGACACGCTCACCCTGGTCGGCGTGGTCAGTAAACCCGCCGATCACGGGCAGTTCCCGGAGTGGGTCGGCCCCTGCGGCGAGCAGGTCGAGATAATCGGCGACGGCTGTTGCGCTGGGCCGCGACGCCGAGCCCATTTCGACGATCGCCCGGCGCACTGCTCCCGCGAGGCCGTCCATTTCGGCGGCGGGCTCCTGCTGGGCCAAGAGCGCCAGGTCGCCGGAGGTCTCCAGCAGGGCGCTCGGGGGGAGGGATTCAAACATGCCCAGCGACTGCCGGTCGGGGACCTGTTCGCCGTCGCAGAGCACGAGGACGACGCCACGGGTTCCGGCCTGGTTTCGCAGCTGCGTTCCAGAGGCGTCGACCAGGGCATGGCGGCCAAACTTGCCGGGTGCGGCCGAGACAACGGCGAGCTGCGGCATCGACGCGTCGTCCCAAGCCTTGCTGAGGCCTTCGGCGACGGAGCTAGGGACGCCTTCAACGAGGAAGAACGTGCGTTCCCCCGACTGGGTTCGTAGGCGGATGCTGGCGGCCAGTGCGCGTCCGAGGCGGTCACTCATGAGGTCCTCCGGGCGCGTTCGCCGACCATGGTCGTGCGGTCCGACAGTCCGAGGGCCAGACCGGCGTCGCTCATCAGCTTCTCTGCCTTCCGTGCGTTACGTTCGAGGCCGGTCCCGTCGACGAGCGCGGCGAGGGCGGTGCCGGCGGCGGACTCTTGATTGACGACGAGCCCCCACTCGCTGCGCAGCGCGGCGAAGAAGTCGCGACTGGACATCGGCATCTGCGCGGAGAGGGCACCCACAAGCGCGCCGAGGAGAGTGGGGTCTGCAGTCAGATAGCGGTAGGCACCGGTGCCGACCAGCATCCCGATCGACTCGAGCAGCACACGGAAGCCGTCGCCGGCACCGCGGCCGTAGTTGGCGTTCGTCGCTTCGACCGCCGACCGGGCGATCTCTTCGTAGGCGCTGCTCGCCGGGTTGTCGGGGAGGCTTCGCAGCTGGCTCGCAACGCTGTCTTCGCTGTCGGCGCCGAGTGGGCTGCGGGCCTGGAACTCGGCCGCCCAGTTGACTCCCGGCTGGTCGAGCTCCTCCATTTGCTCGGCCAGCGTCTGCACGATGGCCTCGCTGAGCCGGATGCGTGCGCGCCGGTAGAACTCCTCGGACCGCTGCCGGATCGGGTCGGTGGCCCGGGGTCCGCCGCCGAAGGTCAGCAGGAGGAACTGGTCGCTGTCGGGGGCGCCGGTCTTGTCCCATGCTGTGCGGATGATGTGGGTTGCGAAGTTGAGGGCGACGACGGTGCGTAGTTGCCAAAGCTTGGCGGGCCCGCTTGCGCCTTCTTGGGCCATTACGCCCTCGGCGTGCCGGCAGAGCCGCCCGGCGAGCTCGGCCAGCCTCGAGTCCGCGCCCCTTTTCCACGCCTCGCGCTCGTCGGCCTCAATGTCGGGGGCGCGTGCGTAGGGCTCGCCGTCGTCGAGCGCCTCCTCGAGCGCGCCGCTGATGCTGGCGAGGGGGGTGGGGCCGGTCAGCGCCTCCTTGATCGAGGCGACTGCGGCAGAGCCGAGCTGCCGGGACTCCTCGTCTGGCGCATCGAGCAGCATCCGGGCGAAGGTGATGCCCTTCCCGCGCATGTAGACCTTCCGCACGCCCCACTGGGGGCTGCTTGGCGAGCCTTTCCGGGCGTCGTACCAGAGGAGTGACTCGTGGAACGGCCTCAGTAGCCAGGTCCCCTTCTGGGCGCGGGTCGTCTCGGGGTCGACGAGTCCCTCCAGCGTCCTCTGGGCGAGCGCGAGATTAGCCGATCCGCGCATCTCTTGGCCGGCGGCCAAGCGTGCGCCGTACTGGGCTGGCGTGGTCTCTGCGTCGCCGGCGCGACCGCGGTCTCGGCCGCCGAGGAAGTTTTCTCCGACGGCGAGGCTGCGGACGGCGAACCGGGGGCGCTTCGGGCTGGTCAGCTGGTCGATGGTCTCGGGGGCCCGATATCCGTTTTGCACCAGGGTCAGCAGCATCTCGGCGAACAGCGGCGACGCGCGCTCGTCGCGATCGGTTTCGATGCACAGCAGCTGCGCAGCGACCGCGCCGGGCGCGAGGCGTTCGGGTCTCTTGGGGGGCACGAGGCTCACCGGCCCGCGAAGTGGGGAAGAGTGATCTTCAGCAGCGCCGGCGGCGAGGAGGTCGGATCGGCGACCCGCATAGCTTCGTCGGCGCCGGTTGAGGCGAGCCTGCCGTAGAAGCTGCGCAGGTCGTTCATCTCGGCGACGCCCTGGCCGACGGGGCCGCCGAAGTCGGCGGCCTCGCAGATTGCCTCATACATCCGGGGACTGATGCGCAGGGCGAGTTCGGGCGAGTGGTCGACCTCGAGGACGACGTCAACGTGGTCGATGTCGAGCACCTCCTCGACCAGGCCGCGGTCGGGGACCCGCAGCGACAACCGGCCGGCGGGAACCAGGCTATGCACGAGCGACGGCGCTGCGGGCCGGAACGCGCCGGGGTCGCGGGAGAACAGGCAGGCAGGGTCGGGGACCACCATCCCTTCGTCGGGGCTGGGGAACCCGGTGACCAGGAAGTTGAGGCCCCGCACCAGCTCGGTCAGCGCGAGCACGGTGTCGCGGCCGGTGGCGACGTCAGCGGCCAGCACGGCGAGGCTGGAGGCTCGCCGGAACCGCAGCAGCCTCCGATCCGCCGCCGCCGGCCCGCCAAGCGCGGCTGCCGCCTCGAAGTACACCCGCCGGCGCCAAAGCGACTGTGCGGCCGGCGCCGCGTCGCTGCCCCGGACGAGCGCGGTGAGCCCGTCCTCGACTTTCGCGACGTCCTCTGAGGTGCTGATCATCTCGCCAAGGGCGTGGAACGTCATCTGCTGCTGGGCTGTATTCACGCGATCAAGCGGGGACCGGCTGCCGTCGAGGCCGCGGCCGGACGGCTGTCCGGGTGGAGGCGTCCCGGCGATCTCCTGCACGGCTTCAGGGGCGCCCCCGCTATCGCGGAGCCAGCTGTCGACCTCAAGGTCGCTGACCAGCCCGAGCCCGCTGCCCTTGATCCCCACAAGCAGAGGCGACTTCTCTGCGGAGTCGGGCTCGAGGCCGCCGCCGAGCAGCCGAGAATAGTAACTGTCAGACGCGGTGCAAGCAGCCTGGCCGAGGTCGCGAAAGCCGTCCTTGGTCTCGCGGCAGCTCGCGTCGCCGACGACGGCCCAGGAGAGGATGGCAAGCACTTCCCGCAGCGTCGGGACGGAGTCGCCAGCACCGAGCCGGAAGAGGGTGCGCAACTGGCTCCGCACGTCGTTGCGCCGCAGCTGGGCTGCGTTGCTGCGCATGGCGCAGCCGCCGTCGTCGAACGGACAGCCGTCGCAGCCCGCCCACAGCTCTTCCCGGGTAACGTAGTCCAGCAGCGCGGCCCAAAGCTTGTCGCCGGTGGGGCGCTGCCTGTTCACGTTGACGATAAATTGGCCGCCGGAAACCGCCGCCCCGGTCAGCAGTGCCTCGTCGAGGACAGCAGTGGAGGCGGTGTCGCCGAGGTCGCTGAACGCGTCGCGGAGGATGCCTTCGTTAGCGCACAACAGGACCTGTCCGCCGCGGCTTTGAGCCGCGGCTTCGGCCATGGCCTCTGCGCGCTCGACTGCGGTCGGCACTCCGGACAGGTCTTTCAGCACCCAGCGGCCGGGCGCCGCCTCTAGCAGGGCGTCGGTGCCGGGCAGGGCCGCGCCGACGGCCCTGCAGTAGGCCTCGGCGGCCGCCGTCTTGCCGGTGCCGGCGTTCCCCGTAAGCAGCACGATACCCGGCTGGCCGTTGCTGGCCCACCTCTCGAGGAACTGCGCCAGCTTGGTCTTGATGTCGGGGCCGAGGGTGGTGGCCAGCTCGGCGTAGTGCTCGCGGTAGGCACCCCCCTGGTGGGCGTTAAAGACCGACAGCTTGCGCAGCGCGGTGACGATGGGCGCCTCGGCTTCGGGGGGCGTCACTGCGCCGGCTCCATTGCGACCTGGCCGGCAGGTCTGCGCGAAGCCCGGCGTGCAGCGGCGAGCTCTGAGGCGCTGCGCGTCGGGACGCCTGCGTTCGCCAGCGTCTCAGCTAGCGCAGCCACAATCACGCGGGCGCCGGGTGGGGGGACGGCGTTCCCGATCTGGCGCCGGACGCGCGGGTACGCCGACCGTGCATCCCGGGTGCCGGCACGGGTGCCGTGCTCGAAGATGAAATCGTCGCGAAAGCCTTGGAGCCTGGCTTTTTCCCGGTTGGTCAGACGGCGGGGTTCCTCGTGGTGGTAGCCATGCGTGCCTCCCCCCCCGCCGGCAATAATCGTATAGGCGGGCTTGTTGGGGTCGAGTCGGCGGTAGACATGGCTGATGAGTCCTCGCACAGCGAGCGGGTGCCCCTCGGGCACCGCCTCGTAGTTCTGTCCCGGCCCGATCAGCTTGAGTCGTTCCACAACGTCCTCGGTATCCATACCTGTCTCGTGGTTGGGGGCGTCCGGTCGGAGCGGTTGTCGGTCGAGCACGTCGCCGACAGTCAGCGGCGAGCCGGCGAATGGCGTAGGAATGATAGGCGGCCTCGCCCCGAGGTCGCGACGCACCCCGACGACGATCAGACGTTCCCGGTGCTGAGCGACGCCGAGGTCGGCCATGTCAACCACCTGGGCGCTCAAGTCGTAGCGGACCGGGCCGCGACCGGCGTCTGAGTAGCTGCTGGGCGCCCGGAGCGCGTGCCGCACCAGCTTCCACGCCTCTCCCCTGTTGGCAGACAGGAGCCCGGGGACATTCTCGAGCACGAAGCCGGCGGGGCGCAGGACGTCCAGGTAGCGCGCCACCTGCCGGAAAAGGTTCCCACGCGCGGTCTTCAGCCCGTCATGGTTCCACAGGGTGGAGTAGTCCTGGCAGGGCGGCCCGGCGAGCAGAATGTCGCACGGCACCTCGGGCACCGGCAGCTGGGTGATGTCGCCTTCGACGATGTGGCGGCCCAGATTTCGCCTGTAGGTCTCGACCGCCCAGTGCTCGTTGTCGATGGCCCACACAACCTTGACCCGCCGGGTCTGCTCGGCGCCGACGTCCATCCCGCCGCAACCAGAGAACAAAGAGACGGCCGCGTAGCGGCCGAGAACGCCTGCCATCAGGCGCGGGAGCGACGGTCGAAGAGGAGGCCAGAATCGCAGCCGTGTGCTTGGACAGTCCAATGAACCGACACGAGACTGTTCCTGCACTGCGCAATCTGCATGCGCGCGCGCACTGTCTGCGTCGTCCCGATCTTCTGAGCGACCACCGCTTGGGTAACGACCCCTGCGAGCCTTTGCTGGCTCGACGTGAGGCCGCCAGAGGCTTCGCACCTCCGGCCTGCGAGTGCAGCGCGCGTCTCCATGCGGGAGACGATATAGAGCACCGCCGACATTTTTGGCATCAGCAGTCAGACTCGCCGGGCGTCACAAGTAGCCCCAACCCCGTCACCTCGCCTGGCTGGCCACGCTCGCGCTCGGAAAACGTTCCCGCGGGAACGTTTTTCGACCCCGACGCGGCCAATCGGCGTCAGACCTCAGCGACCTCGACCAGCAGCTCCAGGATGTGCCGGTACGGCTTCCCCGTCGCACGGGTCATCTCCAGCTCACACGTCCGGTTGCACGAGGCGTGGGCACTGGCCCCGTACGCCTCCACCTCAGCAGCCTCAGCCGCAGTAGCTGAGGCGGTCAGCTCGGGGTGCAACAGGCCACGGTCACCGGCAAAGGCGCAGCACTGCCAGTCGAGGGGCACCTGCACCTCCGTCGCCACCCCCGCGGCGACGGTACCGAGAAAGCTGTTCAACCCCAGCTGCGTGGACGAGCAGGTCGGGTGAACCGAAACCGACTCGAGCCGCTCGTACGACCCAAGCAAAGGAAGCACCCGCTCGGCCACGAACTGCACCGCGTCGACCACCCGTACGGCTGGCCCGTCCGCGTCGCTGGCCAGCATCTTGAAGAAGCCCTCCGTGCACGAGCTGGCGTCGACCACCACGGGCAGGTCGCCGTCCCGGGTGGCGGCGTAGATCAGCGGCAGCACCTTCGCGCGCATAGCCGCGTAGCCGTCGGGCAGACCCTTGGACGACCACGGCGTCCCGCAGCACAGGCCGTCGATGCCCGCGGGGACCAGCAGTGTCAGGCCGGCTCGGGCGCAGAGCTTCTCGAAGCTGACCTGAACCCCGTCACCCTCGGTCGGTCCGAACATCGTGTTCACGCAGGCCGGCAGGTAGACCGCGTCCGGCTCAGCGGTCACGGCCGGGCGGCGTCGCGACGCCCCACCGGAGGGCAGTTCCGACGACCACAGCGGCAGCTGGTCGGTGCCGACCACGCGCCGGCCCAGCCGGTTGACCGCGCCGACAGCAGGGGCCAACGCCCCCGGCACCGCCGCCGCCGCCGTCAGAGCCAGCGACCCACCACCCGCCACCACACCCCAGTGCTTCGCCGCCTGGGTCCACGCCGCCGCGGCCACGGACGACTGGTCCTCGCGGCGCAGCCGCTTCACCAGGTCGCCGGTGTTGATCAGTACCGGACAGGCGGTCTGGCACATCCCGTCGACGGCTCAGGTCTGGACCCCCGCGTAGTCGTAGCTGTCCTCCAGCCGCTTCGCCAGCCCGGCGTCCCCAGCGAGCGAGGCCGCCGCGATGTCGCGGCGGACCGTAATCCGCTGCCGGGGCGTCAGGGTCAGGTCGCGGCTGGGACAGACCGGCTCGCAGTAGCCGCACTCCACGCAGCGGTCCACCTCGGACTCGACCGGCGGCGTCAGCTTGATGTGCTTCAGGTGCGCCTGCGGGTCGTCGCTGATCAGCACCCCCGGGTTGAGCAGGCCGCGCGGATCACACAGCCGCTTGATCTAACACATCACCGCGTACAGCTCCTCGCCGTACTGCCGCGCCACGTACGGGGCCATCACCCGCCCCGTGCCGTGCTCGGCCTTCAACGAACCGCCGTTGCCGAGCACCAGATCGACCAGGTCCTCGGTGAAGTCGCGGTAGCGGCCCAACGAGGCCTCGCCCTCGAAGCGGTCGGTGATCATGAAGTGGATGTTGCCGTCCTTGGCGTGACCGAAGATCACGCTGTCGCCGTAGCCGTAGGAGTCGAAGAGCCGGGTCAGGTCCACGCACGTCGGCGCCAGCTCGGCCACCGGCACGACGATGTCCTCCAACAAGGCGGTGGTGCCCGGTGGTCGGGCGCCGGCCACCGACGTATAGAGCCCCTTGCGCAGCTTCCACAGCTGGTAGCGCAGGGCTGCGTCCTCGCTCAGCACCGCCGGCGACAACGTAGGCAACCCGGCCAGCGTGGGCCCGGCCGCCGCCACCAGCTCGGTGAGCTCGGCCGCACTGGTGGCCTGGTACTCCAGCAGCAACGCCGCCTGGCCGTCGACGGCGAGCGCCTTGATCGGGTCCGGGCAGTCCGGGAACGCCTCCCCGACCCGCAACGACGTAGCGTCCATCAGCTCCAGGGTCGCGGCCCCGGTGGCCACCAGCTCGGGCAGCGCCCGGTTGGCGGCGTACAGGTCGTCGAAGAGCAGCAGCGCCGAGGACAGCTCGGTCCGCAGCGGCACCGTCCGGAACACCGCCGCCGCGACGAAGGCCAGCGTGCCTTCGCTGCCGACGATCAGGTGGGTCAGGATCTGCGCCGGGGTGTCGTGGTCGAGCAGCGCGTTGATGCCGTAGCCCATGGTGTTCTTCATCGCGAACTGGCGCTCGATGGTCGCCACCGAGGCCGGGTTGGCGCGGACCCGGTCGCGCAGCCCCAGCAGTCCGGCATAGAGGTCGGGCTCGAGCAGCCGTAGCTGCTCGTCCGCGTCCGCCGCCCCGGTGGTGCCGCAGGCCATCCCGCTGGAGTTGTTGACCACCACGCCACCGATGGTGCACGCCGCCTCGCTGGCCGGGTCCGGGCGCACTTGCGTCCGTACGGGGCGAGCCGCGCGTTCAGCTGGCGCACCGTCACGCCCGGCTGCACCCGCACCCGCGCCCCGCCGTCGAGCACCTCGACAGTCCGGAAGTGCCGCCGGACGTCGACCAGCAGCCCGTCGGTCACGCTCTGACGGGACAGGCTGGTGCCGCCGGACCGGAAGGTGCTCGGCACCCCCTGCCGGGCACTGACCTCCAAGAGGGCGGCCACCTCGGCCGCGTCGCGCGGAGCGACCACCGCTGTCGGCGGCGGCAGGAAGTCCGAGGCGTCGTGGGCCAGCGCGTACCGGTCGAAGCTCGTCGGCGCCGCACCCCCAAGCCGTCCCGACGCTCGTGCGCAGGTCGTCAGGGCGAGCAGCCCGACACTCCGGCCGATCAGAGTTCGACGACGTGTCGGAACCGCTGATCGCCACGCCCAGCCATCTCAGGACCGGGGAGAGAAGGGCGAAGAACGCGCGGGCGGAGTCGAGGGCCGCGAGCAGCAGCGCGTTGCTGGGGCTGTCGAACTGTGAGGTGCGGCTGCGGGGTCTGGAGGATTCGCAGTAGTGGAGTGGATATCCACAGCATCGCAGCACGACTAACGAGACCAGCACGTGATCGATCGAGGATGGTTGACTAGGCGCCGTGGGAAGCTCATCCGATGCTGAAAGCCTCGCCAAGCAGTTGATGGCCGGTGGCACCGCCGAGGACCACCGTGCCCTCCTCCAGGCCCTGCTCAGCGGCCACGTCACCAGCATCCTGGACAAGCTCGATGCCGCCGCGAAGCCAGCGTTGCGTCCTCCGCCGCCGGAGGTGTCCGGCTTCCGGGTACGGCTGGACCTGCAGGGCGCCAAGCCACCGGTCTGGCGGCGCCTCGACCTGCCCGGTGACCTGACGCTGCCCCGGGTGCACGACGCGATCCAAGCCGCGATGGGCTGGACCGACAGCCACCTGCACCGCTTCCGTACCGGCCGCGACTACCGGTCGCCGTCCTTTGTCACCACCTTCGATGTCGACGAAGGCGAGGACGGTGTGCCGGAGGACGGCGTCCGCCTCGACCAGCTGGTCAGCGCGAAGGGCGACACTCTTTGGTACGAGTACGACTTCGGTGACGGGTGGGACCACGTGCTTCAGGTCGAGGAGGTGCTCGACGATCGGCCCGCGACGGTGCGCTGCGTCGGCGGTCGGATGGCTTGCCCGCCGGAGGACTGCGGCGGGATCGGAGGCTACGACGAGCTGGCAGCCTGGGTGCGCAGCGGGTACGACGACGCGCAGCTCCCGGAAGTCTTCGGAGATGCTGCCCAGGCCCGCGACTGGCTGCCGCTGGAGTGGCACCCGGACCACTTCGCCGTCGACGAGGCGAACGCCGCCTTGTCCGTCGCCCTGGCCGAGCCGGTCGCCGTCACCGGTGAGCTCGCCGATCTGCTCGAGCAGCTGGAACAGCGCGGCATCCGGAGCTTGCGCGAGGTGCTCGGCCGACCGTCGTCCCACGAGCCGACCGACGTCACTGACGACGAGGCGGCCAGGCTGACCGCAACCTACCGGACTCTCCTCGACCTGGTCGGCGACGGTGTGGCGCTGACCTCCGCCGGCTATCTGCCCCCCAAGCTGGTCGAACAGCTCGCCAAACGCGTGGGCATCACCGAGTGGTGGATCGGCAAGGCCAACCGGGAAGACCTGACGCCGCCCGTCGCCGCCGTCCGTGAGACCGCGCGGGCCCTCGGGCTGGTGTCGGTCCGGAAGGGCCGGCTGGCCCCGACCAAGGCGGGCGTCCGCACCCGGGAGGACCCCCAGGCACTGCTGGCGCACATCGCCGGGCGACTTCCGTTGGGCACCAAGGAGTTCGAACGGCACGCCGGCTGGGCGGCGCTCGCCGTCGCCGGGAGCGGTGTTCCGGCCGAGCAGTGGCGTGAACAGGTCAGCGACTTGCTGTTGGCCTTCGGCTGGAGAACCGACCGAGACTCCTACTCGCGGCCCCCTGCCCATAGTCCGACGCTCGACGTTCTGGAAGAGCTGGCCGGCGCAGCCCGTACCGGCTGGAGAGTGATGGGCACCGACCTGGCCGTCGCGGCCGCCGCCCGCTCGGTGATCGGTCAGCACTGATCCGAAGGCGTGACGTCGAAGCATCGCGGACGTCCGCACGTCCAGCGGGAGCGTCAGTATGGCTACATATGATCAGTGCAACGCCCGCTCATGTCAGCAACTGGACCGGATCGCCTCCATCTTCCCGATGAAGAACCTCAGCAGGGGGCTGCGGAACGCCTTGTTGACGTGTAGCGACGCCGCCAGCGGCCTGCGGCTAATTGGTGACCAGCTCGGCGTACGCCAGACCCGTGAAGGCGCGATCGCGACGTCGTCCCCGGAACGCCATCGAGGACGCTCCGCCGACGGCCGCGGCGACCAGGCCGGCTTAGGGTGTCGAAGGTGAAGCTGCGCGAGGAGAGAGTCCGCATCCCGGCTGTTGACGGCGAGATCGAGGCGATCGTCATCGAGCCGGTCGGTCCTCGGCGCCCCCAGGCCCTGCTCTACTACACCGACATCTTTCAGCTGACGGAGTCGACGTTGCGGACCGCGCGACAGCTGGCCTCGGCGGGGTTCCTGGTGTGTCTGCCCGAGATCTACCCGCGGGAGCTCCCGGGCGTGGCGCTCGAGTTCGACGACTCCGGGAAGCAGGCCGGGCTGGCCGGCGCAGCTCATACGACGACGGCGCAGTTCGACGCCGACGCGGCCGCCGCCCTCGACTACCTGCAGCAGCGGGACGACGTCGAGGAGATCGGCGTCGTGGGCTTCTGCCTCGGCGGGCACCTCGCGTTCCGGGCCGCGTTCGACCCGCGAGTCGCGTCCACCGTCTGCTTCTATCCAACCGGCCTGCACAACGGATCGCTCGGCTCCGATCAGGCCGACTCCCTGGCCCGAGCCGCCAACGTCGGCGGCCGGCTGATGATCATCTTCGGCAGCAATGACCCGCACGTGCCGGCCGACGCACGGCTGCAGATCATCTCCGCCTTGTACGCGGCGGGGCTGGAGCACGTCGAGCTGCACCTCTCAGCGGCGGCGAGCACGCCTTCATGCGCGACATCGGCCCTCGTCACGACCCCGTGCTGACCGACCTCGGGCTCGCCGAGGCCGTCTCGTTCCTGACTGGACGGTAAGGAGCCAGGTCTTGCCAACCGAAAGTGCTCTTGCCGCCTTTCGACAGGTGGCAAGAGCACTTTCGGGAGGCAGGAGCATCGGGGAACGATCAGTAGACGGTGCAGTAGCTGCCGGAGGCGCCGGGGATGCGCTGCAGGGTCTCCCCGTAGATGTTCGGCTCGTAGGCGCCGAAGCTCGAGTAGTGGTTGGAGTTCTTGGCGCCGATCCCCTCGTACTGGCCGCCGCTGTACGCGGCCCAGGCTTCGACGTAGATCTGGTAGGAGTGGCCGTCGTAGCCGGTGAACTTGGAGGTGGCCAGCTCGCGGTAGTCCGCCATCGAGTAGCTCATCGAGTTGACCTCGGGGATGAACGCTTGAGCCGTCCCCTGGTTCTTCCAGGCCCCGTATCCGTTGGTGACGTCACGAGCCCAGACCCGGGTGTAGAACCACTGCCCACCCGAGCGGTTACGAGGGGAGACCAGCACCGTGGTCTCCACTCGGTTCGTGCTCCCGGTGCAGACGGTCTGGGGGTAGAACTGAGCCGGGCTGTAGTAGTCCGGGCTGTTGCTTCCACTTAAGGGCGGATCACCGATAGGGCACGCGCCCTCACTCCAGTTCAAGATACTCTCATTGAAGATACTGTCACTGGTGATAGTAACTTCACCGAACGGAGCCAGGGTGTTTATCGGACGCGAACGGCAGCTTGCGAGCCTGAGCAAGATCATGGACCGGGTCCTCACGGACTCGCTGCCGGGTACTCCTGGCCGCGCCATCTTGATCCGTGGCCGTCGCCGCGTCGGTAAGTCACGCCTCGTCGAGGAGTTCGTCGTTCGGACGGGACTGCCCTACGTCTACTACGCGGCCAGCGGTCGTCCGGTACGCGAAGAGCTGCGAGGCTTCGCCGACGACGTCGCCTCGTCGAGCCTTCCGGACGCCGCTCTGTTCCGCGACGTCGAGCTTTCCTCCTGGGAGGGGGCGCTCCGGCTGCTGGCGTCAGCCCTCCCCGAGGGCGGCAGCGTCGTCGTGCTGGACGAGCTGCCCTACCTCGCGGCGGCCGACACCGGCTTTGAAGGAGCGTTGCAGAATATGTTCGACCGCGAGCTGTCGCGCCGTCGCGTTCTGCTCGTCGGCATCGGGTCGGACCTGTCGATGATGGAAGCGCTGAACGCGTACGGTCGGCCCTTCCACCAGCGGGCGACTGAGATGGTGGTGCCCCCACTGTCACCGCTCGAGGTGGGCACCATGCTTCAGCTGGAGGCGGCCGACGCCTTCGACGCCTACCTGGTGACCGGCGGCCTGCCGCTGATCTGTGCCGAATGGAGCCCAGGGCTCTCGCTCTGGGGGTATCTGGAGGAAGCCCTGGCCGAGTCAACCTCGGCCCTCCTCGTGTCGGCGGAACGGGCGCTCGCCGCTGAGTTCCCGACGGAGGCCCAGGCTCGGGAGGTGCTGACGACCATCGGCACCGGCGAACGAACCTTCACCGCCATCGGACGCCGGGCCGGCGGTTTGCCCCAAGCCTCGCTCAACCGTTCACTGAAGCTCCTGATCGACAAACGAGTCGTCTCGTTCGACGAACCGTTGTCGACGAGATCCGGCAGCAGGGACAAGCGCTACCGAGTCGCCGACCCGTACCTGCGCTTCTGGCTCGCCTTTCTCGGCTCACACATCGGAGAAGTTGACCGCGGCCGCGGGGACCGCGTCCTGGCCCGCATCCAGAGCTCGTGGTCGGCATGGCGCGGACGCGCGGTCGAGCCGGTTCTCCGCGAGTCGCTGGACCGGCTGTCGCTTGGTCTCGGCGGCGAAGAAGGGTCGAGCCCAGTTGTCGGCAGCTACTGGACGCGCACCAATGTTCCGGAGATCGACGTCGTCGTCGCGGACAAGGGACCCGTCGCAGGCGCCATCCTCGGCGTCGGCTCGATCAAGTGGCTCGAGCAGCAACCCTTCGACGGCCGCGACCTGAACGCACTGGTCCTGCACCGGGCACAGCTGCCCGGGGCCGACGGCGATACGCCCCTCCTGGTCGTTTCCCGTTCTGGCTGCGACGTCCAGGGCGTCCGGGCCTACGCGCCGGATGAGCTGCTGGAGGCCTGGCGCCAGTGATGATTCCGCTGCATTGCCGGACCTCCCTTTCCCTAACCCACGAGGTTTGACTTCACTTGACCTCGAGTGCGTAGGCAGCCAGCCCCTCTGAGTAGTCGTCCAGCCCCCAGTAGATTTTCGCGACCTTGGTACCCTTGGGTATCGCGTAGCAAAGCAGGATTCGACCCGACGTTCCTGGGTTCATCTCTCCGCTGGTGCTGAAATCTTCGTTGCCTCTGGCGTTGGTGGTGGCACTGTCGGAGAGCTCGGTCTCGTCCGCGTACTCCACGCCCTTGTCCGTTACCAGGTTTCCGAAGTCACTCGGAGCGACCGGCTCGTTACCGGTGTTTTTCCACCGGAAGGCCACCAGGTAGAACTCCTGGCCCTTCGGGGCTTTGTGGTCCTCGTACCCGTCGCTGAGCGAGGACAGGCGGCACGAGTCGAACTGCCGGTTCGGGTCCTTCGAGCCTTTGAGGTCGTTGCAGTAGACCTTCCCGGCCTGGACCCGCTGTCCCTGGTAGGTCGCGGACTTGCCGAGGCTGACCAGGGTGGCGTCGTCGATGTCCAGGGTGGGCTCGTCGTCTCCTGGTTCGACGCCACTATCAGCACGCGGTGAAGCGTCCGGCTCTGCCGTGCGCAGTTCGCCCGTTCCCAACACGGCCTTGATCTTGCGGAGGTCCTTCACCTCACCGTTGATGGCCCACGTGTCAGAAAGCACCAGGAAGCTCTGCTCGAACACCAAGCCGGCCTTGAGACTCTTGTCGCGACGGGCGACGTCGGCGTACTCGTACACGGTGACACCACCGCCCTTTTGAGTCGGATGCTCGAGATTGCAGTACTTGTTATCCTTGATGTCGGTCGTCTCCGGATCAGAATTGATCAGGCTGAGACACCCGATCGCGTCACCGATGGTCTGGAAGTTGTCGTACGCCGGGGCCGCCGATGTTGTGAGGCTAGGAGCCGGAGAACCTCCGCCCGAACACCCCGCCAGGGCGATCAGCGCGGCCATCGACAGAATCAGTCCGAACCTGTGTTGCTTCACTGCTGGCGTGTCCCATCGTCTCCTGCGCTCACCCCATTCGAAGGGGTCGCAGAGACAGTAATCGAAAAGGAAAGCGTCACCCGCAAGTCGAGATCGAATTGTTATTGGAGGAACAGTACTGCCACGGCCGGCCGGCCGGACCTCCGCTAACGACCTTCGACAGGCTCAGGGAACGGGGGCTCAGCGAGGAGTCGAGGCGGCAGCCGTCGGCGCGGGGGAGCCGGCATCGTTCAACACGTACACCACCTGCGGCGCGGGGGCGGGCGAGAGCGTCCTCGACAGCACCGTCCCCACCAGGATCCCCAGCAGGAAGATCAGGGCGACGATCAGGCCCGTGGTCAGCTTGCCCCGCTTGCGGGCGGGCTGCAGGTAGTCCTCGTCGTCGTCGGCCACGTCCGGCACCGCGACCTGGGTGGCCGTCGGCAGGTCCGCCTCCGGAGAAGACTCACCCGACCCCAGCAGGTCATCAGCCAGTCCCCTGTCAGCAGCGGTGTCAGATTCGGCCATCGGCCCTCCCGAGGTGCGGAGTGGATCAGCGGACGAGCGGCGCGGGCTATTCATAGCGCAGCGCGTCGATCGGCTTGAGCGAGGCGGCCCGGTTGGCCGGGTAGAGGCCGAAGATCAGGCCGACGGCGAGTGAGAAGGAGAAGGCCAGCACCACCGAGCCGGTCGACACCACCGGACTGAAGGTGCCGACGTGCACCAGGCCCACCAAGGACCCGATCAAGACCCCCAGCAGACCGCCGAACATCGACAGCATCACCGCCTCGAGCAGGAACTGGGCGATGATGTCGCCCCGACCGGCGCCGATGGCCTTGCGGATGCCGATCTCGCGGGTCCGCTCGGTCACGGTCACCAGCATGATGTTCATGACCCCGATCCCGCCGACCAGCAGCGAGATGCCGGCGATCGCCCCGAGCAGCAGGGTGAAGACCGAGGTGATCGTGCTCGCTGCGCTCAGGAACGAGGCCGAGCTGGTCACGCTGAAGTCCCGGTTGCTGTCGTTGGTGCCGTGGCGTGCGTCGAGGATGCTCTCCACCTGGGCCTGGGCCGCGTCGACCGTCGCGGCCGAGGTGGCCTTGACCGAGATGGAGCTCAGGTTCTCATACCCCGCCAACGTGTCCTGGACTGCCGTCGCCGGCGCGAGGACACGGTCGTCGGAGTCCTGCGGACCCTGGCTGCCCTTCGCGGTCAGCAGGCCGATCACGGTGAACGCGTTGCCGTCGAGGTTGATGACCTTGCCGAGGACCGCGCTGCCGTCCCCGCCGACGAGGTCCTTCGCCACCGTCACGCCCAGCAGGGCGACCCGGGAGTGCGCCAGGTAGTCGGCGTCGGTGAACTCGCGGCCGCTGGCCACGGTGTCGTTGTCGATCAGCAGGTACGACGGCGTGGTGCCGCTCGTGGAGCTGACCGTGTGCGAGGCGCCCCGGTACGTCGCGATGACCGACGCCGGGCTCACGACCGGCGCGACCCCGAGCACGTCGGGCGCCTGCGACCGGTCGGCCAGCGCGCGGGCGTCCTCCAGGGTCAGCTGGACCGCCCGGATGTCGGTCCCCGAGTCCGTGGCGCTGTTGCTGTCGTCACTGCCGTCCCCACCCCCGCCGGGGCCGAAGCCGAAGCCGCCGCTGTTCGCGCCCGGCAGGATGGTCAGGGTGTTGCTGCCCAGGCTGTTCAGCGTGTTCGTGACGCTGGCGCTGGCCCCGTTGCCGACGGCGACGAGGGCGATCACCGACGCCACGCCGATGAGCACGCCGAGCATGGTCAGGAATGACCGCGCCTTGTTGGCGGTGACCCCACGCCAGGCGAAGCGGAAGCTCTCGCTGAGGTTCACGCGGCGGCCGTCGGCTGATAGCGCGGCGGCAGGTCGTGCACCCCAACCTGCCGGTCGTCGTGCTCGACCACCCCGTCCCGCATCCGCAGCACCCGCTTGGCGTGCGCCGCCACCTCGTTCTCGTGCGTGATCACCACGATGGTCCGCCCGTTCGCCGACAACGAGTCGAACAGCCGCAGCACGTCGTCGGTGCTGTGGCTGTCCAACGCACCGGTCGGCTCGTCGGCGAGCAGCAGCACGGGCTCGGTCGCGATCGCCCGCGCCACCGCGACCCGCTGCTGCTGGCCGCCGGACAGCTGGGACGGGTTGTGTCCGACGCGGTCGGACAGACCCACCCGCGCCAACGCCGCCGCGGCCCGCTCCCGCCGTTCCCGGGCGCCGACCCCGGCGTAGGCCAGCGGCAGCTCGACGTTGCGCAGCGCGCTGGTCCGCGCGATCAGGTTGAAGCTCTGGAAGATGAAGCCGATCTTGCGGTTCCGGATCTTGGACTGCTGGCCGTCGGTCAGCCGGCGGACGTCGATGCCGTCCAGCCGATAGACCCCGGCCGTCGGCACGTCGAGGCAGCCGATGATGTTCATCAGCGTCGACTTGCCCGAACCGGACGCGCCCATGATCGCCACGTAGTCGCCGCGCTCGACGGTCAGGTCGACCCCGGCGACCGCGTGGACGACCGTCTCGCCCTCGCCGTAGGTCTTGACGACGCCGCGCAGGTCGATGACCGGTCGGTCGGCCCGGGTCACCGTGGGCTCGTGCTGCTGCTCGGGGAGGCGCTCGAGCCGGACGAGCCGGCCGCCCCCGGGAACGTGTAGCCCTGGCTGGTGTCGCCGGTCGGCAGGACCAGCAGGTCACCCTCGTTCAGGCCGCGGACGACCTCGGTGCCGACCGCACCGACGAGACCGGTCTGGACCTCCACCGTCACGTCAGCGCCGTTGGACCGGCGGGTCACGGTGGTGTGGCCGTTGGCCGTGATGAGCGCGCTCGTCGGTACGTACAGCGCGTCGGTGTGCCGGCTCGTGGTGATGGTGACGTCGGCGGTCTGGCCGAGCCGGATCGACGACCCGGCCGTCGGCAGCGACACCGTCACCGCGTACTGGACGACGTTGTCGGTCACCGTGCTCTCCGAGGCCACGGCGGTCACCTTGCCGGTCAGCGTCCGGCCGGACGCCGGGAACTGGACCTGGGTCGACTGGCCGGCCTTGACCTTGACCACGTCGGCCTCCGCGACGGACGCGCTGACCTGCTTGGCGTCCGTGGTCGCCAGCGTGACCAGCCCCGAACCCGAGGACGACGAGCTGGACGTGCCGCTCGTCCCGCTCGAACCCGTGGCCCCCGCCGCTCCTGAGGAGCCCGAGGACGTGCTCGACGTCGAGCCGCCCGCCGCACTCGAGGACTCCCCGACGACGGCCGCGATGTCGACCACGGTGCCCTCCAGCGGGGCCCGCAGCGTGGTGTTGGCCAGATCGGTCTCGGCCGTGTCGACGCTCACCTGCGCGGACTCGACGGACGCCTCGGCGGAGTCGACCGACCCCTGCCGGGCCGGCTGCTCGTTCGCCGCCTTCTGCGACGTCTGGCTGGCGACCGTGTCCTCGGCCGCCTCGACCTGGCCGTCGGAGGTCTGGATCTGCTGCCGGCCGGCCAGCAGGGTCTTGTCCCGCGTCTGCTTGGCCTGGGTGAGCGTCGCCTTCGCCGAGCTCACGGCGGCGGTGTCACTGGCCACCGTCGACTGCAGCGTGGCGACCTGGGTCGGGTTTGCCGGCTGAGCTGCCTGAGCTGTCTTCAGCAGCTTCTGGTCGGCGGCCAGCGTGTCCTCGGCGTCGTCGACCGCGTCCGCCGCGTCCGACACCGACGCGTTCTGCTGGCGCTTGTCCTGGGCGTAGGTCTGCCGAGCCTGGGACGCCGCGGTCCGTGCGTTCGTCAGCGCGGTCTGGGCACTCTGGACCGAGGCGTCGTCGACCTGCTGGTCGGCGGCCGAACGGCCCTGGGTGGCGGTGGTCAGCTGGGCCTGCGCCGACGCCAGGCTCGCCTCGGCCGTCTTCAGCGAACGCTTGGCCGAGGTGTCGTTCACCTTCAGCAGCCGGTCCCCCTTCTCGACCTGCTGGCCTTCCTTCACGTAGATCTTCGTCACCGTGCCGCTGGCGGACCCCGACATGGCGACCGACACCGAGGTGCCGGCCTCGACGTTACCGGTGGCGCTGACCGTGGCGGTGACGGTGCCGCGCTGGACCGCGACCGTCTGGCCGGTCGGGGCGGTCCGGGCGCCGGCGTTGCTGATCGAGAGCCCCGCGGCGGCCGCGACACCGAGCACCGCGACGCCGAGCACTGAGTTGATGACGACCGTGCGCCGTTTCATGACCCCATTATCCCGTCACCACGGCTGCAGCCGGTCGTCTCCATGGATACGAGGATGGCGGGCCGAGATGCGACGACGACGTCGACATGATGACAACTTGGTGAGAGTGACCGTTTTGACACCACACTCTCATCCAGCCAGCACATGCTGACCCCATGCAGATCGCGCCCGAGCTCGAGGGGGCCCGTGTCCTCGTCGTCGACGACGAGCCCTACCTGGTGGAGATGTTGAGCCTCAGCCTCCGCTACGTCGGCTTCGTCGTGGCCACCGCCGGGACCGGCGCCGATGCGCTGCGGGCCGCAGAGGATTTCCGACCCGACCTCGTCATCCTCGACGTGATGCTGCCGGACGCGGAGGGCTTTGACCTGCTGCCCGCACTGCGGGCCAAGCGCGACGTCGGCGTGCTGTTCCTCACCGCGCGAGACGCGATGGAGGACAAGCTGCGCGGGCTGACCCTGGGCGGCGACGACTACGTCACCAAGCCGTTCAGCCTTGAGGAGGTCATCACCCGGATCGGGGTCATCCTGCGTCGGCTGCGGCCGGCGGACCACCCGGCGGCCACCAGCGGGCTGCTCCAGTACGCCGACCTGGAGATGGACGAGGACGCCCACCAGGTCTGGCGCGGCGCCACCTCGATCTCGCTGTCGCCGACTGAGTTCGCGCTGCTGCGCTTTCTGCTGCGCAACGCCGGCCGCGTGATGTCGCGGGCCCAGATCCTCGAGCACGTCTGGCACTACGACTTCAACGGTGACTCCGCCGTCGTCGACTCCTACATCCGCTACCTTCGCCGCAAGATCGACATCATCGACCCGCCGTTGATCGAGACGGTCCGCGGCATCGGCTACAGCCTGCGCGTCCCGGGAGCGCACCGATGACGGCCCTCGGGTGAGCCGGCGCGCCCAGCAGCGGCTGGCGGCGCTGTCGCTGCGGTCCCGGCTGGTGATCGGGATCGTCGTGCTGCTCGCCGCAGGACTCGCGGCCGCGGACGTCGCCGGCGTCGGACTGACCAGGTCCTACCAGCTGCAGCGGATCGACCAACAGCTCACCAGCGGACCGCCGCGGACGACCGCGGACGGCCAGTGGGCCACCACCTCCGAGGCGTTGTGCGGCCTGGTGGCCGGACCGTCCGGAGCGACCCCGCAGCTGCCGACGAACTACACGATCGGCGTGCTGGACGGCTCGGGACGCCAGCTCTGCCGACTGCCGCAACAGCCGACCACCCTCGGAACCCCCGATTTCGCCGGCATGGCCGGCAGTCTGGACGCCCGGGCCAGCAGCCTGGAGCCGTCGACCGTGCCGAGTGCCGGCCGGGGCGCGCCGTGGCGGGTGCAGGTGCTGCGGACCACCGACGGCTACGTCGTGGTCGGGATCTCGCTGGCCGACGCCTTCGACGTCATCGCCCGGCTCCAGCTCGTGATGGCTCTGGTGTCGGTGGTGATCCTGGTGCTCGCCGGGATCGGCGGCCTGATGGTCGTCAAGGTGGGGCTGCGGCCGCTCACCCAGATCGAGGACACCGCCGACGCGATCGCCCGCGGGGACCTCTCCCGACGGATCGCGGCGCCGCCGCCGAACACCGAGGTGGGCCGGCTGGCCGGGTCGCTCAACTCGATGCTGGGCCAGATCGAGCGGGGCTTCGACGAACGGGTGCGGACCGAGGACCGGCTGCGGCAGTTCCTGGCCGACGCCAGCCACGAGCTGCGGACACCGCTGGCCACCATCCGCGGCCACGCCGAGATGTACCGGCAGGGGGTCGCCTCCACCCCGAGCGAGATCGCCGTGGTGATGAACCGGATCGAGTCGGAGTCCATCCGGATGGGCGACCTGGTCAACGACCTGCTGGTGCTCGCGCGGCTCGACTCCGGGCCCGACCTGGTCCGGCAACCGGTCGACCTGCTCGCCGTCGCCGCCGACGCCGTCGTGGACGCCCGGGCCCGTGAGCCCGGACGGCCGATCGTGCTGAGCACGCTGACCGAGCCCCCGTGGCTGGACGTGCCGCCCGTCGTCTCGGGCGACGAGCCCCGGATCCGCCAGGTCCTGGCCAACCTGATGGCGAACGTGCTGCGTTACACCCCGCCCGGCTCGCCGGTCGATCTCGTCATCGGTGTCGGCCCGGCCGGGGTGGAGCTGCGGGTCACCGACCACGGCCCTGGCCTCGCACCTGGGACGGCCGAGCGGGTGTTCGAGCGCTTCTACCGCGACGACTACGGCCGGGCCCGCAGCTCGGGCGGTACCGGGCTGGGCCTGTCGATCGTGTCGGGCCTGATGGCTGCGCACGGCGGGACGGTGGCCTACGAGGACACCCCCGGCGGCGGCAGCACCTTCGTCGTCACCTTTCCGGCCGTTTCGGGCTGACCCTCCCCTCGGCCCTGCGAATTCGTTGATTCGCCCGGGACGTTAGTCCCGACAAGGTCGTGACTAACGTCTCGACCTGCAGCCGAAAGCGGGATAAATGCGGATTCTTTCTAGATTGTGCCGGCGAATCTGACACGCTGCTCGCAGACGCCCGTCAGCCGGAGCCGAGCAGGACGGCTCCTGGGGGAGGGCCTCACCATCCGCCGGAGGAGCCCACCCGATGTCTCGTGCCGCAGCACACCTGAGCGCCCTGCTCTACGTCGCCGGGGCCCGCCTCGACCTTCAACCCCGCAACGAGCGCGGAGCGACCGCCGTCGACTACGGGCTGGTGGCGGGGCTGGTCGCGGTCGCGGTCATCGTGGCGTTGACCGCCTTCGGGGCCAGCATTACCGCACCCATCTCGGCGCTGTGGAACAAGATCTTGCCCAGCAGCTGACCCGACCGCCGTACGGCACTGAACGAGCGGGTGACACAGAACTGGTGGCCGGGTCGCCGCCGCCGACCTCAGCTGGGTGAACAGCTGAGCTCGGCCAGGGACGGCGACCCGGCCACCCTCACGTCGGCGGACAGGTCGCCGTCGGCCAGCGGGGCGGGGTCGCCGGCGAGGGCCGAACAGCGTCGGCACAATGGGCTGCCTCGGCGGCCACGCCGGCGGAGGAGACCCGACCCGATGAGCGCAGAACCGTCCCGCTCGACCCCGACCGCGGTGCTGGCGGTCGGCGGCTCAGCCGGCAGCCTGACCCCGCTGCTCGCCCTCGTGCGGGGGTTACCACCACAGTTCCCGGCCGCCGTCCTGGTGACCGTCCACCTCGGTGACTCCCAGAACAGCCGGCTGCCCGAGATCCTCTCCCGCCGCAGCCGGTTGCCGGCCGCGTGGGCGCGGGACGGCGAGCCGCTCCGGCCGGCCCGGGTCTACGTCGCCCCGCCCGGCTTTCACCTGGTCGCGGCCGCCGACTCCGTCAGCCTCAGCCGCGGCCCGCGGGTCAACCGCCATCGCCCCTCGGTCGACGTCCTCTTCGCCAGCATGGCCTCGACCATCGGACCCGCCGGCGTCGCGGTGGTGCTCTCCGGCGCCCTCGACGACGGCGCGGTCGGGGTGGCCCTGGTCGCGGCCGCCGGCGGTGAGGTGCTGGTGGAGGACCCGGACGACGCCGAGTTCTCGGGCATGCCGCTGGCCGCCCTGCACGCCGTGACCGCGGCGACCACCAGCAGGGCGGACGACATCGCCCGGGCGGTCGACCAGGCGGTCGCCCGGGCCCTCGACCGTGCGGCCAAACCCACTCCCAGCCCGACGACGGCCGAGGAGGCCGACACCATGGCGCACCACCTCGCCATCGACTATCTCGCCCAGACCGAGTCCCGGCTGACCCGGATGTCGTGCCCCGAGTGCGGCGGCTCGCTGGCCCAGATCGACCTGGACCAGATCAGCTACTTCCGCTGCCACATCGGGCACCACTACGGTCCGCAGACCCTGGCCGCCGCCCAGGCCGACGCCTCGGAGGCCAAGATCTGGAGCGCCGTGGCCGGCCTGGAGGAAGAGGCGGCGCTCCAGCGCTACCTGTACGAGACCGTGCCCCACGCCTCGCCGGGAACGCCCCACCTGCAGGTGGCCGAGCAGCTCGCCCAACGCGCCGACCAGCTGCGCGAGCTGGCCCATGCCTGGACGCCGCTGGTGCCGGACCCCGAGCGCGACGCCACGGTCCTCCGGACCACCGCGCCCTGAGCCAGTGGAGAGCTAGTGGGAGCTAGTGGTCGTCCGTCGCCGGGTACTCGGCGCTGCCGGAGATGTCCTCCATCAGCACCAGGGCTCCACTCACCTCGTCGCCCTCGAGCAACGGGCTGACCGAGACCCGCAGCTCGACGGGGCGGCCGCGGCGGTTCACCGCGTGCACGTGCTGGCCCGTCACCGCGCCCTCCTGACCGCTGACCACGGCCCGCAGCCACGGGTGCAGCTCGGCCAGCGGCAGCCCGCTGTCGAGGTTGAGCAGGTACTGCCCGATCGTCTCCTCCCGGCGCAGCCCCCACAGCTCGTGGGACCGCGGGGTCCACGCCTGGACGACCAGCAGCCGGTCGACCACGATCACCGCGGACTCGAGGCTGCTCAGGATGCCCTGGGTGAAGGCGTTCAGCTTGCTGATCTGCAGCGTCCGGACCCGCAGCTCGTCGTTGGTGACCCGGAGCTCGTCGTTGGCCGACTGCAGCTCCTCGTTCATGGTCTCCAGCTCTTCGTTGGCCGACTGCAGCTCCTCGTTGGTGGTCTCCAGCTCCTCGACCGTGCTCTGCAGCTCCTCGTTGGTGGTCTCCAGCTCTTCGTTGGTCGACTGCAGCTCTTCGTAGGCGAGCTCGAGCTGGCGGTTGGTGGCCTCCACCTCGACCTGCAGCTGACGAAAGCGGGTGACGTCGAAAAAGCTGAGGGTCACCCCGATCACCCGTCCCGCCGCTTCGAGCAGCGGGACCAGGTGCACGTCGACGTAGAGGTGCTCTGGACCGGACCGGCGCCACTCGACCTCGCGCAGCCACATCGAGGTGCGTTCCTCGGTCACCCGGGCCAGCGGGACACGCAGCTCGAGCGGGCGGTAGGAGACGTCCAGGTCCTGGAAGGGCCGACCGAGGTCGCGGTCGGTGAGGCCGAGCATGACGGCGGCGAGGTGGTTGACCATGGCGAGCGCACCGTCGGCACCGACCGCGATCTGCGCGACCGGGTTGGTCAACACGATCTCGCGTTCGAGCGGGCCGGCGGCATCCCCCGGCGCCTGCACGGGCGAGTTCCGCCGCTTGACGCCGAGCCCCAGCCGGTCGGGGAGGTCGGAGGACATCCGGCGGAAGAAGCGCCGTTTGAGGTCGACGGCCTCGAAGACCGTGGAATGGTTCAGCAGCATCTCGGCCTTGCCGAGGAAGAGGACGCCGTCCGGCCGCAGCGCAAAACCGAGCCGGCTCACCACCCGGTCCTGGGTCTCGGCGTTGAGGTACATCAACGTGTTGCGACAGAGCAGCAGGTCGATCCGCGAGATCGGGGCGTCGCGGGTCAGGTCGTTACGGCCGAAGATGACGCTGTGCCGCAGGTCGGGGACGACCACGAAGCGGTCGCCCACCGTGTCGAAGTAGCGCTCGCGGTACTCCAGCGGGACGCCGGCGAGCTCGCGCTCGGTGTAGCTGGCCTGGCGGGCATGGCTGAGCGCCTCTTCGTCGACGTCGGTCGCGTAGATCTTGACCCGGGCGCGGAAGCGGTTGCCGAGCGCCTCGTGCAGCAGCATCGCGATCGAGTACGCCTCCTGACCGGCCGCCGACCCGGCGCTCCAGACCCGCAGCGAGGAGGACTCCCGCCGCTGCAGCAGGGCCGGCAGCAGCACGTCCCGCAGGTGCTCCCAGGCGTCGGCGTCGCGGAAAAAGCTGGTGACGTTGATCAAGATGGTGTTGAAGAGTGCGGTGAACTCCTCCGGCTGCAGCTGCAGCACGTCGGCGTACGCCTCGAACGAGGTCATGCCCAGCTCGCTCATCCGGTGCCGGACCCGACGCATCAGGCTGGGCCGCTTGTAGCCGGTGAAGTCGAACGACCGGCTGTCCTTGAGCAGGCCCAGCAGCGCCTCGAACGCCGGGTCGATCGCCTCGTCCTCCCCGACCACACCGTCTGGGCCCACCCCGTCTGGGCCCACCCCGTCTGGGCCCACCCCGTCTGGGCCCACCCCGTCTGGGCCCACCCCGTCCGGGCGCTCCGCGTCGGCACCCACGCCTTCGGGGTCAGCCTCGAGCGGCTCGGCCGCCTCTTCCAGGTCGGGCATGTCAGTCGCCTCTCTCGAACGCGGTGTCCAGGTCGGGCTCTGAGGGCAGCCCCGTCTCCAGCAGGGACCGGACGAGGTCGGCCGAGCGCGCGGACTCGCGAGCCTGGTTGCGGAACCGGTCCCGGGTCAGCAGGCTGCCCCGTTCGCTAGCCCGCTCGGCCAGCTGGCGGCTGAGCGCCGCCTTCTCCTCCAGGCTGCGCAGCGCCATCCAGAGCGCGTTCTCCATGGCCTCACCCTGCTGCAACAACAGCCCGTACGAGGACCAGGCGTGGCCGACCCGGCAGCGGAATCGCAGCAGGCCTCCCTCCTCGACCTCGAACAGCGACCCGTGGCACTCCGGGCAACCGAAGCCGGCCGGGTGGCCTGGCCGGTCGACCCCACACGTCGTCGGGTCCCGCTCGCCTTCGGTCAGCTCCGAGTCAGCCTGCACCTTCGCTTCGAGCGGGGTGCGGCAGAGGCGGTCGACGAGAGCGCCCAGCTCGGCCGCCGTACCGACGGTGTGCACGGCGCCGTGCTCGATGATGCTGCGCGGCATGCTCGGATAGGCGGCCTCCTCCGGGTCCTGGGCCAGGACGAGTCCCCCGCGGGCGGCCACGGCCAAGGCGCCGGCCGTCCCGTCGTCGAGGGCCCCGGAGAGCACCACCGCGACGGCTCGCGGCCCCAAGGCGCGGGCGCCGCTGCGAAAGAGCGCGTCGACCGCCGGACGGTGCCCGTTCTCCCGCGGACCGCGGGTGCTCAGCACGTGGTCGTCGCTGATCACGAGGTGCCGGTCCGGTGGAGCCACCACGATCCGGCCGTGCGTGAGCCGGCTCTCCGCCGCCGCCAGGCTGACCGGCAGCCGACCGGCCCGCGCCAAGATGGCGGGCAGCACCGTCGGCCCGCTGGGCGGGAGGTGCAGCACGACGACCACCGCGGCGGGCAGGTCCGCCGACAGGGCGCCGACGAACGCGCGCAAGCTCTCGACCCCGCCCGCGGAGGCACCGACGAGGACGACGTCACGGAAGGTGTCGGTCGGCGGCGCCGACGAGCTCACGTCAGCGGAAGCTGGTCGGGATCCAGGCCGGTCTCGACGACCAACCGGGCCACGTCCCGCAGCTTGACGTTCCGCCGCTGCGAACAGCGGGTCAGCTCATCGAAAGCGGCCTCGGTGGTGATCCGGCGACGTTCGACCAGCTGGCCGATCGCCTGGCCGATCAGCTGCCGGCTCTCGACCGCACGCCGCAGGTTGTCCTCCTGGACCGCCCGTCGGACCGCGACCCGCAGGTGGACGGCGAGCAGCTCGGCGACCTCGGTCGCCTCCGCGCTCCAGGACCAGTCCGGGTCGGCGTGCACCCGCAGCTCAGCGGTCGGGCAGCCCGGAAAGGCCAGCGGCAGCGCCAGGCTGCCTGCGAGAGCCGCCGGACCGTCGCCGGTCGAGGCCAGCACCTCGGTCTGACTCTGGTGGGCGACGACCACCACGGCACTGGCGGCGCCCGGCACCAGCCGTACGGCCTCCTCGGCGGCGGCCGTCAGCGTCGCCGGCAGACCCTGGATGCCGTCGAGCCGGCGGACGGCGTCGGCCAGGCCACGAGCGACGCGAGGGTCGGACTCAGGGCGCGCGTCCAGGTCGAGCAGGCGCAGCGCCGAGCCGTCGGCCACCGTCAGCTCCCAGCTCAGCACCGTCTGGTCGTGGGCACTGCTGCTGGTCGGGGTCACCCGGACGTCGACGGCGACCGTGCTGCCGTCGGACCGCAGCAGGGTGGCGCCGGAGAAGGTCAGTGGTCGGCCCAGGTCACGCTGACTGATCAGTCCGCGGATCCGGCTGCGGTCCGCGACCTCGAACCAGGTGGCGATCGGCCGGGGCGTCCGGCGGGACGGGGGCTGCAGCACGAGCTGCGCGGCGGCCCGAGTGACCTGCAGCACGACGCCGTGCTGGTCGGTGAGCACCAGCGCGGCTGATGAGCTCTCGAACATGGCCGACCACTCCAGGGCCAGCCCGTCCAGCCGTCGCCGGGTGTTCTCGAGCTCTTCCTGCTGGACGCGCAGCTCCTCGTCCGCGACCAGCAGCTGCTCGCTCAGCTCGAGCAGCTCCTCGACCAGACCGGCCGTGCCCTCCTCGGTTCCGACCAGCGTGATCACCCGTTGCCGCCGGACGTTGAGGTCGGCCAGGAACTGGTCCAGCTCCGCTGACGTCGTCGCCATTCGGCTCCTCGGATTAGGTCCGGCACGTGGACAAGTCGCGCAGGACGATCTTAGCTCCGCAGCCTCCGGCGGCAAGCGTTCCCACCGCCGTCCGCGCCCGTCCGGACCGGTGACGACCGACAGGCCGCGAGCACGGATCGGCCGCTGCTGGCCCGCCATCGCGTTCTGTTATGTTCGAGCCCACTCGAGGATGGGAGCCACCATGCAGCTCGGAATGATCGGTCTTGGCCGGATGGGTGCCAACATCGTCCGCCGCCTGATGCGGGACGGCCACGACTGCGTCGTGTACGACGTCAGCCCTGACTCGATTGCCAAGCTGGAGGGTGAGGGCGCCACCGGCGCGCCCACGCTCGAGGAGTTCGTGGCCAAGCTCGAGCGTCCCCGGGTGGCCTGGGTGATGATCCCGGCCGGGATCACCGGCAAGACCGTGGAGGCGCTCGCGGCGCTGCTCGACGACGGCGACGTGATCATCGACGGCGGCAACTCCAACTATCACGACGACGTCCGGCGGGCCGCCAAGCTGCGGGAACAGGGCATCCACTACGTCGACATCGGTACCAGTGGCGGCGTCTTCGGCCTCGAGCGTGGCTACTGCATGATGGTCGGCGGCGACGACGAGGCCGTCAGCCTGATCGACCCGATCCTGAAGACCATCGCACCCGGGCCGGGCGAGGTCGAACGGACCCCCGGACGCGAGGGCGAGCTGGCCGCGGAGGAGCAGGGCTACCTGCACTGCGGGCCCTCTGGTGCCGGCCACTTCGTCAAGATGGTCCACAACGGCATCGAGTACGGCATCATGGCCGCCTTCGCCGAGGGGCTGAACATCCTCGACAACGCCGACGCGGGCATCGCCTCCGGTGAGCACTCCGCCGAGGTCGCCCCGCTCGAGGAGCCGGAGTACTACCAGTTCGACATCGACACCGCAAAGGTCACCGAGCTGTGGCGCCGCGGGTCGGTCATCTCCTCCTGGCTGCTCGACCTCACCGCCGCCGCCCTGCAGGCCAACCCGACGCTGGACGGGCTCGCCGGTCGGGTGTCGGACTCCGGCGAGGGCCGCTGGACGGTGAAGGCCGCCATCGACATCGGCGTACCCGTCCCCGTCCTGGCCTCCTCGCTCTTCGAGCGGTTCGCCTCCCGCGGCGAGGACCACTTCGCCAACCAGGTCCTCTCGGCCATGCGCCAGCAGTTCGGCGGCCACAACGAGCTGCCCGCCGGCAGCTCGCTCGAGGCCGGCGGGGCGAAGGCTGACCAGGTCGGCGGCGCCCACAACGAGGCCGCCCCGGTCGTCTGAGGTCCGCCCGGTCGCAGGCCTTGCCAGCCTTTCCCCCCTCCCGCGGCCAGGTCTGTCCGTCACTTCACAGCCCCAAGGGTCACTTCACAGCTGCGCGAGCGCGTGTGACGTGCGCCGCAAGGCTGTGAAGTGACGGTGAGACCTCCGGGCGGGGCCCGACCCAGCGTCACCTGGCCCAGTCGGGACGGGTCAGCCGGCGTGCTGGGCCTTGACCCGCTCCTTCTCGGCGACCACGGCGGCGTAGCTGCGGCGTTCCTTCAGCAGCCAGGGCGGCGGGTCGGCGAGCAGGGTGCCGATCTGGTCGGCGTCCATGGCGTCGGGGACGCCGGCGCGGGCGAGCCCGGCGCGGGAGATGCCGAGCTTCTGCGCCACCACGTCGCGCGGGAAGGGCCCGTTACGCCGGAGCTCGACCAGCCAGGCCGGCGGGTCGGCGCGGAGCGCCTCGAGCTCGTCCCGGGTGAGCGCCGCGTGCTGGAACTCCTCGGGCGTCGCCGGCAGGTGGACGCCGAGCTTGCTCGCCGCGGTGATGGGCTTCAGGGTCTGGCTCACGGCCCCAGGGTAGCGATCGGCGTAGCCTGCGCGGGTGACGAACCCTCCCCCCGCGGTCGCCGACGAGCGCCGCGCCGTCCCGGTGCTGCGGGTGGGGCACGTCCCTGGCGTGACCCTCACCAAGTGGCGACGGGTCTGGGCCGAGCGCTTTCCCCGTCTCGGTCTGGAGATCCTCGACGTCGACGAGGCCGACCAGCGGACGGCGCTCGACCAGGAACAGGTCGACATGTGCTTCGTCCGGCTGCCGCTCTCGGACGCGCGGCTGCACGTCATCCCGCTGTACGAGGAGGTCGCGGTGGTCGTCGTCCTGCGCGACCATCCGGCGTCGCTGTACGACGAGGTGTCGCTGGCCGACCTCGAGGACGAGAACGTGCTGGACGGGTTCACGGCGGCCGAGGCGATCGACCTGGTGGCGGGCGGCGCCGGGGTCGTGGTCGTGCCGCACTCGATCGCCCGCTCGTTCAGCCGGCGCGACCTCGTCTACCGTCCGGTGTCGGACGCGCCACCGACCCAGATCGCGCTCGCCTGGCTGCGGGAGAACCCGCACGAGATGATCGAGGAGTTCATCGGCATCGTCCGGGGACGGACGCTGAACAGCTCGCGGACCGCCCGACCGGCGGCGGCGCCCCCGCCGGAGCCTCCTCGGCCGAGCCTCCGCGCCAAGCGTCCGCCCGGCCGACGGTCCGGGCGCGGCCGCTGATCAGCTGAGCTGGTCGGCGACGGCGCGGCCCAGCGCCATCCCGGACAGGTACGCGGCCTCGACCCGCGGCTTGTCCGACCAGGAGTCTCCGCAGAAGCCGATCCGGTGCTCACCGAGCCAGTAGGTCTGCTCCCGCCGACCGGCCGGCCGGGCGAAGGACCAGCGCTGCACCGCCGTCGATGTCGGCTCGGCGGCGATGCCGAGCACGTCGCGGACGGCCAGCGCCATCAGCGGTGCTGCTTCGTCGGGGGCGCCCAGGTGCTCGGCGGCGAACTCCGGCGTGGAGTGGGCCACCAGGACGGGGGCGAAGTCGTCGCGCCGCCGCCCGTCGTCGGCGATCCAGGACAGGATCGGGTCGCCGGAGACGAACGCGCCGTCGAAGGCCGGCCAGCTGGCCTCCGCCCAGCGGGCCGTCAGGGCGAGCACCGGCTCGAACGGGTCGGTCAGCGCAGCCAGCTCGGCGGTCAGCTCAGGCGGCAGCAACCGCCGGGCCTGCGGGTCGGGCATGGCCAGGACGACCGCCTCGGCGGCCTCGCCGTCCACCACCAGGCCCGCGCCTTCCACGCCTGGCTCGACCGACTCGACGCTGACCTGGCGCAGCTCGAGGCCGGTCGCCAGGTCCTCGACCAGGCTGCGCAACCCCCCGTTCGCGGCCCAGCGCATCGGTCCGGACTTGGGCGTCAGCTCACCGTCCCCGGCCACGGAGAAGGTGTCGGTCCAGGGTCGGGCGAGGCCGCGCCGCCGCCAGTCCTGGACGACCTCGTCGAACGCCGGGTCCGAGACGGTGAAGTAGGAGGCGCCGGTGTCGACGACCCGACCGTCGGGCCGCCGACTGGCCATCCGACCCCCGATCGCGCGCCCCCGGTCGAGCACCACCACCGGCACACCCGCCCCGGCGAGCGTGCGTGCCGCTGCCACTCCAGAGATTCCGGCCCCCACCACGATCACGGTCATGCCGCCAGCCTGCCATCCGTAGGCCAACGGCGTCACCGGTCAGCGGAGCATGCCGTACGCCCGCGTCGGGTGGAGCCGGACGACGACCCGACGGTGGGTGACCATCGCGTCTCGGTACTCGGCCCAGTCCTCGTGCTCGCCAGACAGGGCGCGGTAGAGCCCGACCAGCTCCTCGACTGCGGCGTCGTCGGGCGTCTCCGCCACCGCCGACAAGGTCACGTCACCCTCGAGCACCGCGTAGGACCAGAAGGACGCGCCGTCGACCTTGAGCGCGGCCCACGGCCGGCGGCGTAGGTTCGCGTACTTCGCTCGGTCCGCCGTCGTGGAGACCCGGATCACGCCCTGGTCGTCCACCCCGTGCACCACGTTGGAGAGCTGAGGCAGCCCGTCTCGGCGCATGGTGGTAAGCACTGACTGCTGGTTGGCCCGCGCTGCCGCCAAGGCTTCACTGATCCGCATGCCTCTAAAATTAGCGCGAAGTCCCGGACCGGCACCCGCTCGCGGTCAGGCCCACCTCTGGCCGTCCTAGTACCGCTGTCCGCCCGGAGTTGGGTACCAGCCAGGCGGCGCTATGGGCGCCGGAGTCATCATCGGGTGGGCAAGCTCGGGGCCAGATCGGACCTTCCGATAGATCGTTCGGTGACGGGCGGGAACGCAGAGACCCACGAGGACGACAGCACAGCCAAGAGTCAGGTAGAAGGTCAGCGCTGCCGGCCCGGTCAGCAACAGCAGCACTCCAAAACGCCATAGAACGCCAATCCCGGGATCGACGGTGGCCACAAGGATGGCCGCGAGCACACCGATGCTGCCTTGACCCCGATAGCGTTGACTGTGATCCGAATGAACGGTGCTCACGGCGAACGATCTTGACGCATAGTCGCGTCAGGATCGATCAGCGCGAGGAGCCCGCGGCTCAGGCGCCGCCCTCTTGGAGCTCGACGGTCAGGGGCGCGAAGCTCTTGCCGTCGACGTCCACGCCCTCGTCGCGCAGCTGCTTGAGCGCGGCGTCGAGGTAGGTCGTGTTCTTGGCGGTCTCCGGCGGCGCCTTGGTGATGATCGTCGCGCCGGTCTCGTTCTTGGTGCCCATGGCGATGTCGACGGTCTGCTTCCACGCGGTGTCGCTGATCGAGCCGATGCCGCTGGTGGAGGGCCAGATCAGCTTGTTGACCTCGTTGGTCTGCCAGAGCTGGTGGCTCACGCCCAGCTGCGAGCCGGCCGCCGTGACGATCTCCGCAGCCTTGTCAGGGTTGTCCCGGGCGTAGATCCAGCCCTTGATGGAGGCCTTGATGAACTTGGTCGTCTGCTCGGCGTACGCGGCGTCGGACAGTTTCTCGGAGTTGGCCCAGATGGCGTCCTGCAGCATCGCGGTGCCCACGTCGTTCCAATTGATGACGTTCAGCTCGTCGGCGGTGTAGAGCTTGCCGGTGTCAGGGTTCGTCGTCTCGAGCACCTGCGCGTACTCGTTGTAGGTCATCGCCTGGGCCGCGTCGATGTCGCCGGCCAGGAAGCCGTTCATGTCGAAGGCCTGCTTGACCAGCTTGACCGCGGAGACCTCGACGCCGTCCTTCTGCATGCCCGCGAACAGCTCCCACTCGTTGCCGAAGCCCCAGCTGCCGATGTTCTTGCCGGCGAACTGGTCGGGGGAGGTGATGTTCTTCGTCTTGAACGAGATCTGGGTGGTGCCGCTGCGCTCGAAGATCTGCGCGACGTTGGTGATCTTGGCGCCCTTCTCGATCGAGCCCAGCACCTTAGGCACCCACGAGATCGCGTAGTCGACGTCGCCGGTGGACAGCACGTCCTGCGGCACGATGTCCGCGCCGCCCTCGACGATCGTCACGTCGAGGCCCTCGGCGGTGTAGTAGCCCTGGTCGATCGCGGCGTAGTAGCCCGCGAACTGGGCCTGGGCCACCCACTGCAGCTGCAGCTTGACGGGAACGGTCGGCGTGCTGGCACTGCCGCTACCGCTCGTCGAGGGGGTCCCCGACGAGCCGTTGTCGCTGCTGCAGGCGACGGCCGTGACCGCCACGGCGCTGGCGGCGAGGCCGAGGGCCGCGCGGCGGGTGAAGAGCTTCGGGGTCATGGGTTCTCCTGGTGAGGGCGGTGAGGTGGGTCAGGACGGTCGGTGGCGGGACGACCACGACTCGACGGCGAGCGCGGCGCAGTAGAAGACGAGACCGAGCAGGATCGAGCCGAGGACGTAGGCCCAGGCCAGCGGATAGTTGCTGCGGGAGGCGGCGTCGGTGATCGAGCCGCCGAGGCCGCCGACCGGGCCGCCGAAGTACTCGGCGACGAGGGCCGAGATGACGGCCAGCGACGACGCGATCCGTAGTCCGGTGAACAGGTACGGCGCCGCGGTCGGCAAGGTGACGGCCAGCTGCTGCTGGCGGGGGGTCGCGGCGTACGCACGCATCAGGTCCCGGTGCACGGGCCGCACCTGGCGTAGCCCGCGGAGGGTGTTGACGTAGACCGGGATGAGCACGGCGAGGGCGGCGACGAGCTGCCGCGAGGTCTCCACCCCGGCGCCGTACATCGTGTAGAGCACCGGCGCGAGGGCGACGATCGGCATCACCGACAGTGCGGCGACCAGCGGGGCCGCGAGCGCGTCGGCGGTCCGCCACAGGCTGGCCACCACCGCGGCGAGCACCCCGATGACGGTGCCGACCAGCAGGCCGATCAGGGCGTTGGCGCCGGTGGTGAGCGACCCGGCGAGCACCGAGCCGGCGTTGTCGAGGAACTCCGCGCCGATGGCGCTCGGCGCCGGCACCAGGAAGGGGTCGACGTCCAGCGCGGTGACCAGCAGCTGCCACAGCCCGAGGAACACCAGCCCGAAGACGACCGGCGCGAGCACCGTCCGGGCGCCCGACCCGCGGGCCAGCACCCGCCGGGGGACCGTGAGGCCGGCGGCCGTACCCGCGTCGGCGACGGCGCTCACCGGTTCTCCACCCCGCGTACCCCGCCCGTGGGGACGCCGTGCAGCGCCTCCCGGACCGCGGCGACGGAGCGGAAGAAGGTGTCGTCCTCACGGAGGGCGTCGTCGCGCGCGGCGGCGGCCACGTTGACCGCGACCGTGTCGGCGATCCGGCCCGGCCGCGGCGACATCACCACGACCCGGTCGGAGAGGAACACCGCCTCGGGGATCGAGTGGGTGACGAAGACGACGGCCGCCTCGGTCTCGGCGGCGATCCGCACCAGCTCGTCCTGCATCCGCTCGCGGGTCATCTCGTCGAGGGCGCCGAACGGCTCGTCCATCAGCAGCAGCCGCGGGCTCTCGGCCAGCGCACGGGCGATCGCCACCCGCTGCTGCATGCCGCCGGACAGCTGGTCGGGATAGGAGCCGGCGAAGTCCCGCAGCCCGATCAGCTCGATCAGCTCCGCCACCCGGGTTCGCCGCGTCGTCCGGTCAGCACCGTGCAGCTTGAGCGGCAGCTCGATGTTGGCCGAGACCGTCCGCCAGGGCAACAGCCCGGCCTGCTGGAACGCGATGCCGTAGTCCTGGTCGAGCCGGGCCTGGCGGGCCGACTTGCCGAACACGGTCAGCTCACCCGACGTCGGTGAGTCCAGGTCGGCGATCAGCCGCAGCAGGGTGCTCTTGCCGCAGCCGCTCGGCCCGATCAGGGAGACAAACTCCCCCGGCGCCACGTCGAGGTCCACATCAGCCAGCGCCTGCACACCCGGCCCGCGCTTCGCGGCGAACACCCGGTTCAGCCCGCGGGCCCGGACGGCCTCGTTCCCTGAGCCTGTCGAAGGCCCGGGCTCCGGGAGGGTGATGGCCGAGCTCATACCGTCACCTCCGAGCGACGGTACGGGCGTAGCGCGAGCCCGAGCAACCAGACGCAGCCAGCCGCGATCAGCCCGACGGCGACGGCGCCGAAGATGGGCGCCCAGGGCTTGGCCGGGTCGCCACCCGCGGCCTGGGCGTACTCGATCACCATCCGGCCGATGCCGCCACGGAGACCGATCGAGACCTCGGCCACGACCGTCCCGATCACCGCGGAGGCGGCGGCCAGGCGTAGCGCGGGCAGTAGGTACGGCACCGAGGCGGGCAGCCGCAGGCTGAGCAGCGTGCGCCACCAGCCCACTCCGTACGTGCGCAGCAGGTCGACGTGAGTGGCGTCGGGAGACTTGAGCCCGCGCAGCGCGCCGACCGCGACCGGGAAGAAGGCCAGGTAGGCCGCGATCACGGCGACCGAGTTCTCACTGCTCCACGTGAAGCTGCCGACGTGGATCTGAGATCCCCAGCGTCGGACCAGCGGCGCGATGGCGATCAGCGGCACGGTCTGGCTCAGCACGATCCAGGGCAGGATCGCGGCCTCGGCCAGCCGCAGGCGTTGCATGGCCAGGGCGAGCCCGATGCCGACGACCACGCCGATCACCCACCCGGTGGCCGCGATCTTGAGCGAGAACAGGCAGGCGTGCAGCACCGAGATCCACAGCGGGTCGCCGCGCCGGCCGACCGTCGGACCGGTCAACCGGGTGACCATGTCCCAGACGTGCGGCATGGCCCGGTCGGTCGTGCGCGGGAGCACGGCCCGGTCCCCGACCAGCACGCCCGTCGCAGGACCGACCGCCTTGTAGAGCTCCCAGAGCGCGAGCAGGGCGATGATCCCGAGCAGCCCCAGTCCGATCCCCCGCAACCGGTTCACGAACGGGCGGTCACGTGGTCGCGGAGGGCCGGGATGATCGTCTCGCCGTAGACGCGCAGCGTTTCTTCCTTCTGGTCGTGCTGCAGGTAGCCGGCGAACTGGTCGCAGCCGATCGCCTTGAGCTGCTCGAGCTTGGCGATGTGCGCCTCGGCCGGACCGAGCAGGCAGAAGCGGTCGATGATCTCGTCCGGCACGAAGTCGGTGTGGGTGTTGCCCGCCCGGCCGTGCTCGTTGTAGTCGTAGCCCTGCCGGTTCTTGATGTAGTCGGTCAAGGCCTGGGGCACCGCAGCCGTGTCGCCGTACTTGGCCACGATGTCGGCGACATGGTTGCCCACCATGCCGCCGAACCAACGGCACTGGTCGCGTTGGTGCGCCACGTCGTCGCCCACGTACATCGGGGCGGCGACACAGAAGGTGAGCGCCATCGGGTCGCGGCCGGCGTTGCTGGCGGCGGTCCGGACGGCCTCGATCATCCAGGCGGCGATGTCGACGTCGGCGAGCTGCAGGATGAAGCCGTCGCCGACCTCGCCCGCGGCTTTCAAGGCCAGCGGTCCGTACGCGGCGACCCACACCTCGAGCGAGGAGGTCCGCGCCCACGGGAACTGCAGGGACGTGCCCTTGTAGTCGACCGCCCGGCAGTTCGCCAGCTCGCGGATGACGTGGGTCGCCTCCCGCACCTCCTTCAACGTCGACGGCTTGCCGTTGGTGACCCGGACGGCCGAGTCGCCCCGGCCGATGCCGCAGACCGTGCGGTTGCCGTACATCTCGTTCAGGGTGGCGAAGACCGAGGCCGTCACCGTCCAGTCGCGGGTGGCCGGGTTGGTGACCATCGGACCGACCTTGATCCGCGCCGTCCGGTCGAGGATCTGGCTGTAGATGACGTACGGCTCCTGCCACAGCAGGTGACTGTCGAACGTCCACAGGTAGTCGAAGCCGTGCGCCTCGCTCAGCTGCGCGAGCTGCACCGTCCGTTGTGCGGGCGGGTTGGTCTGAAGAACGACACCGAATTCCATATCTACTGCCCTCGCTTCGCTCGGGCGCAGATTGCGCTCTGATCCGCCGACATCCTCGTCGCTCGACAAGGAAAGAACGCCTTGTCTCGCTCCTCCTCTGCTCGGCGGCGCGCAATCAGGCGGTGGTCAGGCATGGAACTCCTCATGTCAGGTACTGGGACAACCCGCGCTTGACGTACTGGCCGTGACTCTTGGTGCCGACGTAGCTGCCGTCGTCGACCACGACCGTCCCGCGGGAGATGACCGTGTCGACGTGACCGTCGATCTCGAAGCCCTCCCAGGCGGAGTAGTCCATGTTCATGTGGTGGGTCTTGTTCAGACCGATGGACGTGTGGCCGTTCGGGTCGTAGACCACCACGTCCCCGTCCGCGCCGGGCTGGATCACGCCCTTGCGGCCGTACAGCCCGAACATCCGGGCCGGCGTGGTCGAGGTGAGCTCGACCCAGCGTTCGAGGCTGATCCGGCCGGTCGCCACGCCCTGGTACATCAGGTCCATCCGGTGCTCGACCGAGCCGATGCCGTTGGGGATCTTGGCAAAGCTGCCGATCCCCATCTCTTTCTGGTCCTTCATGCAGAACGGGCAGTGGTCGGTGCTGACCATCTGGATGTCGTTGGTGCGCAGCGCCTGCCACATGTGGTCCTGGTGGCCCTCGGCGCGCGACCGCAACGGCGTCGAGCAGACCCACTTGGCGCCCTCGAAGTCGCCCCACTCGGGGCCTTTGGCCCCGAGCTGCTCCTCCAACGAGAGGTACAGGTACTGCGGACAGGTCTCGCCGAACACGTTCTGGCCGGCGTCGCGGGCGGCGGCGATCTGGGCGACCGCCTGCTTGGCGCTGACGTGCACCACGTAGAGCGGGGCGCCGGTGAGGTTGGCGATCATGATCGCCCGGTGCGTCGCCTCCTCCTCGGCCTGCCAGGGCCGGGAAATCCCGTGCCAGTAGGGACCCGTCTTGCCCTCGGAGATCAACTGGCTCACCAGCACGTCGATCATGGCGCCGTTCTCGGCGTGCATCATGATCATCGAGCCGTTCTCCGCGGCCTTCTGCATGGTGCGGAGGATCTGGCCGTCATCGGAGAGGAAGACGCCCTTGTAGGCCATGAAGAGCTTGAAGCTGGTCACGCCTTCGGAGATCAGCTCGTCCATCGCCTTCAACGAGTCGTCGTCGACGTCGGACAGGATCTGGTGGAAGCCGTAGTCGATCGCGCAGTTGCCCGCGGCCTTCTCGTGCCAGAGGTGGTACTGGTCGAGGACGTTCTCACCGGCGTACTGGACGACGAAGTCGATGATCGACGTCGTCCCGCCCCAGGCCGCTGCGCGCGTCCCGGTCTCGAAGGTGTCGCTGGCGAACGTGCCCCCGAAGGGCATCTCCATGTGGGTGTGCGCGTCGATCCCGCCGGGGATCACGTACTTGCCTGTCGCGTCGACCACCTGGTCGCAGGCGCCCTCAAGATCAAATCCCAGCAGGGTGGAGCCCGGCGCCAGGACGGCGGCGATCGTCTCGCCGTCGATCAGCACGTCGGCGTTGGCCGTACCGGTGGCGTTGACGACCGTCCCGTTCTTGACCAGAGTCTTCATCTCTGTGTGCTCCCTGCTCGTGCGATCGCGCTCAAGACCCTGTCTTCCTCACTCGCTCGCAGCCGACAAGCGATTCATGGCTTCGGGATCGACGTGTAGGACTCGGGCCGGCGGTCACGGTAGAACTGCCAGGCGTTGCGGACTTCGCGGATCATGCCGAGGTCGAGGTCCCGGATCACCAGTTCTTCGTGGTCGGGGCTGCCCATCGCGCCGATCAGGTTGCCTTGGGGGTCCACGAACTGGCTGGAGCCGTAGAAGGTGACGGCGAGCTCGCCGTACTCGTTGTCCTCACGGCCGACCCGGTTGGCCGCGGCGACGAAGTAGCCGTTGGCCGCGGCGGCGGCGGGTTGCTCGATCTCCCACAGCCGGTTGGACAGTCCGGGCTTGGTGGCGTTCGGGTTGAAGACGATCTGGGCACCGTTGAGGCCGAGCTCGCGCCAGCCCTCCGGGAAGTGCCGGTCGTAGCAGATGTAGACCCCGATGGGCCCGACGGCGGTCTGAAAGACCGGGTAGCCGAGGTTGCCCGGCCGGAAGTAGAACTTCTCCCAGAACTTCTCCAGGTGGGGGATGTGGTGCTTGCGGTACTTGCCGAGGATCGTGCCGTCCGCGTCCACCACCACCGCGGTGTTGTAGTAGACGCCGGGCTGGTCCTCCTCGTAGATCGGCAGCACCGTCACCAGCCCCAGCTCGGCGGCCAGGGCAGCAAAGCGCTGCACGATCGGCCCGTCGGCGGGCTCGGCGTAGTCGTAGTACCTGGCGTCCTCGGTGATCCCGAAGTACGGGCCGTAGAACAGCTCCTGGAAGCAGATGACCTGGGCGCCCGCCGCCTTGGCGTCTCGGGCGAACTTCTCGTGCAGGTCCAGCATCGAGGCCTTGTCACCGGTCCAGGTCGCCTGGGTGATAGCCGCTCGGATCGTGCTCACGTCGCTCATGTCCCCACCCTTGCGCCAAGTGATGTCGCCGTCCACCACCACGGGCCGCGTCGCCCCGCCGTCGCATTGAACGACGCGTGCGTTTCAGTTCGGTTTCGCCAGGTCACGGCCGCGTAAAAACGGGTGCATCCGGCCTCGACCGACCACGGGAATAAACTCGATGCTCGGCGGTGAGGCCGCCGACAACGAGCGGCACCTCTGGGGAGGCAGCAGTGGAGTGGCTAGCAACAGCATCGGCCGACACCGTCTTCGATGCCCCGGTCCCGCGCACCCAGAGGCGGCAAGCAGGCCACACCGAGCTGGACGCCCAGTCGGCCGCGGCCTTGCAGACCCGGATGGTGATCGGTCAGGCCGTCGGGATCCTGATGCAGCGCGACGGCCTCAGCTCAGAGCGCGCCTTCGCGCTGCTCGTGCACACGTCCCAGCGGACGAACACCAAGCTGCGCGACATCGCCCAGCGGCTGGTCGACCAGGTCGAGGACCAGAACCGGACTCGCTGACGCCGGCTCAGGCCCGCGGAACGGGGTCGGTCGCCTCGGCCCACAGGTCGGCCTCGGCCGCGTCGGCACGGACCCGGCGACTGGCCGCCCACCACACGCCGCCCACAGCGGCTCCGACGGCCATCAGCAGCTTCCAGTTCATGGCCGCAGCCTAATCGCCTCGCCCGCCCGGTCGGAGATCAGACTGCAGGCCGATCTGCCGGGGCTGCCGGCGTCCTAGGCTGACGACGCCATGACCGCCGTCGACGACCTCCACTTCCGCTTCGACTTCGCCCTGGCGGTCGTCGTCGGGTTGGTCGTCACGACCCCCTACGTCGGCGACCGGATCGAGTCGTTGGCGACCAGCATCGTCCTCGTCAGCGCACTGATGATGCGGCGCATCCTGCCCACCGCCGCCCTGGTCGTCGCGACTGTGGGTGCCCTGGGTCAGCTGGTCGCCTACGAATTCCCCTTGGTCGGGATCGTCGTGGTACCGATGATCGTCTACAGCAGCGCGCGCTGGGCCGACGCTCGGATCGGCCGGGCTGCGCTCGGGCTGGGCCTCGCCGGGGCGTTGCTGGGGCCCACCCGCTGGGCCCTCCGGGTGGGGCCGACGACCACCGCGCTCATCTACTTCGCGATGGGGGTGACCGGCTGTGCGGGCATCGTGCTCGCGGCCTACCTGGTGGGCCGGCGGCGGCGGGAAGGGCTCGAGAACACCCGCGAGCGACGTCAGTCGGCCCTCGAACGGTCCCGCCTCACCCTGGCCGAACAGGAACAGCGGGCGGCCGTCGCCGCGGTCGACGAACGCAACCGGATCGCCCGCGAGCTGCACGACATCGTCGCCCACTCGCTGTCGGTCATCGTCGTCCAGGCCGAAGGTGGCCGGGCCCTGGCGGCCAAGCATCCCGAACAGGCGGGTGAGGTGCTCGGCACGATCGCCGAGACCGCCCGGACGGCGCTGGAGGAGATGCGCCGGATGGTGGGCCTGCTGCGCAGCGGCCGGAGCGAGCACGAGCAGACCAGCTACGTCCCCACCCCCGGGCTGGCCGAGATCCCCGAGCTCGTCCGCCGGACCAGCGACACCGCCGAGCTGGTGGTCTTCGGGGAGGCGCCGCTGGTCAGCCAGGCACTCGGCCTGACGGCGTACCGGATCGTGCAGGAGTCGCTGACCAACGTGCTCAAGCACGGCGGCGCCACGGCCACCGCCCGGGTGACGCTCGCGTTCACCGCCACCACGGTCGAGATCGAGGTGACCGACTCCGGCAGCGGGGCGGCAGTCCCCTCCGACGGCGAGGGTCACGGGCTGCAGGGGATGGCCGAACGGGTGGCCCTGCACGGGGGCGTGCTGCACGCGAGCCCGCGTCCGACCGGCGGCTTCTGCGTCCGGGCGTCGCTGCCGCTGCTCGCCGAGCCGACCGTGTCGCTCGGGCCGCTGCCCGCCTCGGTCGTCCGGTGAACCCGATCCGGGTCTTCCTGGTCGACGACCAGGCGCTCGTCCGCGGCGGGTTCCGGATGCTGATCGAGGCCGAGGACGACCTGGTGGTGGTGGGCGAGGCCGCCGACGGTCAGGACGCGGTGCAGGCGCTGGCCCGGACGGCCGCCGACGTCGTGCTGATGGACATCCGGATGCCCCGGATGGACGGGGTGGAGGCGACCCGACGACTGGCCGCCTCCGGCAGCGAGGCCCGGGTGCTCGTGCTGACGACGTTCGACCTCGACGAGTACGTGTTCGCCGCGCTCAAGGCCGGCGCCAGCGGCTTCCTGCTCAAGGACGCGCGGCCCCCCGAGCTGTTGACCGCCATCCGCAACGTCGCCGCCGGCGACGCCGTGGTCGCCCCGAGTGCGACCCGCCGGCTGCTGGCCCAGGTGGTGCCGACCCTGCCCGGCCGGCCGAACCACACCGCACCCGACCCGCGGCTCGCACTGTTGACCAGCCGGGAGCTCGAGGTCCTGTCCGAGATCGCCGCCGGGTCGAGCAACGCCGAGATCGGCGCCCACCTCTACCTCGCCGAGGGCACCGTCAAGACCCACATCGGCCGGCTGCTGGCCAAGCTCGGCATCCGCGACCGGGTCGGGCTGGTGCTCTTCGCGTACGAGACCGGCGTCGTCGACCGCTGACGTGTCAGCGTCAGTGGTCGCCCGAGCGACCACCAACGCTGACAACTCGGGATCCGGGGGGTCAGACCAGGGTCTGAGGCAGGCGGGTCCGCGCTCCGACGCGGGAGGTCGGCCCCCGTTCCTAGGGTGAGGACGACCCCGACCGAAAGGCTCCTCGTGCGTACCTCGCTCGCTCCCGAACCTCCCGCTCCGGCCCCGGCCGGCAGCCGTGGCGTCGCCGTCCGCGCGCTGGGCCTGGTCAAGGCGTACGGCAGCGGCAGCACCACGGTCCGAGCCCTGGACGGGATCAGCGTGGCCATCGGCCGCGGTCAGCTCACCGCCGTGATGGGTCCGTCGGGCTCGGGCAAGTCCACCCTGATGCACTGCCTGGCGGGGCTGGACACCGTCACCGAGGGCCAGGTGTTCCTCGGCCATCAGGAGATCACCGCCTTGGGTGACCGCGAGCTGACCCGGGTGCGCCGCGACCAGGTGGGCTTCGTCTTCCAGGCCTTCAACCTGCTCCCGACCCTGACCGCCGAGCAGAACATCCTGCTGCCGCTCGAGCTGGCCGGCCGTCGGGTCGACCCGGCCTGGTTCGAGGAGTGTGTCGGCTCGCTCGGTCTCGGTGACCGGCTGACCCACCGCCCCAGCGAGCTGTCCGGTGGCCAGCAGCAGCGGGTGGCGATCGGGCGGGCCCTGATCACCCGGCCCGAGGTGGTCTTCGCCGACGAGCCGACCGGGGCGCTCGACTCCCGTACCGGCCACCAGCTGCTCGCCCTGCTGCGGAGGGCCAGCACCGAGCTGTCCCAGACCGTCGTCCTGGTCACGCACGACCCGGTGGCCGCCGGCTACGCGGACCGCGCCCTGCTGCTGAGCGACGGCCGACTGGTCGATGACCTCGACCGGCCCGATGCGGCCGCGCTGCTCGGTGCGCTGCAGCGGCTGGGGGACTGACCCGTGCGTCGCACCTTCGGCCCTCGTGGTGCCTGGGCCGAGCTGCGCGCTCACCCGACCCGGCTGGTCGCGGTCGGGCTGGCCGTCACCATCAGCGTGGCCTTCCTGGTGGCCTGCGGCGTCTTCGTGGCGACGGAGACCCAGGCGGCCAGTCGTCGGCTCACCGCCGAGTCCTCGACGAGCGATGTCCTCGTCAACCTGCCGGGGGGCCGCGACCGCAGTGCAGCGGTTGCCGCCGTCCCGGGTGTGGCCGCGGTCGCCACCACCAGCCACGGCTACGTCGACTTCACCAGCGAGGAGGGTCCGGGCCTGATCCGGCTGCAGTCCCTGCCGGACCGGCCGGAGTTCCGCTGGTCCCGGCTCACCACGGGTGGCTGGCCGGTCGGCGCCGACCAGGTCGCCGTCAGCACCGTCACCGCCGACAACTACGGCTTGCACGTGGGCTCGACGCTCACCGTCCAGGCCGGCCGCGGGGCCGTCCGGCTGCTGCAGGTGAGCGGGATCGTCGACGAGGGCCACCTGCTGCTGGCCGACCCGGGGGACTCCGGGACCGTCGATGCCGCGTTCTTCCGCGCCCAGCGCGACCTCGGCGGCGATCCGACGCTGCTGGTACGGACCGATCCCGGGACGGACCCGGACGTGGTCGCCGAAAGGCTGCAGACGCTGCTCGGTCCCCAGACCACGGTCCAGACCGCCGCCGAGGCGCGTGCGGACGCGCTCACCCAGGCGACCGGCGTCCGGGACCTCTTCGGCTATCTCGTCACGATCTTCGGCGCGATCGCCCTGCTGGTCGGCTCGATCATCATCGTCAACACCTACGGCATCATCCTAGGCGCCCGACGGCAGGAGATCGGGCTGCTGCGAGCCGTCGGCGCCTCCACCGCCCAGGTCCGCCGCCGGCTGCTCACCGAAGCGCTGCTGATCGGCCTCCTCGGCTCCGTCGCCGGTGTCGTCGTCGGAGTGGCGGTCGCGGCCCTCGGCAGCACGGTCAGCGGGGCGATCAGCTCAGGGCTCGTGCTGCCGTACGGCCGGCTGCTGGTCGTCGGCGTCGGCGGCACCGCCGTCACGGCCCTCGCGGCGCTGGTCCCCGTGCTGCGGGCGACGCGGGTGGCGCCACTGGCCGCGCTCCGCCCGGTAGCCGAACCTGACACGGTACGGCGCACCGGCCGGCTCCGGCTGGTCGCCGGCGGACTGCTCGTGGGCCTGGGTGCCGCGCTGGCCGGCTGGGCCCTGCAGCAGACCAGCCACATCGTGCTGCTCACCGCTGCGGGTGCCTTCCTCGCCGCTACCGGCGTGCTCGCGCTGACGGGCTCCTTCGTCCCGCCGCTGCTACGAATCGCCGGCCGGCTGACCCACCCCCTCAGCCCGGTCGCCCGGCTCGGGGCGGTGAACCTCACCCGGAACCCCGGCCGTGCGGCCGCCACCGCGACCGCCCTGATGCTCGCTGTCGGGCTGATCGTCACCCTCCAGGTCGGCGCCGCAAGCCTGCGCAGCACCTCCGACGCCGCCCTGGACACCCAGTTCCCGGTCGACCTCACCGTGACGAACCCCTCCGGGCCGCTCTCCCCGACCGTCCAGGCGGCCGTGGCCGCGACGCCGGGCATCGTCGCCACCAGCCCCGTCCGGATCGTGACCGCCGGCGTCGGCGACGCGGGTTCGACCGGGGAGAGGCAGCAGCTCCAGGTCGTCGCTCCGGGGGACGGCGCCGACCGGGTGGTGGCCGCCGGCCTGGCGCAGCTCACCGACCGAACCGCGCTGGCCCACCACACCACGATCGAAGGCCTGGGGCTCCGCCCCGGAGACCCGCTGGCGCTGCGGTACGGCGGGCACCGGATGAGCGTCGTCCTGGTCGCCAGTGACGTGGCCGACGCCGGCCAGGTGGTGGTGTCGGACGCGACGATGACCGCACTGGCCCCGACCGCACCGACGGCCGGCCTGTGGGCGGCCGCGGCCGACCGGCGGCAGGCGGCGCAGATCAGCGCCGGGGTACGGAAGGCGCTCGTGACCCAACCGGGGCTGGTGGTGGCCGGCTCGCTGCCGCAAGCCGCCGAGGTCGGCGGGGTGCTCGACACCGTCCTGGACGTGGCCACCGCGCTGCTCGCGGTCGCGGCGCTGATCGCGCTGGTCGGGGTGGGCAACACCCTCGGCCTGTCCGTGCTCGAACGCACCCGCGAGTCGGCGCTGCTGCGTGCGCTCGGGCTGCAGCGACGGCAGCTGCGCGGAATGCTGGCCGTCGAGGCCGTCCTGCTGGCTCTCGTCGGCGCCGTCATCGGCGTAGCCGCCGGGGTGGTCTTCGGCAGCCTGGGCGCGGCCGCCGTCACCCGGCAGACCGAGATGGGCGACCTGCACCTGGCGGTACCGGTGACCTCGACCCTCGTCGTACTGGCACTGAGCGTGCTCGCCGGCGCGGCCGCCTCGGTGCTGCCCGCCCGCCGGGCCGCCACGGCCAGCCCGACCGCTGCGCTGGCCGCCGGTTGAGGCCGCCGCGTCCGGCTGAGCCCGACGACCTGGCCGCCACCCCTCATGCTGGTGTCGCAGTCAGCAGTCAGCGTCAGCAGCCTGCGTCGCTGCTCCTGACGAAACATCGGCGACACACCCCAGTGCTAAGTTCCGATCAGCAGCGTGGCCGGTGACATGCGGGGGACCAGCGGTGAGTACCGCGGAGGCCCGCGTCCCCAGGGCTGGTCCTTACCCCGCCACAGCGAAAGAGAGGTCTCCGACGTGAGCACGTCCTACGGGGTGCTGAGCACCTATCCCCCCACCCAGTGCGGTCTGGCCAGCTTCAGCCGCGCCCTGGTCAGCCACCTGTCCGCGGCCGGTGAGCGGGTGAGCGTGGTCCGGGTCGTCGACACCGCCGAGGTCCGTCCCGGCCGGCCCCTCGCCCGGCACGGCAACGGACCCGGCGACTCGCTCTGGATCCGAGAATCCCTCGGTGGTGGCCAGACCGCGGCCGCCGCGCTCAACTCCCACGACGTGGCGATCATCCAGCACGAGTACGGCATCTTCCCGGGCCCGGACGGCCGTGAGGTGCTGCAGGTCGTCCGCGCCCTTCGGGTGCCGACCATCACGGTGCTGCACACGGTCCTGGTGACCCCCTCGGACTCCCAGCGGGAGATCCTGGAGGAGCTCGCCGCGCACTCCAGCGTCCTGGTCACCATGACCCAGACCGCCCGCGACCGACTGCTCGCCCACTACGCGGTCGACCCGTCACGGATCGTCGTCATCCCGCACGGCGCCGAAGCCTCCCCGGTCTCGGGTCGGGGTCGGCTGCGCCGGCACGACCAGCCGCCGACCGTGCTGACCTGGGGGCTGCTCGGTGAGGGCAAGGGCATCGAGTGGGCCATCGACGCCATGGGCCAGCTGGGCGACCTGCACCCGCGGCCGCGCTACCGCGTCGTCGGCGAGACCCATCCGAAGGTCAGGGCCCAGCACGGCGAGGCATACCGGCAGCGGTTGGTCGAACGCGCCCAGAGCCGCGCCAGCGGATTCGTGCACTTCGACGGCCGCTACCTGACGACGGTCGAGCTGCACGCGCAGGTCGCGCAGTGTGACGTCGTGCTGCTGCCGTACGACTCGCGCGAACAGGTCACCTCCGGGGTGCTGATCGAGGCGGTCACGGCGGGCAAGCCGGTGATCTCGACCGCCTTCCCGCACGCCGTCGAGCTGCTGTCCTCCGGCGCCGGACTGCTGGTGGAACGGCAGGATCCCGACGCCATCGCCGCCGCGCTGCGTCGGGTCCTGACCGAGCCGGGGCTGGAGGCGGGGATGGCCGCCGAGGCGACCCGGATCGCGCCGCGGCTGCTGTGGCCGGCCGTGGCCGCCAGCTACCGGGCGCTGGCGAGCCAGCTCGTCTCGTCCGCCGACGCCCTGGCCACCGCGTGAGGGCCGCCCCGGCCCCGCCGAGCGGGTCCGGGGCCGCCCGGGGCTCAGGGGCCGGCTCCGACTCAGGGGTCTCGTTCGCGCACCTGTTCCGGCTGAGCGACGACGGCGGGCTGTTCGAGCACGCCCGCCTGACCGAGCCCCGGCCCGAGCACGGCTACTGCGTCGACGACATCGCCCGTGGCCTGGTCGTCGCCACCCGAGAGCCGGCGCCGCCGCCGCAGCTGCAGCTGCTGGCCCGGTTCTACCTCGACCTGGTGGTGGACGCTCAGGCCGACGACGGGCGGGTGCACAACCGCCGCGACCTCGAGCTGCGCTGGACCGACGAACCGAGCCTCGAGGACTGCTGGGGGCGCGCGATCTGGGGTCTCGGGACTGCGGCCGCCCGGCTGCCGCAGGGCACTGCCGAGGCAGAGCTGGCGCTCGCGCGGTTCACCGTCAGCGCCGTCCGCCGGTCCCCGCACCGACGCGCGATGGCGTTCGCTGCCCTGGGAGCAGCGGAGGTGTTGACGGTCCGGCCGCGCCACCGGGCCGCCCGCGCCCTGCTGCGGACCGCCACCGACCAGCTCCGGATCGACGTGTCAGGCGACGCCGGCTGGCCCTGGCCGGAACCGCGGCTGCGCTACGCCAACGGCTGCGTCCCCGAGGTGCTGCTCGCGGCCGGGTCGCTGCTGGAGGACCGTGCCCTGCTGGCGGAGGGGTTGGCGTTGCTGGACTGGCTGGTCGAGGTCGAGACCGTCGAGACCCATCTGTCGGTGACCCCGGTGGGCGGCTGGACCCGGGGCGAGCCGCGGCCCGGTTTCGACCAGCAGCCGATCGAGGTGGCGGCGCTGGCGGACGCCTGCGGCCGCGCGTACGAGCTGACGGGCGAGCGCCGCTGGCTCGACACGCTGCTGCGCTGCCGGTCATGGTTCCTCGGACACAACGACACGGGCGTAGTTTTGCTCGACATGACCAGCGGTGGTGGGTGCGACGGGCTCGAACGGCACGGCCGGAACGAGAACCAGGGGGCCGAGTCGACCATGGCGCTGATCTCGACCCTCCAGCGCTGCGCGAGCCTCACGGCCGTTCGGTCGTGACGGCCGCCACCGGGGCCGCCCACGACCTGGTGACCCGCGACCTGGTGACCCGAAGCCCGACCGTCCTCGAGCCCGACCCCGGCCGGGTCGTCGCCCGCCAGTTCCAGCCCGGACAGGAGCTGCTCGCCGACGGCCGCGCCCGGGTGGACGCCGTCATCGCCCGGGTGCTCGAGATGCCCGACGCGCAGCTGCAGCAGACGCTCGCGGAAACGGTCGAGACGTTCGCCGGCCGGCACGCCGACCTGGCCCAGGTCTTCCGCCGACACTTCGACGCCATCGTCTTCCGTCTGCACGGCCGGTCCGTCACCGAGGACCAGGCCGCGCTGATCGGCGCGTACTTCACCCAGGAGTACGCGCTCGAGGCGGCCGCGCTGTTCAACCCGTCGATGATCCAGCACCCCGACCAGAGCGGCCTCGAGCCCGGCGAGCTGCGGTTCCTGATGACCGTCCGCTCCGTCGGCGAAGGGCACGTGTCGAGCATCCAGCTGCGCAGCGGAGTGCTGGACGCGGCTGCTCCGGACGGCGGGGTGCTGCAGGGTGGGGTTGGTTCGCTGCGGGTCGACCCGCCCGGTCCGCCGCGGCTGGCCTTGACGGGGCCGGCCACGATGACCCGAGAGGTCCTGCTGCGGGCGCTGGCCGACCGGACCGGCGCGGCCACCGAACAGCTCATCGCCCTGGTGCCTGACCAGGTCGACGAGGACAACCTCGACCAGACGCTGAGCGTCGTCCGCCGCGACTACTTCGCCCGTAGCGTCGGCCTGTCGGTGGCCGAGCAGCTCAACTGGGTCTACTCCTGCGACTACGTGGCCGATCTCGGGCCAGGCGAGCTGGCCGACGCCGTCCTCTTCCCGACGGCACCGGATGAGTCACACGGCATGGAGGACGCGCGCTGCACCCGGTTCGTCGACGACGACGGCCAGGTCAGCTATCTCGCCACCTACACCGCCTACGACGGGACAGGCATCGGCTCGCACCTGCTGCGGACCGATGACTTCCGCCGGGTCGAGGTGACCCAGCTGCTGGGACCCTCGGCCAAGAGCAAGGGGATGGCGCTGTTCCCGCGCCGGGTCGGCGGCAACTACGTCGCGCTGGTTCGCTGGGACCGGGAGAGCATCGGCGTCGCCCGCTCGAGCGACCTGCGCTGGTGGGAACCGGCCGTCACCGTGCAGCAGCCCCGGCAGCCGTGGGAGCTGATCCAGCTGGGCAACTGCGGTCCGCCGATCGAGACCGAGACCGGTTGGCTGGTGCTCAACCACGGCGTCGGACCCGTACGCCGGTACGGCATCGGCGCGCTGCTGCTCGACCTCGACGACCCGACCCGGCTGATCGGCGCCCTGCCCACGCCGCTGCTGCTGCCGCAGGAGGACGAGCGCGCCGGCTACGTGCCGAACGTCGTCTACTCCTGCGGCGGCTTGGCGCACGGCGACACCCTCGTCCTCCCGTACGGCTGCAGCGACTCCGCCATCCGGTTCGCCTTCGTCGACCTGCCCCAGCTGCTCGACCGGCTGCGAGCCTGAGGGCGTTACTGGGCTCTAGCCCCTCCAGCTCGGTTACGGGGCGGCGGCGCGGAGCTTGTCCAGCAGGGGGACGGCGGCCTCGGCCAGGAACTCCGTCTGGCCCTCGTCGCCGACCTGGACCAGGGCGACGTCGGTGAAGCCGGCTTCCCAGTAGGGCCGGACGGCTTCCACGATGGCGTCGAGGTCGGGGCCGCAGGCGATCTGCTCGGCCACGTCCTCGGGCCGGACGAACTGGCTCGCGCCGGCGAAACCGGCCGGGGTCGGCAGGTCGGCGTTGACGGCCCAGCCGCCGGCGAACCAGCGGAACTGGTCGTGGGCCCGTTCGATCGCCCGCTGCTCGTCGGGATCCCAGCAGATCGGGATCTGGCCGATCTTGCGGGACGACGTGGTGCCCTTGGCCTCGTCCCAGCCCTGCACGAGCTCGGCCTTGGGCTCGACCGCGACGAGGTGGTCGGCGAGCGGGGAGAACCGTCGGATCGACTTGGGCCCCGACACCGCGACGGCGATCGGCACGCCACCCTCGGGGACGTCCCAGATCCGGGCGGAATCGACCCGGAAGTACTGCCCCTCCCAGGTCGTCAGCTCACCGGTGTGCAGCTCGCGGATGATCGTCGTCGCCTCGACCAGCATGTCCTGACGCTGGTCGACCGGCGGCCAGCCCTCACCGGTGACGTGCTCGTTGAGGTTCTCCCCCGAGCCGAGCCCGAGGGTGAAGCGGCCGTCGCTGAGCAGCGACAACGTCGCGGCCTTCTGGGCCACGATCGCCGGGTGATAGCGCTGGATGGGCGAGGTCACGTAGGTCATCAGCTCGACCCGCGAGGTCGCCTGCGCGACCGCACCCAGCAGCGTCCACGCGTACGGGGCGTGGCCCTGGGAGGTCAGCCAGGGCGAGAAGTGGTCGCTGGAGACCTCGAAGTCGAAGCCGGCCCGCTCGGCTCCGGCGGCGTACCCGACCAGAGCCTTCGGGCCGCTCTGCTCGGTCATCAACGTGTACCCGAACCGGGTCATCGGCACTGCCTCTCGCTCGTCGTCACGGTCAGTTCTGCTGGGCGGACTTCAGCCGCTCGATGTGCTGGGAGGCCTCGGCCTTGTTGAGGTTGGCGGGGAGCTCTTCGCCGGCCTGCTTGGCGAGGGTGTCGAGATAGCTCTTCTGCGCCGGGGTCATCGGGTCGTCGCCGCTCACCCAGTCGCTGGGGTCCTTCTCCAGCGCCGGGTTCTCGGTGTCGGCGGTAGCGGTGGCGCCGATGGTGCCCTCTTCCTCGGCGGCCTGACTGGTCTCGGATGCAAATTCACTCATGCGGCCACCGTATGCGCAGCCTCCGACAATTTCTGTCGAGGTCAGCGAGGACCGGCGGCGACCGCCGCCGTGACGGAGGTCCAAGACCGGAGCACGTCGGCGACCGCAGCATTTTCGACGGTCCGCAGGGCCACCGCGTACGCCGACTCGAGCACGTCGGCCAGCAGCACCGGCCGGCCCGCCTCCGCCGAGGCGATGGCGGCCTCGACCATCGCGACGCTGACCACGTTGCGGTGCACCTCGGTGTCGGGCACCGGGCCACCCCGGACGGCAGCGACGAACTCGGCCAGCGAGCCGGCGGTCTCCTCCGGCCGGTCGCCGAGCGGGGAGGGCAGCGGCTCGCCCGCGGCCACCGCCTCAGGGGCGGCGTCCCCGTCCCAGACCGCGGAGCCGTGCTCGGCGGTGACCCGCCAGCGACCGTTCCAGGACGTCTCCTGGCCGGGGGCTACCCAGCTGCCGTCGAAGGTGAAGCGGGCGCCGTCGGGAAAGGCGAAGGTTGCCGCCGCCGCCGCATCCCCGCGCAGCCAGCTCCAGGGCGGGTTGTAGGACTCGCAGTAGACCGACACCGGATCGGCGCCGAGCAGCAGCCGGGCCAGGTCGAACTGGTGGATCGCCATGTCGACGAGCAGCGGATAGTCCATCCGGTCGCGGAACCCACCGAACCGTGGCGCCCGGAAGAACTCGCAGCTGAGCGACCCGATCCGGCCGAGCGCGCTGAGCTGGCCGCGTAGCGCGTCCAGGGACCGCCAGTAGCGGCGCGACTGGGAGACCATCAGCAGCTGACCGCTGAGCTCAGCCGCGGCCACCGTCAGCAGGCACTCGGCGACGGAGCTGCTGAGCGGTTTCTCGCAGAGGACCGGCAGCCCCCGGCTGAGTGCGGCGGCGTTGACGGACCGGTGGGCGGCCGGCACCGTCACGTTGACCACGGCCTCCAGCTGGTCCGCCGCGAGGTCGGCCAGGCTGTTCGCGACCGGCACCCCGGGATGGCCGCAGGCGTCCGCTGCGGCCCGGGCCCGGTCGAGGTCCAGGTCGACCAGCCCGACCAGGGTGACGTCGGGGGAGGCGGCGATGGTGTGCAGCCAGGTCTGCCCCATGCCACCGGCCCCGACCTGCACGAGCCGCAGGGGGCCGGGGCTCCTACCGGGCGGGGCCGGGACGGACACGTAGGCTCCTCGGGTGGACAGACCAGGTCCCGATCACCCTACTGAGGGCCTGTCGGTCAGCGCGTGTACATCCTGACGAGGGTCGTGACGTCGGTCTTGTCGGGGTTGCGCTGGTTGGTGACGTAGGAGGTCATGCACGAGGTCTCGCCGCTGCGGTGCGCCAGCCCGAGTGCGTGACCGAGCTCGTGGCACGCGACGTTGCGTCGCCGCGTGGCGGAGTTCCTCGCGCCGAACGTCTTGTCCAGCGTGACCGTCGCGGAGACCAGTTCCGTGCCGATCGACCCCGTGACCGCGGAGCCCACCGTGTTGCCCGCCAGCTCCTGCTGCTTCACGACGACGCACTGGGCGCCGGCCGGGCACGGCTTGGCGGTGTAGCGGTAGTCGACGGGGTTGTCGTTGTCCCAACGCTCCGCGGCCGCCTTGACCGGCCAGACCGGGGTGCCGTCGGCCTTCTTCAGCCCCGCGGTCGTGTCGTAGACGTACACGACGGTCTTCGGCCAGGACGGCGCCGTGACGGCGGCGGACGCGGTGGTCGTGCTGGCCAGGCCGAGCGAGGCGGCCAGCACGGCGAGGAACGAGATGAGGGTGACGAACGGCTTCAGCACAACGACTCCTACCAGGGACGCAGGAGCCGGAAAGCTCTGCGTGCTCAGAGCATGTCGGCGGTGGTGCAGGTTCTCCGGCGGTGTCGCCGCCACCTCGGACGAAGTCGGGCTCAGGCTTTGGCGGGGTCTTGTACGCGGTCAGGCTTGGCCGCGGTTCGGCTCAGGAAGAGCCACACAACGACCCGACCCCGACGCAGGGAGGCGTCGGGGTCGGGTGGTCGTGGTGGTGGCCGGCTCAGCTCGCCGGCCGGGGCGTAGCGCCCTCAGTGGCGTACTGCCCTCAGTGGCGTCCTCGCGGCCGGGAGCGGAACCGGTTGCTGCCCAGGATGATCGCGGCAGCGAGCACCAGCAGCAGACCGCCGACGCCGAGCGCTGTGGTGAGGCTGCTGCCGCCGGTCGCGGCCAGGCCACTACCGCTGCTGCTGGAGCTGCCCGCCCCGTTGCTGTCGGTCTCGAGGTCGGTGGCGGTGCTGATGGCCGTGGAGGTGGCCTCGACCGTGGGGCTGTCGGTCTCGTTCGAGCTGCTGGTCACGATCACCGAGGGTGACGTGCTGCCCGAGGCACTGCTGGACGGGCTGTCGCTCTCCCCGGGCGACGGGCTGCCGGTCGCCGTCGCACTGTCCGAGGGGCTCGCCGAGGGCACGGAGCGGTCGCACGGGGAGGAGGTGAAGACGTTGTTGATCAGCGTGACCGCTCCGTTGCGGGCCAACGCCCGCCCGTCGACCGTCGTGCTGTCCTGCAGGCTGATCGAGGTCAGGGCCAAGATCGTGCCGACAAAGGTGGTGTTCGTCCGCAGCGTCGCCGAGCTGCCGACCTGCCAGTACACGTTGCAGGCCTGGGCGCCGTTGATCAGCGCGACCGTGCTGTTGGTGGCGGTGGTCAAGGCTGAGCCGATCTGGAAGATGAAGACGGAGTTCGGGTCGTCCTCACCATCCAGGGTGATCGTCCCCGTCAGCAGCGCAGCCGAGCTGGCGGTGTAGACGCCGCCCGTCAACGTCTCGCCGCCGAAGCCCGCATTGAGGACTCCGTTGGAAGCGCGTCCTGCGGCGTCGTTGTAGGCGATGGTCAGGTCGGACTGCGCTTGAGCGGCCTCCGCGTTTCCCGCGTTCGTGTCTCCGCCCACCAAGCCGGGCGGAAAGCCCGAGATGGCCTCATCGGGAGACACCCCGAGATTGCCGTCGAGGACGCTGTTGCCGGTGTTGGTGACCGCTGACCCGGCGAGGACGGAGTAGGGGTCCGCGGTGCCGAGCCCGACAGCGGCTCCGCCGGCGGCGTAGGCGCGGAGCGAGCCGGTGACGGCCACGACGAGGACCAGGGCGATCAGCAGGGTGACGAGCAGCGACATCGCCGTGAGCTGCGCCCGGGTCGGTTGCGGACCGGCGTGGGCGGGCGGTGCGGGGTGCGTCTGCATCAGGTCTCCGAAGACTCGTTCCGCCCCCGCGGACGTTGCCTCGACCGATGAGACGGCTCGACGGCAACTCCTTACGATAACCACGCTCGAGCGGTGACAGCGAATTTTCGGCCCTGGTCAGGCACTATCGTTACCAAGGTCGCGACCTGCGCATCCTCGGGCCCCGTCGGGGTAGAAAGGTCTCCGTGCCTCGATTGCGAACCGTTTCCCCGCGGGATCCCGGCTGGACCCGGCAGCGCGTCGGCGAGGACTTCGTCTATCTCGACGAGCAGGGCCAGCAGCTGGTGGCGGAGCAGAGTGAGCGGTGTCAGCTGCTGGTGATCCCGCCGGCCTGGGAGCAGGTCTGGATCTGTCCGGCGCCGAACGGCCACATCCAGGCGGTAGGCACCGACGACGCCGGCCGGCGGCAGTACATCTACCACGAGTACTGGCGGCTCAAGCGGGACCGGGACAAGCACGACCGGGTGCTCGAGGTCGCCGCCAAGCTACCGATCGCCCGGCGCCGGGTGGGCAAGCACCTGCGGCTGCCGGGGATGCCGTACGAACGGGCGCTGGGGACCGCGTTCCGGCTGCTCGACCTCGGTTTCTTCCGGATCGGTGGCGAGACCTACGCCGAGTCCAACCAGAGCTACGGCCTGGCGACGATCCAGAAGGAGCACGTCACCCTCGAGGGCCGCCAGGTCGTCTTCGACTACATCGCCAAGTCGGGCAAGGAGCGCTACATCGCCCTCGGCGACGACCTGGTCCGGGCCGCCGTCAGCGAGCTGCTCGCCAACAACGAGGCCGGACCGGAGCTGCTGGCCTACCGCACCGAGGACGGGGAGTGGCGCGACGTCAGCTCCACCGACATCAACGCCTACATCAAGCAGGTGGTGGGCGGTGAGGTGTCGGCCAAGGACTTCCGCACCTGGCACGGCACGGTGATCGCCGCGGTCGCCCTCGCCCAGGCCAACGACATCGCCTCCACGCCGAGCAAGCGGAAACGGGCCGTGTCGGCGGCGATGAAGCAGGTCTCGACCTACCTCGGCAACACCCCGACCGTGGCCCGCGCCTCCTACGTCGACCCGCGGTTGATCGACCTGTTCAACGACGGCATCACCATCGCGCCGAACGTGGCCCGCAAGGACGCCGACCTCTCCGACGGCGTCACCCACGGCAAGATCGAGAAGGCCGTGCTCGCCTTGCTCGCGACGCCGAAGCCCCAGCTCAAGGCCGCCCGCCGGCAAGCGGCCGCCTGAGCCTCAGCGGAAGCAGAGCCCGGTCCGGCAGTGTGCCGGGTGTCGGTCAGCGACGCCGCGCTGCCGAAGAAGTGGGTCACGAAGAACCGATGCGTCTGCGGCCCTCGGACGTGCCTCAGCCGCCGGTGAGATAGCTGGTCGCGAGCCGGGCCATCTCGGCGTTACCGGCGTCCGAGGCGTGGAGTCCGTCCGAGGCCCAGCTGCCCCCGGGGGCGGAGGTGCCCATGGCCGACATGTCCAGCACACCGACGGACAGCTCGTTGCCCAGCGCGGCGGTCGCCGCGACGTAGTCGTCCCACCGGTCAGCGGGATTGCTGGGCTGCCGTCCGATCCGGTACGGCAGCACCAGGACGATCGACGGCAGCTTGTCGCCGAGGGCCGTCCGTAGCCCCACCACCAGATCACGCAGGTTGGCCTTCACCTCGTTGGCACTGGCGTCGCCCCTGAGGTAGTCGTTCACGCCGAGCTCGATGGTGACCAGGTCGGGGCGCACCAGCTGCACGATCGGATTGAGGTCGGGCTGGGAGTCGACGAACTGCTGCGAGGTGTAACCGGAGTGCGCGTTGTCGAAGAGGTGGATGCCGCTTGCCTCGTCGCCGTCGAGCTCAGCGACGCCGGCGAGATAGACCTTGCCGGACGCGGCCACGACGGTCAGCTCGTGACGCCCGGCCGTGGCGAACGTGATCCGCTGCCGGTTCGCGGTCGAGTAGGCGCCAGCGGTGTCGATCGTCGTCGGTGGTCCATCGTCCACGGTGTAGGCCATGACGCCGCCCTTGGTCAGGTAGTACAGGTCAGCGGCGGTCCCCTCCAGGGCGTAGGTCTGGCTGGCTCCTCGGCTCAGGGTGGCTGTGCGCAGACCCAGGGAACCGAAGCTGTCGTTGCTGACGGTGCCGGTGCGCCTCGCGTACGGCTGCCAGGGCGAGTCCGGAGGGAAAACGGCGTACCACCCGGGCAGGTAGGGCACGTCCGCTCCCGAACCCGGGTAGCGGCTGCGCAGGCTCGTCAGCGTCTGGTCGATCCATCTGAGCTGGCGTTTCGTCGCACCCTGGCCCTCGGTGATGGAGTCCCCGTACGCCACCCAGACGGCGGGAGCGGAGCTGGTCTTTGCCCGGGCGCGCTTCCACTGGGCCAGCGGGTCGACCGGGGTCGCGGGAGGTTGGGAGCAGGACAGCAGGCTGGCCAAGAGGGTCAGCGCGAGAGCGAGGGCCAGCATCCGATGGTGCGGCCTCGGGGCAGCAGCGTCCGTACGGAGCCGGCAGGGGCGAGGAAGCACGCCCCATGCTCTCCTGAGGTGGTGGGGAATGCTCAGGGTTCAACAAGGACGTAACAACGACACGCTCGGATCGCTCGGCGCAGCGGACGAGATCCCTACGATGAAGGCCTGCCGGGCCACGTCGCGGCGGTGAGCGGAGGACAGATGGTGAAGGTCACGCGCCGGGCGGCGCTCGCCGGCGTGGTTGCGGCGGCGCTGGCGGCGTGCTCGCGGGCCAAGCCACCGTCGACCGAGCCGCCCCCACCGGCGCCGACCCCCATCTCCACGGCGAAACCGACTCCCACGCCGTCGCCGAAGCCGCCGGTCGACACCCGGCCGCGCTGGCCGCTGACCGGCGAGCTGTTGAAGGACAAGAAGAAGGCTCAGCACGCCGCGGTGGCGGTCAAGGTGCCGGACAACCGGATCGAGCACCCGCAGCGCGGGATCGACCAGGCCGACATCGTCTTCGTCGAGCTGGAGGGCTACCGGGACTACCGGGGCTACAGCGCGACCCGGTTGGTGCCGGTGTTCCACTCCTCGATGGCCGAGAGCGTGGCTCCGGTCCGCTCGATCCGACCGGTCGACATTGCGCTGCTCAGTCCGATGGACGCGCTGATCGGCAACACCGGCGCTGCGAAGTGGGTGATCAACTACGTCAAGCACTTCCGGGCCCACCTGGAAGGCATGCTGTCCTTCGTCAACACGATCGGCACCGGGTCGTACGGGACCGACCAGGCGCGGGTCTACCAGCTGAACGGCCAGAGCTACTACGACCGCGCGATCATCTGCCACCCGAAGGTGCTGGCCAAGCAGACGAAGCGGTTCCGGGACGGGCCGCCGCAGGTCTACTTCCCGTACGCCTCGACCACGGACGAGGTCAGCACGGCCAAGGGCAAGCGCGGCCGCTCGGTGGAGGTGCCGTACCAGGGCGACGGCTATCGGATGGGCTACGAGTACGACACGTTGACCAAGCGCTACCGCCGCAGCATGCCGTGGGGTCCACACATCCTGGCCGACGGGACCCGCGTCTCCACCGACAACGTGCTGATCATCTTGGCCAGGCAGCACTACGGCAAGATCTTCCGCGGCGGCGGCCACGACGAGCCGCTGCACGATGTGATCAACGCCTCCGGCACCTTCTACTACTTCAACCGCGGCCGCTACGTGAAGGGCACCTGGCGCAAGGGTGCGGCGAAGAAGCGCTTCACCTTCACCCTCGCCGACGGCAAACCGCTCAAGATGGCGCCGGGCCAGACCTTCGTCGAGCTGCCGGACGACAACGCGAAGATCCACATCTCCGACTGAGGCGGCCACCGACCGAAGATGTTGTGACATGGTGCCGCGAGTACGCGGCACGATGTCGCAACGTATCTCCGACCCTGAGGGGGGCGGGGTTATCGGGGACGAGATGGGTGGGCCTAAGTGGACTTGAACCACTGACCTCTGCCTTATCAGGGCAGCGCTCTAACCGACTGAGCTATAGGCCCGCGTCCTGCGGGTGGCGTCTGGAGCGGGCTCCGGGCACGAGGGCCAAGGCTAGCCCATCGCCGCGGATGCGCTCAAATCGCTTCCGCGGCGAGGGACTCAGTCCTCGGCCAGGGTGATCTCCAGGCCGCCGAGCATGGTGGCGGCGAGGTTGTAGAGGAACGAACCGAGGGTGGCGAGCGCGGTGAAGATCAGGACGTCCCCGGTGGCGACCAGAGCGGCCACGCCCATCACCCGCTGGGTGTTGACGAAGTCCTCCACCCGGAACGGGGTCGTGTCCCCGGGCGTGGAGACCAGGATGCCGATGATGTCGTTCACCGAGCCGAACAGGCCCGAGGTGCTGAGCACCAGCCAGATCCCGTACACGGCGACCACGAGCATGATGCCCGCAGCGATCGAGAACAGGAACGACGTCTTCATCACCGACCACGGGTCGAGCCGGCTGAGTCGCAGCCGCGCCTTGCGGGTCCGGCGGGTGGCCGGCCTGGTCGGCGCTGGAGCCCCCGGGAGGACCTCCGGTACGAGAGCGGTCGCCCCGCCCGGAGCGCCGGGAGTCGGCCGACCCGGCACCGGTACGGGCAACGGCGCGCCGGGCGCCCGCAGCTGCGGCGTGGGCTGCGCGACCCGGTACTGCTGCGGTCCGCGAGGCGCGGGATCAAGGCTTGGGACCAGCGCCGTGGGACCGGTCAGGGTGTCCGCGAGGCCAGAGTCCGGCTTGGGCGCGGCCGTCTCTGAACCGCCCTTCGCCGGTGCACCTTTCGCCGGTGCACCTTTCGCCGGGAGATCCGTGACGGGCGCGGCCGCACTGGCCGCAGCCACCACAGGCCCAGCGGCGGCGGCCGGGTGCGGAGCAACGTCGGCAGCCGGCTCGGTCGTGTCGGACTTCTTCTCGAAGCCGAGGCCCTCGGTCAGCCTCGACCAGAACGAGGGCTTGTTGGCCGTGGGAGCCGCGCCCGGGGTGACGGCAGCAGTCGTCACCGTGGCCTCGGCTTGTCCGCTGGTCCCGGCAGCCGGTCCAGTCGGACCGGTCGGCGCAGGGGCGGGGGTCGGTCCACCGCTCGTCGACGGGGCCGGCGTCGGGGGAACGGGTGCCTTGGGGCCCTTCACTACCGACGACCGACGCTGCGGCGGAGCAGAGGGCGGGGCGGACGCGGTCGGCGACGCTGGCGGGGCGGCCGGTTTGCCGGTTGAAGCTGTGGCAGGCGGTCCCGTCACGGGCGCGGCGGTGGTCTTGGCCGGGGAAGGAGCTTGCTTGGCCGTCACCGGCTTAGCCTGGGCGGGCGGACCAGACGTCGGCGGCTTTGGTGCCGACGCTTTCGGAGCGTTCGCGGCCGGGGTCGCGCTCACCGGCGGCACCGGGGTCTGACGCCCAGGCAGCGGCGGCGGGGTCCAACCCGAGGCCGTCGGCTGCGGACCCGACGGCGCGTTCCCGTTCGCTCCGTTCGACCCGGCCCCGTTGCGTTGGGCAGGCGCGGGACGCGGAGCAGGCGGGCGGGCCGAGGACGGTGTGGCGTTGCCACGGGCGGAGCCGTTACCGGCCGTCCGCGCGACGGGGGCCATCTCCGCCGTGGGACGGTCGTCCTCGGTGGGCCCGTTCCCGCGGTCGCCGTTGCTCGGACGGCTGGTGGGGTTCGTCCCCGCGTTGCCATCACTCATCGTCGTCCTCCTCGCCGTCGACCGAGAGGTCGTCGTCCTCGCCGGTCTCCAGCACACCAGGTTCGGCGCTCACCTGCGAATCCTCCTCAGCCGACGCCAAGGCGGCGGCGGCTTCCTCGATCTCGACCGACTCCTCGACGACGGCCTCGTCGATGGCCGCGACCTCGGCCGTCGTCTCCGGGTTGAGCGCGATGACCACGACCGAGTCGGTACCGCTGACTCCGACGAACTTGACCCCCATGGTGTCACGGCCCTTGACCGGAACCTGGTTGACCGCGCTGCGGGTGATCTGACCGCTCGCCTTGATCGCGATCACCTCGTCGTTCTCGAGCACGACCAGACCACCGACGAGTGACCCCCGGTCCTCGTTCAGCTTCATGGCCTTGATGCCGAGTCCGCCGCGGCCCTGCAGCCGGTACTCCGACACGGCCGTCCGCTTGGCGAACCCGCCGTCGGTCACGGTGAAGACGTAGTGGTCGTCCTCGGTCTCTCCCGCCCGGATCACCGACATGCTCAACAGCTCGTCGGCGGACCGGAACTTCATCCCGGTCACCCCGGAGGTGGCGCGGCCCATCGGCCGCAGCTCCTCGTCGCTGGCCCGGAAGCGGATGCCCTGGCCCTTGCGCGAGATCAGCAGCACGTCGTCCTCGGCGCTGCACAGCTCGGCGCCGATCAGCTCGTCGTCGTCGTCGCGGAAGTTGACGGCGATGATGCCAGCCTGGCGCGGCGAGTCGTACTGGCTGAGGGCGCTCTTCTTGACCAGGCCCCGCTTGGTGGCGAGCAGCAGGTACGGCGCGGTCGAGTAGTCGCGGACGGCCAGCACCTGCGCGATCTCCTCCTCGGGCAGGAAGGACAGCAGTCCGGCCACGTGCGAGCCGCGCGCGTCCCTACCGGCCTCGGGCAGCTGCCAGGCCTTGGCGCGATAGACCCGACCCTTGTTGGTGAAGAACAGGATCCAGTGGTGGCTGGTGGTGGCGAACAGCTGGTCGACCTCGTCGTCGGTCCGCAGGCTCGCCCCCCGGACGCCCTTGCCGCCGCGTTTCTGAACCCGGTAGAGCGCCGTGGGCGTGCGCTTGGCGTAGCCGCCGCGGGTGATGGTGACCACCATGTCGGAGTCGGGGATCAGGTCCTCGTTGGACAGGTCGCCGTCGGCGGAGATGATCTCGGTCCGGCGCTCGTCGCCGTACTTGTCGACGATCTCGGTCAGCTCGTCGCTGATGATCTGCCGCTGCCGCTCGGGCCGGGCCAGGATGTCCTCGAGGTCGGCGATGATTCGCTCGTACTCGGCCAGCTGGTCGAGGATCCGCTGCCGCTCGAGGGCCGCGAGCCGGCGCAGCTGCAGGTCCAGGATCGCCGTCGCCTGCGCGTCGTCGATGTCCAGCAGACCCTTCAGCCCGTCGCGGGCCTCCTCGGTGCTGGGGCTGCGCCGGATCAGCGCGATCACCTCGTCGAGCGCGTCGAGCGCCTTGACCAGACCGCGATAGATGTGGGCGCGGGCCTGGGTGTCGGCGAGACGGTGCCGGGTGCGGCGCTGGATGACCTCGACCTGGTGGGCCACCCAGTAGGAGATGAACTGGTCGAGCCGCAGCGTCCGCGGCACGTCGTCGACCAGGGCCAGCATGTTGCAGCCGAACGTGTCCTGCAGCTGGGTGTGCTTGTACAGGTTGTTCAGCACCACGCGCGGCTGGGCGTCGCGCTTGAGCACGATCACCAGCTGTTGGCCGGTCCGGGACGAGGTGTTGTCGCGGATGTCGGCGATGCCGCTGAGCCTGCCGGTGTTGACCAGCTCGGCGATCTTGAGCGCCAGGTTGTCCGGGTTGACCATGTGCGGCAGCTCGGTGACCACCAGGTTGGTCCGGCCGGAACGGTCCTCGTCGATGTCGACCACCGCGCGCATCGTGACGGACCCGCGGCCGGTGCGGTAGGCGTCCTCGATCCCCGAGCGGCCGACGATCAGTGCGCCGTTGGGGAAGTCGGGGCCGGTGACGCGCTCCATCGACGCCTCGAGCAGCTCCTCCGCGGTGGCGTCGGGGTGCTCGAGGGACCACTGCACGGCGGCCGCGACCTCGCGCAGGTTGTGGGTGGGGATGTTGGTGGCCATCCCGACGGCGATGCCGGTCGAGCCGTTGACCAGCAGGTTCGGGAACCGGGCCGGCAGCACGACTGGCTCGGTCTCCTTGCCGTCGTAGTTCGGCTTGAAGTCGACGGTGTCCTCGCCGATGTCGCGAACCATCTCCATGGCCAGCGGCGCCATCTTGCACTCGGTGTAGCGCATCGCGGCCGCGGGATCGTTGCCCGGCGAGCCGAAGTTGCCCTGGCCCGACACCAGCGGGTAGCGCATCACCCACGGCTGCGCCAGGCGGACCAGGGTGTCGTAGATCGCGCTGTCGCCGTGCGGGTGGTACTGACCCATCACGTCGCCGACGATCCGGGCGCACTTGTTCCAGCCCCGGTCGGGCCGGTAGCCGCTGTCGTACATCGCGTACAGGATCCGCCGGTGCACCGGCTTGAGCCCGTCCCGGACGTCCGGCAGCGCCCGGCCGACGATCACGCTCATGGCGTAGTCGAGGTAGGACTTCTGGATCTCTTCCTGCAGATCCACCGGCTCCCGGCGGTCCGCCGGCGGTGCCTGGGGCGTTTCAGTCACGTGCAGTCCTTAGTGATCGGTTCTTCAGGCCCGGCAGCTGAGGTGAGAATCGCGGAACCCTGCCAGTGGGCGGGGTCCTGGGGTCTTGAGAAGGGGCGTGGATGGGCCTGGCGGGAGCGCCGGAGCCTGCGGAGGCGCGGATGGTTGCCCCGAGCAAGAGCTCAGGACCCCGCCCACCAAACGCGTGACCTCAGATATCAAGGAAGCGCACGTCTTTGGCGTTTCGCTGAATGAACGACCGGCGTTGCTCGACGTCCTCACCCATCAGGATCGAGAACATCTCGTCAGCGCGGGCGGCGTCGTCGAGGGTGACCTGCAGCAGCACCCGGTTGTCGGGGTCCATCGTGGTGTCCCACAGCTGGTCGGGGTTCATCTCGCCGAGGCCCTTGTAACGCTGGATCTTGTTGTCCTTCGGCAGCCGGAGGTTCCGCTCCTCGCCCAGGCGCAGCAGGGCGTCGCGCTCGGCGTCGGTGTAGGCCAGCTCGGCCGGGGCGTTGCTCCAGTTGATCTTGAACAGCGGCGGCTGAGCCAGGTAGACGTGCCCCGCCTCGATCAGCGGCCGCATGAAGCGGAACATCAACGTCAGCAGCAACGTACGGATGTGCGCCCCGTCGACGTCGGCGTCGGCCATCATCACGATCTTGTGGTAGCGCAGCTTCTCCACGTCGAAGTCGTCGTGCACGCCCGTACCGAGGGCGGAGATGATCGCCTGCACCTCGTTGTTCTGCATGATCCGGTCGATCCGCGCCTTCTCGACGTTGAGGATCTTGCCGCGGATGGGCAGGATCGCCTGGATCCGCGGGTCCCGACCACCCTTGGCCGAACCGCCGGCGGAGTCACCCTCGACGATGAACACCTCGCACTCGGTCGGGTCGGTGGACTGGCAGTCGCTGAGCTTGCCCGGCAGACCGCTCCGGCCGAGGAGGCCCTTGCGGTTGCGCGCAGCCTCGCGGGCCGTCTTGGCCGCGATCCGGGCCACGGCCGCGGCCTGGCCCTTGCGGATGATCTGCCGTCCCTCGGCCGGGTTCTGCTCGAACCAGTCGCCCAGCTTGGCGTTGACGACCTGCTGCACGAACGAGCGGGCCTCGGTGTTGCCGAGCTTGGTCTTGGTCTGGCCCTCGAACTGCGGCTCGGCCAGCTTGATCGACACGATCGCGGTCAGGCCTTCGCGGATGTCGTCGCCGGACAGCTTGTCGGCGGCCTTCTTGATCATCCCCCAGGTCTCGCCCCACTTGTTGGCCATGGTGGTGAGCGCGGCGCGAAAGCCCTCCTCGTGCGTCCCACCCTCGTGGGTGTTGATGGCGTTGGCGAACGTGTGGACGGACTCGTTGTAGGAGGTGTTCCACTGCATCGCCAGCTCGAGGCTGAGGCCAGACTCGGGCCGCTCCGCTTCAACGTCGATCACCGAGGCATGGATGGTCTCCTTGGTACCGATCAGGTACTTCACGTAGTCGACCAGGCCATCGGCGTAGCAGAAGGTGTCGGTGTTGGCGCGGCCTTCCTCGTCCACCCGGTCGGGACGCTCGTCGGTGATCGAGATGGTCAGACCCTTGTTCAGGAAGGCCATCTCGCGGAACCGGGTGGCGAGGGTGTCGTAGCTGTAGACCGTGGTCTCGAAGATCTCGTCGCTGGCGTAGAAGGTGACGGTGGTGCCGGTCTGGTCGCTGGCCTCCAGCTGCTCCAGCGGCCCGTCGGGGACGCCGAGGGAGAAGGACTGGGTCCAGTGGTAGCCGTCGCGGAAGACGTCGACGGTGAGGTGGCTGGAGAGCGCGTTGACGACCGAGACGCCGACGCCGTGCAGACCGCCGGAGACCTTGTAGCCCCCGCCGCCGAACTTGCCGCCGGCGTGCAGCACAGTCAGCGCGACCGTGACCGCCGGGATACCTTCCTTCGGGTGGATCTTGACCGGGATACCGCGCCCGTTGTCGGTGACCCGGATGCCGCCCTCAGGCAGGATCCGGACGTCGATGGTGTCGCAGTAGCCGGCCATCGCCTCGTCGACCGAGTTGTCGACGACCTCTTGGACCAGGTGGTGCAGGCCGCGCTCACCGGTGGAGCCGATGTACATGCCGGGACGCTTGCGCACGGCCTCGAGACCCTCGAGCACGGTGATGGACTCGGAGTCGTAGGCGCCCGGGTTGTTGGAGCTGGTCGTCCGGGGAGCCTCGACCTTACGGTCGGCCGCGAGCGCGTCGTCGGAAGGCTCCGGACCGATGCTCACCCCGTCCACTTCGCTGGCCTGGACGTCGTCGGAGGCGAGATAGCTCTCGAGCGCCTCGTCCTGGTCGCCGCTGTCGCGGTCGGCTGACTCGGCGTCCTCGGGGATCTGGTCCGACACCGGCACGGGCTCCTGTCACAGGTGTGCCGCCAGGACGCGTCGCACGTCACCCGAGAGGGTGCGCGCCGTGCGGACGACGAGGCGGCACGGAAAGAAAGGTCGGACCGGCGGCCCAACCGCACGCCACCGCCCCGAGCTGGTTTTCCCCGCCTGCAGGGGGCACGGTCGCGCAGAGACGATTCTAGCGCGTGTCCTGCCGTGCTCCCGTCATCTGGAGGGGGTCTGTGGACAGCGGATAGCGTCTCGTTGGCCCTGGCTGGCCGTCTGGCGGCTTTCGCAGACCTCTCAACGGTACGGATACGCACTCGGTGGCCCCAGGGTCTCCCGGCGGCTCGACGAAAGGCCGAACCATCAGCCGTACGTGTCCCGCGGACCCCGGCCGTCCCGAACGGAGAAACGGCCCTTCTTCCACGAGGGGGCGTCCGGGCCGAGCACCGTCACCCGGGTGACGGTCCCGTCGCCGAGGGCCGTGTTGAGGGTGGCGACGAGCCGCGGGGCGAGCAGCCGCAGCTGGGTGGCCCAGGCCGTGGTGTCGGCGCGAACGGTCAGCACGGTGTCGGTGTAGGACTCCGGGTGAGAATGCGCGGCGTTGACCGGCCCGACCAGGGTGGCCCAGCGGGCCAAGATGCTGCGGACGTCCAGCTGGGTGGTCCAGCCCTTGCTGTCCACCAGCCGCTCCATTGCGGCACTGAGCAGCTGGGGGTCGCGCTCGTCGGGGTGGCTGCCGGAGACCTGCGGGCCCGGACCGACCGGACGTGGCGTTCCGCTCCGACCGCGGGTGCTGCGGCGACCTGGGAAGCCTCGGCGGCCGTTGCTGAGCGACCGCGCGACGGTCTGGGCCAGGCCGAGGCCGGTGGGGTCGTGCGGCTCGGAAGGGGCGGACGGCTCCGACGGCACGGCAGCAGCCTCAGCCGTGGTCGGGTCCGGCTCGTCGGTCGTGCCCACCTCCGCACCTCTCTGCTCGTGCCGGTCGTCGGCCGCTGGTGGCAGCATCCTAGGTCGGCTGGAGTCCCGCCGGGTGCTGACGACGGCACCGGGAGCTGGGTCTACCCGGGGCTGACGGCGCCAACGGTCAGGAGCTGACCGATCACCGCCTCCCACCGCTTGGCTGCGGACCGAGTCCGACCAGCTCGACCACCGGCGGCCGCCAAGCCGGCGGATCCGGCGGGTCGATCAGGGCGCCGGGCGGCTCAGCCAACGGGTGGCAGCACGTTGACGCTCACCGGGATGTCCTACGCCGCGAACGCGGCCTCCGCCTGCGTCAACAGCTCGGCCACCTGCGGGGTCGGCGGGCTCACGCAGTCGACCTGGACCCGCTTGGGCTGCTCGACCGCGTCGGGGTAGGCCAAGGCGAAGCCCTCGTCGAGGACGAAGAAGGCGTAGTTGTTGATCTTCTCCCCGAGGCGGCTCAGCTCGTCCTCGCTGTCGGTCCAGGGCCGATCGTGGCTGATGATCAGCACGACCTCACCCTCGGGGGTCTGGGTGATCGCATCGACCACGCCGGCGTCGTCGAGCCCGGACACGGAACCTCCTCGATGTTGGAGCTCTACCCTCCAGTCCTGCTGCCCCCATTTCTATCGGGCTACGGCTCTCGAGGGCTACGGCTCGACCACGATGACCGAAGCAGCACCGGCTGCGCGCAAGAGCCACTCCAAGGCTCCGAAGGGTGCCGGCCACCCCGGTACCTCGACCAGCACCTGCCCCCGCCGCCCACCGACTGCTGCGTCCCACCAGAACCACTGGCGTTCCTCGGGCTCCAGCCACGAGAGCCAGGTCTCGAGCGACCAACGCTTGGCCGCGGCAGCAGCTGCCCGTCCTGGAGGGTCGAGCGTGCGCCACCACGCCACCCACGCCTCGAGCTCTTCCTCGGACTCAGGCGCGCACGCCGAGACGAACCAGCCCGGCAGGGACTCAGCCCACTCAGCGACGGAGGGCCACGGTTGGGCCGGTCGGTCGAGCACGGCCGTCATCACCTCACGGCTCCGGCGCAACACCGCGTCCGGCTGCTCCGCCTCGAACACGAGCGTCACCAGGCGGGATCATCAGGCTTCCGACGCAAGCTGGTCGAGCTGGTCGAGCTGCTCGAGGATCGGTCGGGCTGAACTGGCGAGGAACGGTGAATCTCCGTTCTTCGGGACGACGACCGGCCCGTTGCCCACCAAGCCGGCGAGAAAGTCCGCGTTCTCGAGAAACGGGCGGGTGTTGTAGGCGAAAGCCCACGCCGTCTCGTGCTCGACGACAGCACAGATGACGATCTCAACGGGGTGCCGGACCCGGATGGTGGAATCCAACATCTCTTGGGCTCGGTGCCACGCGTCCCGCAGGATCACCGGCAATCCGTTCTCTTGAACCTCTGGGCGTTGCATTCTTCCAGGCGCCGGCGGGTCAGCCGAAGAGGTCGGCAGATCTGACCCCGCCTTGCGGCTTGAGGCAGTCGAAGGCGTCGTTCCAGTCCTCGAGCCCGAGATGAGCGCGCAAAGCCACCTCGAAGTACATCGGCGAAACGACTTTGCGATAGTGCAACAGCTCAGCTTCAACTTCGGTGGCGGGTCGACGTCTGGTGCCCATGTGGTCGACCACCTCCCAGGTGGGTGGGAAGCCAATGCTCACCTTGGGGGCCGGAAGCCGGACGTGAGCCGGAACAGGAGCGCTAGCCACGATCGTCCAGTGCCCCGCGGTGAATTTTGGCCATCATCGACAGGCCGAGAAACAGCACCGGCGACTGTGTCGCGGCCACCACATCTTCGTCGGACGAGTCCTCAGGAAGGACCTCCTCGTACACGGCGAGGTAGTACAGCTGCGGTTGCTCGCCAGATCCCACCACCTGACCCACCCCGACACGGCCCTCGTGGGTGGGCACGACGAAGACGTCACCCAGTTTCAGCGCGACCCGCCTAGCCACTTCGTCGGCTCCTCGTCTCACCGGCCTTGGAGTCTGTTCTCATGATTCACGGTCGCGGGCGAGCACGAATGTAGCGGCCCCGGTCGGCCGCAGAAAGGCTGTCGATCCCCGCCAGCGGGTACTGCTCGACCGCCTCCGGCAGGTCGCCGCGGTCGAAAGCCGACCGCGCTTGCCTGAGACGTTGGTCCTGCACGCCCGCCTGGTACCGCTGCTCGGCTTCGTCCTGTTGGGCGAGCCAGGCCCGTCGAAAGCGTTCCGGTTGCTCGAAGGCCGGCCAGATGTACTGGTCGAGCCAGGCGTCCCGGACCGTGACGAGTCGGTCCACCAACGTCTCCGAGGACGAGAACTGGCCATTCTCGGCGGCGGCCAACCTGGGTGCCTCCGGGAACAGCCGCCAGAGAGCGACCCTCAGCTCGGCAGAGGTCTCCCGCAGACCGAGGACGACGCTGAGCCACGGAGTCGGATCCTCCGGGTAGTAACTCAGCTCGAGCAGCCGCTGCTCGTCGCGGAACGTGACCGCTGAGCTCGACGAGCCGTCCACCACGAAACCCTGGTCCGCCAGCGTCTGCCCCAGAACGTCACCAGCGGCTTTGCCCAGATCAACGGCCATCTACGGCCGCCCCAAGACGCTCTGAACCTCGCTCGGCGACACCGTCTCATCGAAAGTCGTGATCGCGACGTCCCTCCCCTCGAATGGAAGAACAATGGAAGAACAAGGGGACTGCGCATGAAAATCGCTCCAGCGATATTGGGATCCACCGGAGTCTGGGTTCCACCTACCAACTGAGAAATTCTGGTGGGACCTCGTCAGCCAACCACACCTTCTCACTCCCCTCGTAGAACCGCACCCCAGCCGACGCGGCCCTGAGAGCAGCGACTGTGAGCACGGTGGGTGCGGAAGCTTTCCGCTTGCCGACCGCTAGAGCAGTCTCCTGGTCCGCCGACAAGTGTACGAACTGGCGTTGCCTTGGCCTCAGGCCCTCCGTACCGACGATTGCCACGGTCTGCGGCGCGGTCCCGTGGAAGAGGAATTCGGGCGGAGTCGCCAGTGAATGGTTGATGCGACCGGGCAACGAGTGCCCGTAGCGGGCGCGGATCCAGCCCTCCGCAACCTCATGACGCGGCTTGGTGGCTGTTGCCACCATTGCCTCGACATCTGCGGACGTAAGGAAGGGCCACCCCTGACGGCGGAGAGCTTCAACGAAGACATCTAGACGTACCCAGCCCTGATCGTCAAGCTCCAGCTCGTAGAGCCACGGTTCGTGCCTCAATGCACGCGAAACGGCTCGGCTCAGATTTGTCGACACGCTACCTCCGCTGAAATCCGGTCACGGACCTGAGCCGAGACTACGAGTGGAATCTACTCAAACTCGATCAGGTCTTCAACGGCGCGCCGCAACCAGTTCTCGAAGCTCACCATCTCCTCCCGTCTTTCCCAGCCGGGCTCAGCGAAGTCGTGAATAATCACGACGCCTCCCCTAGCCAACTCGAGGTCCCAACATGCGACGTCATCGTTGTCCTGGCGCCGGGCAAAAGGAATCAACCGACGGGTGGGGTACCGCTTCCTAAGACCCTGATACTTCATGAGCAGGACATCGCCTTCGATGATCCACCACGGCTCGAGATTGGTCAGCCCGAGTCCGACGACCCTGATGAAGAAGGGGGGGTAGGAGAACTCCTCAGGAAGGTCGGTCAGAGACAGCAACAGCGCCATTAGTAGTCGCCCCCCCATCCTGTCAACGGTGATCCATTCGGATAAACGTCTCTGTATGCGGAGTTCTGGCGTCCGATCCGGTTTGTGACGGCGTCTCCCCAGGTGTCAGGCACTCCCCCCTTGGGAGTCGTAAACCGTTCCACGTGTTCGGCCGGAAGGGGCTCATGGAAATCATGCACATTCGCCTGCACATCGATCCCGCTGCTCTTCGCGGCGAGTAGTCGAGTGTTGTCCACGGACGTGAGGCCGCCGTCGGACATCCGGACGACGTCAATCGGATCGCCGACCCACCCGTGCTGAAGCATGCTGGCTTCGATCTCCTTGACTCCGTTGACCGATGTCTGGCTGAATCTGATGTCTGTTGCTGACAGTCTGGTCCCCAGGAGTGGGCGTGGTCCAACGTCGCTCAAGGCTCGGCCCGATGCAGCGGACACACCGCTGGCGGCTCCGCCGAGGCTGCCAAAGACAGCTCCGGTGCCGGCACCTTGGGCGGTGGCGCCGAGGAACCCGGCGGTGGTGTGCGGGCCGGGACCGCTGGCGTACTGGTAGCCGCTGGTCGCCGCACCACCGACTCCACCGGAGACCGCGCCTGCGACCATCGCTCCGCGGAGCCCGGTCGCGCCAAGCTTCGCGGCAGCGAACCCGCCGCCGACCGCACCGGCGGCGAAACTGACCCCAACCTCACCCCAGTTCACCTCCCCGGTGGTGGCTTTCTGGATGATGGTGTCCGCACCCGCCGAGATCAGCATCGCCCCAGCGGGGCCGCCGACCCCGGTGATCATCAGGGCGCCACCAGCGACGACCATGCGCCGCCGGCGACGTACTCCCAGTTGTTCTTCAACCAGTGACCGGTCGCGTCCATCGCCGTGTTGACCGCGTTCCCGACCGTGTTCAACGCGTTCGACACCAGCCCAGAGTTGCCGTCGCGGTACGCCTGCAGCTCAGCGTCGGTGACCGGCCTCAACCCCGTCGGGTCCACCGCATGCAACGGGTCGTTCCCTGCGAACGCGTACGGGTTCCCCGCCCACCCGGCCCCGGTCACCGGATCAAGGGGGTCGACCGACAGGAAGCCGCGGGCGGCCGGGTCGTAGACCCGCGCCCCCATCCACTCCAAACCATCCACGCTGACCTCACCGGAGGCGCCAATGGTCGCGGTACCGGTCGAAGCGCCTGCCTGTCCGGGGACGCTGGTCCACGGGTCGGTACCCGAACGCCCGGCGGTGCGCCACCCGGGGGCGACCCAGGCGGAACCGATCCCGGTTATCGGACCGGCGGTCAGAACGGGGGTGTCACCGGCCAGCACGGGGGCGCCGGCGTAGGCGGCCGTGTCCCAGAAGAACTCGACGCCGTCCACGCTGGCGAACTCGCCCAGCGCGTCGACCTGGGTGGTGCTGTGGCGGACACGGTCCTGACGGCGGTCGACGACACCGGCGAGGTAGCCGCTCGGGTTCCAGAGGAACTCTCGCTCACCCTCGCCACTGCGGGCGTGGGTGCGGCGGCCCGCTCCGTCGTAGGCGTAGGTGGTCCGGCGTCCGTCGGCCGTCCCTGTCGACAGGAGCTGCCCGGCCAGGTCGTAGACGTGCTCGACGGTCTCGACGTCGGTGCCGGCCCTGCGGGTCTCGGTCGTCAACCGCCCGGCCGCGTCGTAGGCCCAACGCTGGGTCGTGGTGCCCGAGCCGTTACTGGTCCGCGCCTCGACCAGCTGGCCGGCGCCGTCGTAGTCGTAAGCGGTGGTCCGGGTGTCCGCGTCGTCTTCGCGCGTGACCGCCCGGATGCGCCCGCGCTCGTCCCGGTCGATCTCCGTGCGGGTGGCCCCGTCACCGTCGGTGATGGTGTGCGCGACCACGAACCCGTCCCGATGCTCCCAGGACTGGATGAGCCCCCCGGCGACGGCGGAGATGATCCGGCCCGCAGCGTCGCGGTCGAACGCCGCCCGACCCAGGCTGGTCGAGTCGACCTCACTCAGCCGGCCTGCCGTGTCGTAGCGGTAGTCGGTGGTGGTGCCGTCGGGGGTGGTCATGCGGGTGCGGCGGCCGTCCGCGTCGTAGGCCCAGGTGACCGCTCGCCCGTCGCGGGCTCGGCGGACCAGCTGCCCACGGCTGTTCCACTCCAGGGTGTGTTCGACCGGCTCCACCCGGTCCGGGTTGGTGGTGTCGGTGATGGTGACGGTGCGACGACGCAGGTCCCGCGTTAGCGCGGTCACCGTGCGGCCGTCGACGGCCATGGTGGCGGGGCGGCCGGCGGCGTCGTAGGTCCAGGTGGTGCGGCGACCGTCCGCGGTCTCCTGCCACGCCAGCCGACCGGCGGCGTCGTAGCCGGCGCGGGTGGTGCGGCCGAGCGGGTCGGTTTCGGCGACGCACCGGTTCATGGCGTCGAACTCCCGACGGGTCACCCCACCCACCGGGTTCGTGATGACGGTGGCTCGACCGTTCTCGTCGTAGTCGTAGGTCGTGACGCCGCCGTTGCCGTCGGTCACCGCGACAAGCTGGCCGGCCGCATCGTAGCCGAACCCCCGGTGGCCGAACTGGGGGTCGTGGGACTCCACCACGCGGCCAGCGCCGTCGTAGGTCCAGCGCGAGGTCCCGGATCCGGGCTGGACGTGCTCAAGAACCCGTCCGCACACGTCATACCGGGTGGTCGCGACCTCGCCGGTCGCCGTGGTCTGCGCGGTGACCCTGCCGTCGGCGTCATAGCCGATCGTGACGGTCCCGCCCGCCGGGTCGGTCACCGTCGCCAGCCGGCCGCACCCGTCGTAGCCGTAGGTCGTGGTCAGCCCGGACGGAGACGTGACCGCGGTCGGCCGGCCCGCGAGGTCACGGACGATCCGGGCCAGACCGCCATCGCCGTCCAACGCCTCTACCGGGCGTCCACACCGGTCGTACGTGTAAAGCGATGCGGTCCCGTCCACCCGGCCGGCCGAGGTGAGCCGGCCCAACGGGTCGAACCCCGACGTCACCTCGCTGTCGACCCCGGTGACCTGGGCCTGGTTCGCGGCCTGGTTGACGTCGACACCGACCCGGACGCCCGTCGGGTCGACGGTCGCGACCAGGTGCCCGGCCGTGTCGTAGTCGCGCGACCACACCCCGCCGGTCGGGTCCGTCGTCGCCGACAACCGGGACAGCGCGTCGTGGGTGAACCGCCACTGCGACCCGTCCGGCAACGTGACGCTGTACAGGTTGCCGAGCTCGTCGAGCTGTCGGGTCACCTGCCGACCCAACGGGTCGACCGTCCGGGTCTCCTCACCGTGGTCGCCGTACTCCACCGTGGTCCGCGCGCCGAGTGGGTCGATTGTCGCCGCCAACCGGCCCGCGGTCGTGTGCTCGAACCGCCAGACGGCGCCGTCCGGGTCCTGCCGCTCGGTGAGCTGGCCGGAGGCGGGATCCCAGGTGAAGACGGTGCGGTGCCCGGACGGGCTGACTGCGGCGGTGACGCGGCCGAGAGCGTCGCGTTCTAGCCGGGCGGTGTGCCCGTCCGCGTTGGTCACCCCGACCAGGTCACCCCGCTCGTCGTAGGAGAACCGGACCGTCACCTCCGTCGGATCGGCCACCTCGGTGAGGAGCCCATCGGTCCAGGTGAGGCGGGTCAGGCCACCCTCGGGGTCGAGGACGCTCGACGGGTTCCGCTGGTCACCGTAGTAGCGGTACTCGGTGACCGATCCCTGCTCGGTCACCACCGTGGTCACCCGGTCGAACTCGTCCCAGCCATAGGACAGGTCCGCCCCCGACGGGGTGACGGTCCGGATCCGGCGGCCGCGGTCGTCGTACTGGTGCACCGTGGTGGCGCCGTCGCGCTCGGTCAGCAGAACCGGGTTGCCCCAGCGGTCGTACGAGCTGGACTGCCGCTGCTCGTCGGCATCCACCACCCCGACCAGGCGGCCTTTGTCGTCGGAGATCCAGGTGTTCGACCGGGTGCCGTCCTCATCGGAGACCACCGTTACCCGGCCGGGCAGGTAGACGAACCTGGTGGTCCGGCCGAACTGGGACTGCTGCGAGATGACCCGACGGCTGTCGTCGTAGACGTTGACCGCCTCCACCACCCCGTCCGCGTCCGTCACCGACACAATGAGGCCTTCGGTGTTCCAGCCGTACGACCGGGTCCCCGCCGGACCGGAAGCCGACACCAGCTGCCCGACCTCGTCATAGCCGTAGTCGACGGTCCGGCCGTCGGCCGTCTGCGCGGAGACGATCCGGTCCTCGGCCCAGGCGAGCTCGATCCACTGACCGCGAGCGTGAGACAGCCGCACCACCCGGCCGGCGTCGTCCCGACCCACCTCCACGAAGCTCTTCGCCGACACCGGCCCCGTCCCGAACGCCGCCAGGGTCCCGGCCGCCGAGAGCCGCCACCACGACCCGTCGTTCCCCGACGCCACCAGCTCAGCCGACTCCGGGTCAGCGGCGAGCCACAGGGGCTCCCCGACCGCCTGGTCCCAACCCGTCCCCAGCCGCGGAAAGCGCACCTGCCGGCCGTCCGGCATGGTCAACTTCGCCAGACCATCCTCAAGAACCAGACCGGCGTCAGCGACCGAGCACCACCCCGGCCCGAACGCATGCATCTCGGGGTCGAAGGAGTTGTAGCAACGGCCCAACAACAGGCCCGCAGCCGCACCCGGGAACGTCAGGTCCGACTCCACCTCCAAGAAATTGCCGGTCGCGGTATTCACCGGGTCGTTCGCGTACCCGCTCGTCGCCGGACCCCCGTACGCCTGCGGCGGATCAATCGTCAGATCCCGACGAGACGCATCCACCCCCGCCGACCTCAACGCCGCCGCAACAGCGCTGTTCGACAACGTCGACAGGTCGCCCTCACCACCAGCGGCGTTGAACGCGTCCGCGACCGTCGTCGCCCACTCCACGTCGTTGTCGGCCAGCCACGCGGTGTAACCGGAGAAGACGCCCGAGGCGTCCAAGCTGCCCCACCGGCACCTGGCCTGGAAGTCGGCGTAGTCGGCCTTCAGCTTCGTCGGCGTCGACCGCAGTGCATCGTTCAGGTGACTCGACGCGGTCGCGAACGAGCGCAGGTTCTTGGGCCGCGCCGGTCCGTCAGGCTCCACCTCTGGCCGCAACTCACCCTGACACGTAGGGCAAGGCCGCTCGTCCTCACCGTCGATCCCGCTGTCCGGGGCAGGACCAGCGGCCGGCGCTTAATATATTGTTCCGTGATTGAGAGTCCGCGACTCACCTCCGCGTTCGTGAAGCGGGAGTGGCTGAAGCAGCTTCGCAACGCGCTGAAGGACCGGAATCTCACTGCATCAGGAACCGACTCCTACGGCCGATCGAGCAACGGCGTCCAAGACGGCCTGCTGCTTCCGCTTCGAGCGTGGGGCCGAGGCGAGACGGGCGTCAGTCTGGAGTTCCCTGCGGTGTCGGTGACCGTGGCGGCGGTCGAGGAACTGGCGGCCGAGTTACGCGGCGGCCCTCTCAACCAGGACAAGGTCACCCACGGCATGACGCTGCTCGCTCTGCTTGAGCTCTCGTCCGCCAATAATCCCTCCGCCACCACGGACCTGAACGTCGATGCCCTCGAAGACCTCCCACAGGTCACCGACCTGGTGATGAAGATGGTCGACGACGTCGCCGCGCCCTGGTGGCAGTCCTGCCAAGACCTCGAGGCTTTGCTGGCGCAGATGCGGGAGCGCGAGAAGGGGCGGCAGTTCCTCAGCATGGAGACCCTCATCGCGCTTGCTCTGCTGCAGGGTGACCTCGACACCGCACGAGGCACCCTCAGCGCGTACGACTGTGAGCTCGACCGACGCGGAGCCGACCTGCCTGCCTTTGCCGTCAACCGCCGCTTCCGCGATGCCGCACGCGCGCGCCTGCAGAGCCACTGATCTGGTGGTGAGGGGCGACACGTCAGAGAGGTAGGCCCAGCTGATTGACGACGAAGTCGATCCGTTCTTCTGATACAGCTGGTTGGCAGCCTGGAGTACCGCCATCGGCACTGGGGACTGCTCCGGGTCGTCCAGCACGTTGTACTGAACGCGCAGAGCGCTCCCTTGGGCCTCAGGCACCTCACGGAACAGTTCTCCCGAGAGCTGATCAGCCTGGTCGGACCGACCACGAACCCCTCGCTCTGGGTTCACCTGCTACCGGTCGACGGACCGGACCGAGCCGACCCGGCCGGCACCTTCGACCGGGTCCTGCGGCACCTGGGCGTGGATCCGGCGAGCGTTTTGAGGGCCCCGCCGAGAGGTCATTCCTGCGGCGTGACCGCGCCGGCACGGACCTCGAAGCGGCGGCCTCGCAGCTGGTCGGGCACGTCAGCCCCCACAGCGGCGGTGATCAGCACCTGTTCGGCGGCGCTGACGCCGCTGGCCAGCCGTTGCCGGCGGGTCACGTCCAGCTCGGCGAAGACGTCGTCCAGCACCAGCACGGGCTCGATGCCGTCAGCCCGCAGCAACGAGAAGCTGCCGAGCCGGAGCGCCAGCGCCAGCGACCAGGACTCGCCGTGGCTGGCGTACCCCTTGGCCGGCAGCACGCCGAGCGCCAGGGCGATGTCGTCGCGATGCGGACCCACGAGGGAGATCCCGCGCTGGATCTCGTCCGGACGGCGGTCACGCATGGCGGCGACGAGCACGTCGGCCAGCTCCTCGCGGTTGGCCGCGCCGTCCAGCTCGACGGAGGACCTGTACTCGGCCGTCGCGTCGTTGTTGGTCGGCGCGATATCGGCGTAGGCCTTCGCGGTGTGCGGCCCGAGATCGGCCAGCGTGGTCAGCCGGGCGGCCAGCAGCTCCCCACCAGCCCGGGCGAGGTGGGTGTCCCAGACCTCGAGCGTCGACGCGGCCTCCGGCGCAGGCGCACCGCCTCGGCTCCGACCACTCAGTGACTTGAGCAAGGTGTTGCGCTGCCGCAGCACCCGGTCGTAGTCGGCCCGGACGCCGGCCATCCGCGGCCAGCGGGTGACCAGCAGCTCGTCTAGGAACCGACGGCGCTCGCTCGGGTCGCCCTTGACCACGGCCAGGTCCTCCGGTGAGAACACCACCGTCCGCAGCACCCCGACCAGCTCTCGGGCGCGACGTAGCGACGAGCGGTTGAGCTGGGCCCGGTTGGCCTTGCCCGGGGTGATCTCGACCTCCAGCCGCAGGAGGCGCGGGTCATCCCGGCCGGCCTGCACCCGAGCCCGGACCACGGCCCGTTCGCAGCCCGCCCGGACCAGCGGCAGGTCGGTGGAGACCCGGTGGGAGCTCAGGGTGGACAGGTACTCGATCGCCTCGACCAGGTTCGTCTTGCCCTGCCCGTTCGCCCCGACGAACGTCGTGACGCCGTCACCCAACGCCACGTCGACCGCGGTGTAGGACCGGAAGTCGGCCAGCTGCAGGTGGTCGACGAACACGGCCACAGCGTACGTGTTCTTGGCCATCGCTCCGTTTGAGGTGCGACGAGGCTGCGGGGCACCCGGACCGCGCGCCTCCGTCGAAAGGAGGAGCCGGTGAACATGCTTTTCGTTCACCGGCGACGACGTCGACGGAGGGCCAGAGCGCGGTCCGCGCCCGAGCGGAGCGAGGGCAGATCAGGCGGGCAGCCGCATCAGCATGATGACGTGGCGGTAGTCGGTGCGGATCTCGCCGTCCAGCTCGGGCACACCGGTCAGCTGGCAGGGCTTGCTGGGGGCGGTGAAAGCGAAGTTCACGTACGGGGTGTCGAACGCTCCGAGCGCGTCCAGCAGGTAGGTCGGGTTGAACCCTGCGGCCGTCACGGCCTGGTCGCCGCCGCCCGGCTGGTCGACCGTCGCCTCGATCGACTCCGACGCCTGGGCTTGATCGCCGGTCGCGGCTTCGAGAGTGACCACGCCGTCGCCGATCAGCATCCGCAGCGACGTGTTCCGCTCGGCCACCAAGGCGACCCGCTTGGCCGCGGCGATCGCGTCCGCGGTGGCGACCCGCACGTTGAGGACGGCGGCGGTGTTCATGATGTGCCGGACCTTGGGGAACTCCCCGTCCAGCAGCCGGGTGGTGGTCTGCCGCGCGCCGGCCGCACCGTGTCCCTCGAAGCCGATGATGCCGTCGCCGCTGCCGGAGTTGGCCAGGCTGAGCTGCACCTGCTCGCCGGCCGTCATCGACCGGGACGTCTCGTTCAGCACCTTTGCCGGCACCAGCGCGGTCGCCGAGATCTGAGTCGAGGTCGGGTTCCAGCTCAGCTCCTTGAGCGCCATCCGGTAGCGGTCGGTGGCCAGCAGCGAGATGGTGTCGCCCTCGATCTCGACCCGGACGCCGGTGAACACCGGCAGCAGCTCGTCCCGGCCGGCCGCGACCACGACCTGCGAGACAGCCTGGGCGAAGACGTCGCTCGGCACGGTCCCGGTGGCTTCGGGCATCGACGGCAGCGACGGGTAGTCCGCGACCGGCAAGGTCTGGAGGGTGAAGCGGGCGCTGCCGCAGACCAGCTCCATCCGGTTGTCGTCGGCGGTGATGTCGACCGGCTTCGCCGGCAGGCTGCGCGAGATGTCAGCCAGCAGCCGGCCCGAGATCAGGGCCTGTCCCTCGTCCGAGACGGTCGCCGCGACGGTGATCTGGGCGGAGGTCTCGTAGTCGAAGCTGGAGAACGTGACGCCTTCGGCGTCGGCTCGAACGAGCAGCCCGGCCAGGATCGGCACGCTCGGCCGCATCGGCAGGCTCCGGGCCGCCCACTGGACGGCCTCGGCCAAGACGTCTCGTTCGAGTCTGATCTTCACGCTGGTTCCCTCACCCCTGATCGGGTCGAACTCGGGCGGGCTCGGAGTGCCCACCGTAGGACGTGCCCAGGACGGGCCCGACGAATCATACCGACGAGGGGCCCGACCGCCAGACCGCCGACTCCCCGCCGCGACCGGGCAGCCCTACCGGTCGCGTAGGTCTCACGGGCCAACCCTGCCGCCGCGATCAGGCCCGTTCGTGGGGCAGCAGCTCGCGGAGGTCCTCGGCGGCGGCCATCACCTCGTCCTGCAGCGGCTTGAGACGCTCCAGGCCAGGCGGGACGGGGCCGGTGAACACCGGCCGGATCTGGAAGACCAGGTCGAGCAGCTGCTCCCGGGTGGGGACACCCTTCCGGGCCATCATCGCTTCACCGGCCAGCCGGCTGTACTCGCTGACCCGACCCCGCCAGCCCGGGTTGTCCAACGACTGCGCCTCGCGCATCTCCGCCGCGAGGGCGTCGAGCGCCTGCTCCAGGCGGACGAGCTGCGGCCGCCGCCGTTCGACGTCGATGGTGATCGGCGCCTCGGACTCCTCGTCCTCGTCGTTGCGGTCCCGACCCAGCAGCTTGCTCAGAAAGCTCACGCGTCGATTGTGCCCGACCGCTCGCCGTTCGGGACCAAGGTCACGGACCTTGGCCTCTATCCACAGCCCGACCCTTGCGAGACTTCGTCTTTCTGACCTTTACGTAGAACAGGTAGTCGTAGTCGTAGGTGCTGTGGATGCTGGGGACAACTACCGTCCCCCCACGTCGTACCGCGAGTCGCCGCCGCCGCCACTTGTGGAGTTCTCGAAACTACACGGGGAGTATCTGCGGACGCGCTACCGACGCCGACCACCCGACCCGCCGCCCATCCCCCACCCCACCCCGAACATCCACACTTGTCCACAGGCTTCTCCCCAGCTGTGCGGAAGCAGAAACACAAAGGAGACATAGCCCGAGTGAGGCCCGGGGAAACCAGGGTGCGTGGCCGAGTGGGGCCCGGGAAAAGCGAGGCGCAACCTCTTCGAGGCCTTCGACAAGCTCAGGACGCGCGATCCGCGCGCTGGCAGCAAGGGCGGGGGTCTGGGAGGTGAGGGGCCGGGCGTGGATGGGTCTGGCGGGAGCTCGCGCTCAACGAAGTCGAACGCCGCGTATGGCGGATGGCTCAGCGCGAGCGGATGGTTGCCCGGCCCCTCACCTCCCAGACCCCCAACCGAAACCAGCCAAAGAAACGCCAAACGACGATCAGCGCTGCGAGGCCTGCTGCTTGATGCGGTTCGTCAGCTCGGTCACCTGGTTGAACACGCTTCGGCGCTCGGCCATGAGCGTCCTGATCTTCCGGTCGGCGTGCATCACCGTCGTGTGGTCGCGGCCGCCGAACTGCTGACCGATCTTGGGCAGCGACAGGTCGGTCAGCTCGCGGCACAGGTACATGGCGATCTGCCGGGCGGTGACGAGCACGTGGGTGCGGCTCTGCCCGCACAGGTCGTCGAGGGTCAGGCTGAAGTAGGCGGCGGTCTGGGCCATGATCATGCCCGTCGTGATCTGGGCTTCCCCGCCCTCAGGGATCAGGTCTTTGAGCACGATCTCGGCGAGGGCCATGTCGACCTGCTGCCGGTTCAGGCTGGCAAAGGCGGTGACCCGGATCAGCGCGCCTTCGAGCTCGCGGATGTTGGTCTGGATCTTGCTGGCGATGAACTCCAGCACGTCCGGGCCGGCGGTCAGCCGTTCCTGCGCGGCCTTCTTGCGCAGGATGGCGATCCGGGTCTCGAGGTCGGGTGGCTGGACGTCGGTGATCAGGCCCCAGCCGAACCGGCTGCGCAGCCGCGGCTCGAGGTTCTCCAGCAGCTTGGGCGGCCGGTCGGAGGTCATCACGATCTGCTTCTGCGCGTTGTGCAGGGTGTTGAAGGTGTGGAAGAACTCCTCCTGGGTCTGCTCCTTGCCCTCGAGGAACTGGATGTCGTCGATCAGCAGCACGTCGACGTCGCGGTAGCGGCGGCGGAAGTCGGCTCCCTTGTTCTGGCTGATCGCGTTGATGAAGTCGTTCGTCAGCTCTTCGGTGGAGACGTAGCGGACCCGGACGCGGTCGAAGTAGTTACGGATGTAGTGCCCGAGGGCGTGCAGCAGGTGGGTCTTGCCCAGGCCGGACTCGCCGTAGATGGTGAGCGGGTTGTAGGACTTGCCGGGGTTCTCGGCGACGGCGATCGCGGCGGCGTGGGCGAAACGGTTCGAGCTGCCGATGACGAAGGTCTCGAATGAGTACTTGGCGTTCAACCGCGCGTCGGGTTCCCGGCGGCGGCTCGGATCTCCGGCGCCGGAGGTCAGGTCAGGGGGTCCACCCGGCGGGATACCGCCCTCGGTCGGCCGGAAGTCGGGTTTGGCGTAGTCCTCGGCGCGGGCGAAGTCGTCGCGTGGCAGCTGGCCGGCGTAGCCGGCGCCAGGGTTGGACGCCCCGCCGAGCTGTCCGTCAGAGCTGCGCTGCCCCTCGAAGGTGCGCTGCCCCTCGAAGGTGCGCTGCTCGTACGCGGCAAAGTCACCGCCCCGGTCGCTGTCGGACACCGGCGTGCTGCCGTCGGGCTCGGCGGGGGTGAGTGACTCGTCCACGATGACGGCGAGCTGGATGGCCCGACCGAAGAAGCCGGAGAGCTCAGACTCCAAGACGGAGCGGAAGCGGCCCTCGAGCTGGTTGCGGGTGAAGTTGTTCGGCACCGCGATCATCAGCAGGTCCTGGTGGAGCGCGACCGCCTTGCCCGTCTCCAGCCAGCGGCGCAGCTCGGGGGGCACGTTCGCGTGCAGCTGCTCCCACGCCTGTTGGGTGGACCCGGCTGCGTTCTCCGCAGGTTCGCTCACTCACATACTCCGAGAAGTGTCGGGCCTGGCATCACCGAGCTGAGGGAACTGATCCGCATGGGGGCGGCCCGGACGGGTCGTCTTCCACCGGTGCTCGGCGTGTCGTGCGTTCGGGGGGGTTGGGTCACCATATCCCTTCCACACAGTTATCCACACCTGTGTACGACCGCGAGCGCCATCGACCCGACCTCGGTCGAGGCCCTGGGGGAAGCCACGCACGAGCACCCGGTTGGGCACGAAAACTGACGTGAGGTACCGGTCGGGAAGACGTCGAAGAGGTCGGGAGGTTGTGAAGGGCAGCCACGGAAACTCGGGCGAACCGGGACGCTAGCAACCTCCCCGACCTTCTGCAAGAGATGGAGCCAGATCGGCAGGACTTCCACGGCGTGTCGGCTGGACGTCGTCGATGGTTTGACCGGCGCTGCGGCGCCCCGTACCGTTGGCAGGTCGCTGTCCTGCAGCGGACGCTGTCGGACGCCTGCATGCGGGCGCCAATAGTGCCCTAGAAGCCCGTACATCTTCGAGCAATATTTGGAGCTCCCGTGAGCAAGCGCACTTTCCAGCCGAGCCTCCGTCGTCGTAGCCGTACCCACGGTTTCCGGCTGCGGATGCGGACCCGTGCAGGACGCGCCATCCTGGCCGCGCGTCGTCGCAAGGGCCGCTCCGAGCTCTCCGGCTGAGCGCCCGACCCTGAGCCCCGCGGTGCTGCCGCGCACGTCCCGGCTGAACGTCTCCGGCGACTTCCGATCCACGATCCGACGCGGCACCCGTGTTGGTCGACCCACCTTGGTGTTGCACGCCGGAGTCTCTCCGACACGCTCCGGGGTCCGGGTGGGGTTCGTGGTCTCGAAGGCGGTCGGGAACGCCGTCGTCCGCAACCGGGTCAAGCGTCGGCTGCGCCACCTGGCCGCCGAGCACTTGGTCGCGTCGGAGGCCGGGGTCGATGTCCCCGGAATCGATGTGGTCGTACGAGCCCTGCCGGCGTCCGCGGCCGCGGGGTCGCAGCTGGGTACTGAACTGACCAGCGCCTGGACCAAGGCTCGGGGTCGCCTGTCGTGAAGCACCTGCTGATCGGTCTGCTCAAGGTCTACCGGCTCGTGATCAGTCCGCTCTACGGCGACGTGTGCCGCTACTACCCCAGTTGTTCGGCGTACGCGCTGCGGGCGGTCGAGGTGCACGGCGCGATCCGCGGCACCTGGCTGGCGGGTCGGCGCCTGTTGCGCTGCCACCCCTGGGCCGTGGGTGGGTACGATCCCGTACCCGGTACCCCAGAACATGCCGAGGAAGTTCGCGATCAAGCGCGCCGAGCGACGACAATGGGACCGGCTGCTGCAGTCGTCTCTCCGCAGCACGACGAAACCCACGATCCAACCCACAAGGCAGAGGACGCGACTATGCGTCACGACGAGGTGTGAACTGATGGACGCGTTGCTCCCGATGCTGGTCACGATGACTATCTGGGACCCCTTCATCTCGGTCGGCAGCGCGATCATGCAGCCGCTCTACTGGGTGGTCTCCGGCATCCTGGTCCTCTTCCACACCGTCTGGTCGCCGGTGTTCGGCCAGGACAGCGGCTGGACCTGGGCGCTGGCCATCATCTCGCTGACCATCGTGATCCGGGTCGCGCTGATCCCGCTCTTCGTCAAGCAGATCAAGTCCTCCCGCGCGATGCAGCTGCTGCAGCCCAAGGTGCGCGAGCTGCAGAAGAAGTACGGCCACGACCGGGAAAAGCTCGGCGCCGAGACGATGAAGCTCTACAAGGAGCACAACGCCAACCCGTTGGCCTCCTGTCTGCCGCTGTTGCTGCAGTCCCCCATCTTCATCGCCTTGTTCCGGGTGCTGGACGGCGCCTCGCGCCTCGGCGACGACGGCCGACCGTTGGCCCGCGGCCACTGGCTCAAGATCCACCCCGAGCTCGTCGACTCGCTGAACAGCTCGACCATCTTCGGCGCCCGGATCTCTGACACCTTCACCAAGGCCGGCTTCGCCAACGGCATCAACAGCGTGCACATCGTCACGATCTTGCTGATCCTGGCCATGACCGCCACGCTGTTCGTCACCCAGCTGCAGCTGATGCGCAAGAACATGCCGGCCGAAGCGCTGACCGGCCCGTTCGCCCAGCAGCAGAAGATGATGCTGTACCTCTTCCCGATCATCTTCGCGATCGGTGGCATCAACTTCCCGGTCGGTGTCCTCATCTACTGGTTCACCTCGAACCTGTGGACGATGGCTCAGCAGTTCTACGTCATCCGCCGCAACCCGGCTCCCGGCACGCCCGCGTACGACGCCTGGGAGGCTCGGCGGAAGGCCCACCACAAGGACTTGGTCGAACCCATCCGCTCCGACCTCGAGGTCGAGGCGGAGGCCGCTGGGACCAGCGTGAACCGCGTCATCCGCCAGCAGCCCCGCAAGCAGACCCGCTCGCAGCGCAAGGTCTGAGCCGCCCGGGCCGGGCTAGCCGTACCGCTCCACCCAGGACGTCCTGCGGGGTTTCACCGACGCCTCGCGGGTTATCAACACCGAGATGAGCACCATCCCTCGGGAAAGAGGACCGATGACTGACGCACCCACCAGCACCGACGAGCTCGAGCAGCCGGCGACGGAGGTCGACGTATCCCCGGCGGAAACCGCGTCCACCGAGGACGAGGCCAGCCCCGAGGACGTGTCGACCGCGGACAACCCGCTCGACACCGAGGCCGAGATCGCAGCGGACTACCTCGAGGAGCTGCTCGACATCGCCGACCTCGACGGCGACATCGACACCTACATCGAGGGAGACCGAGCGCACGTGTCCATCGTCAGCGAGTCCCAGGTGCTGGTGGGCAGCAACGGCGAGGTGCTGGACGCGCTGCAGGAGCTGACCCGGCTCGCGGTGATGACCGAGACCGGCGACCGCAGCCGACTGATGCTCGACGTCGCCGGCTACCGCGACCGTCGCCGGGCCGAGCTGGTGGCCCTGGCCACCGAGGCCGTCGAGGAGGTCCGCAGCTCGCAGACGCGGGTACCCCTCAGCCCGATGAACCCGTTCGAGCGCAAGATCGTCCACGACGTCGTGGCCGCCGCCGGACTGCACAGCGAGTCCGAGGGCGAGGAGCCCCGCCGCCACGTCGTGGTCCTGCCCGCCTGAGGCAAGGAGCGCGTCCGGGCGCGCGTGGTGCTGTCTCGGACGCAGGGTGCAGAATGCTGGTTGTGCCTGCCCCGCTCGAGCAACGTCGTGCCCTGCTGACCCCGATCCCTGGTCCTCGCTCGCGCGAGCTGATGGAACGCAAGCTGTCTGCCGTCGCGTCCGGCGTCGGCACCACCATGCCGGTGTTCGCCGCGCAGGCCGGTGGCGGCGTCGTGCTCGACGTCGACGGGAACTCCCTGATCGACCTCGGTTCGGGGATCGCCGTCACCACCATCGGCAACAGTGCGCCGCGCGTGGTCGCCGCCGTCCAGGAACAGGTGGAGTACTTCACCCACACGTGTTTCATGATCACCCCGTACGCCGGTTACGTGCAGGTGGCGGAGGCGCTGAACGAGCTGACGCCCGGTGACCACGACAAGCGCACCGCCTTGTTCAACTCCGGCGCTGAGGCGGTGGAGAACGCGGTCAAGATCGCCCGGGCGTACACCCACAAGTCGGCGGTGGTCGCCTTCGACCACGCCTACCACGGCCGGACCAACCTGACGATGGCGATGACGGCGAAGAGCATGCCGTACAAGTCGGGGTTCGGTCCGTTCGCGCCCGAGGTCTACCGCGCTCCCCTGTCCTACCCTTACCGCGACGGCAAGGAGATGGACGGTGAGCGCGCCGCCCGGCGAGCCATCGACGTGATCGAGAAGCAGGTCGGTGCCGCCAACCTGGCCGCGGTGGTGATCGAGCCGATCCAGGGCGAGGGCGGCTTCATCGTGCCGGCCGACGGCTTCCTGCCCGCCCTGGTCAGCTGGTGCCGGGCCAACAACGTGGTCTTCATCGCTGATGAGGTGCAGAGCGGGATCGCCCGGACCGGTGCCTGGTTCGCGTCCGAGCACTTCGGGATCGTGCCCGACCTGGTCGTGACGGCCAAGGGCCTCGCCGGCGGGATGCCGCTGTCCGCGGTCACCGGCCGCACCGAGATCATGGACGCCGCCCACGGTGGTGGTCTCGGCGGTACGTACGGCGGCAACCCGGTCGCCTGCGCGGCCGCGCTCGGGGCCATCGAGACCATCACCGACGAGGGCCTGCTCGACCGGGCCGTCGAGCTCGGCCGGGTGATGCTGCCGCGACTGCACCGGCTGCAGGCCGAGGACAGCCGGATCGGCGACGTCCGCGGCCTCGGCGCGATGATCGCCGTCGAGCTCGTGCACCGGGACACCACCGACCCCGACCCGGACCTGGCCAGGCTCGTCGCCAGCGCCGCCCACCGCCAGGGCGTGATCCTGCTGACCTGCGGCACGTACGGCAACGTGCTGCGGCTGCTGCCCCCGCTCAGCATCTCCGACGCGCTGCTCGAGGAGGCGCTTGACGTGCTCGCCGACATCCTGGCCGAGACCGACGAGCGCCAGCCCCAGGTCAGCATCGACCAGGAGGCCACAGCGTGACCGTCCTCGCCCACACCCGCACGGCCGAGTGTCCGGTGGGTGCGCAGGGGTGACGTCGCATCCGCTGGATCCGCTGACGCCGTCCGAGTTCAACCTGGTCAGAGAGCTGTTGGCGACCGAGCACGGGGTCGGACCCGGCTGGCGCTACACCAGCATCGAGGCCGTTGAGCCGACCAAGGACGCACTCGTCCGCTTCGACCGCACCGGCGAGCGCCCGCCGCGGCTCGCCACCGCCGTCTGCCTGGACCGCAGCAGCAACCGCGTCCACCGCGCCCGGATCGACCTCGACCTAGGCACCCTGACGAGCTTTGACCACGTTCCGGGGGTGCAGCCGAACTTCACCCTGGACGAGTGGGAGGAAGCCAACGCCATGCTCAAGGCGCACCCGGACGTGCAGGCCGCGCTGGCCCGCCGCGGGATCACCGACCTGAGCCTGGTCTTCATGGACACCTGGACCTACGGCGCCTCCTTCGTGCCCAAGGCCTACACCGACCGCCGGGTGGGCTGGTCCGACACCTGGGTGCGGTCCCGGCCCGGGGCCAACCCGTACGCCGGTCCGGTCAACGGGCTGCACTGCATCGTCGACCTGAACGCGATGGCCCTGCTCGAGATCGAGGACGTGCCAGCTCCGCCCGTTCCGCCGGTGATGGGTGAGTACGTGCCCGGTCTGGTGCCGGCGGAGCTGCTCGCCGGCCGGCCGGAGCGTAAGCCGCTCGCAATCACCCAGCCCGACGGGGTCTCCTTCAGCGTCGACGGCCAGCAGGTGCGGTGGCAGCAATGGTCGTTCCGGGTCGGCTTCAACGGTCGTGAGGGGATGACGCTGCACGACGTCTCCTACTTCGACCCGTACGCGCCGGGCGGCGCCCGCGACCGGTCGATCGCGCACAAACTGTCGTTCGCCGAGATGGTGGTCCCCTACCGCGACCCCGGGCCGGACCACCTGCGCCGGACGGCGTTCGACATCGGCGAGTGGGGCCTGGGCTTCCTGACCCAGTCGCTGGAGCTGGGGTGTGACTGCCTCGGCGAGATCCGCTACCTCGACGCCACCACCCATGACAGCCTCGGCGTGCCTCGGGTGATCACGAACGCGATCTGCCTGCACGAGGAGGACAACGCCGTGCTCTGGAAGCACGTCGACCACGACGGCGGCGCCGAGGTGCGGCGGATGCGACGCTTCGTCGCGTCCTTCCACGTCACGGTGGCCAACTACGAGTACCTCGTCTACTGGCGCTTCTACGAGGACGGCAGCATCGAGTGCGAGGTCCGGGCCACCGGGATCATGGTCGTCACCCACTTCGCCGAGGACGGGTCGTTCCCCTACGGCGTGCTCGTGGACGAGCGCACCTACGCCCCCAACCATCAGCACTTCATCGTCGCGCGGCTCGACCTCGACGTCGACGGGACCGACAACACCGTCCAGATGACCGAGACCCGGTCGGTGCCGATCGGGCCCGACAACCCGTACGGCATCGCCGTGGCCCAGCACAGTCAGCCGCTGCGGACCGAGGCCGAAGGCCGGCAGGACTACTCCTGGGACAGTCAGCGCGCCTGGAAGGTCGTCAACCCGCACGTCCGCAACGGGCTGGGTACGCCGGTGGCCTACAAGCTCGTCCCTGGTGGGGCCATCCCGACCTTCTTCGACCCGTCGTCCCCGGTGTTCGCTCGGGCGCAGGTGATCGGCCACACGCTATGGGTGACTCCCGAGTCCCCGGACGAGCGTTGGCCTGCCGGGGAGTTCGTCACCCAGAGCGGGCCCGGTGAGGGACTGCCGGCCTGGACGGCGGCGGACCGCCCGATCGAGGACACCGATGTGGTGCTCTGGTACACCTTCGGGATCCACCACATCCCGCGGCCGGAGGACTGGCCGGTGATGCCGGCCGACATCGTCTCGTTCTGGCTCAAGCCGGTCGGCTTCTTCGACCGCAACCCGGCACTGGACGTGCTGCCGTCGGGAGACGACTGCGCACCCGGGCACGACCACGGCAGCCATCCCGCGTGAGCGTCGCGGCGGAAGTCTTCGGTGCTCGGTTCGACGCTGTCAGTCGATATGTCGACATTCTGAGGTCGACAGGTGTCGAGTGGGGCCTGATCGGGCCGCGCGAAGGGGACCGGCTGTGGGAACGGCACATCTTGAACAGCGTCGCGCTCGTCGGTCTGCTCCCCCGGTCCGCTACGGTCGTCGACGTCGGCAGTGGCGCGGGCCTGCCGGGACTCCCGCTGGCCATCCTGCGGCCTGACCTGCAGGTGACCCTGCTCGAGCCGCTGCTGCGACGGGCAACTTTCCTCACCGAGACCGTGGCCGAGCTGGACCTCCGTTCGTCGGTGACTGTCGTCCGTGCCCGCGCCGAGGAGCATCGGCACTCCTACGACGCCGTCGTCTCGAGAGCCCTCGCTCCCCTGGACCGGCTGCTGACCTGGTGTGGTCCGCTCCGACACCCCGACGGCGTGATCCTCGCACTGAAGGGCCGTACGGCCACCGATGAGCTGCGGGCCGCCGACCGCGAGCTCCGTCGTCAAGGTCTGGACGGCGAGGTTTTGACCGTCCGCGCGCACCAGGGTGCGGAGTCGACCACCGTGGTCCGGCTTCGACGCCGCCCGCGCTGAACCACCAGCGCTGATCACCCGTGGCCGCCTGCGTGCCTGGCGGGCTCGGCCTTCCCCGGCCGGTAACGTTATCCGTCACGAGGACAGGGGAGGCCATGGCAGTAGGACCGGTACGCACAGACAGGGTCAGCCCAGGATTGGGGTGGCCCCAGGCCGTGGACGTCGATGAGCACGTCGGGTGGCCGCGTGTTCCACGTGAAACGCACGCCTGGCCGAGTGCCCTCCAACTGCCCGCGAACGAACCAGAGGTCGCGCCGGTCGCTGAGGCTCCCGCCGTAGAGCCCGTCGCGATCCCCCGCCCCCCGGGTCCCCGACGCGCACGGTTCGACCAGGACGAGACGCCACTCGCTCCCGCTCAGGAGGTCGAGGTCGTCGTTTCACGTGAAACGACCAAGCCACGCCTCCCGGCGCCTGCTAGGACCCGGGTGTTCGTCGTCGCGAACCAGAAGGGTGGGGTGGGCAAGACCACGACCTCGGTCAATCTGGCGGCCGGACTCGCCCTCGGTGGGCTCACGGTGCTGGTGATCGACCTCGACCCGCAGGGCAACGCCTCTACGGCTCTCGGGATCGAGCACTCCCCCGGTACGCCGGGTACGTACGAGGTGTTGATCGGTGGGGACGACATCGCCGCCCACGCGGTGGCCAGCAGCGAGGCGCCCAACCTCACCGTCCTTCCCGCCTCGATCGACCTCGCCGGCGCTGAGATCGAGCTTGTCTCGATGGTCGCTCGGGAGAACCGACTGCTCCGGGCTCTCCGCACCTATCTGCGGGACCACGAGGTGGACTACGTCTTCGTCGACTGCCCGCCGTCGCTCGGGCTGCTCACCCTGAACGCTCTGGTCGCCGCCACCGAGATCCTGATCCCGATCCAGTGTGAGTACTACGCCCTCGAAGGCGTCTCGCAGCTGATGCGGACGATCAACCTCGTCACCGGCGAGCTCAACCCGGAGCTGCGCGTCACGACCGTGCTGCTGACGATGTTCGACGCGCGTACCCGGCTGGCTGCTCAGGTCGCGGACGAGGTGCGGACGCACTTCGCGGCCGAGACGCTGCCGACCGTCATCCCGCGTTCGGTCCGGATCTCCGAGGCCCCGAGCTACGGCCAGACCGTCCTGACCTATCACCCTGACTCCGCCGGGGCGGTCTCCTATCTCCGCGCGGCCGAGGAGATCTCCCAACGCGGGGCGGCAGCCGCCACCCTGACCGAGCCCGCAACCACCGGAGGCGCCCGATGACCACCACCACCGAGCGGCGCGGTCTCGGCCGCGGCCTGGGCGAGCTGTTCCAGCGGACCGACCCTACGGAGTCGGTCGCTGGTCCGGGTACTACCGAAGCCAGCGTGGCGAAGGCGCCGGCGCACCCCGTACCCGAGGGGTCCTACTTCGCCGAGCTGGACGTGGCGGCCATCGTCGCCAACCCCCGCCAGCCGCGGACCGTCTTCGACGAGGACGCGATGGCCGAGCTCGTCGGGTCGATCGCCGAGGTCGGGCTGCTCCAGCCCATCGTCGTCCGACCGATCGGGGACGACCGCTTCGAGCTGGTGATGGGGGAGCGGCGCTGGCGGGCCACCCAGGCCGCCGGCCTCCGCCGGATACCCGCCATCGTTCGCCGGACCGAGGACCACGACCTGCTGCGGGACGCCCTGCTGGAGAACCTGCACCGCGCCCAGCTGAACCCGCTGGAGGAGGCGGCGGCCTACCAGCAGATGCTCGAGGACTTCGGCTGCACCCAGGACGAGCTCGCCACCCGGATCAAGCGGTCCCGACCGCAGATCTCCAACACCATCCGGCTGCTCCGGCTCCCGCCGACCGTGCAGCGTCGGGTCGCCGCCGGGGTGCTGAGCGCGGGGCACGCACGGGCGCTGCTCGCCGTCCCCGAGCCGGCCGGCCAGGAGCGGCTGGCGCATCGCGTCGTCGCCGAAGGGCTGTCGGTCCGGGCCACCGAAGAGCTGGTGGCGCTGGGGGAGACGGGCAGTGACGAGGCGCCGCGCCGCCGATCACCCCGACGGACGTCCGAGGCGGCGACCGAGGTGGCCGCTCGGCTGTCCGACCACCTCGACACCCGGGTACGGGTGGAGATGGGGCGCAGCAAGGGGCGGATCGTCATCGACTTCGCCACCCAGGACGACCTCCAGCGGCTCGCTCAGACAATCATCCCGCGATAAGTCGACAAATAGATTTATTCACATCTAGCGTCACAGCAACTCGGAGCGAGCCGGCGCCACGGGTTTGGTATCGTCCGGGCCTCCGGACCGCCGTTCGCCGGCGTTGACCACGATGTCGGGGGCCTCGCCGTTCTCGGCCGCCGCGAGCTTGGCCAGGACGTCCTTGGTCGCCGACCGCTCGGCGACGAAGGACAGGAACGGGATCGTCCCGGCGAGCGCGATGGCCAGCAGCCGCCAGATGCTCCACTTGGCTCGGCGGCCGAGGTCGAACGCCGTGATCAGCAGGACCATGTAGAGCCAGCCGTGCGGGATGGCGGTCCACAGGACGACGGTGCCGTTGTCGTAGCCGTACTTGAGGGGCAATCCGACCAGGGTGAGGACGATCAGCAGCGTGCCGACGAGGTAGGCCATCACCCGGTAGCGGATCAAGGCGTTGCGCATGCCTGCGAGCCTACGTCGTAGGGATCCGCCCGTCGGCTGTGAGATCGAGCACCTCGTCGGGATCGGCGATCTGCGCCTCGGAGTCGGTGTCCGCCTCGAGCGGGTCGGTCAACACCTGGTCACGGGCCACCTTGATGGCCATTGCGACCGCGAAGGCGGCGAACATCCACCACTGCAGGGCGTAAGCGCCGTTGCGCAGCCGTCCGCTGGACTGGGGCAGGTCGAGCGGGGCGGGGGCCAGGCCCTGGTGGGCGGCGTCGGGGGCCGAGAGGGTGACGTAGCCGGTGAGCAGCGGCCCGGGCCACTGCTGCGCCAGGGTCGGGATGCGGACCGAGCTGAGCTGGTCCGCGGGCAGGTCGCCCGGCGGTGCCTCCTCCGAGGGCAGCAGGACGCCGGTCTCGCTCTCGGTGCCGGTCGGCGGTACGGGCAGCTCGGCGGTACGCACCACGCCGCGGACGACCGGCAACACGCCGCCGGTGTCGAGCTGCAGCGCCGACAGCACCCGGTAGCCGGCGGCGGGGTCGTCCAGCGGGACCAGCAGCTGCGAGTCGGGCAGGTAGTGGCCGGTGAAGGTGACCGGCACGCCGTAGCCCTCGTTGATGGCGGCCGCCGGGCGCGCGACCGAGGCCAGCGGGACCGGCGTCGACTGCGCCCGCCGCTCCGACTGGGCCTGACCCTGGGAGTGGTACACGTCCAGCTGCCAGATCCCGAGCATCACCATCACTCCGGCGAGAACCAGCCCGAGCGCCAGGATGCCCAGCTGCCGGAGCCAGATCACCTGGCGCCTCGGTCCAGCGCCCGCTGCGGCGGTCGGACCGGCCGGGCGGCGGCGACCCGGACGAGGTCAGCGCACATCTTGCCGAGGCTCCAGCCGGCGGTCTCGATGGCCAGCGGGACAGCCGAGGTCTCCGTCATCCCGGGGGCGACGTTGACCTCGAGGAACACCGGTTCGCCGGTGGCGTCAATGATCAGGTCGGTCCGGGAGAGGTCACGCAGCCCGAGCTCGTCGTGCACCTTCAGCGCCAGTGCGGCGCAACGAGCGGAGACCACCGGGTCGACCTCGGCGGGGCAGAGAAAGCGGGTGGCACCGGCGGTGTAGCGCGCCGTGTAGTCATACACCCCGGAGTCGGGCCGGATCTCCACCGCCGGGAGGGCCGTCGGGCCGGCTCCCCGGTCGACCACGGCGACCGTCACCTCCGTGCCCTCGACGAACTCCTCGACCACGGCCACGGCGCCGTAGGCGTAGGCGCCGACCATCGCCGACGGCAGCTCGGCGGCGGTGGACACCTTGCTGCAGCCCAGGGCCGAGCCTCCTCGGGACGGCTTGACCATCATCGGGAACCCGATCTGGTCGCCCAGTGCCGAGACCAGCGCCGCGGCGCCGAGCTCGCGGAAGATCTCGTGCGGCAGGGCGACCTGGGCGGGCGTCCGCAACCCGGCTTCCGCGACCACGGTGGTGGCGATCGACTTGTCGAAGGCGACCCGCGACGCCGGACCGACCGAGCCGACGAACGGGACCCCGAGCAGCGCCAGCACCTCCCGGAGCGCGCCGTCCTCGCCGGCCTCGCCGTGCAGGACCGGAAAGACCACCGCGTCGCCCAGCTCGACGAGCCGCGGCACCAGGGCGGAGTCGAGGTCGGACTCCACCACGTCGAGCCCTTGTGAGCGCAACGCCTGGCTGACCCGGCGGCCCGAACGAAACGACACGTCCCGCTCATGGGACAGCCCGCCCGCGAGCACGACGACGGTCCCCGGGGAGTCAGCCGACACGGGGCCGGCCCGTTCCCTGAGCCGGTCGAAGGGCGGCCATCCCTGCCCCTGCAGGAAGTTCCATGATCAACGTCGTCGAGCTCCTCACGTCTGGTTGGCCCCCGGGGCCTCGTACGGAGCCAGCGCCGGATAGCCCGGACCGGCGTCGACCGACGTGCCGAAGGTGGCGTGCACGCCGGCCTCGTAGGCCAGCACCTCGCCCAGTCGCCGGGTGCCCTCGATGATCCGGTCGGGGGTGGGAAAGCAGTAGGACAGCCGCATGAAGCGGCTGCCGAAGCCGTCGGCGAAGAAGGCCGTCCCCGGCACGTAGGCCACCCGGGCCGTGACCGCTCGCGCGAGCATGGCGTGCGAGTCCAGCCCAGCCGGCAGGGTGGCCCAGACGAAGAAGCCGCCGGCCGGAACCGTCCAGGACATCCCAGCGGGCATGTGGTCGGCCAGCCCGGCGAGCATGGCGTCGCGACGTTCCCGGTACATCTCGCGGAACACCTTGATCTGACCGCGCCAGTCGTGGCTCTCCAGGTAGGCCGCGATCGCGTACTGGGAGAAGACCGGCGGGCAGAGCGTCGCCGACTCCTGCGCGAGCACGAGCTTTTCCCGGACGGCGTGCGGCGCGAGCACCCAGCCGACCCGGAAGCCGGGGGCGAAGGTCTTGGAGAACGAGCCGAGGTAGACCACCCGGTCCTCGCTGAGGGACCGCATGGCCGGCGTCGGTTCGCCCTCGAAGCCGAGCAGGCCGTACGGGTTGTCCTCCACCACGAGCAGGTCGGCCTCCTCGGCCACCCGCAGGATCTCGGTCCGCCGCTCGAGGCTCTGCGAGACGCCGGCCGGGTTGTGGAAGTTCGGGATCGTGTAGAGGAACTTGACCGTCCGGCCAGCGGCGCGCAGCGCGGTCACGGACTCCCGCAAGGCCACCGGGTCGAGACCTTGGTCGTCCATGGCCACGTGCGCGACGTCGCACTGGAACGAGCGGAAGACCCCGAGCGCGCCCACGTAGCTGGGGGCCTCGCAGAGCACCACGTCGCCCGGGTCGCAGAAGATCCGGGTCACCAGGTCGAGCGCCTGCTGTGAGCCGACGGTGACGGTGACGTCGTCGGGGTGGGCGTTGATCCCCTCGAGCCGCATCACCTCACAGATCACCTCGCGGATCATCGGCTCGCCCTGGCCGGAGCCGTACTGCATGGCCCGCATGCCGTTGCCCGCGACCAGCTCGTGCAGCGTCTGACCGACCACGTCCAGCGGCAGGTCGGCGATGTTCGGCATCCCCCCGGCCAGGGAGACGACCTCGGGCCGGTTCGCGACCGAGAAGAGCGCCCGGATGGCCGAGGCCGTCATCCCGTGCGTACGGGCGGCGTAGCGGTCGACGTAGGAGTCCAGCCGAGTGTCGCGGCGACGGGGGCCAGCGTCCTCGACCCGCTCGACGGCAGGTCCTGGCCCGGTCGGGAGGGGAGGATACGCACTCACTCTCCAAGGGTGCCTCATCGGCACCAGCGGCGCACGTCGGAACCCAGGTCGTCCCGCGCTCGCGGCGCTCCGGATGATCGCCAGGGCTGGGCATCGCGCCTACGATGGTCCCATGCGCAGCGCCTCCTCGGGTGGGATGCCTCGCCCGCTCCGGTGGTCGCTCTGGTTCGTCGCGGCCGGTCTGTCGGGGTTGGCGGTCGGCTTCGTGCTCGGTCTGGCCGAACCGAGAGCGAGGGTGAGCTGATGGCACGTCGTTTTCGGCCCATGACGGCGGCGGACGTGGCCGAGCTGCCCGTTCCCTGCCGCAGCTGCACCTTCTGGGAGGCCAGCCTGTCCGACCTGGCCACCTCCTCAGACCACCGCCGGACCGAGACCAAGGCCGACTGGGCCGAGGCGGTCACCGCCCACTGGGGTTACTGCGGGGTCGCCGCCTACAACGACCTCGAGCTGATCGGCCACCTCACCATGGCCCCCGCGATGCACGTGCCGCGGCTCGGCGCCTTCGCCACGACGCCGGTGAGCCCGGACGCGGCGGTGCTGATGTCGGTCCGGGTGGCCGAGGAGCACCGAGGTCACGGCGTCGGCCGGCACCTCGTCCAGACCGCGGCCGCGCTGGTGGCCCGCCGCGACATCCGCGCCCTCGAAGCCGTCGGCACCTACCACGACGGGCCGTCCTGCATGCTGCCCGCCGGCTGGCTGCAGAGCGTCGGCTTCGCCGTCGTCCGACCTCACCCGGTCACGCCCCGGCTGCGGATGGACCTGCAGACCACGCTGCGCTGGCGGCCCGGCCTCGGCGCCGCCTGGAACCGGCTGACCGGCCTGGTCAGCCCGCCCCCGCTGCCCGAGCCCGCGGTCTACCTCCCGACCGAGACCCCGGTCCCCTGATCTGATCTGAGGCAACGCGGGAGCATCCGTCAGCGGCCACAGTCAAGCGCCGTCAGCCTGGGACTCGTCGTGATGTCAGTGCACACCTCTTGAGCCCGGCAGATCGTGAGTTTGGGTCCCGACTACGAGACGTTCACTCACACTCTGTGTCTGGACCGAGGTCTGGGCTCCCGATCAGCTGCTGCGACGAGCGCCGACTGTGCCCGCGTTCGGCAGGGTTGGGGCGTTGACGCAGATAGGGTCGAGGCGTGACGTCGAGGGCGCTGGCCAATGCCGTCCCGGCCCCCTACTGGCTCGACCGACCCGAACGACCGGTGGCGCGTCCCCGGCTGGTCGACGACGTCGAGGCCGACCTGGTGGTGGTGGGGGCAGGGTTCACCGGGCTGTGGGCCGCGCTGCAGGCGGTCGAGGCGGACCCGACCCGGCAGGTGGTGCTGCTCGAGGGTGACCGGATCGCGGAGGGCGCGACGGGCCGCAACGGTGGCTTCTGCGCCGCGAGCCTGACCCACGGTCTCGGTAACGGGCTGGAGCGTTTCGCCGCCGAGATGCCCACGCTGCTGCGGATGGGTGCGCAGACCCTGGACGCGATCGAGGACGCGATCCGGCGGCACGGCATCGCTTGCGACTTCGAGCGGACCGGTGAGCTCGACGTCGCCGTGGCCCGGTGGCAGGTGGAGGGGCTCGCCGAGCAGTACCGGCTGGGCACGGAGCTGGGCCTCGACCTGCGGCTGCTGGACACCGACGAGGTACGGGCCGAGGTCGCCTCACCCACCTACCTGAGCGGGGTCTACGACCCCGACGGGGTAGCGATGCTCGATCCGGCCCGGCTCGCGTGGGGGCTCGCGGCTGCGCTCGAGCGGCTCGGGGTCGTCATTCACGAGCACAGCCGGGTCGACGACCTCGCGCTGGACGGCCCCGGCGTCCGGGTGACCACGGCTCACGGCACCGTCCGCGCGGCCCAGGTGCTGCTCGCCACCGCCGCCTCGCCGCCGGTGCTGCGCCGCATCTCGGCGTACGTGGTGCCGGTCTGGGACTACGCGCTGATGACCGAGCCGTTGCCTGCCGACGTCCGCGCCTCGCTCGGCTGGGCCGGCCGCCAGGGGATCGGCGACGCGGGCAACCAGTTCCACTACTACCGACTGACTTCTGGTTCGTTGCCGGGGGACTCGGGGGGGTCGTCCCCCCCGGAGGGACAGAGCGCGCAGGGCGAGCGGCTCCTGTTCGGTGGGTACGACGCGCTCTACTTCGCCGGCGGCAAGACCGACCCCCGGCTGGCTCAGCACCCGCGGACCTTCGCGCTGCTGGCCGAGCACCTGGTGCAGACCTTCCCGCAGCTGGCCGACGTGGCGATCTCGCACGCCTGGGGCGGCACCATCGACACCTGCAGCCGCTTCAGCCCGTTCTGGGGTCAGGCGCTGCGCGGCCGGGTCGCGTACGTGCTGGGCTTCACCGGCCTGGGGGTCGGGGCGTCGCACTTCGGTGCCCGGACCGCACTCGACCTGCTCGACGGTCGTGACACCGAACGCACCCGCCTCGCCATGGTGCGCGGCAAGCCCCTGCCCTTCCCGCCCGAACCGGTCCGGTGGGCCGGCATCCAGCTCACCCGGCGGGCCTTGGCCGCGGCTGATGAGCACGAGGGCCGCCGTGGCCCGTGGCTGCGGACCCTCGACCGGTTGGGCATGGGCTTCGACAGCTAGGAGGGTGGTGTCAAACGCCGGCCTACTGCGCGGCACCCGGGCACGCACCGGGCTTCGTTGCCGTCGTCGCGGAGAGAACCCCGCTATCCGACTCCTCCGGCGCCTTGCCCGGCACGTACCCGGGCACCTGCTCGCTACGGCCGCCGTTCGACACCGCCCTCCTAGACCACCAGCGGCCGGCTGAGCCGGGGTCCGTGCCGCCTGGAGATCGGGGTCATAGAGTGCCGAGCACGGACTCTCGGAGTCCACGAGGGAGCACCATGCGCATCTTGTTGGTCGGGTCCGGCGGCGTCGGCGACGCGTTCGCCAGGATCGCGGTCCGGCGGCCGTTCTTCGAACGGCTGGTTGTCGCGGACTACGACCTCGGCCGGGCCGAGCGGACCGTCGCCGCGGTGGGGGAGTGGCACGGGCCAGACCCTCGCTTCAGCGCCGCGCAGGTCGACGCCTCGGACGCGGCGTCGGTGGCCGCCCTCGCCCGGGAGCACCAGATCACCCACGTGATGAACGCCGTCGACCCGCGGTTCGTGATGCCCATCTTTCGCGGGGCGTTCGACGCGGGTGCGGACTACCTGGACATGGCCATGTCGCTGTCACACCGCGACCCCGACCAGCCGTACGCCCAGACCGGGGTGATGCTCGGGGACGAGCAGTTCGCCGAGGCCGAGCGGTGGGAGTCTGCGGGTCGGCTGGCGCTGGTGGGCATTGGCGTCGAACCCGGCCTGTCCGACGTCTTCGCGCGCTACGCGGCCGACCACCTGTTCTCCCGGATCGAGGAGCTCGGCACCCGGGACGGGTCGAACCTCACCGTGGAGGGCTACGACTTCGCCCCGTCCTTCTCCATCTGGACCACGATCGAGGAGTGCCTCAACCCGCCGGTGATCTGGGAGAAGAACCGGGGCTGGTACGTCACGGAGCCGTTCAGCGAACCGGAGGTGTTCGACTTCCCCGGCGGTATCGGGCCGGTCGAGTGCGTCAACGTCGAGCACGAGGAAGTGCTGCTGATGCCCCGCTGGCTCGACGCCAAGCGGGTGACGTTCAAGTACGGGCTGGGCACCGAGTTCATCGACGTCCTCAAGGTCCTCCGCAAGCTCGGCTTGGACCAGACCGATCCCGTCACGGTCAAGGGGTCCATGTCTGGGCGGGGATCCGAGGGGGTCGTCCCCCTCACGGTAAACGTGAGCCCCCGCGACGTGGTGGCGGCCTGCCTGCCCGACCCGGCCGGCCTCGGTCACCTGATGCACGGGTCGACCTGCGCGGGCCTCTGGGTGACCGGTACCGGCAAGGACGGCCAGCCGCGCGAGGTGTACCTCTACCACGTCGTCGACAACGAGACCACGATGGGTGACTACGGCGCCCAGTGCGTGGTCTGGCAGACCGCGGTCAACCCGGTGGTCGCCCTCGAGCTGCTTGCGGCCGGCACCTGGGGAGGCCGCGGGGTCCTCGGGCCGGAGGCGTTCGACGCCCAGCCCTTCCTCGACCTGCTGGCCGGCGACTACGACTCACCCTGGGGGCTCGAGGAGCGCACACCGGCGCGGTAACGGCTTGGTCGCGTCCGCATCGACAAGCAAGGTGCTGTGCGACGCTGAGTCCGTGCCGACTGCGCCTCACCTTGCCGAGCTGGAGCTGAGCTACGCCACCTCTGGTCGACCGGAGGATTTCGTCGCGGCGGCGATGCGTGTCTTCTCGATCGACTTCGACGAGGAGACGTGGCCCAGCCGCGGGGTGTTCGAGCCGGAGCGCAGCTTTGGCTTCCGGGTCGACGGACGCTGGGTCTCCACCTGCACGGCGTACTCGCGGAGCCTCACCGTGCCCGGCGGCGCGACCCTGCCGAGCGCGGCCGTCACCTTCGTCACGGTCGCCCCGTCGTACCGGCGGCGCGGGCTGCTGAACCAGATGATGCGCCACCAGCTCGACGACACCGTCGCGCGGGGAGAACCGGTCGCGCTGCTCTGGGCGTCGGAGGCGGCGATCTACGGCCGCTACGGCTACGGCACGGCCGCCGGGTCGCTGGCCGTCTCCGGGGCTACCGGCGACCTGGTGTTCCGCGCCGACGTCGACCTGGGCTCCGGGTCGGTCGGCGAGGTCGACCTAGCCGACTGGCGTGCGGCGGTCGAACCACTGCACGCCAGGCTGCTGCCGGAACGTCCGGGTGCGCTGACGCGCTCGGCGCTCTGGTGGGACTCGGCGACCTCGGACGCGCCCATCCGCCGCGGCGGTGCGTCGGCGTTCCGCTTCGCGCTGCACTACGCCCGGTCGGGAGCCGTCGACGGCTACCTCGCCTTCCGCACCCGCGGCGCCGGCTCGGGCGTCGTGAGCGCCGACCTCCAGGTCGGCGTCGCCGAGCTCGACGCCACGAACGCCGCCAGCTATGCCCGACTGTGGCGCTTCGTCTTCGATCTCGACCTGGTCCGTACCGTCCGGGCCACCCTGCCCGTCGACGATCCGCTGCCGTACCTGCTCCGTGACGCCGACGCGCTCGGGTCTGCGCGCGGCGAGAGCTTGTTCGCCCGGCTCGTCGACCTGCCTCGGGCCCTCGAGGCGCGTCGCTACGCCGTGCCGGTCGACCTCGTGCTCGGGGTCCGCGACAGCGTGCTGCCCCAGAACAACGGAGCCTTCCGCCTGCGCGGCGGGCCCGATGGAGCCGAGGTCAGCCGGGTCCAGGACGACCCGGACGTCACGCTCGACGTCCGCGACCTGGCGACCCTCTACCTGGGCGGCACTCCGGCCACGGTGCTGCAGCGCGCCGGTCTGGTCACCGAGCACACGGTCGGTGCGGTCGCGCAGCTCAGCGCCGCGTTTGCCTGGAATCGGCTGCCCTTCTGCCTCGACTACTTCTGACCGCTGAGGGGTAGGTGGCGCAGTAGCGCGGCCCGAGCTGGTCGAGGGCCTCGAAGGCGTTGCGCTCCGGTCTGCCGGCCCTACCCCTTGCCGAACCCGGCCGAACCTGTCACAGTGCAAGTGCTGGTCCCCCAGCCGGTCTGGACGTGCTGGCGCCGTTGACCTCGGCCGCGCCACACGAGAGATGAACTCGCCGCCTGATGTCGCCCGGCACCCTTTGACGTGAGGGTTGCACCGTGAAGTTCTTCCACCACACCACTCCAAGCTCGGCCCCATGACCTGGCGCGACCACGCCGCCTGTCAAGGCGAGAACGGCGACCTCTTCTTCCCCGTCGGCACCAGCGGCCCGGCCGTCCAGCAGGCCGAGAAGGCCAAAGAGGTCTGCTCCGGCTGCACCGTCAGCGACGCGTGTCTGATGTGGGCCATCGAAGCCGGCGCCGACTACGGCGTCTGGGGTGGGCTGACCGAGACCGAACGCCGGTCGTGGGTCGTCCGTCGCCGTCGTCGCCGTCGCGCGGCTCAGCCCAGCCGACCGGCGATGACGGGGCCCTAGCAGGGTGGTGTCAAACGCCGGCCTGCTGCGCGGCACCCGGGCACGCACCGGGCTGCGTTGCCGTCGTCGCGGAGAGAACACCGCTATCCGGCGTCGCCGACTGGGGGCGCTCGGGGTCCCGTACACCCAGCTGGGCCTGGTCGCCGGGCGCCGCGCCTTGCCGAATATCTCTCAATCAGCCCTGCGCGGGTAACCTCATCGTGGACAGATCGCGAATCGAGCTCGGGTGGACGCGCCTCCGCCGGAGCGGCAGGGTGACGAGGGGATCGGCGGTTGAACGTGAGCGACAGCGCACCTGAGGCGGCGGCCTCAGCCCACCCACCGAAGGTGGACCCCACGGTCGCCGAGATCGAGGCCCAGGAGGACGACCTGCAGCAGAGCCTGCGGTCGTTGTCCCGGCTGACGCTGGTCGGAGCCGGGCTGGAACCGTTGCTGACCCGGGTCGCCGAGTACGCCGTGCTGGCCATCCCGGGAGCTGACGGGGCCGGTCTGACCCTGCTGGAGGAGGGCCGGTCGGACACCATCGTGGCCACCACCCCGTTCGTCCGGGAGATCGACGACATCCAGTACTCCCTGATGCAGGGACCTTGTGTGAGTGCCGCGGCCGAGGGGCACACGGTGATGTCGGGGTCGCTGGGCGGCGACCGGAGGTGGCCGCGGTTCGGGTCCCGGGTCGCCCGCCTCGGCGTCCACAGCGTCGTCTCGCTGCCGTTGGTCGCCCAGGACAAGGTGCTGGGGGCGATGAACGTCTACGCCCACGCCAAGCACGTCTTCGACGAGCGCGCGGCCGACCTCGGTGAGCTGTTCGCCGTCCCGGCGGCGATCGCCGTCCAGAACGCGCAGACGATGGCCCAGGCCCAACGGCTGACCGAGCAGCTGCGGGCTGCGCTCGAGCAGCGGATGATCGTCGATCGTGCCGTGGGCATCATCATGAGCCGTTCCGGCGTGGACGAGGTCGAGGCGCTGCAGCGTATCCGGACCTTGAGCCAGCACGAGCACCACAAGCTGGTGGTGATCGCCCAGCAGATCGTCGACGAAGCAGTCCGCCGGGCTCGGAGCCGGCGAGCGGGCGAGTAGTGCCGCCTGTGCCGGTTCGGCCCTGTGGTGCGACCAGGCCGGATGCGCTCCAGACGTGGTCTAGTCTGGACGGGTAGCGGTGACGCGCGATCCGACACCACCGCTACCTCTGCCCTCCTGAGGAGGGCTGATTCCTGCGTGATGATCCGGCGGGCGGACCCGCTTCCTTGGACCGATTCCGTGAGCTCACGATCAGCAGCCCTGGTGGCTCTGCACAACCTCGTGCTCGACACCGACGTCAGCGACGACCTGGCCGGTGGTCTCACCGAGCTGGAGCGGACTCTGTCCGAAGCCGTTCCGTCCTTCGTCGGCCTGCACCTCACCATGGATCTCGGCGGTCCCCCCGTCGTCCTGGCGACCCTGGAGGACGCCGAGGTCGGGTCGGTGATGACGTCACTGCGGTGGGCGAGCGTCGCCGGAGCGACCTCGACGACCCTGACGCTCTACGCCCGGCAGGCCGGCGCGCTCGTCGATCTCGCGGCTGACCTCAGCTGGACCGCTCGCCAGGACCGCCGCGACGAGGTGGCGAGCCTGCTCGCCGGCCCTGACGTCGAGCTGGACCGCGACCTGCCCCCGGCCCCCTTGGCGTCCGGGCTCACCGGTCTCGCCGAGTTCACCGTCGTCAACCAGGCGCAGGGGGTGCTGATCTCCCGCGGTACTGATCCTGAGGACGCGCTGACCGAGCTGATCTTCCAGGCCCAGGCGACGGGTACCGAGCTGATCGACCACGCGCGTCGCCTGCTGGCGGGGCCGTGGGCCGCACCGACCGAGACGCGGGCGAGCGTCGACGACTAGATCAGAGGTACTCCTCCAGCGCGTTCAGCAGCACCGACTTGGACTTCGCGCCCTTGAACGCCTTGACCAGCTCGCCACCCACGTAGACCTGAATGGTCGGCAGGCCGAGGACATGGTTGTTCGCCGGGGTCACCGGGTTGGTGTTGGTGTCCATCTTGACGAACCGCACCTTGTCGCCGTGCTGGTGGGCGAGCTCTTCGATGATCGGGGCGACCTGCTTGCAGGGACCGCACCAGTCGGCCCAGAAGTCGACCACCACAGGGAGGTCGGACTTCAGCACGACCTCGCTGAAGTCGGCGTCGGTAACGTCGGTAACGGTGCTCATGCGGTTCTCCTACGGTTGCGGGACGTGAAGTTCAGTGTGGCGGAGGGCACTGACAGTATTGCTGCGCTCGCCCCGGTCCGACGCTCGCGCGGGGTCAGCTGCCGGCGCCCGTCAGCTGGGCGTGCGCCGCGGCGAGCACGGCGTGTTGGCGCGAAGCGCCGCCTCCGTCCAGAACGTCGAGGTCGTCGAGGTCGGCGAGGTAGCGCTCGGCGTCCAGTGCGGCGGAGCAGCCGGTGCCAGCGGCGGTGATGGCCTGGCGGTAGGTGTGGTCGACCAGGTCGCCAGCGGCGAAGACGCCGGGCAGGTTGGTCCGGGTCGACGTGCCGTCGGTGATCACGTAGCCCTCGCCGTCCAGGTGTACCTGACCGTGGACGAGCTCTGAGCGCGGGTCGTGACCGATGGCGATGAAGAGGCCGCTGACGGCCAGCTCGCGCTCCGCGCCGGTGACGGTGTCGCGCAGCGTGATGCCGCTGACGGACTTGTCGCCCGAGATCGCGGTGACGGCGGAGTTCCAGGCGAACCGGATCTTCGGGTCCTTCTCGGCACGGGCGACCATGATCTTGCTGGCGCGCAAGGTGTCGCGGCGGTGCACCAGGGTGACGGTCTTGGCGAAGCGGCTGAGGAAGGTCGCCTCCTCGACTGCGGAGTCGCCGCCGCCGACGACGGCGATGTCCTTGTCGCGGAAGAAGAAGCCGTCGCAAGTGGCACACCAGGAGACGCCGTGGCCCGACAGCCGCTCTTCATCGGGCAGGCCGAGCTTGCGGTAGCTGGAGCCGGTGGCCAGGATGACGGCCCGGGCGGAGAACTGGTTGCCGTAGCCGTCGGTCACCGTCTTGATCTCACCGGTCAGGTCCATCGAGACGATGTCCTCGCTGACCAGCTCGGCGCCGAAGCGCTCGGCCTGGCTGCGCAGGTTGTCCATCAGCTCGGGGCCCATGATGCCGGCGGGGAAGCCGGGGAAGTTCTCGACCTCGGTGGTGTTCATCAGCGCACCGCCGGCGGTGATCGAGCCCTCGAAGACCAGCGGCGACAGGTCGGCGCGGGCGGCGTAGATGGCCGCGGTGTAGCCCGACGGGCCACTGCCCACGATGATCAGGTCGCGTACCGGGGTGTCGGACTCGACCACGTCGTTGCTCATCGCTTGCTTCCTCACTTCTCCGCGGGCGCTGAGGCCCGAAACCTTACCCCGCCTCAACCGGTCCGGCTGGTTCGCTATTCCGCCTCGGTGGGCACCCGGTGGAGGTCAGCGCGGGATGGGGGCGGAGGCGATCGCGGACGGCTGGAGCGCTCCGCAGCCGGTCACCACGGTGACCAGGTCGGCCCCGGCGGAGTGCGTGTAGACCAGCAGTGCGGGCGAGCCGTCGACGCGGGCGGCGGCCAGCCCGGTGATCCGGCCGCGGGCGACCGATCGGGCGCAGAACCAGGCGTTGGAGAACCGGTGCGGGTCGAGGTCGCGGCTCTGCTCGAGGCCCGCAGCCTGGGCGGCGAGGTCGTCGGTGTTGATGGCCGCGGCCACGACCGGAGGCTCGTTGAGGCCGGCCGTGGCGTTGATCACGTAGCCGCCGCAGCCGAGGACTGCGGCCGCCGTGGCCGCCGCGAGGACAGGTACCCAGCGGCGCCAGCCCGGCGTTCGGTGACGGTCCGCACCGAAGTGCCCGAGGGTGACGGCCCGCCGGGGGGTGCGGGGGCTGGAGGCCGGCTCGGCGGCTGCGGCCTGGCGGCGGGCGGACTCCTGGGCGACCACCGACTGCAGCCGGTGGGCGACCGCAGCTGGCATCCGGGGGACGGCGCGGCGGCGAGCGCCGTGGAGACCGAGGTCAGCGTGGCTGAGGACCGCCGGCAGACCAGGCAGCCGTCCAGGTGTGCCTGGATCCGTGCCGTCCGGTCGAGGTCGAGCAGGTCCTCGGCCCCGTCGGCGAGGTCGTCTCATCCGACCAGTCCTCGGACACGGAGCTGGTCGAGCGTGCGGGTCGAGCCACGGTCCAGCTCCGCCTGCGGGGCTCGGGCCAGTATCCAGCCGAAGAGGGTCGAATGGCCCGTCGTCAGCAGCGCGACGGGCGCGGCATAGCTGTGCTGACGGCCGTCCGCCTCCCGGACGACCAACCGGTAGCAGGGTCCAGGACGGGTCAGGTACTGCCGGACGCGGACCAGCTGCTCACCCTCGAACGTGTGCAGCCGCCGGACCCGGCGAACCGTCAGCCGCGAACCCTCGACGCTCAGGTACGCGCGGGTGCGGGTCCAGATGAACCCCAGCATGCCGATCCAGAGAGCCACCAGGACGGCGATGACCGATGCCCAGCCGTTGGGCCGGGTGCTGGCGACGGCAGCGATGCAGATCAGGGCGCCGACCGAGGTGAACAGGACCGGGGGCTGCCAGACGTAGGAGAGCTCGAGTGGGGCGCTCATCAGCGCTCACGTCCGGTGACGGGCGCGAGGTCGGCCAGCAGCGGCGCGGGTCGGACCCGACCGCGGGCGCAGCGGCTCTTCACCGTGTCGGGAGCGCAGCCCAGGATGAGGGAGGCTTCCTCGACCGAGTAGCCCTGCATGTCGACCAGCACCAGAGCCGCCCGCTGGTCGGGGTTGAGCCGGCCCAGCGCGACGGCGACGTCGGTCCGTTCCTGGGATGCGACCGCCGGGTCGTCGGGGGTGGCGCCGAGGTCGGGGTCGCGGTCCAGGTCGTCCGGCAGCGGGTCGACCGGCCGGACCTTGAGGGCCCGCAACCGGTCGAGGCAGGCGTTGACCACCACCCGGTGCAGCCAGGTGGTGACCTGCGCCTCGCCGTGGAAGCTGGCCGCTCGGCGGAACGCCGACAGGTAGGCGTCCTGCAGCGCGTCCGCGGCGTCCTCAGGGTGGCGCACGGTGCGCAGGGCGACCGCCCACAGCCGGTCGGCGTGCCGTCCGACCAGGATGGCGAACGCGTCCGGGTCGCCGTCGACGTGGCGACGGAGCAGCTCGGCGTCGGTCGGCTCAGGGTCGCAGGGACTCGCGGCAGGCGGGGTCCCGGAGGCGGCCGAGGTGGGGGGTGGGGTTCGGGCGACGGCGGGTGGGCCGGCGCTCACCGGCGGACCACGACCTCGCTGATCCCGCCGCGGTAGCGCTCATCCTCCTTCGGCAGCGAGGTGAGGTAGACCAGCACGAACCGGGTGTTGACCGGCGCCTTCGGGACCAGGGCGGCCGTCCGGCCGGCGTCGGACTGCTTGGCCACGACCCGCCACTGGCTGTCCGAGCTCAGCGGGGCCTTGGTCGTCGTGGCCGGGTCGTCCTCGGGTACCCGCAGCTCGGCGTCGGTCCCGTCTCCGCTCAGGGTCACCGTGACCGAGCTGACCGGTTGGGCCGAGCCGAGGTCGAGCACGAGGCCGACCCCACGCTTGAGGCCGCCCAGCTTGGGGTTGCCGATGTAGGCCACGGTCCGCCACCGGGTGGCCGGGTCGCCGTCGTAGGCGCGGCCGACCTCGTCGGGATTCTCGCGCTTGTCGTCGGCGCCCTGGGGGTCGAAGTCCCGAGCGGCGACGATCGGCACGGTGGTCGAGGCGGGCGGTGCCGTGGTGGCCCTGCTCGTCGTCGACCGGGCGGGGGTGGCCTGCGGCCCCGGGTCGGGGGCGGCGCTCAGCTGGTTGTCCAGCACCAGGGCCGCCACCAGGCCGACACCGGTGAGCAGCACGATCAGCATCACCAGCACGGCGATCCAGCGGCGCGGCGGGTGCGGCGGCCGGACCCGGTGCGGGGCCGGCTGGCTCGGTACCGGGGCACGGACGACGGTCGTCCCAGCGGCCCCGGTCGCCCCCGCCCCGATTGCCCCCGCCCCGACTGCCCCCGCCCCGCTGAGCCCGGTCTCGCTCGGGCCGCCGTCGGTTACCGGTCGGCTGATCCGCAGCGGCGCGGCGTCCGCGGCGGGCGTGTGCGGGCCGGCCAGGCCGTACGAGCGGACCGCGGTGTCGCCGGGACGGTCGTCCAGGACGACCGGGGTGAGCTCGGTCGGCTGGTCCAAAAGCGTCGAGACCGGTCCGGAGGTGCGGTTGGTCGCCGCCCCGACCTTCGGGATCGGCTGCCGCAACCGGCGTTCGAGGTCACCGGACGCGTCGGCGGCGCCGAGCACCTTCGTCAGCGCGTCGACCAGAGCGTTCGCCGTGGTGATCGGGCTGGCGCGGTGCCGCGGCTGGTCACCCAGCAGCTGGTCGCAGATGTTGTCGAGCGCCGGCGAGACCCCGGCGCGTACCTGGCGCGGCGACATCCAGTGCCGGCCGACCATCGGGGCGTCGGGCAGGCTGTACGCGGGGCCGCCCGGCCAGCGGCAGACCAGGGCGGCGTAGAGCAGCCGACCGAGGTCGAGCACGTCGAGCAGCTCAGGGTCGTGCGCAGCCTGCTGCAGCCGGGCCGAGGCTGCCCGCGAGGCGCGCGCCGGTCGCAGCGTCGCCTCGATCAGCAGGCCGACGATCTTCACGTCGCCGGTCGGGGTGATGATCACGGTCTCGGGGCTGATCCGGCGGTGGTGCAGGCCGAGGCTGTGCACCCCCGACAGCGCGTCCGCGACCTCACGGACGACCCAGCCGGCCTCGAGCGCCGACAGCGGGCCGTGGGTGAGGATCGACTCGAGCGACTGGCCGGTCGCGTACTCGCAGACGATGTAGGAGCCGAGGTCGGGGTCGTCGCCCGAGGCGGCGCGCTGGTCTTCGGTCCGGGGCTGCGGGACGGCGTCCAGCACCCGCAGGAAGCGGGAGTCGGTGGCCACGGACGCACGCCGGGCCGCAGCCATCAGGTCGGGCTCGGCCTCGTCCCCGGGCGGCAGCAGGTGCACCAGCACCGACCGCGACAGCACCTGGTCGAACGCTCGCCAGGTGATGGCCGGTTCCGAGACGGCCAGCAGCTCTTCGAGGCGGTAACGGGTACCGAGCACCGTGCCGGCAGGCAGCGATGCGGCGCGGGTGACCGGTGCGGTCACCCGGTCCGCGGCGTTGGGCGAGGCGTCCCCCAGATCAGCCTCGCCCGCCGGGTCGGTTCCGTTCAGTTCCCGACGGAGGTCCGTACGGGTCATTGCGGCGGAAGTCATGCGGTCAGCGTTCTCGTTCGTGCCGGTCGGTGGCTGGGTCGCCGGGCCGGCGGTGATTGGTGGCTCGATCGTAGGTGGCGCCGGCGGTTCTGCAGGGGTTGAACCGCCGGAGGTTGCCGAATCGTGAGGTGCGCCGCCGCCGCCCCCGCTGCCGCCACGTCGCGACACCGTGGCGATGATCGCGCTCACCTCGGTGACCCGGAGCAGCCGGGCGGCCACCAGGAACAGGACCACCGCGGCGATCCCGGCGACCGCCAGAGCGACGGCCCGACCGAGCTGGGAGTCCCCGCCCGGCCCGGCCAGTCCCCGGACCAGCAGCCAGTTGATTAGCACCGCGACGACGGCCGCCGGCGTGACCGCGACCAGCAGCCGGACGCAGTGCTCGAGCAGCTCGACCGCGTCCAGGGCCGGCAGCCGTCGCCGCAACCGGGCGAAGGAGAGGCCGATCCCCACCACGTAGGCGAGTGAGTAGGCCAGCCCCAGCGCGGCCGCCACCAGCGTGGGCCGGTCGACGATCGCCACCGCGGCCAGCCCGAGCAGCACGTTGGCGCCGGCGATCACCACCTGCAGGAAGAACGGGGTCCGGGTGTCCTCGAGGGCGTAGAAGGCGCGCAGGCAGACGTACTGGATGGTGAACGGGACGAGACCGACTCCCAGCGCCATCAGCGCCCAGCCCACGTAGGCGACGTCCTCCCCGCCACGGCCGAAGCCGAAGAGCACCCGGGCGATCGGGACCCCGAGGGTGAGGAACGCGACCGAGGCGGGCAGCAGGGCGGTCAGGGCCAGCCGGAGCGAGCGCATCGTCTCCCGCGCCACCCCGTCCAGGTCGCCGGTCGCGGCCATCGCCGATGCTGCGGGCAGCATCGCGGTCGCCAGCGACAAGGTGATCAGCGAGTGCGGCAGGATCCAGACCGCGTACGCGTTGGAGTAGACCAGCAGCCCGGCCCCCTCGCCCCGGACGGTGGCGCCGGTCGCCAGCTTGCTGACCACCACCAGCGCCACCTGGGTGACCAGCACGTAGCCGAGGGTCCACTTGGCCAGCCCGAACGTCTTGCCCAGCCCCGTGTGCCGGAAGTCGAACCGGGGCTGGAACCGGTAGCCGGCGCGGCGCAGGAACGGGACCAGGACGGCCGCCTGGGCGACGATGCCGAGGGTCGAGCCGAGCCCGAGCAACAGCTCCTGGCCGGAGGTGAACGCGCGGCCCGGGTCGGTCCGCTGAAAGACGACGAGGAAGATGCCGAGCACCGCCAGCGAGATCACGTTGTTGGCGATCGGCGCCCACATCATCGGGCCGAAGCGTTCCCGGGCGTTGAGCACCTGCCCGGCCAGCACGTGCACGCCGTAGAAGAAGACCTGCGGCATGCAGTAGTAGCCGAGCACGACCATCGAGTGGTACTGGCTCGACAGCGCGGGACTCTTCCAGCCGTCGGCGGAGTAGAGGTCGATGACCAGCGGTACGGCCAACGTCAGCACGACCGTGATCAGGCCGAGAGCGAGCAGGCCTGCGGTCATGATCCGGTTCGTGTAGGCCGTGCCGCCGTCCGGGTCGCCCTTGATGGCGCGGACGATCTGGGGCACCAGGACCGTGTTGAGCACGCCGCCGGCCAGCAGGATGTACATGCTGTTCGGCACCGTGTTGGCGACGGTGAACATGTCGGCCTGGCGGGTCGCGTTGCCGAAGAGGAAGGCCAGCAGCGACAGCCGGGCAAAGCCGAGGAGCCGGGAGACCAGCGTGCCGCCGGCCATCAGGGCACTGGCCGAGATCAGCCGGGACGTCCGGCCGGAACCGGTGTCGGTGACGGCCGGGCGCTCTTCGGTCGGGTCGTCGAGCCCTGGGTGGTCACGTCCTGGGTTCTCGAGGGTCGGGTCGACCGCCGAGGTCGAGGTGTCAGGCATCGAAGCGTTCCCGGTCCTCGGGCAGCACCCGGTCGGTGGTCGACGGCGGAGCGCCGTCGAGGTGGCTCTGCTCCAGCCGTTCGGCGTCGGCGGGCGGCGCCGAGGTCAGGGCGGACGGCCCGTCCGGCTCGCCGGCCGCCGCGGCCGCCTCGGCTGTGCGGATCCGGCCGACTCGTCGGATCCGCAGTGCGGTGCCGCCGAGGAAGACGACCATGGCTGCGCCGGCGATCGCCCAGCCAGTGGTGCCGTTCTGGGTGACCCGGACGTCGATGGTCAGCGGCCGACCGACCGGCGTCCCGTCCGCCGTCTGCAGCTGGGCCTTGACCGGGACCGTGCCGTTCGCGCGTGCAGTGACCTGCGCGTTCTTCGTGACGTTCGTCCCGGCCGCGACCTCGCGGAAGCTCAGGGGCTTGACGGCGAGGCGGCGCTCCTGGTCGGAGACGAAGACCAGTGTGAGGTTGACCGCGTTGACCTCCTCGTCGTCGGGGTCGACCGGCAGCAGGTTCTTCACGGTGATCGGGAACTCCAACCCCTCCCGAGCAATCGTGGTGAACTTGGGGCTGCTGCTGATCTGAATGCCGTCGAGCAGCACGGCGTCCAGCGCGGCCTGCTGCGGGGCCAGCAGCAGCCGGCGCTCGCGGTCGTGCTCGCGCCAGGCGGCGCTGGCCATCCGGGCGACGGCGGCCTGGCCGTCAACCATGGCGTCGTCACCGTCGACGAGCAGCTCGGCGTAGGTGGCGGTCCGGCGCGCGAACGTCCGGAGGCTGCCCAGCTCACCGATGGTCAGCTCGGCCGCGACCGCGGTGTCGGGATAGACGAGCTGTTGGTCCCATCGGGCGGGGCGGCCGGTCAGCAGCGCCCCGAGGGTGCTCGGGGTGACCCAGGGTGCGGCGACGCCGGGGTCGTCGCCCTGGACCTGCGCGGTGCTGGTGATCAACCGGACGCGACCCTGGGTGGCCGACGAGCCGGCCGCGGTGGCCTCCACCCAGCTGTCGGCCAGGGCGCGCTGGCGCAGCTGGACGGGCGTCGTCCGCGGGTCCGGGCCAGGACCACCGCCGCCGGAGGAACCGTTGCTGTAGCGCACGATCGGGGCGGCGCTCCCGGAGCCGGTGCTGAGGCCGGCGAGCAGCGGGCTGTCGCCGGGCGCGGAGGCGTCGGACAGCATGATCGCCGCCGGACGCAGCTGCTCGGCGGCTCGTACGGTCGCCTCGTCGGCGTACCCACCAGCGGGCAGCACGAGCAGCGGCAGGGACGCCGTCGCGCTGATCCGGCGGCCGGCGTCGACGATGTCGGTCAGCAACGAGCTCTGGCCGGAGTGGACGAGCGCGGCGAGGTCGGGGGAACCGTAGAGCAGCCGGAAGCCGTCCCGGGTGGCCTGCAGCGAGGCGAACCGGCTCAGCCACCGGATGGCGTCCGCACGGCCCGTGCCGGTGGTGGCCGGTCCGTCGCCGGTCTGGACGGTGTAGCCGTCCTTCATCGTGGTCAGCTCCTCGACCAGCTCCGGGTCGACGGCAAAGCTGGTCCCCGCGCTGTCGGCCGCGCTCAACAGCTCGTCCAGCCGGCCGCCGGAACGCACCTCGTCGGCGAGGTGGTCATCGACCAGGACGCCCCGGCGCAGCAGGGACGGCTGTGAGCTCAGCACCACCAGCGAGGTCAGCTGCAGCCGGCCTGCTGGCTCGTCCGCCAGCACGGGGACGAAGGTCCGGGCGCGGCCCACGGCGACCGGGACGCCGTTCTGCAGGACGTGCACGCCCATCAGGTAGACGCCGTCGGTGGGGGAGAGCTGGAGGCTGGCCACGGGGGCGGTCAAGGTGAAGGTCGCCGACGCGCCTGGCTCCAGGTAGGGGTCGTCGGCGGTGTAGAGGTCGTCGTAGTAGTCGGACGCGCGGTTCCCCAGCGGCATGTTCGACTCTGAGGCGAGCGCCTGCTCGACCCCTTCCGGAGTGGTGATGGGGCCCTGGTCACGCCAGAAGATGGCCTGCAGCCGGTACAGCCGTTCCTTCGTCACGTTGGTGACCCGTCCGGTGACGGTGATCGTGCCGTCCCGGGCCGGCAAGGACGGGGTCAGCGTGGTGAGGGTGATGCTGACCAGGGCTTCGGGTTCGGCGGCCGAGGCGGACGGGCTGGGTCCGACGCCCAGCACGACGGCCAGTCCGGCGAGCAAGGCGACCAGCACCCTGAGAGGCTGGACGCGCAGCACGGTCATGCGCGCTGGCCTCCTCACCTCAGTCATCCTACGGCCGCCCAACGGACGGGAGCCCGGATGCGTTCGGCGTAGAGTTGGCCCACGTGTCTCGAGCCAAGCTGAACGCGGTCCAGGCCGGTGGCCTGTCCGAGCTGCTGCGCGTCACCCCGGTCGCGAACAGGCTCGGTCAGCTGTTCGCCGACGCCGGGCACGAGATCTACCTGGTCGGCGGCAGCGTGCGGGACGCCTTGCTGAACCGGTTGGGCTCTGACCTGGACTTCACCACCTCCGCCCGGCCGGACGAGGTCGAGGCGCTGCTGCGCTCCTTCTCGCCGTCGGTCTGGACCATCGGCAAGGAGTTCGGCACCATCGGCTGCCAGGTGGTGGACGGGCCTGACCCTGGCGCGGGCTCCGCCGGACAGGCCGTGAGCTGGCTGGTCGAGGTGACCACCTTCCGCTCCGATGCGTACGCCGCGGACAGCCGCAAGCCGGCCGTAGCCTTCGGCGACACCCTCGAGGACGACCTGGTCCGCCGCGACTTCACCGTGAACGCGATGGCGGTCTCGCTGCCCGACCTCCGCTTCTGCGACCCGTTCGGCGGCCTGGACGACCTGGCGGCGAAGGTGTTGCGGACGCCGGGCACGCCGGAGACCTCGTTCAGCGACGACCCGCTGCGGATGATGCGCGCCGCGCGGTTCGCCGCCCAGCTGGGCTTCACCCCCGCGCCCGAGGTGACGGCGGCGATGACGGCGATGGCCGGCCGGATCGACATCATCTCGGCCGAGCGGGTGCGTGAGGAGCTGAGCAAGACCCTGCTCGCCGATCGGCCGCGCCCCGGCCTCGACCTGCTGGTCAACACCGGCCTGGCCGCGCGGGTGCTGCCCGAGCTGCCGGCCCTGCGGCTGGAGCGCGACGAGCACCACCGGCACAAGGACGTCTACGACCACAGCCTGATCGTGCTCGAGCAGGCGATCGAGCTGGAGCACCGGCTGACCCCGGCTGAGGCGACCGAGCCGGCTGGACCCGACCTGGTGCTGCGGCTCGCCGCGCTGCTGCACGACATCGGCAAGCCGGCGACCCGCAAGTTCGAGGCGGGCGGCAAGGTGTCCTTCCACCACCACGACGTGGTCGGCGCCAAGCTGGCCCGCAAGCGGATGACCGCGCTGCGCTTCTCCAGCGACCAGATCGCGGCGGTGACCGAGCTGATCACGCTGCACCTGCGGTTCCACGGCTACGGACCGGGCGAGGAGGCCACCACAGACGGGGAACACGGGGTCTGGACCGACTCCGCCGTCCGCCGCTACGTGCGCGACGCCGGCGACCAGCTGGAACGGCTGCACATCCTGACCCGCGCCGACTGCACGACGCGGAACCGGGCCAAGGCCGCCCGGCTGTGGGCGGCGTACGACGACCTCGAGGCCCGGATCGCCGAGCTGGCCGCCTCCGAAGAGCTCGCCTCGCTGCGCCCCGACCTGGACGGCCGCCAGATCATGGACCTGCTGCAGATCCCGCCCGGGCCGCTCGTGGGCCAGGCCTACCGCTATCTGCTCGAGCTGCGGATCGACGAGGGCCCGCTCGGTCCCGACCGTGCCGAGGCCGCCCTGCGTTCCTGGTGGGCCGAGCAGCAGGCCTGAGCCCTGAGACTCAGCGCAACCCCTTCGGGGCCCTCGACGAGCTCGGGACGCGTAAGGACAGCCACGCGCCCTGAGGCTGTCGAAGGCCCCGAAGGGGTTGCGCTGGCTCGGGACGCGGAAGGCCAGCCACCCGCCCTGAGCCTGTCAAAGGCCCCGAAGGGGTTGCGCTGGCTCGGGACGCGTAAGGCCAGCCACGCGCCCTGAGCCTGTCGAAGGCCCCGAAGGGGTTGCGCTGGCTCGGGACGCGGAAGGCCAGCCACGCGCCCTGAGCCTGTCGAAGGCCCCGAAGGGGTTGCGCTGGCTCGGGACGCGTTCGTTCAGGGGGCGGTGACGGCGCGCTCGGCGCGGAGCGACTCGGTGCCCTCGTCCAGGCTCAGTCCGCGGCTGACCAGGGCGAAGACCACCGCGGTCAGCAGGTAGCAGCCGGCCAGCAGCACGAGGATCAGCACGGACTTGCCGTCCGTCGGCAGGATCACGGCACCGATCACCGCGGCGGCGACCAGGGCGACGTTGAAGACCATGTCGTAGAGGACGAAGACCCGGCCCTTGACCTCATCGGCCACGTGCGCCTGGACGAGGGTGTCGACGCAGATCTTGATGTTCTGCGCGGTCACGCCGAGCAGGAAGGCCGCGACCAGCAGCGGGCCCTTGGCGTAGATCGCCCCGGGCAGCAGCTGGAACACCGCCGAGGCCACCAGGCACAGGACCATCCAGCGGCGGACGCCGATCCGGGCGGTCATCGGTGGGGTGACGACGGCGGCGACCACGAAGCCGGCGCCGGTGACCACCACCAGCAGGCTGAGGTCGGCCAGGGCCGCGTCGACCTGGTCGAGGGTGTGGAAGTAGTTGCGGTAGACCAGGATCGTCGCCACGGTGACGATCCCGTACACGATCCGGTGCGCGCCGATGGTGAGCAGCCCCAGCCCGGCCTCGCGGCGCTGGCGCAGGTGCGCGACGGCCTCGGTCAGACCGACCAGCACGTCCCGGGCCCGCGTCGGACCCTGCTCGCCCGCCGTGCCGACGTCCGGCCCGAGGGCGGTCCGGCCGATCCGCAGCGCCAGGCTCGCACTGAGCACGAAGCCGGCGGCGGCGACCGCGAACAGCACGGCGTTGGCCGTGTAGTCGGGCATCGACTGGCCCAGCAACAGCCTGAGTCCGGTGCCGACCCCGACGCCGATCACCGCGCCGGCCGGGCCGATCGTGGGCACCACGGAGTTGGCGACCATGTACTCGCCCTCGTCGATGGTGTGCGGCAGCGAGGCCGACAGGGCCGCGAGCAGGAACCGGTTGAGACTCATCGCGAGCAGCACACCGCCGTAGAAGAGGGTCTCGATACCCGGCGTCCGCAGCCCGGTGGCCACCACGGCGGCCAGGCCGAGGGCCAGCAGCGCCCGGCTGAAGTCCACCACCACCAGCACCTGCCGACGCGGGACCCGATCGAGCACCACGCCGACGAACGGTCCCAGCACCGAGAACGGCAGCAGCGTGATGGCCAGCACCACGGCGATGGAGCGGGCGTCGGGTTGGCGTTCGGGGGAGAACAGCACGTACGAGGCGAGCGCGATCTGCAGCAGCCCGTCGCAGGACTGGGTCGCCACCCGGACCGCGAGCAACCGACGGAACAGCTGGTGCCGCCAGAGCCGACGGAGGCTGCGGAGGAGCTCCATCAGCCCTTGGGGTACTTCTTGAGGTAGTCATCCATCGTGTCGTCCTTGAGCGCCTTGGCCAGCTCGGCCATCTGGGCGGTGTCCACGACGTCGATGCTCTGGCCGCCGGGGGCGGTCCCGAAGCCGGACAGCGGGGCCTGCAGCAGCTCGATGTTCTTGCTCGTGAGCCGCAACGACACCGCGGTGCTGCGGATGTCGGCGTCGGAGAGGCTGTTGTCGACGGTGACGTGCTTGGCCAGGTTGCCGATGAACGTCGTGAAGCGGGCCGGGTCGGCGATCACGTCGGCGCTCAGGCCCTTGGCCACGATCGCCTTGATGACGTTGCGCTGGTTCTCGGCCCGGTCGAGGTCGCCCTCGGGGAACGCGTGCCGCTCCCGGACGAACCAGAGGGCCTTCTTGCCGGCGATGGTGATCTTGCCCTTGGGATAGTCGAAGCCGTGCGAGCTGAACGCGGTCTTGTTGGTGACGCTGATCCCACCGAGGTCGTCGGTCAGCCCGATGAAGCCCTCGAAGTCCACCAGCACGACGTGGTCCATCCGGACGTCGGTGAGCTCTTCCAGGGTGCGGACGGTCAGGGCCGGCCCGCCGAAGGAGTAGGCGGCGTTGATCTTGTCCTTGCCGCGGCCGGGGATGTCGACGTACATGTCGCGGGGGAACGAGACGATGTAGGCCTTGTTCCGCGCCTTGTTGAGGTGGACGACCATGATGCTGTCGCTGCGACCGTTGCCGTCGTTGTCGGGGTCGCGGCTGTCAGAGCCCAGCAGGACGTAGTTGAGCGTGCCCGTCTCCTGCGGCTGGGCGCTCGGCCGCGCCGACTCGCCGCTGCCGGTGGGGTTGTCGCCGGGCAGGTCGATCCCGCGGGTGATGTTGTCGGTGAGCCGGCGGTCGATCGTGTACGCGTACACGCCGGCGGCTCCGACGGCCACCACGAGCAGGGCGGCCACCGCGATCAGGACCCGTGGCCAGCGGCGGCGGGCACGACGACGAGGCCCGGCCGGGCTGGCCCCGGACGGGTCGGAGGAGCTGGCGTCGGGCGCCGGGGTGTCGGTCATGGGTCCTCTGCTGGAGAAGCACGCGCAGTCTATGCGGCGGCGCGCGGTCGGTGCCGTGGTTCAGCGCCCCTGGATATCAACCCCCAGAACGACCGAGCAGCTCTCTTAGAGCCCGGTCAGCCTCGCTCGGGGTCGAAACCAGGGTCGCGCGCGTCACACCTCGAGCCGCCGGGGCTACCGTGGGCGCGTGAGCCGTGCCGAGGAAGCTGCCCGCCGCGCCGAGCTGGCCGCGGCCCAGGAGCGGGGCGAGTCCCAGCGGGCCCAGCTGCTGATCGAGGAGTTCGTGGCCGACGCCCGCGCCCGGGGGCTGCCGACCGAACCGCTGCGGGCCACCCTCTACACCGGCCAGTCAGTCAAGACCGACAAGGTCGGCTGGTACCTGCGCAAGAACCACAGCCTGGCCATCGGTGACGACGGCTCGTACTACGTGCTGACGGTCCCGGGCGGGCTGCGCGAGCGCTTCACCGGGGTCAAGCTGACGCCCAGCCCGCCACCACTGGTCGTGGGCAAGGGCGGCCGCGACGGCGAGTCCGGCTCACTCAGCGACTTCCTGGCCTGGCGGCTGGCCGCCGAATGACCACGGACGCACCACCGTTGACCGACAAGCCTTTGGCCTAGACAGGACCAGGATGCCCGGACCGACCATCAACCTGACCAGCGTGCTGGTCGACGACCAGGCCAAGGCGTTGGCCTTCTACACCGACGTGCTCGGCTTCGAGGCCAAGAACGACGTCCCGATGGGGGAGTACCGCTGGCTGACCGTGGTCAGCCCGGCCGACCCGGACGGCGTCGAGCTGGTGCTCGAGCCGGACGCTCATCCCGCCGCCCAGGTCTTCAAGCAGGCCCTGGTGGCGGACGGTGTCCCGTTCACCTCGTTCGCGGTCGCCGACGTCGAGACGACCTACGAGGAGCTCACGGCCCGAGGGGTGGTCTTCGTGCAGCCGCCTACCGCGATGGGCCCGGTCCGCACAGTGGTGCTCGACGACACCTGCGGCAACCTGATCCAGCTCACGTCGTTCACCTGAGCCTGAACGAGCCTCAGATGTCCTCGTCGGTGCTCGCGGTCTGCTTCACCTTGACGAACTTCATGTACTCATCGACGACCTCTTCGGGCTCGCCACGCATCATCAGCTGGCCCTGGTTGAGCCAGAGGACGTCGTTGCACATCTCCTTGATGTTGCCGAGGCCGTGGCTGACCAGGAACATGGCCCGGGCGCTCTGCCGCAGCTCCGCCATCTTGGCGTTGGCCTTCTCGCGGAACTTCGCGTCACCGGTCGACAGCGCCTCGTCGATCATCAAGATGTCGGGCTTCATGTGCACCGCAACGGAGAAGCCGACTCGAGCCGACATGCCCGAGGAGTAGGTCCGCATCGGCATGTCGATGAAGTCGCCCAGCTCAGTCCACTCGGCGACGTCGTCGGCCCGCTCCTCCACCTCACGCCGGGACAGGCCCGAGGCGAGGCCGCCGAGGATGATGTTCTCGCGGCCGGACAGGTCCTTGTTGAACCCGACGCCCAGCGCGAGCAGGGTGCTGGCCTTGCCCCAGACCTCGACCGAGCCGCTGGTCGGCGGAAGGATACCCGCCAGCGCCCGCATCAGGGTGGACTTGCCGGCGCCGTTGGAGCCGATGATGCCGAGTGCGGTCCCGGTACGGATCTCGAAGCTGACGTGCTTGAGCGCGTGGACCTCGCGGACGGCCCGCTGACCGCGACCGAACCGGACCAGCGCCTGCTTCAGCGTCGGCTTGCGCTCGAAGGTGGTCCGGTAGGTGATCGAGAGGTCCTCGACCTTGACCGCGAGCGGGCTGACCTCGGTGGCGGACGTGGTCTCAGGTGAGACGGACAGCGAACTCACGCTCCCTCGAGATGAAGAACAAGAAGCCGATGGCGGCCGAGGCCAGCGCCCAGACCGCAGCCGTGACCCACATGTAGAGCGGCGGGACGTTCAGTTCCTGCACCGACTCGGCGTAGCCGCCGAGCATCGAGTACAGCGGGTTGAACTGGATGAGGCTCAGGATCGGCTTCGAGAAGTTGGTGATGCTGTCGGGCAGCCAGAGCACGGGCGACAGGTACATCCAGATCCGGACGAAGTAGGGCAAGAAGCTGGACGTGTCGCGGAAGTACACCTGGAGGGTGGCGAAGAAGGCCGCCAGGCCCATCGAGAAGACGATCAGGCAGCCCAGGAAGTAGACCGACAACAGCATCGTCCAGCCCCACTGCCGCGGCATCAGGATGAGGTGGAAGACGAAGTAGAGCGGGATCGTCGGCAGAAAGCTGAAGAACGCCGTCCGCACCGCCGAGAGTGGGATCAGCAGCCGCGGGAACGCTGTGTTGATCAGCAGCTTTCCCGACGTCGTCACCGACCGCGAGCCGCTGTTGATCGAGGTCGACACCAGGTGGAAGGCGAAGAGCGTCAGCAGCAGGTGGGTGAAGAACGACGGGTCGTGCCGGTTGCGGATGATGGTGACCAGCAGGTAGTACACCGCGGCCAGCAGCAGCGGGTTCAAGATCAGCCACGCCTGGCCGAAGAAGGTGGACGTGTTGGCGCTGCGCATCGTCGAGCGGCTGAGCTCAGTGGCGAACTCCCGGCGGGCCCACAGCTCACGAAAGTACTTCACCAACGGCGGCAGCCCGGCCCGGTGGGGACCGTAGTGGTGGTAGATCGGCTCGAAGTCCGACTCGCTCTCACGGAGGGCCGTCATCGCAGCACCGGGTTCATGGGCGTTCCTGCTCGGGTTGGAAGTCGCGTCGGGCGCGTGCTCGGCGGTCGGAAGGACTCAGCGGGTCGGTCGGGTCGTTAGTCTGCCACGCTCGGTCCCCTGGTCCGTTGTACGCGTGACCTCGGTGCGCGCGGCCGGACGCGGACCGGCGCGACCCAGCCGCCGGGTGAGCAACAGCAGTACGAGCACCCCGAGCGCCGCCAGCCCGAACGCGATCCCCAGCAGCGGGATCAGCACCCGGTCCTCGCCCTCCAGCCGGGCCTGGCCAGGGTCGGCGGGCAGGTAGCGGACCGCCACGGTGTCACCCACCCGTAGCCGCTGCCGGTACCGGCCGTGCGCGGCGGTGTAGGTGTAGGTGTGCCCGGCCACGGTGTAGCGGACGGTCGGGGCGAGCGGCATGGACCGTACGGTCGGGCTCGGCTCCCGGGTCGAACCGGCCGCGGCCCGCGGCACCAGCGCGACCACGGTGCCGGAGGTGGTGGCGGCACCGCGGACGAAAGCGGCGTTCCGGGCGGAGAAGTTGGCGAACAGCAGGCCCATGGCCAACAGGTAGACGGCGATCAGCAGCCCGAGCACCCGCGGGAAGCGCAGCCACGTCATCCCCGGATCCTAGTGCGCCGAGCCCGGTCCGGGCCCTAAGTCCCGACCTGCGCCGGGCTTAGGTCATGGCCTTCCCGAGGGCTTTCGGGCACGTTGTGCGGTTTCCCGCAGGCGAAAGTCCCGACTGTCCTGAAGGGCGTTGTCACGACCGGGTCCGGCTGGCGATGGTTGAGCCACTCGGGGTTCGACATCGCTGGATCTGCTGGAGATCTGGCCTCACGACCCGAGGTTGCTCATGAAGAAGATCGCCCTGCTGGCCGCGGCCGGCACCACCATCGCCCTCTTCGCCGGAGCTGGCACTGGCACCCAGGTGGCAACCGCAGCCCCGAACGCGGCGTGCGCGGCCCTGGACGACGCGGTCTACGAGGCCGTCGGCTCGGACGGGGCCAGCCTGTTCTCCCCGTGGGCCGACGAGGTGACCAAGGCCACCAAGCAGGGCTTCACCGCCAAGGGCACCGCCTTCCGGGCCTCGACCACCGCCGCTCCGGGCCTGGTCGGGGTGCACCGCCTCTACGCCAAGGCCAACCGGGACTTCCTCTACACCACCAGCACGAGCGAGGTGACCTCGGCGACGAAGAAGCACGGCTACGTCGACCAGGGCGTCCGCTTCTACGTCGCGTCCGCGGGCTCTTCCTGCACCAAGGCGGTGCCCCGGCTGGTCAAGGGCGGCCTGCACCGGCTCGCGCCGACCGCCGCCGAGGCCAGCGCTTTGACCGCGGCGGGCTGGACGCCCGAGAAGACCAACTTCAACGTGGCCTCGACCGCCACCACGACCCCCACCAAGCCGACCCCGGCCCCGCCCGGCCCGACCCCGCCGGCCCCGACCAAGCCGAACCAGTCGAGCGTCTTCACGTTCGCGGTGATCCCCGACACCCAGATGGAGGTGCTGCAGTCCAACGACACCCGGCTGGCGGCCCGCAACCGCTGGCTGAACAGCCAGGGGGTGGCGTTCGCGGCCCAGACCGGTGACCTCGTCAACTGGGACACCGACGCCCACGAGCAGTACCAGCGGGCCAAGGCTGGGATGGACGTCCTCACCGCGAACCAGATCCCCTACACGGTTGCGGTGGGCAACCACGACACGATGGCCACCGGCGTCGGCGGCAGCGCCCGGGGCGGCAAGACCTGGGAGCAGGTCCGCGACACCCGGACGCTGAACCACTACTTCACCGCCACCGACTTCGGCGACGTGTCCGGAGCGTTCGAGCCGGGCAAGATCGACAACGTCTACGCCACCTACGAGGCGGGCGGCGAGAAGTGGATGGTGCTGACCCTGGAGTTCTGCCCCCGCAAGGCCGCGGTCGCCTGGGCAGCCAAGGTCGTGGCCGCCCACCCCGACACGAACGTGATCATCTCCACCCACTACTACCTGTCCAGCAAGGCCACGATCGCCAAGGACAGCCAGGGCTACGGGGACACCTCACCGCAGTACATCTACGACCACCTGGTCAGCCAGTACCCGAACATCAAGATGGTCTTCTCCGGCCACGTCGGCTACGCCAAGAAGTCCCGGGTCGACACCGGGGTGCACGGCAACAAGATCCACTCGTTCCTGACCACCTTCCACGAGGGCCAGACCAACCCGGTCCGGATGCTGACCGTCGACACCGCCAAGGACACCGTCTCCTCCACCATCTACGCCCCCTTCAGCGGCCGGAGCTGGCACGAGTACGACGAGAAGATCACCGACATGGACTTCGACTGAGACATCACCTCGGGAACACAGTGCGAAAGGAGGACGTCTCGCGCGAGCGGCAGGCCGGTGGCCTGCCGCTTCGCGCGTCCCCGCTCGATCTGGGGGGTGACATAAGGTCGGGCCATGACTTCGGCCGCCGTACCGGCTCCGGACGTGGGGGACGAGATCTCCGTCCCCGCTCCGGTGCTGACGCGGATCGCGCGGCTGCTGGCCCCGTACCAGGCCAAGATGGTGCTGGTCGCGGTCGCGGTGGTCACCTCGGCCGTGCTGAGCTCGGTGGCGCCGTTCCTGACGAGGGCTGTCTTCGACGACGCGCTCTTCCCGGTCGCCGGCGGTCAGGCCGACCTCGGGCTGCTCGGCTGGCTGGTGGCCGGGCTGTGCGTGATCCCGCTGGTCACCGCACTGATCGGGATCGGCCAGAACCTGCTCACCGCGACCATCGGCAACTCGGCGATGGCCGACCTGCGCAGCACCCTCTTCGCCCACCTGCAGAAGATGGAGCTGGCCTTCTTCACCGCCACCAAGACCGGGGCGATCCAGTCACGGCTGGCCAACGACGTGAGCGGCGTCCGGACCGTGCTGACCGACACCGCGACCACGATCCTGCAGAACTCGGTGACGGTGATCTCGGCGTTTGTGGCGATGATCTTCCTCTCCTGGAAGCTGACCATCATCACCTTGGTGCTGATGCCGATCTTCGTGGCCGTCCAGGTCCGGGTGGGCCGGCGTCGGCAACGGCTCGCCCGCCGCACCCAGGAGTCGCTGTCGGAGATGGCGGCGATCACCGAGGAGGCGCTCTCGGTCTCGGGCATCCTGCTGGCCAAGGTCTTCCACCGAGCCGACTCCGAGGTCGCGCGCTACCGCGAGGAAAACCGGCGCCAGACCAAGCTGCAGGTCGAGCAGGCCATGACCGGGCGCACCTTCTTCGCGTTGGTGCAGACGTTCTTCGCCATCACCCCCGCGCTGATCTATCTCTTCGCGGGGCTGATGATCACCGGTCGGCTCGGCGGCGGCAGCGGGCTGACGGCCGGCACGCTGGTCGCGTTCACCACCCTGCAGGCGCGACTGCAGATGCCGCTGATCCAGCTGATGCGGGTGACGCTGGACGTCCAGACCTCGCTGGCCTTGTTCCGCCGGATCTTCGAGTACCTCGACCTGGTGCCGGCCATCCAGGAGAAGCCGGGCGCCACCGCGCTGGCGACGGGCACCTCGGGCGGCGCCATCGAGTTCCGCGACGTCTGGTTCCGCTATCCCGAACCGCGCGCGCTCAGCGGCGGGCGTACCGACGCACCCCGCTTCGCCCCGGTGGCCGAAGCCGGGCCGCCTCGGTCAGAGCGATCCGAGCCGGAGGAGGAACGGACACCGGGCGACGGCTGGACGCTGCGTCGACTCAGCCTGAGCGTGCAGCCGGGCCAGCTGGCCGCGATCGTCGGCCCGTCCGGCTCGGGCAAGACGACGATGACCTACCTGGTGCCGCGGTTCTACGACGTCACCGAGGGTGCGGTGCTGATCGACGGCGTCGACGTCCGCGAGGCCACGCTGGGTTCGCTCGCGGAGACGGTCGGCATGGTCACCCAGGAGCCGTACCTGTTCCACGGCACCATCTACGACAACATCGCCTACGCCCGCCCCGCGGCGACCGCCGCCGAGATCCACCAGGCCGCCCGTGACGCCAACATCCACGAGCGGATCCAGGGCTTCGAGGCCGGCTACGCCACGGTGACCGGTGAGCGCGGGTACCGGTTGTCCGGCGGGGAAAAGCAGCGGCTCGCCATCGCCCGGGTGTTCCTGATGAACCCGCGGGTGCTGATCCTCGACGAGGCGACCTCAGCCCTGGACACCGAGACCGAACGCCTCGTCCAGGACGCGCTCGAGCGCGCCACCCACGGTCGGACCACGATCGCGATCGCCCACCGGCTCTCGACCATCCAGAACGCCGACGTCATCTTCGGCCTCGAGGACGGCGAGCTGGTCGAGCAGGGCACGCACGCCGAGCTGCTGGCGGCCGGTGGCCTCTACCGCCGGCTCTACACCGAGCAGTTCGGCGACGGGGCCGTCGAGGCCCGGTTCGCTGACGGCGTCCGCTACAGCGACGGCAAGACCGTCTGCGCGGCCCGAGACCTCGTTCGCGCGGACGTCTCGGTCTGAGCCGTCGAAGGCTGGAGGAACGCGCCCCTCGACAGGCTCGGGACGCGTGAGCGAGCGCTGCTGAGCGCTGAGGACTAGGCGGGGGTGAGGACGTCGTCCCACTTGCCGCGGGTGTACGCGGCGGGGTACGGGGCGTCGCGCCAGGTCAGCCCCAGCTCGGCGGCGGCGCGGAGCGGCCAGGCCGGTTCCCGCAGGGCCGCCCGGGCCAGCAGCACCACGTCGGCCTGGCCGGTGGCGAGCACGTCCTCGGCCTGCTGCGGGCTCGAGATCAGCCCGACGGCGCCGGTGGGGATAGCCGCTTCAGCGCGGATGGCCGCAGCGAAGGGCACCTGGTAGCCGGGCCCGACGGGGATGTCGGCGAGCACGTTGCCGCCGGTGGAGGTGTCGACGAGGTCGACGCCGTGGTCCTTGAGCAGGGTCGAGAGGGCGACGGAGTCGGCCAGCGTCCAGCCGCCCTCGGTCCAGTCGGTGGCCGAGAGCCGGACCAGCACCGGCTTGCCCACCGGCCAGACGGCGCGGACGGCGTCGACGATCTCGATCAGCAGCCGGGTCCGGTTCTCGAAGCTGCCGCCGTAGCCGTCGGTGCGCGCGTTGGAGAGCGGGGAGAGGAACTGGTGCACGAGGTAGCCGTGCGCGCCGTGGATCTCGACGACGTCGAAGCCGGCCTCGTCGGCGCGTCGGGCCGCGTCCGCGAACGCCGCCACGACCTCGGCGACGGCGTCGGTGCTCATCGCCTGCGGCTCGGTGAAGCCGGCGAACGCCTCCGTCGACGGGCCGACGGTGGTCCAGCCGCCGGTCTCGGCGGGGACCGAGCCCGTCGCCTCGCCCGGGAAACCGCGGTAGGTGGAGCCCTTGCGGCCGGCGTGCGCCAGCTGGATGCCGATCGCGGCGTCCTGGGTGTGCACGAAGTCGACGATCCGGGTCCACGCGTCGCGCTGGGCGTCGTTCCAGATCCCGGTGTCCTGCGGGCTGATCCGGCCCTCGGAGGTGACGGCGGTCGCCTCGGTGATGATGAGTCCGAACCCGCCCTGGGCGCGGGCGCCGAGGTGCACCAGGTGCCAGTCGGTGGGCACGCCGTCCTCGGCGATGACCGAGTACTGGCACATCGGCGCCAGCCAGACACGGTTGTTGAGGGTCAGGTCGCGCAGGGTCAGAGGTTCGAAGAGCAAAGCCATACCGACCTGAACCGTCCGCACGGGAGGCCGATTCCGAACCGATCGGTGGCGCAGGTCACAGCCACGGCGGCCGGGCGGTCCAGCTGCGTGCTCGCGAGTCAATAAGGCACCGACGTAACGGTTCCTCTGGCAATCGCCACCGAACCGCCCGGAGGCTAGTGATCTGTCCTATCGTGTGCCCGCAGCAACGCGTTCTTGGGGGAGACACGTATGGCAGGTCGAGGGGTTCTGACACGGCCGAGTACCGAGGCCGAGGGTCGAGAGGGGCTGGCGGGGACGCGTTCGGAGCCGCGGTCACCCGACTCGACCGCAGCGGCTGAGTCGAGGACCGACACCACGGTGTTGATCATCGACGACCACCGCTCGTTCGCCGACCTGCTGGCCGCCGCGCTGGACACGGTCGAGGGGATCCGCTGCGTCGGGACCGCGACGACGTGTGAGGAAGGGCTGCGGCGCGCGGCCGAGCTGTCGCCCACGGTGGTGGTCGTCGACCTCCAGATGCCGGGGACGGACGGTCTCGAGACGACGCGTCGGCTGCGAGCGGCCAGCCCGGACACCGCGGTCGCGGTCGTGACCGGCCACGTCGACCCCGAGTGGGTGAACCGAGCCGCCCAGGCCGGAGCGTCGGCCTTCGTGGCCAAGGGCGGTTCGTTGAGCGAGCTGATCGAGATGCTGCGCAGCGCCCGACCGGGCCGGATGAGCCTCGCGCCGTCCCTGCGCGGCACGGTCGTGTCCTACCGTCCGTCCCGTGAGCTGATCCCGGAGCTGACGGCGCGTGAGCTCGAGGTGCTCGGCCACATCGCCCAGGGACTCCAGGTCAAGGGGATCGCCCGGCTGATGGGGATCAGCGTGCACACCTGTCGGGGCTACATCAAGGCCCTCTACGCCAAGCTTGGAGTTGGCAGCCGGATCGAGGCGGTGAATGAGGCACGCCGCCTGCAGCTCGTCGCTTCATGAGCTGGTGGCGGCCGCGGGTGCGCGGCCGGCGTAGTGGAGCGCGCCGCGAGCTCGTGCTGATCGTCGGGTTTGCCGTGGCCACGATGGCCATCGTGGGGGTCGGCGCCGCCTTCGCCACCCGGTCGGTGGCCCAGCACCAAGCACTGAACGAGGCCGAACGTTCCACCAAACGGCTGGCGTCCAACGTCGTGGGTCCGCTGTTGGCGGGCTACCGGAGCGGTGACTCGACCGACCGCGCCGACCTCGAGCGGGCGGTCGGCCAGCGGATGAGTGACGGCTCGTTGACCGAGGTCACGGTCTGGCGGGAGGACGGGTACATCGTGTTCTGCAGCGACCCCGCCGCGATCGGGAAGACGGTCGACCCGCCGCCGGAGGTCGCCGAAGCCCTGCGCGGGCACGTGTCCAAGGGGTTCGAGGACGGTGAGCCGGAGGCGGACGAACCGGCCACCGGGGTGACCGAGACGATCGACTCGCCGGCGGCCGACCCCGGCGCCAGCCCGTCCTCGAGCGACCCTTCGGGGCGCAACCGGTACGTCGAGGTCTACGTGCCCTTCGACGTCGCCGGTGAAGAGCCGCTGGTCTTCGAGGCCTACTACACCTACGAGCGGGTCGACCTGGTGGCCGACGAGCTGTTGCGGTCGACCCTGCCGCTCGTCCTCGGCACGCTGCTGCTGCTGCAGCTGATCCAGATCCCGGTCGCGGTCTCTCTCGCCGGCCGGCTGAAGCGGCACGAGCAGGACCGGGCCCGGCTGCTCGAACGGGCGCTGACGGTCTCCGACCGCGAGCGGGTCCGCTTTGCGGCGGACCTGCACGACGGGCCCATCCAGGACCTCGCCGGCATCGCGTACGCCCTCGGCGCGGTCGCCCCCAGCGTCCCGCCGCAGCACGTCGCGCTGATGGGGCGGGTGGAGGGTGCCCTGCAGCGGTCGATCGCCTCGCTGCGCAGCCTGATGACCGACCTCTACCCACCGGACCTGCGCAGCGGAACTCTGCAGCAGACCGTCCGCACCCTGGTCGAGCCGCTGCAGGAGGCCGGTGTCGCGGTTCAGCTCGAGCTGGCCGACGTGCCGCTCCTGGATCCGGAGAGCACCGCCACCCTCTACCGGGTGGCCCGGGAAACGTTGTCGAACGTGCAGCAGCACGCCGCCGCTACGCACCTGCTGGTGCAGCTGTCCGTGCTCGGCGCGGCCGCCGGTCACCCGACCGACGTCCGGTTGGTGGTCCAGGACGACGGCGTGGGGCTGGAGAACCATCAGCTCGACCGCCGGCACGAGGGTCACCTGGGGGTGCGGCTGCTGATGGACAAGGTCGAGAGCCTCGGCGGCGAGCTGCTCATCACCTCCGCCCCCGGTCAGGGCACCCGGATGCAGGTCACCCTGCCGCTGGAGCCCAACGGCGTCGGCTGAGCCGGAGCCTGCTGCGGGCCAGCCGTCCGTCAGCCCGCCACCGGGACCAGCAGGGTCGTGGTCGGCTCGTCGTAGGTGCTCTGCCGCACCGACACGATCAGCCGCCAGTCGCCCCCGACCGGCAGCGGCAGCTCCGCCCGGTAGTGAGCGGTGCCGGGCAGCCGCCGGACGGTCGCGTGCAGCGGTCCCAGCTGGGCAGACGGTAGCGACGCCGAGACCTCGGGCAGGGTCTGGCCGGTCAGCGGTGCCCCGTCGGCGTCCCGCAGCGTGAACTCGAAGGTGTTCGGGCCGGCGGTCCCGGGCAGCAGCCGACCCTGCAGGCTGCCGCTGCCGAGGTCCGCCCGCCGGAGGGCGCCTGCGGCCCCTGAACCCGCAGGTTTGGCGGCGGTGTCGACCACCGCGACCGCGGCGGTGTCCGCGCTGGAGGGTCCGGCCGGACCGGACTCCGGGTTCAGGCTGGTCAACAGCCCCGTCACCGCGATCGCCAGCACCACGATGACGCACTCATCGACCACGGCGGACCGCAGCCGGCGCCACCGGGCGGCGGAGTCGGGACGGCGTTGCACGGCCGGCACCAGGGCGTACCGGTTCCAGCCGGCCAGTACGCCGAGCACGGCGACGAGCGCCAGCTTGGCCGCCAAGGCGTGTCCGTAGTCGCTGCTGAGCAGGGAGCGCCACGACCCGGGCACCAGCAGCGCCAGCATCAGCCCGCTCGCGCCCAGCAGGCCGACCGTCACCCCGGCCAGGCCGGAGAAGCGGGCGACGACGCCGGCGACCGGGACGGGGTCGAGGCGCAGCCGACGGGCGCGCGCCAGGTAGAGGCCCAGCCCCACCAGGCCGCCCAGCCACACCGCGGCGGCGGCCACGTGTACCAGGTCGGCGCCGTTGACCAGCCAGGACGGGGTGGCCGTCCGGGTGTGTCCGGTGGCGAGGACAGAGGTCAGGGCGACCAGCCCACCGGCCAGGGCGAACGGCCGGCTCCAGCGGAGCGGCAGCCGGGCGGCACCCAGGAGCAGCGCCAGCCCGGCGACGACCAGAGCCAAGGTGGTGCCCGCCGGCGTGGCCAGGCCGTCTCGCCAGAGGGCGACGGTCCGCAGGTCGGTCCACCGGCCGGCCCGTTCGCGCAGCACCGTGAGGGGCAGCAGCAGTGCGTACGCCGTGACCGTCGCCCCGGCGGCGCCCCGGAGCACCTGACGGGTACCCCGCTCGGCCGTCCGCGACCGGCGTAGCACGACGACGTCGAAGACCCGCAGGCCGACCGCAGTGAAGAGACCGAGGTAGCCGAGGATCTGCAGCGCCAGGTAGGTCGATCCGACGAGCCCACCGAGAGAGTCCGCGGCCGCGGGGGCCGTGGCCGGCCGGGCTGAGGCGTGACCGACGACGAAGGGCAGCACGCCGCTGACCGGGTGGGAGTCGGCGGAGACGACCCGCCAGCTGAGGAGATAGCTGCCGGCCGGCAGCGTCTCCGGCAGGTTCGCGGTCACCACGCCGTCGACCGCCGCGACCACGACGGTGGCCGGTCGACCCTCGACGGTGTAGCGACCGGCGCTGTCGTACAGCGCGAAGGCTCCGGCGACCGGGGCGACCGCTTCGTTGAAGCGCAGCCGGACCGTGGCCGGCGCGGCGGGCAGCACAGCATCGACGGCCGGGTTGGAGGCCGCGAGGCCGGCGTGCGCGGCGGCGGGCAGCGCGGTGCCGACCGCCCCCAGCAGGACCAGCACGACGATCGCGAGCGCCGCCCGTAGCCGCCGCGCCAGCCGGGAGGAGGGACGCACCTCAGTGCTGGGTCGGCTGGGGTCGGGGCGTCCGGGTGCGCAGCAGGGCAGCAGCGCCCGCCGCCAGTCCGAGGGCCCCGAGCACCAGGCCGGCCAGGCCGAGGCCGCTGCCCGGCACGGAGGCGGTGCTGGTGGTCTGGAGGTCGGCGGCCGCCCCACTCCCCTCGTGACCCGCCGTCTCGGCGTGCCCGGCCGCGGCACTGCTGGCGGCGCTGGTCTCGGCGTGGCCGCCGTGCTCGTCGGCGACGGCTTCGCTCACCTGCAGTGCGGGCGCAGGGTGCTCCAGCTCGTCGTGGTCCTGGCCGGCGGCCGGCACCTGGGTCCAGCGGGTCGAACCGGCGACGCAGGTCTGCACGGTGGGGAAGGCGAGCTGGGTGCCGGCCGCGTCCTCGGGGATCGCGACCTGCAGCGACAGCACGTCGCGCAGGTCGGCCGGTAGCGGGGTCTTGGCGGTCCAGACGACCTCGGCGACCCGGGTGGTGAGCTGGTCGCCGTCGTCCCCGACGATCGGCGTCGACAGCTTTTCCTTGCGGATGGCGACCGTCCAGCCCTGGTTGACCGTCGGGATGACGGCGTTCACCCCGGCGGGCACCTGGATCGCGATCCGGCTGGTCGGCGAGCCCTCGCAGCCGTGCGGCACGTTCAGGCTGACCACCGCGGACGCGCCGGCGGCGGTCGTGTCGGCGCTCAGCGAGACGTGTGCGTGCGCGGCCACCGGGGTGGCCAGGACGAGGCCGACGGCGCCGGCGGCGGCGAGCCCGGTGCGGACCGTACGGCGGGACAGGCGGGGCGTCGAGCGGTGGTACGTGCTGGTGGTCATGGTGTTCTCCCCCGAGATGCGGCGGTGGCCGCGGACGTGACGTGTGTGGTGGTGGGTCGGTGCGAGGCACCGGAGGGCCGGTGGAGGGCGGACGGGCCGCCCTCCACCGGCTTCGGTCAGCGGTTGGTGACCGTGGAGGTCGCCGTGCCGCCGCGGGTGCTCTGGACGAGCACCGAGCTGACCTGGACGGTCGGGCCGGGCTTCAGCCGCAGCGGCCAGGCGCCGAGCGTGTCGACCGGTGCGGTGCCCAGCTTGACCGGGTTCGCCGGCCGGGTGATGTCCCAGATCACGATGGACGTCGGCGGGGTGCGGACCCCGGCGACGCCGTCGATCAGCGAGGTGCCGTCGATCCGCAGCTCCGTGCCGATCCGGTGCCGAGCGCCGGCGGCGATGGTGACGGCGTCGGTCTTGACCGGGATCACCACCGTCTGTTCGGTCGAGCCGCCGGCGTTGGTCGCGGTCACCTTGAGCGTCACCGGAGCCCACGCCCCTGCCGGCGCCGTCGCGGCGTTGGCGGTGAAGTAGGGCAGCGTGACGGTCGGCTTGGCCGTGAGCGCGTTGCTGAGGGTCGTACCGGCCGGGGTGGTGACCTGGGTCCAGGCGTAGCTGGTCGCCCCGGTCGTGGCGCTGGCGTCCAGCGTCACCGAGGTCCCCGGCACGGTGGCGGCCGGCGCGGCGACGCTGACCACCGGTCCGCTGACGGGCGGCGCCGACGGGTTGTCCGGGGTGTTGTCGATGACCGGCGGACCTGCCGGGGTCGGCGTGACCGGGGGCAGCCCGGGCTCGGTCGCGGCACCACCGGTGATGGTGACCGGGAAGACCACCGCGGCTCCGCCGTTCGACGCGACGCTGACACTTGCGGGCGGCGCGGCGATGGTGAAGGTCTGCGGGGCGTTGTCGACCAGCTCCCCCACACCGGCGACGGTCAGCGGGAAGTGGTCGCTCTTGGCGGCGATGGTCAGCTTGTTGCCGTCGTAGTCGGCCTTGGTGACGAGCACGTCGGCGAGCTTGATCGTCGTCGTGCTGACCGGCTTGTCGCCGAGGTTGCGAACGACCACCGAGGTCGGCTTGGCGCCGTCGGCGAGGGCGATCCGCGCGTAGTGGCGGCTGGAGCCCGGGTCGGTCGTCATCGGGGTGGTGGCGTAGCCGGTGCCGCCGTCGACCTGCAGCTGGGTGCCCTTGCTGCTGGCGAAGACGTCGACGTAGCCGTCGCCGATGCTGGCCCGGTCGCCGGTGAGGCCGGTGTTGGTGGCGATCTTGCCGGTGACGGTGAACTGGTCGGTGCTGATCGGGGTGGCGATGGTGCCGCCGGTCACCGAGAACTGGTTGTAGCCGGCCTTGCCGCCGACGACGGTGTGGGCGATGGCCGGGTCACCGAGGAAGCCGTCGGGGGCGGCGGGCGCCACCGACGGGTCCCACTTCAGGAAGGGACCGAAGTTGCTGTTGAGCGCGGTGGTGAAGTTGCCGACGGCCGGGGTGATGTCCTGGACGAGCCGGCCCTTGCCGGTCGCGTCGGTGTCGATCGTCAGCTCCCCGAACGGGTGCTTGAAGGTGAGCGTGCTGCTGCGCGGCCCGCCGACGACGGTGATCCGGGTACGGGCGAAGGTGACCTGGTCGCCGGCGATCGGCTCGCCGTTGGCGAAGGATGCCTCCAGGCCGAGGGTCAGCGTCGCCTTGCCGCCGCCCGGCAGGGTCAGCGAGCTGGCGATCAGGGAGTAGAAGAACTCCTCGGGCCAGTTGCCCGGGAACGCGACCGGCTGGTCGGGGTCGGGGATGTCGCCCGGCAGGAAGCCGCAGAGCGGGTTGTCCCCGTCCACGCACGGTTCGATCCGGGTACCGGCGCTGTCGCCGTACCAGGAGGGGAAGCCGTGGTCGGCGTTGACGGGTCCGACCCCGGTCAGGCCGCCGGGGTTGGTGACGGTGACCTTGGTCGCGGCGGTCGAGGTGGTGACGGCGGTCAGCAGCAGCACGGCGGCCGCTGCTGCGGTGAGGACGTGCCGGCCGCGACGGCGCGGCTCCGTCCTCGGGATCTGGGTGTGCATGGGGTCTCCCCGTTGTCGAAGTCGCCCCACTGATGAGTGCCGTGGGGTTTGGCTGCTCAACTGTGTGAGCCCGCGCGGCTCCGGGGCAGCCCTTGATAGGGGGAGCGCGGCACCCCCAAATGAGGGGGCGGCACGAGGCGCCGGCTCGCGACCCCCCATCGGAGGGGGACCGCCCACACTCTGGTGAGGGTGTCAGTCCTTGACTTCTCGGGAGATGCTGGGACGACGGGTGCCGACCGAGGCACGGTGACGAGAGCTCGGAAGGAGGGCGCCCCGATGACCCGTGTGCTGATCGTGGACGACCACGACTTCTTCCGCAGCTGCCTCGTCGACCTGGTGAACGCCAGCCACGACCTCGAGACCGTCGGTGAGTGCCGCGACGGATCCGAGGTCTTCGACGCCGTGGCTGCGCTGGAACCCCACGTCGTGCTGATGGACCTGAGGATGCCGCACGTCTCCGGGCTCGAGGCCGCCGCGACCCTGCAACGGTCCGGCTCGAGCGCCCGGGTGATCATGCTGACCACCGACCACACCGCGCGGACCCAGCGCGAGGCTCGCGCCCGGGGTGCGGCGGGTTACCTGGTCAAGGGCGCCAACTCCACCGACGTCCTCGCTGCCGTACGCCGGGTCGCCCTGGGCCAGACCCTCTGGTCCGACGACCCCGCCGCCGCCTGACCGCGCCAGCTGACCCTCCCGTACGGGTCGGTCTGCGGCCAGCCCGTGCCCGGGTAGCCGCCCGGTGGTGGCGGCCGTGACCTCACCCCAGCCGGAGGCTGGCCGGTCACTTCACACTGTGGAGGGCCGCCGTGCGCCCTCCACCGGGGGCGCAACGACGCCCGTGGGGCTGTGAAGTGACCGCGGGGCTCGGCCCCGGACCACCTGTCGGCCGGACTCCGCCTCGGACAGGGCTCCGGCTGAGGGAACGCGAACCCCCTTGTTTAGGGGGGCGGGTGCCCCCTCGCGTGAGGGCTGTGCGGGCAGGTCGGCTCCTCCAGGCTCGAGGCACAGACATTTGATCCGGGGGAATCATGAAGCTCACTCGACGCGACGCGCTGAAGATCGGCGGCCTCGCTGCCGTCGGTACGGCGGGCCTCACGCTGCCGTTCGGCCGTTCGGTCAGCGCCGGTACGCCCAGCCTGCTCAGCTCGGCCAACATGCCCAAGCCGTACGCGGCGGCGTTCGCGCGGCTGGAGGTGCTGACACCGCGGATCGGCTCCGACGCCAACGGTCCGATCCACTACTACGACATCGCGGCCCGGTCGAGCTCGGTGGGGATCCTGCCCAACCTCAAGACCCCGGTCCTCGGCTACGACGGCTTGGTGCCGGCGAAGCGGATCGACGTCGAGCAGGGCACCCGCATCAAGATGACGATGCGCAACAAGCTGCCGCCCGTCCACCCTGCCTTCGGTACGCCGCTGGCGATCTCCACCCACCTGCACGGCTCGGCCTCACTGCCGCAGTACGACGGGTACGCCAGCGACGTCACGCTCCCGGAGCAGAAGAAGTACTACAGCTACCCGAACGGCCAGAAGGCGCGCACGCTCTGGTACCACGACCACGGCGTCCACTACACCGCCCAGAACGCCTACTCCGGTCTGGCGTCGCAGTACCACCTGCACGACCCGGTCGAGCGGGCGCTGCTGCCCCAGGGCGAGTTCGACGTCGCCCTCACGGTGTCGGACATGATGTTCAACGCCGACGGTTCGCAGCAGTACGACGACCGCAGCCACTCCGGGCTCTGGGGCGACGTCATCCTGGTCAACGGCCGGCCGTGGCCCCTGATGAGGGTCAAGAAGCGGATCTACCGCTTCCGCTTCCTCAACGCCTCGCTCTCCCGGTCGTACCGGCCGTCGCTGTCCAACGGCGCCCCGGTCTACATGGTGGCCACCGACGGCGGCCTGATGCCCAAGACCCAGGCGGTCACGCAGTGGCGGCACGGCAGCGCTGAGCGTTATGAGTTCCTGGTCGACTTCCGCAGCTACAAAGCGGGGACCCGGATCGAGCTCAAGAACCTCAGCAACCCCAACAACCGCGACTACGACAACACGGGCAAGATCATGGCCTTCGACGTGGTCGACGACGCGTTCGACAGGAGCGACGCCACCTGGAGCGCCATTCCGACGCTGCTCGACCCGGGCAACGAGGTGATGGCCCAGGTTCCCACCAGCTCCACGAAGGTCCGGAACATCCGGGTGCAGCGCAACGACACCACCAACGAGTGGAACCTCAACGGCGAGAGCTGGCACGACGTGGTCGACTCCGACTACAAGAAGGTGCTCGCCAACCCCGACCTGGGCGACACCGAGATCTGGGAGATCGAGAACAAGTCCGGCGGCTGGTTCCACCCGGTGCACATCCACCTGATCGACTTCAAGATCCTGGACCGCAACGGCAAGCCGCCCTTCTCCTACGAGCTGGGGCCGAAGGACGTGGTCTACGTCGGTGAGGGCGAGAAGGTCCGGGTGGTGATGAAGTTCGGCCCGCACCGGGGCAAGTACATGGTGCACTGCCACAACCTGCCGCACGAAGACCACGACATGATGCACCAGTTCAGCGTCGGTCTGAAGGACACCGACATCGACGACAACGACCCGATCAAGGCCGACCCGGCCGTCGACGACTCCGACGACGACCACTAGGTCGACCACGATGCCGATCGGGAGGCGGACGAGGGTGGGGCTGGGCGTGCTGCTCACGGCCCTGGTGGTGGTCGGCGTCAGGACGACGGTCGCCGACGCCGTTCGCGTCTCCTCGGGCAGCATGTCGCCCACCGTCTGCACCGGCGACGTGGTGCTGCTCGACCGGTTCCGGCCCGTCCGGGGGCTGGGGACGGGCGACATCGTCAGCTTCCCGAGTCCCGCTGACGGCACCGAGACGCTCAAGCGGGTCGTCGCCGTCGGCGGTCAGCGGGTGGCGATCGCCGACGCGGTGCTGGTCGTCGACGGCCAGCCCGTCACCGAGCCGTACGTCGACGCCGCCAGTGTCGACGGGGTCTACTTCGGGCCCGTGACGGTTCCTGTCGGCACGGTCTTCGTGATGGGCGACGACCGCGAGCTCTCGATCGACTCCCGCCGCTGGGGGCCGGTCGACCTGACCACGATCGACGGCCGGCTGCTCAGCACCGTCTGGTCCAGCTGTCCCTCCTGACCCCTTTCTCTCCTGACCCCCCTCTTCTCTCCTGACCCCCCGACGGGCTCAGGAACCGCGTCGAAGGACTCCCCCGTTCCGAACCGGTTCCTGAGCTTCTCGGAGGGCCAGGCCCACCCAGCCGAGCCCTGACCCCAAGGAGAACCCGCCATGTCCTACCTGGCCCAACGTGCCGTCGTCGACCCGCGGACCCGCATCCGGGTCGCCGGCCAGCAGCTCTCCGGCCTGGCCGTACCCGCGTTGCTCGCCGCCGTCGCCCTAGCGCTCGCCGCCGTCTGGTGGCAGCGCGGTACCGCCCTGCCGCTGACCTGGGCGTGGCCCTCGGCCTCGGCGTTGTGGCTGCTGCCCGGGCTGCCCGTCGTGGGCCTGTTCGCCCTCCGCGTCCTGGCCGGCGGTCCCCACCAGAGCCTGGCCAGCGACGGTCTCGCCCGGGCCGCCGCCCGCTGGGCTGCGGTCTGGGTCGGGGTGACCGCGATCTGGTCGGTGGTCACGGTCGCCGGACTCTACGGCGGGCTGCAGGCCCGCGGCGTCCCGGACAACCTGGTCGCGGTCGTGGCGCACAGCGACGACGCCGTGGCGCGGCTGGCCGTGCTGTGGGTCGCGCTGCTGGTCGCGCTGCTCGGCCGCCGCCTCGGCGGCTGGCGCGAGTCCGCCGCCCTGCTCGCTCTGGTGGTCGTCGCCCTGCTCGCTGGACTGCCCGAGGCTGCCGCCCGGCACAGCCACGACGACGGCGCCCTGGCGGCGCCGCTGCTCGTGGCCGGGGTGCAACGGGTCTCAGTCGTCCTCTGGCTCGGTGCCCTGGTCGCGCTCACCCACCTGCAGCCGCCGGCCTACCAGCTACGGCACCACCTCGTCCGGGTCGGGTTCCTGCTCTCCGGAGCGGCCGCCGCCCTCGGCGCCACGGCCGTCGTGGCCGGACTCCTGCTGCCGGTCGGGGCCGGCCGGACGCCTGTCGTGCTCGCCGCCGCCCAGCTGCTCGGCCTGGGTCTCGTGGTCGCGGTCGGTCACCGGCTGCGGGTGCGCAGCGTGACCGGGGCGGCGACCGGACCTCGGCGGGCGCTGGTCCTCGCCGTCGCCGGTGAGCTCGTCCTGCTGGCCGCCGTGGTCGGTCTGGGCTTCGTCCTGCCGGTGGGCTGATCCGACCAGTTCGGCCCCGGCCCGCCGCTCCGTGGCCCTACCATTCACGCACGGGGGAGTACGGGACAGGCCGGGGGCGGGCTGATGGACGGGGTCAACGGAGATCAGGGCGAGAGACATCTCGCGAACGAGGGGTCGGACGGCGAGGGCAGTGAGCGGGAGACCGCCGTCCTGGTGATCGACGACCACCGGACGTTCGCCGAGATGCTGGCCGCTGCGCTGAACGCGCTGCCCGGGATGCGGTGTGTCGGTACGGCCGGCAGCGCGGCCGAAGGGGTGGCCGAAGCTTCTCGGTTGCAGCCCGACATCGTGGTGATGGACATCCAGATGCCCCGGGAGGACGGGCTGGCCGCGACGCGGCGGATCCGCGAGGTGGTGCCGGACGCCGTGGTCGCGGTGGTCACCGCGCACACGTCGCCGGAGTGGGTGGCGAAGGCGGCGCAGGCCGGGGCGTCGGCGTTCATCCCCAAGAACGGCTCGCTGACCGACCTGACCGACATCCTGCGGAGCGTCCGGGCCGGCCAGATGCTGGTGGCTCCGTCAACGTTCGCGACGGCACCCGTGACCGCCCCCCGCAACCCCGCGGCGCCCGAGCTCAGCGGCCGCGAGCTGGACGTGCTGCGGCTGCTCGCCGCCGGGATCCCGGTCAAGCAGATGGCCCCCGACCTCGGCATCACGGTGAACACCTGCCGCGGCTACGTGAAGTCGGTCCGGCAGAAGCTCGACGCGGGCAGCCAGCTCGAGGCGGTGCTGCGGGCTCGCCAGCTCGGGCTGCTCGACGAGCCCGGCTCGGGGCCGTCCAGCCTGGCCTGACCCCCTCGTTCTGGGGGGTTTGCTGCCCCCCATCTGCGGCTGACCACGCCGCCGCCGTGCGACCAGGCTGAACCCACTGACTCAGGGGGAGAGCCACCATGCGCGACCACACCGGCACCGGCACGTGCCCGTTCCACCAGGCCACCAGCGCGACCGCGCCGAGCACCCCGGCCGCAGCGACCGAACCGACGACCGGACCCGGTGGCGTCCGCCGCCGTACGGTGCTGGCCGCGGCCCTCGGTCTCGTCTCGGCCCACGCGGTGGGGCTGCGCGGCACGCTGCGCGCCGCGGCGGCGACCAAGCGGGCGCTGAAGGGCTCGCACGGCACGATGCTGCGCGGCTGCGACATCGCCGCCAAGTACGGCCGCGACCGGGAGGCCCGTTTCGGGCTGATGTTCAAGAAGCTGCCCGCCTACAGCCCGTCCGACGCTCTGCTCCGCTCGCTCGCGGTCAAGATGAACGACGGCAAGGCCCCGCTCAACGACGTGAAGGACTCCGACGTCGCGTTCGACACCTCGATCCCGGCCGGCTACATCTACTTCGGGCAGTTCGTCGACCACGACGTCACTCTTGACAAGACCCCGCTGACCACCCAGAAGTCCGACCCGACCGCCCTGGTGAACTACGACACGCCCCGCTTCGACCTGGGGTCGGTCTACGGCAGTGGCCCGACCCTCAGCCCCGACCTCTACGACGCCGCCAAGCCCGGCTACCTCAAGGTCAACCCGCACGACGACCTCGTCGACCTGCCCCGGGACGCGGTCGGCGCGGCCTACCTCGGTGACCCGCGCAACGACGAGAACCTGATCGTCGCCCAGCTGCACACCGTGTTCCTGCGGCTGCACAACAAGTTCCGCGACTCCGGGCTCAGCTTCGAGGACGCGCAGACCCGCTGCCGCTGGCACTACCAGTGGCTGATCGTGCACGACTACCTGCCCAAGATCGTCGGCCAGGACGTCGTCGACAAGCTGCTGGTGACCAAGGCCGGCAAGCTGACCGCCGCCACGACCTACTACAAGCCCAAGAACCCGGCCAAGCCGTACATGCCGATCGAGTTCTCGGCCGGGGCCTACCGCTTCGGGCACAGCCTGATCCGCGCCGAGTACGAGGTGCAGGACATGCACACCGTGCCGATCTTCGGCCCGGACGGGTACGAGGACCTGCGCGGCAGCCGGGCCATCCCGCACAACTTGTGGATGGACTGGAACTACTTCTTCGACATACCCGGGATGAGCGCCCCCGACGACCGCAACATGGCCCGCAGGTTCGACGCCCAGATCTCGCTGCCGCTGGCCACGCTGCCGTCCACCGTGGTGGCCCCGACCGCGGGCGCGATCGTCGCCCTGGCCGAAAGAAACCTGCTGCGTGGCAAGCGGCTCGGCCTGCCGGCCGGCCAGGACGTGGCCACCGCGATGGGGGCCAAGCCGCTGACCAACGCTCAGCTCGGGCTGACCGAGAGCGGCTGGAAGAACAAGGCCCCGCTCTGGTTCTACGTGCTGAAGGAGGCCGAGCTGGCCGGCGGGCACCAGCTCGGGTCGGTCGGTGGCCGGATCGTCGCCGAGGTGATCCTGGGGCTGCTGGCCCTGGACAAGACCTCCTACTTCAACACCAAACCGACCTTCAACCCCGGGGCCGACTTCGGCGTCGGCGCACTGATCCTCATGGCTGACGCCTTCGACGCACGCGGCCGGCCGGTCGTGGACGTGCCGGAGGAGCCCGACCCCCAGCCGGACCCCGACCCCGTACCCGACCCCGCCGACCCCGTGCCCGACCCGGTGGAGCTCGAGCCGATCCCGGTCGAACCCGACGAGGTCATCAATCCCGAGGCCACCGACCCGCTGCCGGGCATCATCTGATCCCCGGGGTACGCAGCTCGAGGCACCCCTTGGACGGCTGAGGCACCCCAGGAGGGGGTGCCTTGACCCCATCAGGGGGTGCCTCAGCCCCCTTGTTGGTAGGGACTCAGTCGGGCGGGCTCAGCTTGCGACGCATCGTGGCGGCATCGTCGGTCCAGACCGCGGCGTCGGTACGGGCGACGACCACGGTGTCGCCGAGCCGGGCCGTCCGCACCCGGACCTCGTCGCGTCGCGCCCGCCGGCGCAGCTCCGCTCGCACCGCCTCCGCTTGGTCGTCGTCGGCCACCCGACGTGCGGCCTGGCCGTCCGCCACGCACGCGGCAAGCAGCTCCGCCGCCAGGCTCACCGGGTCCATCTCTGCACTCTGGCACGGGGCTGAGCGGCGGACAACACCTCGTTCAGTCGGACAACAACGGACGCGCGCCGCACAACATCTCGGCCAACACGGGCTCGCGATCCTCGATCCAACGGATCGAGGAGGTGCAGATGGAGCGGAGCGGCTGGCTGGCGGTTCCGGGGTCGCGGGGCGGTCGAGCGGTGGTCGAGGCGCTGAACGCCGACTGGCGACAGCTGGTGGAGCACCGGCCGCCGCAGGTGCTCGAGTGGTCGGTCCGCCGACCAGAGCTCGGCGACCGACCGGAGCTGGCCGACCTGCTCGACCGGGCGAGCGCCGGCTGCGACACCACGCTGCACGCCCTGCTGGCCGAGGCGCAGTCCGGAGACCGGCTGGCCGCGCGCACGGTGCTGCAGTCACTGCTCGGCCGGCTGGTGCGGATGGCGGCGCGCGACGGCCGGGCCTCGGCCGACGACTACGTGGCGGCCGCCTGGTGCGTCCTCGTCGCGTACCCGCTCGCCGCGCGACCGGTCCGGATCGCGGCCAACCTGGCGTTGGACACGCTGAAGGCGGTGCACCACGAGCGGGACGGCTGGGGCCGGGCCGAGTCGGCGCCCTGGTTGGCGGGGGAACAGCTCGACCAGCTCGAGCGGGGCATCCGGCAGCGCGTTCTCGACCACGGGGTCGCCGCTCGGCTGGACGCGGCCCAGGTGATCGAGGCCGGTCTGCGGCTGCGGCTCCTCGACGAGCCGGCGCGTCTGCTGCTCGAGGGGGTGTACCTCCGGGGTCTCAGTGGGGCCGAGGTCGCCCGGCAGAGTGCCTCGACCCCCGGTTCGGTACGGGTCCGTTGCAGCCGGGCGCTCCGGGTGCTGGCCGCCCACGCCGTCGAGCTCGCGGAGGCCGCGTGACGGTCCCGGGCGGCCACCGGCAAATCACCCGAATGTCATTCCCGTGCGCCCCGACGGACGGACAACACCTCGGGCAGAAAGGACAACACCAAGTTCTCAGTTTCCGAGCAAAACCCGCGCTGACCAGCGATAGTAGTGGCTCGCGTGCGGGGGCACCGGCGTCCATGGGCAGGGCTGCCCGGGGTTTCTCCCGCAATTTTTCGCCGGCAGCGTTGCCGGTCTGATCACCTGCCCTCGGGGGTTTCGTGATCGCACCGATCTCGGGAGGACACCCAATGACTGTCAAGACGTTGATCAGTACGGCTGTGGGAATAGTGGTGCTGTTGCGGCACCCGGTGACCCGCGACGAGCGAGGCCTCAGCCAGTCGGCCGAGAACGCCATTCTGCTCGCGGGAGCGGTCGCCGTCGCGATCATCGTGGTCACGGCGATCACCAACTACGTCACCGCCAAGCTGCCCAAGTAGTCGTGCCTCGGGTGAACGAGCGGGGGCTCAGCGAGAGCGTCCAGCTCGCGGTGATCTGGCCCGCCTTGATGTTGGTGACCCTCGGCCTGATCCAGACGGGGATCTGGCTGCACGGTCGTAACGTCGCCGAGCGCGCCGCCACGGCGGCCGTCGACGCCGCCCGGGGGAGCGAGGGGACCAGCGCCGCGGCTGAAGAGCTGGGCGTCGACCTCGCGCGGGCCGGCGGTCTGGACGAGGTGTCGGTGACGGTCGTCCGCAGCGCGACCGCCGTCTCGGCCACCGTGACCGGCACCGCCCCGCTGATCTTCGACCTGGGGATGGCCGACCTCCACGAGACCGCTGCCGCGCCTCTCGAACGGGTGACCGCGCCGTGACCCGGCGACCGCTGCGCCTTCGGCCGCGTTCCTTCGAGGCCCAACGGGGGTCCGCGACCGTGGAGCTGACCCTGCTTGTCCCGGCGCTGGTGCTCGTCCTGGGGTTACTGGTGGCTGGTGGCCGGCTCTGGTTCGCGCGGACGACCGTGGCCGAGGCCGCCCAGACCGGGGCTCGAGCCGCGTCGCTGGCCCGTAGCCCGCGGGTGGCAGCCTCCGACGGTCGAGACGCGGCCGAGGCGTCACTGGCCACCGCCGGACTGCGCTGTGGCACGACGTCGGTCCAGATCCGGACGGCGGCCTTCGGCGTTCCCGTCGGCACCCCGGCCACGGTGACGTCCCGCGTCGACTGCCGGGTGCCGCTCGGCGATGTCGCACTGCCGGGTCTGCCCGGCTCGATCGCGCTGACCGCGACCGGTGCGGCCGCCCTCGACACCTACCGGAGCCGATGATGGCCCGCCTCGCCACTAGGAGGGTGGTGTCAAACGCCGACCTACTGCGCGGCACCCGGGCACGCACCGGTCTTCGTTGCCGTCGTCGCGGAGAGAACCCCGCTATCCGACTCCTCCGGCGCCTTGCCCGGCACGCACCCGGGCACCTGCTCGCTACGGCCGCCGTTCGACACCACCCTCCTAGGTGGCTGGTGTTTTTTGTCGCGTGGCGGTCCGGGGTTCG
>NZ_CAXTHG010000009.1:0-154188 GCF_964244005.1 uncultured Friedmanniella sp. | reverse complement strand
CCTTCACCTGCCCGGACTGCACCTGAACCCACAACCGCGGCAGCCGGTAACGCACGTCCAGAGCATCGGCGATCAACCGTTGCGCCGCGATCATCCCCGTCGCCTGCAGGGCCGGCCCGCCAGCCGCAGTCGCACGAACACTCCTCAGTGAGTTGGCGAAGGCCAGCTCCTTCTCAAGATCACGGCGATCCTCTACGGCGAGGTCGTGTTCTTCCACCATGACGACGCTGCGGTACTTCGGCCGGCGAAGTAGGTCCGGGAGCTTCACGCCAGCAGGATGGACCGCACAACGCGGTCACCGGAAGTCCCGCGAGGGGTGCCGACCGGAGACCACCCCCTGCGCGTCGGGGACGACCGTGCTCAACGGCTCGAGCCGGTCGGCGACGAGGTTGGTCACGCCCTCGTTGTGCTCGATCCGACCGCGGATCACCATGGCGTTGGCGTTACGGCCGACCCGACGGAACCGGCGCCACATCGGCTCGGCGCAGACGATGTTGAGCATCCCCGTCTCGTCCTCCAGGTTGAGGAACGTGATGCCGCCCGCGGTACCGGGCCGTTGCCGGTGGGTGACCAGACCAGCCACCCGGATCCGGCGCTTGTCGTAGGCCGGGCCGAGGTCGCTGATCGCCACGATCCCCTGCCGGTCGAGAACCGGCCGCAGGTGGCCGACCGGGTGGTCCGACGGTGAGATCGTCGTCGACCACAGGTCGGCCAGGGTCAGCTCCACCGGGCTCATCCCCGGCAGGGTGGGCGGCGCCGCGTCGACCGCGGTTCCGGGCAGAGTGTCGGTGCTGTCGGCGTAGCCGGCGTTCCACAACGCCTGCCGGCGGGAGAAGCCGAAACCGTCGAAGGCTCCGGCGGTGGCGAGCGCCTCGGTCTGCGGCACGGTCAGCCCGGCTCGCCGGACCACGTCGTTCTGGCTGGTGAACCGAGCGCGAACCCGCTCGGCGACGAGCCGCTCCGCCACCTCCCGGCCCAGCCCCTGGACGGCGGTCAGCCCGAGACGGAGCGCAAAGCTCCCGTCCCGCCGGTGCTCGGCGGTGCGGTCGGGAGCACCGCGGTCGAAGCGCCCGACCGGGTCCTGGACGCGGTCCAGGCAGCGCGCGGGACCGGTCGGGCCAAAGAGGCCAGCGTTCAGCGGCTCCAGGTCGGCGTCCACCCCGGAGGTCAGCACGTCGGGCCGGCGGACCTCGACGCCGTGCCGGCGGGCGTCTCCGACCAGCGACTGCGGGGAGTAAAAGCCCATCGGCTGGGCGCGCAGCAGCCCGGCCAGGAAGGCGCCGGGATAGTGCAGCTTGAGCCAGGCCGAGGCGTAGACCAGCAGGGCAAAGCTGATCGCGTGGCTCTCGGCAAAGCCGAAGTTGGCGAACGCCTGGATCTTGCCGTAGATCTCGTCAGCCATCGCGCCGGTGATGCCGTTGCGAGCCATCCCTTCGTACAGGGTGGTGCGCAGCCGCTCGATCTTTTCCACCCCGCGCTTGGAGCCCATCGCCCGGCGGAGCAGGTCGGCATCGTCACCGCTGCACTCCCCGACGGCCATCGCGATCTGCATCAGCTGCTCCTGGAACAGCGGCACCCCCAGCGTCCGCTCCAGCACCGGTTCGAGCTTGGGGTGCAGATAGCTGACCTCTTCCTTGCCGGTGGCGCGGCGGATGTAGGGGTGCACCGCGCCGCCCTGGATCGGACCGGGCCGGATCAGCGCGATCTCGATCACCAGGTCGTAGAAGCGGCGCGGCTGCAGCCGGGGCAGCGTGCCGATCTGAGCCCGGCTCTCCACCTGGAAGACCCCGATCGAGTCGGCCCGGCAGAGCATGTCGAACACCCCGCCCTCCTCCTTGGGCATGGTGTCCAGCGTCCAGCGCTCCCCGACCCGCTCCGCCGCCACGTCGAAGCTGTGCTGGATCGCCGACAGGATGCCGAGCCCGAGGAAGTCGAACTTGACCAACCCCATCCAGGCGCAGCTGTCCTTGTCCCACTGCAGCACTGTTCGGTCGGTCATCCGGCCGGGCTCGATCGGGCAGACCTCCCCCACCGGGCGGTCGGTGAGCACCATCCCGCCGGAGTGGATGCCGAGGTGCCGCGGCGCCTTGAGCAGGGCATCGGCGAGGTCGATGACCGGGGCGGGGATGGTGTGGTTGTCGTTCAGCGGCAGCGAGCCGAAGGAGTCGATCTGCTTGGACCACGCGTCCTGCTGACCGGTGGAGTAGCCGAGCGCCTTGGCCATGTCCCGGACCGCGGACTTGGGCCGGTAGCTGATCACGTTGGCCACCTGGGCGGCGTTGCGCCGGCCGTAGCGGCGGTAGACCTCCTGGATCACCTCCTCCCGCCGGTCGGAGTCGAAGTCGACGTCGATGTCGGGCTCCTCGTCGCGGGTGGTGGACAGGAACCGCTCGAACGGCAGGTCGTAGGTGATCGGGTCGACGGCGGTGATGCCCAGGACGTAGCAGACCACCGAGTTGGCCGCCGAGCCCCGGCCCTGGCAGAGGATGCCGCGTTCGCGGGCAAAGCTGACGGCGTCGTGCACGATCAGGAAGTAGCCGGGGAAGTCCTTGGCCTCGATCACCGCCAGCTCACGCTGCAGCCGCTCGTGGGCGGCGGCCCGGTTGACCCGCTCGCCGTGCTCGGGATAGCGCTCGTCGGCGCCACGTCGGGACAGCTCGCGCAGCCAGCTGATCGGGGTGTGGCCATCGGGCACCTGCTGCTTCGGCAGCCGCGGCTTGGCCAGCCGCAGCGCGAAGGCCAGCTCGTCGGCCAGCGCCACGCTCGCCGCCACCGTGCCGGGATAGCGGGCGAACCGGCGCACCATCTCCTCCCCCGACCGCAGGTGCGCCCCGGGTGAGGGCAGCCAGCCGTCCATCTCGGCCAGGCTGCGACGAGCCCGGACCGCGGCCATCGCCGACCCCAGCCGGTACTCCGCCGGGGTGGCGAAGTGGACGTTGCCGGTGGCCACACAACGCAGCTCGTGGTCCGAGGCCAGGTCGACGAGCACGTCGTTGACCGCCGAGTCGGTCGGCAGCCCGGAGTCGGTCAGCTCCACCACCACCTGGCTGTGGCCGAACAACGCGGTCAGCCGGTCCAGCTCTTGGGCCGCCGCTTCTCGCCCCCGGGTGTCCAGGGCCGAGCGCACCGACCCCTTGCGGCAGCCGGTCAGCACCACCCACTCCCCGCCCGCGGCGGCACCCAGCTCGTCCAGGTCGTAGCGGGGACGGCCCTTCTCAGCGCCGCGCAGCTGAGCCTCGGTGATGGCTCCGGCCAGCCGGTGATAGCCCCCGACCCCGGCCGCCAGCACGAGGAGGTGGGAGCCCTCGGGGTCGGCCACGCCGTTCTGCGGAGTGGTCAGCTCGAGCGACAGCTCGGCCCCGTAGACGGTCCGCAGGTCGTACGCGGTCGCGGCCTCCGCGAACCGCGCCGCCCCGTAGAGGCCGTCGTGGTCGGTCAAGGCCAGGGTGTCCAACCCCAGCCGGACCGCCTCCTCGACCAGCGTCTCAGGGTCGGCGGTGCCGTCGAGGAAGCTGAAGTTGCTGTGGCAGTGCAGCTCGGCGTACGGCACCACGGGACCGGCCGGACGCGTCACCGCCGGGGCAGCGCTCTCGTACGCGACCCGCTTGCGGGTGTAGCCGGGCGCGGAGTCGTCGGTGGGGTTGTCCGGCGAGACCGCCCGGGCAAAGGGCCGTTCGGTCACCGGGCGGCCGGAGAGCTGGCGCTCGAGCTCCGACCAACGCATCGGCGGGTTCTCCCAGTTCACCGCGCTCTCCCCCCTTCGACAGGCTCGGGGCGCGTGTTAGTCATACCGCGCCTCGCACCACCAGCGGCCGTCCTCCACGACCAGCAGCCAGGCGCTGCCGTCGACCCCGACCACCTGGAAACGGGCGACCCGCCGGGCCGAAGCCGGATCCCACCACAGCTCGTCGATCGGCCACGGCCCGGCCCAGGCCTGGACCCGGGTGGGCGGCGACATCCGGTCGACGCTGAACTGGACCGGGTCGCCGGTGACCAGACCACGGTCGGTCACCGCGACCGGTCGGCCGTCGCCGCTGGTGACCAGGGCGGGCTGTGGCTCGGCGAAGACCCGGGCCGGGGCGGGCGGCGGGATCGACCCCGGCCACGGCAGGCTGGTGGGCCGGACGGTCGCCGGCCGTTCCCCCCAGGGCGTCATGGCCTGGCGGCGACGGGGGGTGCGGCCGCCCTGGACCGCGGGGGCCAGCACCTCTTCGGGACCGAGCATCCCCTGCAGCCGGGCGACGCCGCGCTCCACCCGCTCGTCGGGCGCGCTGCCCCACAGCCCTTCGCCGTGGTCGCCCAGCGACTCGACCGTCTCGGGGACGATCCGCACCTCGCACACCGGGTCAGGCGCCGGGTCGCCCTGCAGCTGCCAGTAGAGCCGGTCGACCAGGTCGGCGGCGGTGAACCAGCGGGAGTGCAGCCAGATCCGCGAACCGGTCCAGCCGCTCTCGGTGCTGACCACGATCCGCACCTCGGTGCAGACCAGGCCGTGCCGGGCGAGCTCGGCGACCGTGCGCTCGGCGGTCTGCCGGGTGGAGAACGCGATCGGCTCGATGGTCTCCAGCGGTGGCTCGAAGGCGATCCGCTGGGTCAGCTCGAGCGGCGCCTGCCGGGCCACCGCGATCCGGTCGTCCCGCCCCCGCGCCTGCCGGTGCAGCCACGCACCGGCGGCACCGAACCGGGTCAGCACGTCCCGGGCGGGCAGGGCGGCAAAGTCGCCGAGCGTCCGCAGCCCCAGCCGGCGCAGCAGGCTGACCAGGTCGGCGTCGGCGAGCACCGCCACCGGCAGCGGGGCGAGGAAGTCCGCCGACCCGCCCACCGGCACCACCCGGCAGTCCTGGGTCGGGGCCCGGCGGGCCGCCTGCTCGGCGGCGAAGATGCCGTCGGCGATCCCGATCCGGCAGTCCCAGACCCCGACCGAGACCAGGTGCTCGGCCACGGCGGCGGCCGCGGCGGCCTCACCCCCGTAGAAGCGGCTCGGCACCGTCAAGGCGCAGAGCCCCGGCTGCACCGGGGCGACGCCGGCACTGACCTGTTCGACGCTGGTCAGCACCGCCTCGAAGCTCGCGGTCTCGGCCTCGGGCACGCGGTCAACGACCACCAGCTCGGGGCAGCGGGCCGAGGCGTCGCGGCGTCGCATCCCTCGCTTGACCCCTTCGGCCCGGGCGGCCGCGGAGCAGGCGAAGACCTCACCGCGCTCGACCACCGCGAGGGCTGAGTCCAGGGACAGCTCGGCGGCCAGCGCGGCCGCGACCACCGGCCAGTCGGGACACCAGACGACCATCACGCGGCGGCCGGGCCCCGGCGCACTCGAGGTCGGGGTAGCGGTCGGGGTCACGGGGGACGGAGTCAGGACGGCCATCTCAACCTGCCTGCACGGCGGTGAGCTGGACCGGGGCCTCGCGGTCCACGCTCACCTGGGAGTCGGTGCCGGGCAGCCACAGCGTCGTGCGGCGGACCGGAGCCCCACCGCGGCGGACGCTCACCTCCACCTGGCGACCCCGCAGGTGGCCGTGGCCCTGACCCAGGCCGGTCCAGGTCGAGTTGGTGACGCTGAGGACGGCGTCGCTGCGCGGCCAGCCGCCCCAGCAGACCAGGGCGGCGTCCTTCTGTCGCAGCCGGGAACGCAGCCGTTCGGCCTGGCCCTCGCTGACCGGGCTGGACGGGCGGACCAGGACGACCGACACCACGTCGGCGAGCCCGGCGGTCACGCTCAGCCAGTGCTCGCCGGGCGCCGGCACCGCGATCGTGCGCTCCAGCGCCAGGCCGAAACCGGCGGCCGCCTCCCAGCCCAGCTCGGGCACCCCGACCACCGCGCTCCACTCCCCCGCCAGCGAGGGACCGGCCAGCAACGCCATGGCCAGGCTCAGGCTGTCCACCGCGTACGCCCCACCGGTCTTGAGCCGGAGCACCTCACCGAGGGCCGGCAGGCTGTCGAGGGTGCGGGTGACCGCCGCGCCCTGCATCCGCTGGACGCGCTGCTGCAGCTCAGAGACCCGGTCGGCGACGGAGAGGAGAGGCACTCGTCCATAATCGAACGTGCGTTCTAGATCGTCAACTGGGGTCGACCGGACCTTGAGACTACGTGTCCTCGGCCCGTACCGGTGTGCCACGCACTTGACCGGACCGGCCATAATCCTGATGACAGCATCATCTGCTTTGTGGATCATCGTCTCGGCCAGGCCCGACACGAGGAGGAGGTGTGGCCATGTCCGGCGTCGTCGTCCTGAACACCGACAACACCGCCCTGCACACCGTCTCGATCCAGCACGCCATCAAGATGCTCGTCCGCGAGGTCGCGATCGTCGAGGAGGCCCGGGACGGCCACTCGATCGGCCCCTATCCCTGGCCGGTCGTGCTGCGGCTGATCCGCTACGTCAAGACCTCGTTCCTGTACGCGCGGAACCCGGCCTGGTCCAAGCGCGGCGTGCTGCGTCGCGACCTGCACCGCTGCGCCTACTGCTCCGGTCCAGCCGACACCGTCGACCACCTCATGCCCCAGTCCCGCGGCGGTCAGAACACCTGGCTCAACACCGTCGCCGCCTGCACCCGCTGCAACAACCTCAAGGCCAACCGGACCCCGGCCGAGGCCCAGATGCCTCTCGCCTGGCGGCCGAGCATCCCGTCCTGGCGGGAGGCCTACCATCGGCGAAGCTGAGGAGCCGGCGACCGAGCCGGCCGAGGTTGAGGCCGATGCCGAGGAGAAGGAGTGGTGGGACGATCCGCGGATGCCCTGGAAGGGCAAGCCCGGGCGCAGCGACATCGGGTGCTGGATCGGCTTCTCGGTCACCGGCATCTACAACCTGGTGCTGCTGCCGCTGCGACCGGTGCTGCTCGGGGCCAACCCGTACCTGCTGGCCGCGCTCGGCGGCTCACGGGTCTCGGCGGTCACGATCGGGGCGCTCGCCGCGACCGGGGTGGGGTTCTGGCCGCTGGGACTCGTGCTCGGCACCATCGGCGCAGTGAAGTTCGACTGGCTGTTCTGGTGGGCGGGCCGGCTGTGGGGTCGCGGCCTGATCGAGCTGGTGGCCGGCCGCTCGCCTCGCGCCGCGCGGAACGCTGACCGGGCCGAACGGCTGGCCAGACGCTACGGGTCGCTGGCGATCATGGCGGGCTACGTCATCCCGCTGCCCAGCGCCGTGGTGTACGCGACCGTGGCGGCCGCCGGTATGTCGCTGCGGCGCTTCCTGCTGGTCGACGTGGGGACCGCCGCGGTGACCCGTGGCCTCTTCATCTACCTCGGCTACCGGATCGGGGAGCCGGCCGTGCACGTGCTCGCGGAGGTCGCGCGCTATTCCTGGTACCTGTCGATCGTGCTGCTGGCCGGGGTGATCCTCGGCGCGATCCGCGGGTCCCGGCGCAAGAAGGTCACGGCCTAGAGCGTCGGACCGCCGGCACCACGAAGGTCAGGTAGACCAGGCTGGCGGCGGCGCTCGCGCTGACCGCCACCACCCCGAGCGGGACGGCCGAGTCCTCGCCGGCGATCCCGACCAGCGGGGCCACCAGCGCTCCGAACGCGAACTGGGTCAGGCCGAGCACCGAGGACGCCGCGCCCGCCTGCTCGGGGTAGTCGGCCATCGCCAGGGCGGTGGCGGTGGGAAAGACCAGGCCGAGGGCGCTCACCATCACGAAGAGCGAGCCGATCACGAAGCCCAGGCCAAGACCCAGCAGCACCGTCGCGGCGAGCGACGCCGCTCCGAGCAGGTTGACGGCCAGGCCGAGCGCCAGCACCCGGGCCGCCGGCCAGGTGCGGCTCAGCCGGGACGCCACGCCGCTGACGGCCATGATGCCCACCGCGTTGAGCCCGAAGACGATCGAGAAGCTCTGCGCGGACAGCCCGTAGATCCGCTGCAGCACGAAGGTGGCGCCCGCGATGTAGGCGAACATCGACGCGGCGGCCAGACCTGAGGACAGTGCCGCGCCGAGAAAGTAGCGGTCGTGCAGCAGGACCCCGAAGCCGCGCAGCGACCCGCCGAGGCCGCCGTGGCTGCGGCGACCCGGCGGCAGGGTCTCCCGCTGCAGCAGCCCCGCCACGAGCAGGACCGCGCCGAACCCGGCGAGCACGCCGAAGATGCCGCGCCAGCTCATCACCCGGCTGAGCTGGCCGCCGAGCACGGGTGCGACCACCGGGGCCAGTCCCGAGATGAGGGTCAGCCGGGCAAAGAACAGCACCAGCGTCCGGCCCTCGTAGAGGTCGCGGGCGACCGCGCGGGCGATCACCAGTCCGGCTGCCCCGGCGAGGCCCTGCACCAGCCGCAACGCCACCAGGACCTCCACCGACGGCGCCGCGGCGCAGGCGGCCGAGGCCAGCAGGTACGCGACCAGGCCGAGGAGCAGCGGCCGGCGCCGGCCGAACCGGTCCGAGAGCGGGCCGGCGACGAGCTGGCCGACGGCCAGCCCGACCAGGCAGGCAGTGATGGTGAGCTGGGCCGCGGAGGCCGTGCTCTGCAGGTCGTCGGAGAGCTCGGGCAGGGCCGGCAGGTACAGGTCCAGCGACAGCGGACCGAAGGTCGACAACAGCCCGAGCGTCACCACCGGGCGCATCCCGGGAGCGGCGGGGTCGCGGGACATGGGCGACATTCTCCCAGCCGGCCGAGCCGTCAGGTCAGGTCAGGTCAGGTCAGGTCAGGTCAGGTCAGCGGCGGCAAGACCCGGCTCACGCGCCGACGACGCGTCTGGACGACCGCGTAGGTCGTCTCCAGCGTCGCGACGGCCCGGTCGTAGGAGCGCTGCGCCACGCCGGTGAACAGGCAGTCGACCAGGGCGAGCTGGGCGATCCGGCTGGACATGGCGCCCGACCGGAAGGTGGTCTCGCGGGCAGCCGTGATCAGCACCAGGTCGGCGAGCATGGCTACCGGGGAGCCGGAGAAGTTGGTCACGGCCAAGGTGGTGGCGCCTCGTTCGGAGGCCACCCGGAGTGCGTCCACGGTGTCCAGGGTGGTTCCGGTGTGCGAGATGCCGATGGCAACGTCGGCCGGCCCCAGCAGAGCGGCTGAGGCCAGCGCCTGGTGCGCCTCCGACCAGAGGAACGACACCAGACCGAGCCGGTGCAGCTTGAGCCGCAGGTCTTCACCGACGAGAGCGCTGGCGCCGGCGCCGTAGATGTCGACACGTCGGGCGGTGGCGACCGCCGACACCGCCGCCTCGAGGACCGCGAGGTCGAGAGCGGCGCCTGTCTCCTCGACCGCGCGGGCGTCGGCGTGGGTCACCTTGGCGACGATGTCGCCGAGACTGTCGGTCTTGAGGATCACCCCGCTCACCGGGGCGTTGTGCCGGTCACCCTCCTCCGACTGGGCGGCGCGGGCCAGGGCGATCCGCAGCTCGGGATAGCCGGCGAGTCCGACCGCCCGGCAGAAGCGCAACACCGTCGTCTCCGAGGTCTGGCACAGCCGGGCAACGGCGGTGATGGCGCTCTCGGAGATCCGGGCTGGGTCGACCAGGACAGCCTCAGCCACCCGCCGCTCCGCCGGCCGCAGATCGGGCATCGCCCCACGGATCCGGATCAAGATCGACGCCGCAGGTTTGGGCAGCTCGGCTGCCATAGCCGTGTTCATGGTCACGCCCCCCAGTCGTCCCCCTGACCCGGCGTGACCCCGCTGAACACGCACAAGCCTGCAGAGTGCTCCGGTACGGGACGACAGTATCGCTTCCCGGACCGGCCGACGGAGATTTCCGTCACACCGTCGTGGCTGACCTGTCGGTATCGGCCCTGCCGGGGTCAGACCGACGGACTGCTCAGGTGCTCGGCGAGGAACGGCACGGTCACCGCCCACGCTGCGGCGGACGCCTCGGCGTCGTGGAACATCGGGTTCGGGTTGTCGAACGCGTGGTTCGCGCCCTCGTAGGTCTCGAACCGGGCTCCGTTGGGCGTCACGGCCTGCCGGATCTGCTCCTGGGCCTCGGCCGGGATGTAGGCGTCCGCGGTGCCGAAGTGGTGCAGGCTGGGCACGGTCACCTGGTCGGCCAGCGGCAGCAGGTTGGGCAGCGCCGAGCCGTAGTAGCTGACGAGGACGTCGACCGGCGTCGTGGCGGCCACGTTGAACGCGAGCCCGCCGCCGAAGCAGAAGCCGACGAGGCCGACCGGCCCGGTCACCTCGATCATGCCGCGCAGGTGTTCGACGGCCGCGCCCACGTCGGCGACCGCGAGGCCCCAGTCGACCTGCTGCACCAGACCCATGGCCTGGCCGAGGACGTCGCCGTCCTCGTCGATCGTCGCGTCGGGCAGTCGCCAGTAGACCTCGGGCGCAAGCACGACGTAGCCCAGGGCCGACAGGTCGCGACCGCGCTGGCTGATGTAGCCGCTGACGCCGAAGATCTCCTGGACGAGCACGATCCCGGGCCCCGAGCCGCTGGGCGGCGTCCAGAGGTGGGTCGGCATGGGTCCGTCGGCGGTCTGCACGACCACCACCTGCCCGGTGGACCCGGGGGCGGTGGTGTCAGTCTCAGGTGAGGGGGTCACGCGCTCCACCGTAGCGGCCAAGGCTGAGCCCCGGGAGGGCCCCGTAGGGTGTGCCGATGCCCACCTGGGACCCCACGACGTACCTGCAGTTCGCCGACCAGCGCGGCCGGCCGTTCGTCGACCTGCTCGCCCGGGTCGGAGCCGACCAGCCCCAGCAGGTGGTCGATCTCGGCTGCGGCCCGGGACAGCTCACCGCGACCCTGGGCGACCGCTGGCCGACGGCGCAGGTGACGGGCGTCGACGCGTCCCCGGCGATGATCGACCAGGCCGCGCGGCACCGGACCTCCCGGCTGGACTTCGTCCTCGCCGACCTGCGGGACTGGCGGCCGGCGGCACCGGTCGACGTGCTGCTCAGCAACGCCACCCTGCAGTGGGTTCCCGAGCACCGCGCGCTGCTCCCCAGGCTGGTCGAGGTCGTCGCCCCGGGCGGCTGGCTCGCCTTCCAGGTGCCGGGCAACTTTGCCGAGCCGAGCCACCGGTTGCTGCACGAGCTGGCCGCCGACGCACGGTTCGCCGCGGCCACCGCCGCGGTCGAGCGGCCGGCGTCCGCCGAGCCCGCCGACTACCTCGACGACCTGACCGCCCTCGGCTGCACCGTCGAGGTCTGGGAGACGACCTACCTGCACGTGCTGACCGGACCGGACCCGGTGTTCCGCTGGATCTCCGGGACCGGCGCCCGGTCGGTGCTGCAGGCGCTCGCGGACGACCGGCGGGCGGAGTTCGAGGCGGCGTACAAGATAGTCCTGCGCGAGGCCTACCCGCCCCGGCCGTACGGGACGGTGCTGCCGTACCGTCGGATCTTTGCGGTGGCCCAGCGGCCGTCGACCGGCTCACCACAACCGACGGCATGACGCTCGACTGGTACGCCGCCCGTCCGCTGCGCGGGACGAGGCTGCTGCTCACGCCGCTCCGACTGAGCGACGCGCCGGACTTCCTCCGTGGCCTCGGCAGTCCGACGGAGGCGGCGGAGGTCACCGCCCACCTCCCCTTTCGGGCACCGGACCTGGCGTCGGTACGCGCGGTGGTCGCCGCCGCCCTCACCGACCGCGACCGGATCCCGTACGCCCAGCGGCTGGTGGCAGGAGGTGAGCTCGTCGGCAGCACCTCCTTCTACGAGATCGACCCGGCCCGCGGCAGCATCGCCATCGGACACACCTGGCTGGCTCGGCCGTACTGGCGGACGGGTCTCAACACGGAGTCGAAGCTGCTGATGATGGGGCATGCGTTCGAAGAGCTGGAGGCCGCGCGGCTCGTCTGGCACACCGACATCCGCAACCTCCGCTCCCAGACGGCGATCGAACGGCTCGGCGCCACCCGCGAGGGCGTGCTGCGGCACCACCGGCGCCGGCCGGACGGCAGCCTGCGCGACACGGTCCAGTTCGCGATGGTCTCCGCTGAGTGGCCCGCAGCGAAGGCGCGGTTGCTGGGCGTAGGTTCACCCCACACGATGACCGAGCTGCAGTTGACCGACAACGACGAGCTGTCCCGCTACGAGGGACGGCTCGACGGCGTGCTCACGACCGTGATCGCCTACGCCCGACGGGGTGACGTGCTGGTGGTCACCCACACCGGGACCGAACCCGCCTTCCGGGGCCGCGGGCTCGCTGGTCAGGCCACGGGGCTGTTCCTGGAGTCGGTCCGGGCCGAGGGCCTCCGGGTCGAGCCGCTCTGCCCGTTCACGGCCGCCTACTTCGACACGCACCCCGAGGTCGCCGACCTGCGCGCCTGAACCCGGCGCGTCCCGGCTAGCTTCCGGCGCCGAGCAGGGTGGTCTCGTCGCTGACCCAGAGGCCGACCAGCCCGCGGAAGTGAGCGAGGAAACGCTCGTGCTCCGTCGCGGGATAGGTGGCCTGCACGGTCTGGACCAGTACCCGGTCGAAGTCGGGGGAGGAGACCCACTCCAGCACCTGAGCGTCGATGTCCGGCAGCGCCTCGGCGCAGAAGGCGTGATAGCGCTCGGTGTCGAAGTGCTCGTCCGCGAGCAGCTGGTAGCGGACCAGCTTGGCGGCGTAGTCGAGCTCGGGGTCGTCAGCGACCGCGAACCAGGGCGCCGGGTCGACGTGCAGCCGTGCCTTGCGGCCCGTCGCCGCACAGAAGGCGGTCCACTTCACCAGGGACTTCATGGCCCACGGGAAGTAGTAGTGCAGCGAGGTGACGGCCACGTCAGGGCAGGCGTTCGCGTAGTCGATCGGCAGCACGGTGTCGCCCTGGATGAGCATCTCGCAGGAGTTGAACTCCCAGCGGAACAGCGCGTTGACCGTCTGGGCGATCGTGACCGCCTCGCGGCCGACGCTCGCGGAGAGGAAGTCGTGGTCGACGGCGTACCGGTCGTGCATCGGCTCGTCGGGCCGGAAGTGCATCACCTGCGTCTCGGGCCCGATGGTCAGCGCCCGGGCGAACACGTCGTAAGGCTCGACCGACTTCTGCAGGTGCATCAGCATCTCGCCGGAGTCGTCGTAGGCCGCCACCAGGTCGGCCTCGTCCTTGACCCGGGAGACGCCGCGCCAGCCGCCGCCGTCGAACGGCTTCATGAAGAGCGGGTAGCCCATCTCGGCGGCGATCGCCTTCAAGTCGAACGCGTCGTTGTACTGGCGGGAGGTGTAGCTCCAGCGGACGTTGTCGAGGGGGTGCTTGTAGGGAACCAGCACCGTCTCCGGCACGTGCATACCGAGCCGGATCAGGGCGCAGTAGGCGCTGTGCTTCTCCATCGACTGGAACGTGAAGGGGGAGTTGAGCAGGTAGACGTCGTCCATCAGGGCGACCTTCTTCAGCCACTCCCGCGGGTGGTAGTACCAGTAGGCGAGCCGGTCGATCACGATCTCGTGCCGCGCACGGTCGCGCAGGTTGAACGGGGCGATGTGCACCCGTTCGGTGTCGATGGCGTGCTCGGACCCGGCGTGGCGGAAGATCCCCAGCCGGGCGGTGAGCGCCTCGAAGGCCTGCGGCCAGTCCTCCTCGGCGCCGAGCAGCAGACCCACCAGGTGGTGCGACGTCATCTGGTCCCTCCTGAGATTTTCGAGCTGGTCAACGGTCGATGCCCTCCACGTCAGCAGAACCGGGGCAGGTGGTGCGCGAGCTGCCGCTGCCACCACACCCAGTCGTGGCTGACGTCGTGCCCCCACAGGTCCAGCTCGCACCGGATGCCCTTGTCCCGCAGCAGCTGAGCCGTGCGCAGGGTCGAGGGCAGCGCGCCGGTGGGGGAAGTCTCCCACGCGCCCTGACCGACGACGAGGAGGATCGAGAGCCGGCTGCGCAGCCAGTCGAGGTGGTCGCCGTGCAGGTTCGGGACGTAGTCGGCGGGGTTGGCGAAGTACGTCGCTTCGCCGCGTTCCCCCCAGGACCGCCAGGTGGTGACGTCGTAGTTGCCGGAGAGCCCGATCGCCAGCGGCACGAGGTCGGCGCGCTGCAGCGCGAGCTGGACGGCGTGGTAAGCGCCCAGGCTGCAGCCGGTGGCGACCAGCTCGGCGCCGGCGGTGGTGTCGTCGTGGATCCATGGGATCAAGATGTCGGTCAGCCAACGGCTGTAGGTGCCGTGCCGGACCGCGCGCTCCTCGATCGGCAGGGTCCGGTCCGACCAGGTGTCAGCGTCCACGGAGTCGACGCAGTAGAGCTTGACCCGGCCGTCGTGGACGAGCGAGCCGACCGCGTCGACCATCCCGTTCGCCTCGAAGTCCCAGGCCCGGCCGGCCTCGCTCGGAAAGACCACCACCGGACGGCCGTAGTGACCGTAGCGGATGACCGTCAGGGCGCGGTCCACGCCACTGCCGAGCGGTAGCTCGAACTGGTACCGCTCCACCCGATCCTCCTCCGCGCTCCTAGGCGCCGGCCCGGAGCTCCGGCGGCAGCCGAAGGCCGGTTCGGGCCAGCTCGACCTCGGCCAACGCGTTGATCACCGTACGGTCGCCGCCCCGCCACGCCGTCACCGGGTCGGGGCTGATCCGCGCGAGCACGTGCATCGGCTGGGACGCGAGCGCGCGCAGGGCGAAGAGGTCGAGGTCGGCGGCGGAGTCGAGGAACACCTGGGCAGCCTTCGCGCGGCGGTAGAACCGGATCCGGCGCGGCAGCCAGAAGCACAGCACCACGGTGACGGGGATCAGGAAGACCAGCCAGCCCATCAGGGTGGCCACCCGCTCGATGGTGTCGGCCTGCCGGTTGGCCGTCTCGATCAGCCCCCCGAGCGTGCCGGAAGCAGCGTCGAACGGCCGCCGCAGCTGGTCACCGAGCCCGGGTACCTGCGCGGCCGAGCCGGCCGCGTCCGAGAAGTTGCCGGACAGCTGCTGCGCCGTCCTCGCGGTGTCCCGGGCGGGACCGGCGAGCTTGGCGACCGCTCCGTCCACCACGATCCCGAGCGCCCCGCAGACCACGATCCAGAGCAGCACGCCGAGGTCGCCGACCAGCTGACCCGCCAGCCGGCCCGGGCGAGACGCGTAGAGGCTCATGAGCGAGCACCCTACAAGTCGGCGCCCCGGCCGCAACGGGTTCGCGGTCGGGCCGGCCCTGGGTGGCACGATGTGCCGGTGCGGCAAGGACAAGACAGATCGGGTCAGCGTCGATCGGCGTGCAGCGTTCGGGCGCTGGCGGGGGCGTTCGGGCTGCTGCTGGTCGCGGGCTGCACCACCAGCACCCCGTCCCCGAACCCGGACACCAACGACGCCTCGCCGGCGGCGACCGCCCTGGCCGCGGCCCTGGCCCAGAAGGACCTGAAGCCGATCGCCTTCGTCGACGCGGCCGGTACCGAGGTCGACCAGCGGTTCCAGCCGTTGGTGAGCAGCATGGGGCCGCTCCGACCCGCCGTCCGCGTGGCCGGGACCACGGTCGACGGCGACCGTGCGACGGCCACGCTGGCCTGGAGCTGGACCTTCCCCGGCGTCAGCGCCCCGTGGACGTACGAGACCACCGCCGAGCTCGACCGGGTGGCCGGCACCTGGCAGCCCCGCTGGCAGCCGGCGCTGGTCGAGGCGTCCCTCGACGGGACCTCGCGGCTCTCCCAACGGCGGCTCTACCCCGAGCGGGGCAAGGTGCTCGGCGAGGACGGCGACCCGATCGTCACCCTGCGCGGGGTCGTCCGGGTGGGGATCGACCGCACCCGGGTGTCCGGCAGCCAGGTGGCCACCTCGGCGCGCACGCTGGCCGACCTGGTCGACGTCAACGCGAAGACCTACGCCGCCAGGGTCACCAGCGCCGGCCCCGAGGCGTTCGTCGAGGCCATCACCTTCCGCAGCACCGACGACGCCCGACCCTCGGCCGCGCAGCTGAGCCGGATCCCCGGCGCGCTGGGCATCGAGGACCAGCGAATGCTCGCGCCGAGCCGGACCTTCGCAGGGGCGATCCTCGGCACCGTCGGCGAAGCGACCGCTGAGGAGGTCAAGGCTGGCCTCGGTGCCGTCGTGGCCGGGGACCAGGTCGGCCTTTCCGGGCTGGAGAAGCGGTACGACGAGCAGCTCCGCGGCACGCCCGGGGTCCAGGTCGTCCGGGCTCGGCTCGCGGTGACCGGCGGGGCGAGCGCGTCGCCCTCCCCCACCGCCTCGAGCCCGGCCCCCTCCCCGTCGCCCTCGGCGGCGCCCGTCCTCTACCGGGTCGAGCCGACGACCGGCAAGCCGCTCACCCTGACCCTCAACATGGGGCTGCAACGACTGTCGGAGAGGGTCCTCGCGGGCACGAAGCCCGCCAGCGCGCTCGTCGCTGTCCGGCCGTCGACCGGCGCCGTGCTAGCCGCCGCGAGCGGTCCGGGTGCCGACGGCTTGTCCGTCGCGACCGTCGGCCAGTACGCCCCCGGCTCCACCTTCAAGGTCGCCTCGGCGCTGGCCCTGCTGCGGGCCGGGCTGAAGCCGACGTCCACGCTCAGCTGCCCGGCCACCGTGGTGGTGGACGGCCGCCGGTACAAGAACTACGACGACTATCCGGCCGCTCGGCTCGGCACGATCGACCTGCAGACGGCGTTGGCCAACTCGTGCAACACCGCCTTCATCGGCCAGCGGACCAAGCTCGGCAAGGGTGAGCTCACCCAGGCTGCCGCCTCTCTCGGTCTGGGGACTGACTACGACGTCGGCTTCCCCTCCTTCTTCGGGCTGGTGCCGGAGCCGACGAGCGCGACGGGCAAGGCGGAGGCCATGATCGGCCAGGGCAAGGACGAGGCGTCGCCGCTGGCGATGGCCGCCGTCGCCGCTTCGGTGTCCGCCGGCCAGACCGTGGTACCGCACCTGGTGACGGACCAGAAGGCTGAGTCGAAGGCTGCGCCCCTGACGAGTGAGGAAGCGAGCCAGCTGCGCCAGATGATGCGTGCCGTGGTCACCGAGGGCAGCGCCGGCCGGGTCCTCGGGGACCTCGCCGGACCCGCCCCCATCGCCAAGACCGGTACGGCGGAGTACGGCGACGACGACCCGCCGAAGACGCACGCCTGGATGATCGCCGCCCAGGGTGACCTGGCGGTCGCGGTCTTCGTCGCCGACGGCGACTCCGGGTCGGGGACCGCCGGCCCCCTGCTGAGGGCGTTCCTCCGCGGCGCCCGCTGACCGGCGTCGACCGACCGCGATCACGGCGCACCCTGGCTGAGGGCCTGGACGGGCAGCGCCCGCCAGCCTCGGTCGGAGGCCTCGACGAGGCCGCGATCGGCGAGGGCGTTCAACGCGGCGAGGCAGACCGGCATGCTCACCCCGGCGACGAGGGCGATGTCGCCGGCTCCGACGCGGCGGCGGGCGGGGACCGCCTCGAACACCGCGAGCTGGTCGTCACTCATCGTGTCGGTGACCCGGCTCGCGCCGTGCTCGGGAACCAGCAGGTGCTGACCCATCCCCGACACCAGCTCCAGCACCTCGGCGGCGCTGCTGACCAGCATCGCCTGACCGTTGCGGATCATCAGGTGCGGCGCCGCCGAGGCCCGGGAGTGCACCGACCCCGGCACCGCCATCAACGGCCGTTGGCACTCCAACGCCCAGCCGGCGGTGTTGCGGGCCCCCGAGCGCAGCGCCGCCTCCACGACCACCGTGCCGCCCGACAGGGCCGCGATCAGCCGGTTGCGGGCCAGGAACCGGATCCGGGTCGGGTGCGCGCCCGGCGGCAGCTCCGAGACCAACAGATGGTCCTGCGCCACCGCCTCGAACAGCCGCGCGTTGCCCGGCGGGTAGGCCACGTCGACGCCGTTTGCCACCACCCCGACCGTCGGACCACCGACCGCGAGCGCGCCGCGGTGGGCCGCCGTGTCGATCCCGAACGCCATCCCCGAGACCACCGTGACCCCGGCCTCGGCGAGCTCGGCGGCCAGGTCGGTGGCGAACCCCGTCCCGTACGCGGTCGAGGCCCGCGAGCCGACCACCGCCACCGAGCGCGCCGCCAACCGTGCCAGATGCCCGGGACCGCGCAGCCACAACCCGAACGGCACCCCACCCCGCCGCTGGATCGGCGTCGCCTGCTCAAGGTCGTCCAACCCGGCCGGCCATTCCTCGTCTCCCGGGATGACGAAGCGCACCGACCCGCGGGAGGCGAGCCGCTGCACGACCTCCACATCCGTCGTCGCCGCCCGACGCGCCAGCGGCTCCCCCAGCACCCCCGCCTGCACTCGCGCCCAGGCCCCCTCAGGGCCCAGCCGCCGCACGAGGTCGGCGCCGTCCGGGTCACCCCCGTCGACCGCGCAGGACAGCGCCATCCGGGCCGCCCGTTCCGCCCAGGTGCCGTGTCCCGCGTCCACCGGCTGACCCGCCATCACCCTGCCTCCGATCCTCGGTCGAACTGTTCACCGCGGCGCATCGCCAACGCGACCGCCACCTCGTCCGGCCCTGGCTTGAGCCGTCCCGCCAGGTCGGCAAGCGTCCAGGAGACCCGGAGCACCTTGTCGAACCCGCGCGGACTCAAGGTCCCCCGCTGGACCGCGGCGTCGACCACCTGCAGCCCGTCGGGCAGCGGCAGGACCTTGCGCAGGTACGGGCCCGGCACCTCACCGTTGGTCTGCCACTCGGTGCCCCGCAACCTGGCCTCCTGCCGCGACCGCGCCTCCGCCACCCGCTCGGCCACCGCCGCCGAGGCCTCCGTCCGCTGCAGCGCCGCCTTCAGGTAGGCGCGACGCATCGGCAGGAAGACGCAGCTGATGTCGATCCGGTCCTTGATCGGCCCGGAGATCCGTTCGCCGTACCGCCGCACCGCCAGCGGGGGACAGGAGCACGAGGCGCCCGGGGTGGACGCCTGGCCACACGGGCAGGGGTTCGACGCCATCACCAGCTGGAAGCGGGCCGGGTAGCGCGCCTGCACCTCGCTGCGGCCGAGCGTGATGGTGCCCGACTCCAACGGCGTCCGCAGCGCGTCAATCACCTTCGTCGGGAACTCCGGCGCCTCGTCCAGGAAGAGGACGCCACGGTGGGCGCACGAGATCGCTCCGGGTTTGGCGACCCGCGGTCCGCCGCCGACGACGCTGGCCACCGAGGCTGAGTGGTGCGGATCGCTGTACGGCGGCCGGGTCAGCAGGCCGTCAGACAGCTGGAACCCGGCGAGTGAGTGGATCGCGGAGACCTCCAGGGCTTCGTACAGGCTGAGGTCGGGCAACAACCCGGGGATCCGTTCGGCCACCATCGTCTTGCCCACCCCTGGCGGCCCCGAGAACATCAGGTGGTGCCGGCCAGCCGCCGCCACCTCGACCGCCCACTTGGCCTCCACCTGGCCGACCACGTCGGCGAGGTCGAGCAGCCGGCTGCTCGGCGCGATCGGTGTCTCGTCGGCCACCTCGACCGGCTCGACGTCGGGGACGGGGTCGCCGCGCAACCGCGCCACCAGCTGGCCGAGCGAGGCCACCCCGACCACGTCGACCCCCTCGACCAGCCGGGCCTCGGCGGCTTGCGACTCCGGCACGACCACCCGCGGGAAGCCGGCCAAACCCGCAGCCAGTACCGCCGGCAGGATGCCGCGGACCGGCCGTACCCGCCCGTCGAGCCCCAGCTCCCCGAGCAGCACCGTCCGGCGTAGCTCCATCTTCGGGAACACGTCGGCCGCCGCGAGCACCGCAGCAACGATGGCCAGGTCGTAGTGGCTGCCGTTCTTCGGCAGCGTCGCAGGACTGAGGTTGATGGTCAGCAGCGACGCCGGCCAGGTGTGACCGCTGTTGCCCACGGCCGCCTTGCACCGGTCCCGGGCCTGGTTCAACGCCGTGTCGGCCAGGCCGATCAGCACCGTCCGCGGCAGCCCCGCGCCGATGTCGGCCTCCACCTCGACGATCCGGCCCTCCAACCCGATCAGCGCCACCGACCAGCTGCAGGCCTGTGCCATCAGCCGACCGCCTTGACGTGGGTCAGTCGCGGCGGCTCACCGCGCAGCAGCAGCACCCCGATGGCGTCCAACCGGATCGCGGCCGCCGACACCCGATGGACCGCCAGCCACTCGGCCGCGAGCGCCCGTAGTGTGCGCAGCTTGGCCCAGGTGATGGCCTCGAGCGGATCACCGAACCCCAGACCCGAGCGGCACTTGACCTCGCAGAACACCACCGTCGTACCGCCCTCGCCGGGCTCGGCGGCCACGATGTCGATCTCGCCGACCCGGCACCGCCAGTTCCGGTCCAGCACCTCCATCCCCTGCCGCTGCAGCTCGACCACCGCGAGATCCTCGCCCCGGGCCCCTAACGTCTGCCGACCGTTTGCCGCCATCTCCCACCTCCAGGAGAGACCTTCCGGACGTCGGCGCGGATCTGCGGTTTTCCGGCGGGCCTGTGGACAGCCGGTGGTGCACGCCGCCGCTGTGGATGACGGTCAGAGGCGGTCCAGCGTCGCCCCGTCCTGCTGGCCGTCGAAGTAGCGGTCGAGCACCTCGGCGAAGGCCGGGTCGTCGGGGTCCGCGGCGGCGAAGAGTGTCATCGACGAGCGGAGCTTGACCGCGTCGATGCCGCCGAAGACCTGTTCGGCCGTCCGGCCGGTCAGGTCGAGCAGGGCGCGGACACACTCCAGCAGCCGCGGGCCGAGCACCGGGTGCGCCAGATACGCCCGCGCCTCGGCGAGTGAGGGCAGCGCGAAGTACTGGGCCGTGCTGCTGCGGCCGAGCCCGGCGATCTGCGGGAACACGAACCACATCCAGTGGCTACGCTTGGCGCCTCGACGCAGCTCGTCCAACGCACCGGCGTAGGTGCCGCCCGCGTCCTGGGCCGTCACGAACCGCTCAAGATCAGCTGCCTCCATGGGTACCTCTTCGGTGGAAGTTGCAGGTTGCTGACCAGTGTGGCCAGCCGAAGCGCGACCGCCTCCGCTGGGTAAGCCAGCCGGAGCCGACCGCTGGGGGACGTATCCATAGATTGGCTTCCCGTGACCGACCAGCACGCCGACGACTTCACCCCGGACCCCGCCCGCTGGCGAGCGCTCGCCGTCTGCCTGGTGGCCGGGGCGATGACGCTGCTCGACGTCAGCATCGTGAACGTCGCGCTGCCCACGCTCCGCGCCGGCCTCAAGGCCGACGACTCCGACGTGCAGTGGATCATCGCCGGCTACGCGCTCGCGTTCGGCGTGGCCCTGGTGCCGGCCGGCCGGCTCGGCGACGCCCGCAGCCGTCGGACGATCTTCCTGATCGGGGTCACCCTGTTCACCCTGGCCAGCGCGGCCGCGGGCGCATCGCCGACCCCGGCGTTCCTCTCGGTAGCCCGCGTGCTGCAGGGCCTCGCCGCCGGTCTGATCTCGCCGCAGGTGTCCGGCTTCATCCAGAACCTGTTCCGCGGACCGGAGCGGGGCCGGGCGTTCGGACTCTTCGGAGCCTCGATCGGCATCTCGACCGCCGTCGGACCCCTGCTCGGCGGTCTACTGGTCAAGCTGGGCGGCCCGGACTTCGGCTGGCGGCTGGTCTTCTACGTGAACGTCCCGGTCGGCATCGCGCTGGTGCTGCTGGCCCGGCGGGTGCTGCCCAAGGTCGCAGGCAGCCGACGCCAGTCCCTCGACCCGGTCGGGGTGCTGCTGTTCGCCGCGGCGATCCTGCTCGTGCTGTTCCCCCTCGTCGAGGGCACCCAAGGCGCGCCGCTCAGTGACCGGCCGTGGTGGCTGCTCGCCGTCGCGGCCGTGCTGCTCGTCGCCTTCTACCTGTGGGAACGGCACTGGCGGAGCCGCGGGCACGAGACCCTGATCGAGCTGTCGCTGCTGCGGGTGCGTTCCTACGTCTTCGGGGTGGTGCTCGGCTCGTTCTACTTCGCGGGCTTCACCTCGATCTTCTTGATCCTCACGCTCTACCTGCAGACCGGGCTGCACTACAGCGCCCTGCAGGCCGGGGCCACGGGAACCTCCTTCGCCATCGGCTCTGCCGTCGCTGCGTTGCTGGGCGGCCGGCTCGTGCAGCGCTTCGGGCGCTACCTGGTGGTGGCCGGTCTGGTGCTGGTGGCCGCGGGCTTGGTCGCAGTGGACCTGTTGGTGCCGCACGTGACAAACCACGTGGGGCTCACGCTCGCGCCTGCGCTGCTGGTCGCCGGCCTCGGCGGCGGTCTGGTGATCACGCCGAACGTCACCCTCACCCTGGCCGAGGTGAACCCGGCCCAAGCCGGTTCCGGCGGCGGCATGCTGCAGACGGCCCAGCGCGTCGGGTCGGCCATCGGGGTCGCGATCGTGCTTGCCCAGTTCTTCGACGAGGTGGCTGCGAGCCGGGGCCAGGACTACGCGGGTGCGCTGTCGACCGGTCTGCGGACCACGCTGGGCTTCGTCGGCGTCGCCCTGCTGTTCGGTCTCGCCGACCTGGTCCGACGCCGTACCGTCGACCAGCACCCCGAGCCCCGGCACGCGATGCCCGAGCCTGAGCCGCGCCACGCAGCGGGGTGACGCAGGCTCAGGTGCCGGTGACGCTCTTGGGTACCTGGAGGTCGCTGTGGGCGATCTCCTCGATCGAGACGTCGCGGAAGGTCAGGACCTTGGCGCTCTTCACGAAGCGGGCGGGGCGGTACATGTCCCAGACCCAGGCGTCGCCCATCGAGACCTCGTAGTAGACGTCTCCGCCCTCGGTGCGGACCTTCAGGTCGACGGCGTTGCAGAGGTAGAAGCGGCGCTCGGTCTCCACCGCGTAGGTGAAGATGCCGACGACGTCCTTGTACTCGCGGTAGAGCTGGAGCTCCAGCTCGCTCTCGTACTGCTCGAGGTCTTCCGCGCTCACGACACCGCTCGTTCGAGGGTGTCGGAGCCGGGGCGGGGGGAAGGTGGCTGCGCGGTCATCGGCTCGACTCTAGCGGTAACGACGCTCACCGTTCGCGCGACGTTGTCGAACCGCATCCGGTGCGTGGCTGAGGGTCCGAAACGGTCCAGCCGTTCCTGGTGCAGCGGCGTGCAGTAGCCCTTGTGCACGGCGAACGCGTACTCGGGATGGACGTCGTCGAGCTCACACATGATCCGGTCCCGGGTGACCTTCGCGAGGATCGAGGCGGCCGAGACGCAGGCGGCCACCCGGTCGCCCTTCCAGACGGCGAGGCCGGGGACGCCGAGCCCGTCGACGGGGAAGCCGTCGGTCAGCGCGTACGTCGCCGGCACGTCGAGCCGCAGCAGGGCCCGGCGGAGCCCCATCACGTTGGCCACGTGCATGCCGAGCCGGTCGCACTCGTCCGGCTCGACGCAGACGACCGCCCAGGCGAGCGCCTTGTCGGTGATCTCGGCGTAGAGCCGTTCCCGTTGCCGGGCGGTCAGCAGCTTGGAGTCGTTGAGGCCCTTGATCTGGCGCGACCGGGAGTCCGACAGGATGGCCGCACCCGCCACCAGCGGCCCCGCACAAGCGCCCCGACCGGCTTCGTCCGCCCCCGCCACCGGTCCGAGGCCGACCCGGTGCAGCGCCCGCTCGTACCCGTAGAGGCCGCTGTCCCGGCGGATCTTGACCACCGGGACCTCGTCCTCGCTGGGCTGCCCCCGCTCCCCCGCACCGGCCATCAGCAGCTGACCCCGGCGGGTTCGATCGTGGGCTTGTCGGGCGCCGGTTCCTTCGGTGGCGGCACTCCGGCGAAGGTGGCGGGAGCCTTCAGGCGTTTGGCGCGGTCGAACGGCGCGGCGATACCGAAGGCCGGCCCGACGACGAGGTTCTCGGGAACGAAGGCGACGTACCCGCGGGGCTCCGTGCTGGAGGAGTCGGACAGGTGGCAGCGTGAGTCGGCGCTGAGGTCGCGGTGGTCGCCCATCACGAAGATCCGGCCCTTGGGCACGACCACCGTGAACTCGACGTCGGACGGCACGACCTGGGTGCCGTTCGGGTTGGTGTAGAGATAGCTGGTCTCGTCGAGGGCGTAACCGTTGACGGTCATCCGGCCCTGGCTGTCGCAGCAGACGACCTTGTCACCCGGCATCCCGATCACCCGCTTGATCAGGTGGCCCGGCGTGCTGCTGGTCGGCACCCCGACGAACTCGAGCACCCGGGCGACCGGTCCGGGGTCAGCGACCGGCTCGTCCGGCAGCCAGCCGCCCGGGTCCTCGAAGACCACGACGTCGCCGCGGTGGAAGTCGGTGATCTTCTGCACGACGACCCGGTCGCCCTCGAGCAGCGTGCTCTGCATCGACTTTGACGGGATGATGAACATCTGGCCGACGAAGGCGCGCAGCAGGGACGAGACGACGATGGCGCCGACGACCACGAAGAGCAGCTCACGTCCGAACGAGGCGGCCTGCCGGCCGGCGCTCGGTCGGGGTTTTGGGGGATTCGCAGCCTCGGTGTCGCGGCGGGCGTTCTGGTCAGTGGTCAACAGGTTGCCTCGGGTCCGGCATCAATCGCGGGCAGAGCAGGAGCCGCCTGGGCGGCGGGAACTGGGACAAAGGTAGCCGGGATGCCCAGCCGTCGCGCGTGACCGACAGGCCAGAGGACGGCGACCGCTCGACCGACCACCAGGTCCTCGGGCACGAACGCGGAGCTGCTCTCGACCGCCGTGGGGTCGGGATCGTGCAGGTGGCAGCGCGAGTCACGACTGTGCTCCCGGTTGTCGCCCAGCACGAAGATCCGGTCCCGCGGGACGACCACGGTGAAGCGGATCGACGAAGCAACGGCTGGCTCGCCGCCCGGGGGCGGGTCCAGGTAGGACGTCTCGTCCAGAGCGACGTCGTTGACGGTGATCCGCCCAGCACGGTCGCAGCAGACGACGTGGTCCCCCGGCATCCCGACCACCCGTTTGACCAGGTGGTCGGTCCCGCTGTCGGGCAGCACGCCGACGAACTCGAGCGCCCGCCCGACGCGGCCCCGCTCGGGCGCCACCGGACCGGTGAGCCAACCGCCCGGGTCGGTGAAGACCACGACCTCGCCTCGCTGCAGGGTGGTCAGCTTTTCCACCACGATCCGGTCGTCGATCCGGAGCGTCTGCTCCATCGAAGCCGACGGGATGAGAAACATCTGGCCGACTAGCGCTCGCAGCAGCGAAGCCACGATCACCGCGCCGATGACCACCCCGGAGAGCTCACCGAGAAAGGCCAGGACGTGCCCGCCAAAGCTCAGGGTCCGCGGCGGCCCAGACGGCACCGGAGCAGGCTCAGCGTCGTCGATCACTCAGCCTCCGGGCTCGTGCGACGGACGCTGAGGCTCAGCTGGCGTCGCGCTTCTCCTTGATCTTGGCAGCCTTGCCGCGCAGACCGCGGAGGTAGTACAGCTTCGCGCGGCGGACGTCGCCGCGGCGGTCGATGTCGACGTGGTCGATGATCGGGCTGTGGACGGGGAAGGTGCGCTCGACCCCGACGCCGAAGCTGACCTTGCGGACGGTGAAGGCCTCGCGGACGCCGTCGCCGGCGCGGGAGATGACGACCCCGGCGAAGACCTGGATCCGGGAGCGGCTGCCCTCGGTCACCTTCACGTGCACCTTGACCGAGTCACCTGGCCGGAAGTCGGGGACGTCAGTCCGCAGGGACGCCGCGTCGAGCGCGTCGATGAGCTTGCTCATGTTGGTTCCTCGCCAGTGCCACAGGTCACCTGAGATCGATTCAGCTGAAGGTCCTCAGGCTGCGGTCTATCCCCCTGTGGCAGGAGCCGCGCATCCGAAGGACACCAGCGGACCAGTCTGCCACAACGGCTCCGGGCCGAGAAATCACACCTGTCAGCTCTCCGGGCGCGGCGGCACCTCGTCGTGCCAGCTGGCTAGGGCCCGTAGCCAAGCGCCTCGCGGGCGGAGTCGACGGCCAGCAGACCACCGGTCAGCTGAGCCACCGTGCTGCTCGGTCGGGCTGGTCGGCACTGAATCGCTCACTGAGTCACCTCAGCCAGGCCACCTGACGACTTCACATGCTGAGGGGCGACCTCACACCCTCTGGCGCGGGTGTGAGGTCGCCCTACAGGCTGTGAAGTGACCGGCCGGGCTCCGCCCGGGGACGTGAGCTCAGCTGATGGCGGGGAAGTCAGCTGTTGGGGTGGGTGAGGGCACCGTAGAGGTCCCGGTTGAGGCGGGAGATCGTCTCGAAGGGGATCTCCTTGGGGCAGACGGCGGTGCACTCGCCGATGTTGGTACAGCCGCCGAAGCCCTCCTCGTCGTGCTGGGCGACCATGCCCAGGACGCGGGAGTGCCGCTCGGGCTGGCCTTGGGGCAGCATGCCGAGGTGGGTGATCTTGGCGGCGGTGAACAGCATCGCGGAGCCGTTCGGACAGGCGGCGACGCAAGCGCCGCAGCCGATGCAGGTCGCGGCGTCGAAGGCGTGGTCGGCGTTGGCCTTCGGGATCGGTGACGCGTGGGCGTCGGGGGCCGCTCCGGTGGGCGCGGAGATGTAGCCACCGGCGGCGATGATCCGGTCGAAGGCACCGCGGTTGACGATGAGGTCCTTGATCACCGGGAAGGCGTCGGCACGCCACGGCTCGACGTCGATCGTGTCACCGTCGGCGAAGGACCGCATGTGCAGCTGACAGGTGGTGGTCTGCTGCGGACCGTGGGCGACGCCGTTGATGACGACCCCGCACTGGCCGCAGATGCCCTCGCGGCAGTCGTGGTCGAACGCGATCGGGTCGTCGCCCTCGAGCGTCAGCCGCTCGTTCAGCACGTCCATCATCTCGAGGAAGGACATGTGCTCAGACACGTCCGGCACCACGTAGCTGACCATCTGGCCCGGGGCGTCAGCGTGCGGCTGGCGCCAGACCCGGACGGTGATGGTCATCAGACGCGTGCCCTCGGTGCCCGAGGCCTGGACCTGTGACGCCGCGTTCTTGTGCCCAGTGGTGATCGTCACTTGTAACTCCGTTGCTTCATCTCGACGTTCTCATACACCAGCGGTTCCTTGTGCAGGACCGGCCTGCCGTTCTCGCCGCCGAACTCCCAGGCGCTGACGTAGGCGTACTCGTCGTCGTGCCGCAACGCCTCACCGTCCTCGGTCTGGGACTCCGCACGGAAGTGCCCACCACATGATTCGCGCCGGACGAGCGCATCGATGCACATCAGCTCGCCCAGCTCGATGAAGTCGGCGACCCGGCCGGCCCGCTCGAGCGCCTGGTTGAGCTGCTCGCCGGTGCCCAGCACCAGCACGTCGGACCAGAACTCGGTCTTGAGCTCGCGGATCCGGGTGATGGCCTTGCGCAGCCCCTCTTCGCTGCGCTCCATGCCGCAGTAGTCCCACATGATGTGGCCGAGCTCCTTGTGGAAGGAGTCGACCGTCCGGCTGCCGCGGATCGAGAGCAGCGTCTCGACGCGGTCGTGGACGGCGGTCACCGCCTCGACGGCGGCCGGGTGGGTCTCGTCGACCTTGGCGAACGGGCCGGCGGCCAGATAGTCGTTGATGGTGTTCGGCAGCACGAAGTAGCCATCAGCCAGGCCCTGCATCAACGCGCTCGCCCCGAGCCGGTTGGCGCCGTGGTCGGAGAAGTTGGCCTCCCCGGCCACGAACAGGCCAGGGATCGTGGACTGCAGGTCGTAGTCGACCCACAGCCCGCCCATCGTGTAGTGCACGGCCGGGTAGATCCGCATCGGCGTCTGGTACGGGTTCTCGCCGGTGATCTGGGCGTACATGTCGAAGAGGTTGCCGTACTTGTTCTCCACCGCCGTCTGGCCGAGCCGGCTGATCGCGTCGGCGAAGTCGAGGTAGACCCCGAGCCCACCCGGGCCGACCCCGCGGCCCTCGTCACAGACGTTCTTGGCCGCCCGGGACGCGATGTCGCGCGGCACCAGGTTTCCGAAGGAGGGGTAGATCCGCTCCAGGTAGTAGTCCCGCTCGTCCTCGGGGATCTGGCGCGGGTCGCGCTTGTCCTCACCGCTCTTCGGCACCCAGATGCGGCCGTCGTTGCGGAGCGACTCACTCATCAGCGTCAGCTTGGACTGGTACTCCCCCGACACCGGGATGCAGGTGGGGTGGATCTGGGTGAAGCACGGGTTGGCGAACAGCGCGCCCTTGCGGTGCGCCCGCCAGGTCGCGGTGACGTTGCAGCCCATGGCGTTGGTCGAGAGGAAGAAGACGTTGCTGTAGCCGCCGGTCGCCAGCACGACCGCGTCGGCGAAGTGGGTCTCGAGCTCGCCGGTGACCATGTCGCGGACGACGACGCCACGCGCCTTGCCGTCGATGACGATCACCTCGAGCATCTCGTGCCGGGTGTGCATCTCGACCGTCTTGGCCGCGATCTGACGCTCCAGCGCCTGGTAGGCGCCGATCAGCAGCTGCTGGCCGGTCTGGCCGCGGGCGTAGAAGGTCCGGGAGACCTGCACGCCACCGAACGAGCGGTTGTCGAGCAGGCCGCCGTACTCGCGGGCGAAAGGCACGCCCTGGGCCACGCACTGGTCGATGATCTGCACGCTCGTCTCGGCGAGCCGGTAGACGTTGGACTCCCGCGAGCGGAAGTCACCGCCCTTGACCGTGTCATAGAAGAGCCGGTAGACCGAGTCGCCGTCGTTGCGGTAGTTCTTCGCCGCGTTGATCCCGCCCTGCGCGGCGATCGAGTGGGCGCGGCGCGGCGAGTCCTGGTAGCAGAAGGTCGTGACCTTGTACCCCGCCTCACCCAACGTGGCCGCCGCCGAGGCCCCGGCCAGGCCGGTACCGACGATGATGATGCTGAGCTTGCGTCGGTTGGCCGGGTTGACCAGCTTGGCGTTGAACTTGCGCTCGTCCCACCGCCGCTCGATCGGGACGTTCGGCGCCTTCGTGTCGGCGATGTCGTCGCCCTCGGCGTAGAAGGAGTCAGCGTCCAGGGACACCAGGTCCTTGACGCCGGACACCGCCCGCCGGGCGGCGTCGGCGATCCCGTCGGTCAGGCTCGTACGGTCGTCGTCGCTCATGTCAGCTCACCAATCCCAGCAGGATGCTGTACGGGGGGAGAAGAAAGCCGGCGGTGATGACGCCGGCCACGGCGTAGGCCAAGAGGTTCAGCCGACGCCTCGCGATGGCTGAGGTGTTGGCCCCCAGCGTCGTGAGGGCGCTCCACATGCCGTGCCGCAGGTGGAAACCGACCGCGATCATGGCCACGGTGTAGGCCACCACGACCCACCAGACGCCGAAGCCGTTGACGACCCGCTGGTAGGGGCTGCCGGAGGCGCCGCCCGGGTGGACGGTGCCCCAGGTGAACTGCAACAAGTGGAAGATGACGAACAGCAAGATCACGATGCCGCCCCAGCGGAGCGTGAACGAGGCGTAGGTGCGCTGGACCCCGGTGCGGCCCTTGGTGGACTGGTAGCGCTTGGTGTTGCCGCCGCCGCGTGCCCTCTTGGCCCGCGCCCACAGCTTGACGGCCGCGTAGGCGTGGCCGACGACCGAGGCCAGCAGCACCACGCGGATGATCCACAGCAGGCCGGCGTACGGCAGGATCGGCTGGCCGATCGTGCGCAGGTGGTGGGCGTAGCCGTCGAAGGACTCCTGGCCCGCGAAGACCTTGAGATTGCCGTACATATGGGCAAGCAGAAAGCCCACCATGATCAGCCCGCTCACCGCCATCAGCGCCTTGAGCGCCACCGTCGTTCTGACCGCCCGCTGCGTCGGGGTCAGTGTTGTCGTTGCCACGATGGCAACCCTAGAACTCCCCTCCGACAGTTGACTAATAAGGCCACCTCACATACTGGTGTTTTTCGCCACGTCGGCCGGTGCATCCATGTGCCCCTCGCCGGCGGAGAACGGTCGGAGGCGTCTGCGACGCTGCTCCCGCGCTCGGGCCGCCCGGGCGTCGTGGGCGGTCAGGGGGGCGGGAGGGCCTTCTCGAGCACCACGACGACCGAGGAGGGGTGGTGGCGACGGCCCACGTCGCGGTAGCCGCGCCGGGCGTAGAAGGCAAGGTTGCTGGCGCTGTGCTCACCGGTCACCAGCCGCAACCGTTGTGCGGTGGGAGGGGCGAGCTCCTCGATCCGGTCCATCAGCTGACCGCCGAGCCCGGCACCCTGACGGTCCGGCGCCACCATCAGCCGGCCGACGTACCAGGTGTCGACGCCCTCGAGCTCACCGCGGACGGAGCCGATCAACCGGGAACCAGACCGGGCGACGAGCACCGTCTGGTCGGCCAACGCGGCGCGCAGCTCGTCCAGGGTCTCGGTCAGCGGCGGCAGGTCGAAGGTGCCGTGCCGCCGGCCCTCGACCAGGTACGCCGCCTGCTGCAGCGTCCACAGCTCGCCGGCGTCGGTCTCCTCGGCCGGACCGATCACGGTCTCCCGCAGCCCTGCGGGCAGCAGGTCCGGCCGCCGTTCGCGGGTCCGGGCCACGGCCTGGTCCCGCCGCCAGCCGGCGATCTGGCCGTGGTGGCCCGAGAACAGCACCTCGGGCACGTCGAGGCCGCGCCAGGTCGGCGGCTTGGTGTAGACGGGGTACTCCAGCAGGCCGTCGTGCCCCGCCGCGTGGGACTCCTCGGTCAGCGACTCCGGGTTGCCGATCACGCCGGGGACCAGCCGGACCACGGCTTCGACCACGGCCAGGGCGGCCGCCTCGCCGCCGTTCAGCACGTAGTCCCCGACGCTGAGCTCGAGCACCCGCATCCGGCCGCGGGCGTGCTCGACGACCCTGGCGTCGATGCCCTCGTAGCGCCCGCAGGCGATCACGAGGTGGGTCTCGACGGCGAGCCGCTCGGCCACCGGCTGGCGAAAGCGTTCGCCGGACGGCGTCATCACCACGAGCAACGGGTCCGCCGCCGCGTCCGCCGCCGGGACCAACGCGTCCAGCGCCTCACCCCAGACGTCGGGCCGCATCACCATCCCGGCTCCACCGCCGTACGGGGTGTCGTCGACGGTGCGGTGCCGGTCGTGGGTCCAGTCGCGGAGGTCGTGCACCGCCAGCTCGACCAGTCCGGTCCGCGCGGCCTTGCCGACCAGCGAGAGCTGCAGCGGCGCCAGGTAGTCCGGAAAGATCGAGACGATGTCGATACGCACGCGTCAGCCCTGCGTCGGCTCGTCGGGCTCGTCCTCGAGGTCGCGGAGCAGGCCGGGCACGTCGGCCAGGTACAGCTCGCCAGCGGCGAGGTCGACCCGGGGCACCACCTCGGTGACGAACGGCACCAGCCGGACGCCGTCGGCGGTGGAGATCTCGAGCGTGTCTTGCAGGGGCAGGTGCAGTACCGCCAGGACAGGACCGATCTCGGTCCCGTCCGCGGCGACCGCCCGCAGCCCGATCAGCTGCCGGTCGTAGAACTCGTCCTCGGCGGGGGGTCGCTCATCGGCGTCGACGTCGACCACGAGCACGGTGCCGCGCGCGGCTTCGGCCACCGTACGGTCGCCGAGCTCGTCGAAGTGGACGAGCAGCCGACCTGAGTGCTCGCGGGACATGGCGATGGTGAAACGCCGCAGGCCGTTCTCGGCCCGCAGGACGGCCCCGACGGCGAAGCGGAGCTCGGGCTCGTCGGTCCGGACGTCGATCGCCACGTCGCCGCGGATGCCGTGGGCCCGGCCGATCGCGCCGACGACGACCTCGATGCTGTTCGCCATGCCGTCCTGTCGTGTGGTCGAGGATGAGTCAGGAGACGACGACGCCCCGACACCCGGGCTACGGGTTCGGGGCGTCGTCGGTGGAGCAGGAGCGGTCAGCCGCGGCGGGGACCGCCGGGGCTGCGGCGCGGACCCTTGTCCACGTCGACGAAGTCGACCCGGATCTGGTCCCGACCAGCGAGAGCGCCGACGACGGTCCGCAACGCGGTCGCCGTACGGCCGGACCGGCCGATCACCTTGCCGATGTCCTCGGGGTTGACCCGCACCTCGAGCATCCGACCGCGACGCAGGTCCTTGTCGGACACGACGACGTCGTCCGGGTGGCTGACGATGCCGCGGACCAGGTGCTCGAGCGCGTCGGCCAGCACGTCAGGCTCCGGCGGCCGGGGTCTCGGTGCTGGCGTCGGCCACGCCGGCCTCGGCGGCGTCCGCAGCCTCGGTCGGCGTGCCCTCGGTCGTGCCCCGCCCACCGGAACGGCGGGAGATGGCCGCGCTGGACGGCTCGCTGCCGGCCTCGGCGAGGGCCGCGTTGAAGAGGTCGGTCTTGTTCTTCTTCTCCGGCTGCGGGGTCACGCCGGACGGCGAGGTGTCGCCCGAGAAGGTCTGCCAGTCGCCCGTACGCTTCAGCAGCGCGACCACGGACTCGGTCGGCTGAGCGCCGACGGAGAGCCAGTACTGGGCCCGCTCGGAGTTCACCTCGATCACGGACGGGTCGTTCTTGGGGTGGTACTTGCCGATCTCCTCGATGGCCCGACCGTCCCGCTTGGTGCGGGAGTCAGCAACGACGATGCGGTAGTGCGGCGACCGGATCTTGCCCAGACGCTTCAGACGAATCTTGACAGCCACGTGTGTGGTTTCTCCTGTGTGAGACGAGACCGGACGTCGTCCGGCCGCGAGATGGGTGAGGCGTGGGCCACGGCGGGGAAAGCACCGGCTCCGCGTCTCGGGTGAACCCGTGCCGTACCGACGATGAGAGGGCGCCTACGACACAGATGCGGCCAACAGTCTGCCAGAGCCGGGGGCGGGACGCGAACCGACGGCGGCAGCCTGACACCAGACTCTCACCGAACCGGCCTACGCTGCCGCCATGGAGACCGTCGCGACCGACACCCGCCTGGACGACCGCCTCGCCGTCGTGGTGCGACCCACGACCGGCAAGGACTGGCCGGGCGTGGTGATGATCCACGAGGCCTGGGGCATCGACGCCGAGCTGCGGTCCCAGGCCGCCCGGCTCGCCGCGGCCGGCTTCGTGGTGATCGCGCCCGACCTGTTCGGGGAGGGCCCGCGGCTGAGGTGCATGATCGCGGTCTTCAAGGCGCTGCGCGCGCGCTCCGGTCCGGCTTTCGACCTGCTCGGCCGGGCCCGCGAGGAGCTCCTCCACGACGCCCAGGGCAACGGCCGCGTCGGCGTGATCGGTTTCTGCCTGGGCGGCGGGTTTGCCCTGCTGCTCTCCTCCGAGGGCTACGAGGCCAGCTCGGTCAACTACGGCATGATCCCGGCCGACGTCGAGGAGGTGCTGAGCGGCGCCTGCCCGGTGGTGGCCAGCTACGGCGGTCTCGACGCTCAGCTGGTCAAGCAGGTGCCTCGGCTGCAGGCCGCGCTGGAGAAGAACAACGTCACCCACGACCTTGAGGTCTACCCCAACGCCGGCCACAGCTTCCTCAACGCGACCAACAACGCACCGGCGCTGATCCGGCCGCTGATGCGGCTGGCCCACGGCGGGCCGGAACCGGTCGCCGCCGCGGACGCCTGGCGCCGGATCGAGACCTTCTTCGGCGAGCACCTGCGCACGGCCTAGCACAGGCTCGCCGAGGAGATCTCCGCCTACGGGATGCGGTTGGCCTCGACGGAGGCCTCGCGCAGCCGGCGCTGCAGATCGAGAGAGGTGAAGAGAACCGTGATCTGGCTGACCACCGTGGTCTCAGGCACCGCGAGCTGCTCGGCGATCTCGGCGTCGGTACAGCCCTGCAGGACCAGCTGGAGGATCTGTCGTTGACGCTCCCCGAGCTGCGCGAGCTCAGCGGCGGCGATCAGGTGCCGCGGGGCGGCGCTGCCGTCGGTGCCCTCGACCGGGAGGTAGGCCAAGAGCTCGGCGGAACGGGAGCGGTCCATCTCGGCCCCGTCGCCGGCGGCCCGCAGCACAGCGTCGATGATCTCCTCGGCGGAGGCGTGCTTGGTCACGAACCCGGCGGCGCCGGCCAGCCGGGCGGCGAACTCGGCGTCGTCCGAGCTGCCCGAGGTCATCATCAGACACCTCAGCTGCGGCATCTCCGACCGCAGCCGACGACAGACCTGCACGCCGTTGCCGTCGGGGAGGTGGACGTCGACGACCACCACGTCCGGCCGCAGCTGGGGCACCAAGGCCAGCGCCTCGGCCGCCGTGGCCGCGGAGCCCACGAGCGACAGGTCGGACCGGCTCGCCAGCAGGTCACGGAAACCGCGATGGATCACGTCGTGGTCGTCGAGCACCAGGACGGAGACGGTGGAGTCTGGGCGACGGGGCATCAGCTCGTGATGTCCTTGCGGAGGAAGTGCCAGACCGAGACCCCGATCGCGACGATCGCGTACCCGAGCGACCAAAGCGCGCCGGTGGCCATCGCGGACCAGTCGATGGTGGGGGCAAGGGCGTCGGCCCAGGCGAAGGCGTAGTGGCCGGGCAGGCCGCGGCGCAGGTCACCGAGCGCGGTGATGCTGTCGAGGATCGCGCACAGGATCATCAGCAGCACCGCTCCCCCGACGGCGGCGAGCGGCGCGTCGGTGAAGACGCCGAGGGCGAACGCGAACGCGGCCACCACGGTCAGCTCGACGGCCAGGTAGGCCACGATGACCGCGAACCGGCCGATCAGCGCCGGCCAGCCGATCTGGTCCCCGGTGGGGCCGACGTAGGCGCCCCACCCGTACGCGACCCCGCCGACCAGCAGCGTCCACACCGGTAGCAGCACCAGCGCAGCAAGGCTGGAGAGACCGGCGACGGTCAGCTTCTGTCGCAGCAGCCGTTCCCGCGGCACTGGGGCGGCGAGCAGGTAGCGCAGACTCGACCAGCTCGCCTCCGCGGGGACGGCGTCGCCCGCGAAGAGCGCCACGACCACGATGAGCAGGAAGCCGGTGGAGGCGAACAGGGTGAACACCGTCAGGTTGGCCCCGCTCTGCTGGGCCAGGTCGACGAAGCCGCGCGCGCCGGGCCCGGCGTCACTCGAACCGAGTGCGAACGCGCCGACCAGGATCAGCGGCAGCACCAGGATCACCGCTCCGACGCCTTGGGTGCGGCGGCGGCGCAGCTGGCGACGGATCTCCGCCCGCAGCGGCAACGGCCGGCTGCGGATCCGCGGTGCGGTCGCGGTGTCAGTCATCGGCTGCTCCTGACGTCGCGGCAGCCGGGGCGCCGACCAGCCCCATGAAGACCTCTTCGAGCTGACGGCGACCGTCGACGCTCTCCACCCCGACACGCGCACCGACCAGCGCCGCGACGATCTCGGCGCGCGGCCGGTCACCGCTCACCCGTAGCAGACCGTCCTCGAGGGCGACGACCAGGCCGAGCCCGGTCAGCGCCGCCTGCGCCGCCGCGTGGTCGGCGTCCGGCGCCAGCCCCACCAGGGTGACGTCGTCGCGGGCGGTCAGCTCGGCGACCGAACCGGTCAGCACGACCCGGCCACGGTTCATCACGACGACGTGGGAGCAGCTGTGCTCCACCTCCGCCAGCAGGTGGCTGGAGATGAGGACCGTACGGCCGCCCGCCGCGTAGTCGGCGAGCACCCTCCGCATCGCCAGGATCTGCGGCGGGTCGAGCCCGTTGGTGGGTTCGTCGAGCAGCAGGAGCTGGGGCCGGCCGAGCATGGCCTGGGCGATGCCCAGCCGCTGCCGCATCCCTTGACTGTAGCCCCGGACCCGTCGGTCGAGGCCGCCGCCGAGGTCGGCGATGGCCAGCGCCTCGTCCAGGTACGCGTCCTCGAGCGGGCGACCGGTGGCCTGCCAGTACGCGGCGAGGTTCTCACGGCCGGTGAGGTGCGGCAGAAAGCCGGGACCCTCGATCAGCGCGCCGACCTCGCCCAAGGCGTCCGCGCCGGCGTGCATCGGTTCGCCGGCCACGTAGACCGCACCGGAGTCCGGCCGGATCAGCCCGACCAGCATCCGCATCGTGGTGGTCTTGCCCGCCCCGTTCGGCCCGAGCAGCCCGACGACCTGGCCGCGGCCCGCGGTGAACGAGACACCGTCGACGGCCCTGAATCCGTCGCCGTAGGTCTTGACCAGGCCCTCGACCGCGAGCGGCAGATCGGCAAGATCAGCCCGTGGGTGCCGGGCCCGGCGGCGGAGCCAGAACACCACGAGCGCGGCGACGGCCGCCACGGCCAACGCCCCGACCACGATCACGAGCGCGAGCGGCACCTGCAACCGACCTCCGCCCGCAGCCTCGGCCCTCAGCCGGGGCAGGGTCAGCGCCGTCTCGGGGGCGAGCTGCACCGTGTAGACCGCCGCGGCGGCCGGGACCGCGTACGCCTGGTCGGTGCTGGAGACGACGACCTGCAGCCGGTGCCCGACGGGCACCTGCGCAGCGACGGTCGGGAGCGCGACCTCGATCCGTCGCGGCTGGCCGGGGGTGAGGCCGCTGAGCCGGACCGGGGAGACGGCCGCGCCGGGCAGGACCGCCGAGCTCGGCTGCGGGCCTGTGGACTGCCCGGCGGCGTCGGCGGTGTCGTCGGCCGAGGGCGCGCCGCGGGTCGGCACGGTGTCCGGGCCGAGGTCCCAGAGCGAGACGAACAGGGTGGCCGTCGCCGTGCTGCTGGTGACCTCGAGCTGCACCCGGCCACTGCCGACCAGGGCCCGCGGGGCGGTCAGCGGAGTCGTGGTGAAGGTGGCCGAGCGGCCGGGTAGCACCCCGAGCCCGTACCCGGCGATCCCCGCCGCGGCCGCGAGCGCACCGCCGGTACCGGGCAGGCTGGTCAGGGCGGCCGGGGTGCCGCCGGGCGGGGACAGCACCGACTGGCGGTCGCCGGCCAGACCGAGGGTCTCGGTGTCGGTGGCGACGCCCCGGCCGGGATAGCCGGGCGCAACGAGGGTGGTCGGCTCGCTGTCCCCCGCCGCACCCACCAACGAGGTCTGCGGCACAGTCACGGCGAAGCTGGTGTCGGTCGGGCTCTGGTCGCCTTGGAGGTAGCGAGCGAACCAGGCCTCGATGGAGTCGAGCTGGTCCTCGACCGAGATCGAGGCGTCGTGGCCGCCCGTTACCCAGCGCATCCGGGCGGTGGTGTCTGCGGGCAGGCCACGCAGGTTGGCGTCGGCCTGGTCGAGCGGAAAGAGCGTGTCCTGCTCGCCCTGGATCAGCAGCGTCGGGGCGTGTACTCGCCCCAGCAAGCCGGCGGGTCCGGACGCCCGGAGCAGCCGGACGAGCTCGGCGTCGGGCCGACCGCTCTGCGCGGTCTTCAGGTAGGCGCGGCAGAGGTTCAGGTCGAAGCGGCCGCAGAGTGCCGCCTCGTCGCCCTCGCTGCTGGGGGCGCTGCCACTGGAACCGCTCAGGAAGAACAGCGACGCCCAGCGCTGCTTGAACACCCCCGGCTGGTCGGCGGGCACGTCGGCCAGGGAGACGGGCGGACCGGTCACCGTGCTCTGCGGAAAGAGGGACTGGACCAGGCTGTTCCAGGTGAAAGCGGGCGCGATCGCGTCGATCCGCGGGTCGAGCGCGGCGGCGACCAGGGAGATGGCCCCGCCGTAGGAGGCGCCGGCGAAGCCGATCACCGGGTCGCCGTCGACGATGAGGATCTCGGGCCGGGTGACGGCGAAGTCGACGAGCTTGATCGCGTCCGCCCCCTCGTACGCCGGGGCGTCCAGGTGGATCCGGCCGCCGGAGGCGCCGAAGCCGCGCGCGGTGTAGGTGATCACCGCGTAACCGGCCTGCGCCAGCTCGCGACCGACCGGCAGGCTGTCGTTCTTGGTCCCGCCGAACCCGTGCGCGAGCACGATGGCCGGCCGGGCCGCGGCCGGGTCGGTGGTCAGCAGGCTGACGTCCAGGGTGACCGGCCGACCGTCGGACTCGGGGGTGCCGGCGACGGTGAAGGACTGCTCGTTCACGGTCTCAGCCGCCGCGGCCGTCGGCAGCGGCACCAGCCAGGTGGCGCTGACCAGCAGCAGCAGGGTCAGCGCCCACGCGCGGAGCCGGTGCTCAGCCAACGAGACGTCCCCGCAGGATGACGACGCGGGGGTGCGCCAAGACGGCCAGGTCGGTCCGGGGGTCGGCGTCGAAGACGACCAGGTCGGCCGGCGCGCCCTCGGTCAGCTCAGCACGCCGGCCCAGCCACTCCCGGGCCCGCCACGAACCGGCGCCGAGCGCGTACGCGGGCGAGGTGAAACCCGCGAGGGCCGCCATCTCCGACCCGACCAGGCCGTGCGGCAGGTAGCCACCGGCGTCGGTCCCGGCGTAGATCGGCACCCCGGCGTCGTACGCCCGGCCCAAGACGTCGACCCGGCTCGCGTAGAGGGCCCGCAGGTGGGCGGCGTAGGTCGGGAACTTCGCCTCGGCACTGGCGGCGATGGACTCGAAGTTCTCCAGCTGGACCATGGTCGGGACCAGCGCCACCTGGTGTTCGGCCATCTCCGCGATCACCGGGTCGGTCAGTCCGGTGCCGTGCTCGATGCCGTCGATCCCGGCCGCCACCAGCTCGGCCGCGGCCTGCTCGCCGAAGACGTGCGCCGTCACCCGGACGCCCAGCTCGTGCGCCCGGCGGATGGCCGCGGTGGCCACGTCGACCGGCCAGAGCGGCGCGAGGTCACCGAGGCTGCGGTCGATCCAGTCGCCGACGATCTTGACCCAGCCGTCGCCGCGGGCCGCCTGCCGTTCGACCGTGGCAACCAGGTCGTCGGGCTCGACCTCGTCGGCGTAGTTGCGCAGGTAGCGCTTGGGGCGGGCGATGTGCCGGCCGGCGCGGATCAGCCGGGGCAGGTCGTCGCGGTCGTCGATCCAGCGGGTGTCCGCGGGAGACCCGGCGTCCCGCAGCAGCAGTGCCCCGGCAGCCCGCTCGCTGAGGGCGTGCTGCTCGGCCACCTCGTCGGGGACGGCTCCCGACATCTCGAGCCCGACGTGGCAGTGGGCGTCGACGAGCCCCGGCATCAGCCAGCCGCCGGTGACCACGGTCTCGGCGTCACGGACCGGTTCGGTCCGGACCACGCCGTCCACCACCCACAGGTCCTGCTGCTCGCCCGCGGGCAGCACGCAGCCCTGCAGGTGCAGCCGTGGCGCTGGCGGCACTACTTGCCGAGCCGGCCGCGCAGCCCGGGCGGCAGCTGGAAGTCCGCCATCGCCTTTTCCATCGCGGCCTGGTCGAAGGGGGCGGCCTGGCCGAAGGTGTCGGCGCCGAACGCGGCGGCTGGGTCGCCCGCGGTGACCGCCGGCTGGGGGGCGTTGCGCTTGGCCGGGTTGCCGGAGACGCCGCGGGCGTTCTTTTTCTTGGCCGCTTTCACCGGCTGCTTCTTGGCCCCGCCACTCGCTCCGGGCAGGCCCGGCATCCCGGGCATCTTGCCGTTCGCCATCGAGCTCATCATCTTGCGGGCTTCGAAGAAGCGGTTGACCAGTCCGTTCACCTCGCTGACCTCGACCCCGGAGCCCTTGGCGATCCGGGCCCGGCGGGAGCCGTCGATGATCTTGGGGTCGTCGCGCTCTTTCGGCGTCATCGAGTGGATGATCGCCTCAATCCGGTCGACGTCGCGCTCGTCGATGTTGTTGATCTGGTCCTTGATCTCACCCATCCCGGGCAGCATCCCGAAGATCTTGGAGAGCGGGCCCATCTTGCGGACCATCTGCATCTGTTGCAGGAAGTCCGCGAGGCCGAACTCCCCGCCGCCCTTGGACGTCAGCTTGGCGGCAGCCTTGGCCGACTGGTCGGCGTCGAAGGTCTTCTCGGCCTGCTCGATCAGGGTGAGCATGTCGCCCATCCCGAGGATGCGGCTGGCCATCCGGTCGGGGTGGAAGACGTCGAAGTCCTTCAGCTGCTCGCCGTTGGAGGCGAACATGATCGGACTGCCAGTCACCCGGGCGATCGAGAGTGCGGCGCCACCGCGGGCGTCACCGTCCAGCTTGGTCAGCACGACGCCGTCGAAGCCGACGCCCTCGGCGAACGCGTTGGCGGTGTTGACCGCGTCCTGGCCGATCATCGCGTCGACGACGAACAAGATCTCGTCCGGGTTGACCGCGTCCCGGATGTCGGCGGCCTGCTGCATCAGCTCGGCGTCGACGCCCAACCGGCCGGCGGTGTCGACGATGACCACGTCGAAGAGCCGGCGCTCGGCCTCGGCGATGGACGCCTTGGCCACGGCGACCGGATCCCCCGTCCCGTTGCCGGGCTCGGGTGCGTACACCTGGACGCCGGCACGCTGGCCGACCACCTGCAGCTGGTTGACCGCGTTCGGCCGCTGCAGGTCGCAGGCGACGAGCAAGGGCGAGTGGCCCTCGTTCTTGAGCCAGAGCGCCAGCTTGCCGGCCAGGGTCGTCTTGCCGGCACCCTGCAGACCGGCGAGCATGATCACCGTCGGCGGCCGCTTGGCGAAGCGGATCACCCGGGTCTCGCCGCCGAGGATGTCGACCAGCTCGTCGTTGACGATCTTGATGATCTGCTGGGTCGGGTTGAGGGCGCCGGAGAGCTGTTCGTCGCGGGCCCGCTGCTTGACGGCGGCCACGAAGTCCTTGACCACGGCCAGGTTGACGTCAGCCTCGAGCAGCGCAACCCTGATCTCCCGCGCGGAGGCGTCGATGTCGGCGTCGGACAGCCGACCCTTGCCGCGCAACGTCTTGAACGTCGCGGCCAGGCGGTCTTGCAGGGTGTCGAACACGTGAGCCTCGCTCCAGCTGATGGACAGACCCAACCACCCTATCCGGCTGGCACACAGGCCGGACCGCCCGAATCTGCCGCGCCTGTGAGCGACCTCACCTAAGGTGCAGGACGTGAAGCGTGAGCAGCCAGCCGAGCAGGTACTTCAGCCGTTTCTCCTGTGGAGCCAGGGCGGCTGGGCCCGCCTCGAGGTGGCGGGCGAGTCGTACCACCAGTAGGAGCTGCGGGCCCTGTTCCCCCGCCAGATTCCCGAGCGAGGGGTGGAGCTTGAGGAGGTCGCTACTCTGCGACCAGAGCCGCACCAACCCCCACGACCGCAACGCCGTCGCGGTCCTGGTCCGCGACTCGCACGTCGGCTACCTGCCCCGCGCCGACGCGGCCCGGTACGCCCCCGTCCTCACCGAGCTGCTGCGGGCCGGCCTGCTACCCCAGGCGCAGTGCACGGTGTGGGGCAACGAATACACGCACGTCGTTGACTACGACCGGCGCGGACGCGAGCAGACCGAGACCACCTTCTCTGCCTCAGTGCGCCTTGTCGTGGACGAGCCGCATCTTTGCGTACCCGTGAACCTGCCCCCGTCGGCACCTCATCAGCTTCTGCCGTACGGGAGGGCCGTCCAGGTCACCGGTGAGGACCAGCACCTCGAGGCGATCACGCCGCTCCTGAACGTCGAAGGAAACTGCTGGGCCTACGCAACCCTGCACCCGATCACCGAGCAGCTTGCGCGATCAACGCGCGAGGTACTCGAGGTTCGGTTGGACGGCCGCGTTGCGGGGAGCCTGACACCGAAGATGAGCGCCGAGTTCTTACCCGCAGTGGAGCACGTGGCAGCTTCAGGTCAGCAGACTGCGGCCCGGGCGCGTATCACCGGCAACCGTCTCAAAGCCGAGATCGCCATCCACGCTCTTCGGGCACACGAGCTCGATCCGAGCTGGGCAGGAACAGCGGCCAGGTCGAGCGAGGACCGACCGGACCAGTCCACGCGGACGCCTCCGCTCGAGCCGGGGCCGCAGGCCGTGCACGCTCAGGTGCCGCCCAAGCCGACCAGAATCACCTTCCACGTACCGCCGCAGTGGCCCCAACCGCCCGACGGCTGGGAGCCACCGGTCGGATGGGCACCACCGCCGGAATTCCCGCCGGCCCCTGCTGACTGGGCATTCTGGCGCCTGAGCTGAACGGCACGCACGCCGGTTGATCAGGGCCACAGGGCGAGCTCCGGCCAGCCAATGTCGACGAGCAGCCGACGGTCGAGGAACCGGTTGCCGCGCTCGCAGGAGGTCTCGGACAAGAACGTGCACACGTGGCAGCAGGCGGCGTACGTGGCGTCCGACCCCGGCGCCGGCGCGGTCTCGGCGCAGATCGGATCCGACGAGCAGGCCCGGGCGTCGGCCAGAGCGCGTTCCAGCACCTGCTGGAACCGGTCCGGCTCACCGAGGCTGACCAACCCACCCAGGGTTCCTTCGGCGTCGGGGACAGCGGTGTAGATCAAGAAGCCGGCCATGTTCTTCGTCGGATCCGCGTAGATGCGTTCGGCCAGGCTCGCGGCCGCGTAGCCGCACTCGAGCGAGATGGCGCGCAGGGCAATGTGGGCGAGGGAGTGCACCAGGTAGTAGCGCAGCCCCGGCCACCCGCGGGACCAGTCGTGCCCGGGCGGCAGCTGCAACCGGTCGGAGTAGCGGTTGAGGCGGAAGGTGGCGAACGCGTCCCGGTGCTGGCGCTCCAGCCACGGCACGACAGCTCGCGCTTCCCACGCCTCGAGCGCCTGTTCGTCGAGCCTCACGAAGAGTCCTTCGCCGCGCACCTCGGTCGCGGGCAGCCACGTCGGAGCGGCACTACCGGACAGCGGGGCCTCGATCACCAGCTCGGGGTCGTCGGGGTCGGGCGCGTCGAAGCGGGTGAAGCCGACCAGAGCGCGCACCAGGCGTAGCCGTTCGACCTGACGGACGTCGGCGAGCACGCCGGCGGCCGCTGGCGGAGCCGGCTGGGAGACGATGGCGAAGTCGGCGGTCGGCTGCGGCGGCTCCGAGGTCAACAGCTCCCACTCCGGAGACAACAGATCACCGGCGTCGGCGGCGGTCTCGGCGCCTTGCCCTCGCGCCCGCTTGGTCTGGACGGCGGCCCACACCTCGTCCAACGGCCAACGGCCCAGCTGGTCGGCGAACTGGGCGCCATGGGCGTAGACCATGACCTCGTACGAGGTGATCATGCTCAGGGGCTCCCACAACAGCTCGAGCACCGCCTCCAGCTCACTGGCCTGGGGCGGCGGTACCGCCAAGCCGTCGACGCTGGCCCCGAACCACTGGTTGGAGGCGCCGAGGACGAGCAGCCGGGCCTGCTCAGGGCACTCCGAGTACTGGCCGAGGTGCGGGTGTCGGCCGCGGCACTGCGGGAGATTGGCCTTTCCTGCCTCGCCTTGGGCCTCCTGCATGTTCCTGGTGGCCTCGCAGGAGACGCACTCGATCCGAACGGTGGCCGCCGATTCGCGCCCGAAGTCGCGCATCTTCAACGCCGGGTAGGCATGCTTGGGACAGGCACCGCCCTTGTGCACCCACCAGGAGTAAGGGAACTCGTCGAGGTGACCCCGCAGGCAGCCCACCAGGAAACGAGCCGGCACCGCGAAACGGTCACGGCGCGCACAGCTGGTGTGGGCGAACTGAGCCTCGAAAGGCCGGCTGGCCACCTTGTTGGTGAAGGTGAAAGCGCCCGACTCCAGCGACCCGAGCAGGTCGCAGTACGTACAGCGGAACCACGCGGGGAAGGGCACCACCGGCACGCCGACCTGGTTGGCCGGTGAGTTCGGGTCGCTGGACTGCCCCTCCATCCAGGGGGCGTTGCGCAGCTCCTTGACCTCGGTCGTACCCAGCCGCGACCGGGCTGCGGCCAGCACCCGCGGTTCATGGATCACCGGATCGGTGCCCAGCACCCGGCTGTAGTTCCACTCCTCCAGACCCTGGACCAAGACGGTGAAGTTGGGGAGCTCGACCAGCCCCCCGACCCCACCGGTGAACATCAGGTGACTCGGCCGCGAGGAGCCAACCCGGCGGCGGTACGGGGTGCTCACGAAGCGCTCCCGTCCCCGGGCGGGGTGTTCGACCCGAACGCGGACCAGGCTGGCGCCGACGCACTCGCCTCGAAGATCTGTGGTGAGGGCGGTAGCAGCAGGCTGATGTCGTTCTCCGTCTCGCGCATCGAACGCGCCACCGTGAGGTCGTTCCAGGCGCCCTCGCCGGCCCGCTTCATCAGCGGCCGGTAGTCGACGAGCTGTCGCCGCACCTTCGTGTAGCCGGTCGGCGCGGCGGGCAACGCCTGCTCGTTGCCCCACCGGCTCAACACGCGGTCGAGGGCGGCAGCAAGGTAGTCCTCCGCCTGCTCGCCGGCCGCGCGGCGAGCCCGGTCGAGCATCCGCGTCCGCAGGGCCGCCACGGCCGCTGACCCCAGCGGCACGGTCTGGGCGGCCACGTCGGTCGACCACTCCTCCGTGGCGTTGCGGACCGCGGCGATCAACGTGCCCGCCGTACCCCGGTCGAGACAGCGGCGCGCGAACGGGGTCACCGACAGCGCCTCCACCTGCCGGTACAGCGTGGCGTGGGAGTGCTCGAAAGACTCGTAGTAGGCAAGATCGCGAGGTCTGGTCCAGTTGTACAGCGCGATCACCAGCCCGGGCCGGTCGCGCTCACGGCCGACACGGCTGCTGGCCTGGATGTACTCGGCCACGTTCTTGGGCTGGCCGGTGATCACCATCAGCCCGAGCCGACCGACGTCGACGCCAACCTGCAGCATCGAAGTGGCCAGGGCAACGTCGGTGGCCCGCTCGTCCCTCAGGTCGTCGGGGCGCCTTCCGGCCAGCTGCTTGATCACGGCCCGGATGGCCGTCCGTCGGGCACTGGTGCCGGTCTCGGGGTCGAAGGGCACCGTGAGCTGGCGGAGGGCGTCGGCGATGTAGCCCGAGCTGATCCGGCTCGTCAGCTCGGTGATCTTGAGGTCGGCAGTGGCGCGGGCGGGCAGGCCGGGTCGCCAGGGGCGCCGCATCCGGGTGACGACCTGGTCGTCGAGGTAGCGGCGCATGCCCGCCAGCTCTCGGGTGGAGTTGAAGTAGCCCACGAGTGTGGCGTACGGGTCGGCCGCGGAGCCGTACGTGTCCAGCGCGGCCTGCCCGGCGAGCAGCAGGATCTCGGCCAGCCGGATCTCGGCCGCCTTGAGCCGGGTGCCGTGGGCGCAGAGGCCGAGATAGCGACGGCCGGGACTCACCGGTGTGACCGGCTGCTCGTCGGAGAAGTAGGTCCGGCGGGAGTCCAGGACCTGGGGCGGGAAGACCGAGAGGTTCCGGGCAAAGAGCTGCCGCACCTGTTCGGCGGCCCGCTTGGTGGTCGCAGTCGAGGCGACGATCTTCGGCGTGCAACGGCCACCGCTGGGCGTCGTCCAGGTGGTCAGCTCCTCCACCGCGCCCTCGAACAGCCCGACGGTCGAGCCGAGCGCGCCGGAGATGAGGTGCAGCTCGTCCTGGATGACGAGGTCCGGGGGTCGCAGCCGGGTGACCGGCTGGCTGGTCACGGCGGGGTACGGGCCAGTGGCGGCGTGCCGTCCGCCGCAGCCGATCCGCTGGTCGAGGTCGAGGTGCCGGTAGCCGTGCCGTGGACAGCGGGCAGAGACCCGGCCGAACAGCAGGCCGGCGAAGCCGTACCACGGCAGCTGGGCCAGCTTGTCGACGGTGGCGATCAGCAGGCTCGGCGGCTCGCGGTACACCTCCTCGTCCACGGTCATGATCGGCAGGCCGTCGGGGCTCTCTCGCCGCGAGAAGGGGCAGGGGCCCGACCCTCCGTTTCCTGAGCCTGTTCCCCCGTTCCCTGGGCTTGTCGAAGGGCCCTCGCCGCGCGGGCAGTAGACCCGGACCCGCCGGGTGACGTCGTCGGCGTGCAGGTCGCGCTCGCCCTGCAACGGCTCCGCGCACCATGGGCACTGGGTGGTCTGCAGCACCGGGACGGGCTGGCCGCGCCGGCCCGACTCGCGGGCGTTGGCGATGCTGGTGGCGGCGTCGGCGTACCAGTTGGGAGAGACCGACATCCCCACCCAGAGGCCGATGCTGAACCGCTCGTCCCCCCAGGTCGCGGGGTCCTCGCGGCGCAGCACCTCGGCGGCGCAGACCAGCGCCGCGGCCCGCTGGAACTGCTGGGCGGTGAGCAGGCGCAGCGTGTAGCGCATCAGCACCGCGACCCCGGCGCGACCGTCACGCGCCTGAGGCCCGGAGCCGATGACACCCTGGAGCCGTCGGATCGCGAACGTGTAGGCCGCCAGCCCCAGGTAGGCCTCGGTCTTGCCGCCGCCCGTCGGGAAGAACAACAGGTCGACGTCGTCGGTACGCTCGCTCGAGTCAGGGTCGGTGAGTGCGGGCAGGTTCAGCAACACGAACGCCAGCTGGAACGGCCGCCAGGAGGCATGCTCGACCGCGCCGGCCCCGGCGCTGACCTGGGCCAGCGCCTCGGCGTAGCCGAGCGTCGGGTCGTGCTCACGCCGGAGCGCGACCACGCTGTTGAGCCGCTGCTGCTCCATGGCGCGGTTGGCGAAGGCGAAGCAGCGACGCGCCGGTGCCGAGCTGGCGAGCAGCGCGAGTGCCGCCTCGAGCCGGCGCTCGGCCTGCCGGGCCCTGCTCACGGCGCCGTTCCCGATCTGCGGCCACGGCGCGGCGAGCGCGGCGGCGTCGGTGTCTCGGCCGTCGAGCCAGCGGCCGTACCCGCTGACCAGCGGCCGCAGGCTCTGCACCAGCTCGGACGGGTCGGCCCGGTCGGCCAGCGCCGCGAGCCTGGCCATCGAGGTCTGCAGGCCGGCGACCGGCTGCGCGGTGACCGCCGGGACGTCCACCACCGGCACCCACGACGTCCGCAGCCGCCACGCCCGTAACTCACCGGGATGTCGGTCGACGCACGCCGCCACGTTGTGGCCGGTGGCGAACGGTGGGTCGTGCGCGTACAGCAGGGCGAGGTGCGCCTCCTCCGGGTCCCGGTGGACGGCGCTGCTGTCGCCGCCGGGCAAGAACACGGGTTCGGCACCGTCGAGGGCGGTGACGGTGAGGGCGGCCTGGAACAGCCAGTTCCGGTACTTCGGGGTCACCTCAGCCGGCTGGTCGTTGACCAGCGTCAACCGGACGACCCGTCGCCCGTGGTGGTCGCGCACCTGGCAGCGCAGGGCAAGGCCGTCCGGATCGGCGCGCTCACTGACGGTTCCCGACGCCGCCCCCGGCCCGTCGGCGGTCGGGTCTGCCAGCCCGAGCGTGGCGTCGCGGCGGCTCAGGTCGAGCTCGACGCTCCAGTGCAACGGCTGCCGGGTGACCGGGTGGACGGTCTTGCCCGCGTCGGTCAGCTCGGCCGCACCCGGCACGTAGCGGGCGGCGTCCACTTCGACGACCAGCCGGTCGGGGCCGTCGGGGGCGGCAGCGACCTGGAACGACAGCCCCATCGACGAGACCCACAGCTTGCCGAGCGTCCGCGGGTTGACGGCCTCGGGCAGGTCGGTCTCGTGGCTGACCGTCGCCCCCAGCTCGAGGTCGGTCGACTCCTCCTCGACCTGGTCGACCTTCTTGGGACCGAGCATCCCGACCAGGTAGCGGTCGAGGGGGTCGCGCGGCGTACCGGGATGGGTCACCGGGTGCCAGGACTCGTGCGCACCGTCCCAGGGCCCCAGCAGGTCGCGGACCACGTAGTCCTGCACGACGTCCCGTACCTCGTAGGAGCTGGCCGGCACGAACTCCTGGGGCACCCGCCAGTCGAGGCCTTCGGTCGCGGGTGGTGCGGAAACATCGACCATCAGACCAGCTCCTCCTGTGTCGTCACCGGTGGCGCCTGCTCGGCCCGGAACCGCTCCTGGTTGAGCTCCAGCAGCCGGTCCAGCATCTCCTGCCGGGTGGTCTCGTCGACCGTCCAGCGGACTCCCTGCCGGGTCGGGTGGTGGTCGTGCCCCGGGTCGAGGTCCGACCAGCCGTAGGCCGCCAGCACGGCCAGGTCGAGGTCGCGGTGCAGGGTCCGCAGACCGACGATGTCGGCGTCGACGCAGGACGGGTCGTGCACCAGGTTGTACGTCGCGGTCAGCCCGGCCTGCCGGGCCAGCATCAACTCGCGCCGCTCGCGGTCGAGCCGGTCCCCTAGAGCGCGGACCTCCTCGGTCAGCTCCGGCCGGGGAAAGGTCTCGAACACGTCGGTAGGCGAGTAGTTCAGGTCGGCCTTCATCGTCGAGCTTCGTCGGATAGCCCACCAGTAGTGCGGGGAGCTGGAAAGTAAGCCGAGCAGCGCCTTATCGTTTCTGGCGAAGATTGCAAGCTTGTGCGCAAAGACCTGACGGGCGGGCACTAGAACCGGCATGACGACTTTGCTGACCAGGGTGATGGCAACCGCCTGCTCCTGGATGCCCAACGCTCGATATAGCCCGGGGCACCTCTCGCCATATTGCCACCATCGTTCTCGATAGTTGCGCTTGTTGTTCAGGTCTCGCTGCGGCTTCACATCGGATCGGACCTGCGCAAACGGTGCTGGATAGGAGGCGGCTCGCTCGTCCGACCAGTCGTGGAAGTTGATCACCCAACGTCGGGCGGAAGAGTCGGGCCGGGAGTTCAGGTCCTCGCCGTTGAGGTAGGGGAACAGCACCTCGGCGTTGCGCGGGTCGGCGGCGATCAATTGTCGAGCCCGGTCGGGCTCCATCGTGAAGCCCATCCCCAACACCAGAGAGCCGATGAACGCAATACCGCTGTTGGCCGCCAGCCGGTGCACCGGACCGGAAGCCCGGGAGCCAGCGTCCAGGGCGGACGTGATGCTGGCGACCGGCCGCCCGTCCAGCAAACGCGTCTCGTCGGCCACCGGCGGCCGGGAGGTCCAGACCGCGCAGTACTCCAGCACGGCCCCCTTGGCCGGCCACGGCTCGCTCTTGGTCGCAGCCACGATGGTCACGCCGTCGGCGACGAGCTGATCCAGTCCGACCTCCCGGGTGTCTCCCTGGGCAAGGGTGTTGGTGGCGACCAGTCCGGTCCGGCCACGCTCGTTAAGCAGCTGATGAGCCCGGAGCACGAAGTAAGCGACTAGGTCGGCGTTGCCGCGCACCGAGCGACCCACCGTGTGCAAGAGCTCGTTGCGATAGGCCGTTCCGAGTACGCCGGTGATCTTCTTCCCGCCGAGGTAGGGAGAGTTACCCACCACCGCATCGAAGCCGCCGTGCTCGCCGAAGACCTCGGGGAACTCCAGCGGCCAGTGAAGGGGTTTTCGTGGGTCAGCGGTCGGGGGTAGGTCGGCGCCGAGCCAGCTACCGACCCGCTCCCGGAGGTGGGCCGCGGTCGCAGAGTCGCTGCCCGCCTCCACCAGCCCGTCCACCAAGCTCGCGAGGTCCTTCGAGACCTGCGCAAGCCCGGCTGGTCCCCGACTCGCGTAAGCGAGTGAGCCAGCCACGACCAGGTCGGAGATCAGGCCGACCCGCCACTGCTGCCGCGTCAGCACGGCCAACCGCTCTCGTTTGGTCGCGAGTTCGGCCAGTGACGAGCCGGGCAGGTCGGCGATCCGCTCCCGCTCGGCCGCGTGGTCGGCCAGCAGAAGTCGCACCCCTGCCACGGGATCTCCCCTCCACCGCTCGTGGATCTGTCGCCCCGCAGCCGCGTCGAGGTGAAGTGCGTCCAACTGATCGAGCCGGCTTACACCCAGTAGCGAGTCCCCCACCACGATCCGATCGTCCAAGAACGTGAAGGGCTGGTCCGGCTGCATGGAGACCAGCCAGAGCGACAATTTGGCCATCTCCACAGCCATTGGGTTTACGTCTACTCCGTACAGGCAGTGAGAGATGACTCTGCGGCGGGCCCGACTGATGACTGGCGGCAAACTGCCGTCCAGGGTAAGCGCCTCGCCACCAATTGTCCGACGCAGATACTCCTCCGCCTCAGGATCGCCCTCGTCAGCCCAAGCATCGACTAACCGATCGCCGAGAAACCGGCACGCCGCCACTAAGAAAGCGCCGGATCCCACCGTGATATCGGCTACTTTGAGCCGCAAGATCGCCCTGGAGGACACCTGGCCGGTGGATGGCTGCTCGCGGTCGACGAGCGGCCACAGCGTGCGCTCGGTGACCTCGCGAGCGAGTGGGCTGGGCGTGTAGTGCGTACCGCTCTGGGCCCGGCCAGCGCTGGCGGTGACGTACAGCGAACCCGCCTGGATGACCGTGGGCAGACCGCGGAGGTCGTCGCGGACCAGCCCGGCGAACGGCAGGACGCGCTCGGCCAGACCGCGGTCTCCCTCGGTGACGGCCAGCAGTCGCGGCAGGGCTCGGGCCTGTTCGGCCGACGGCAACGGAGCCAGCAGCCCGGCCAACCGCTTCGCCGTGCCGATGCCCGAGGTCTTGAAGTCCTCGGCCAGCTCGGCCGCCAGCGCCGCGGTGTCGACCACGCCGGTGTCGGGGTCGGTGTGCCGGCCCCGTCGTCGCTCCAGCTCGGGCAGCGGCACCTCTTCCTCCAGACCTGCCTTGCCCACCAGCCCGAGCGTCCACTGGGCAGCGCGTTCAGCGTCGTAGGCCAGCAGACCCTCGTAGACGTAACCGATCTGCTCCACCTCGAGGGAGCGGAAGCTGACCCGGCGCCGTTCCCGTCGGATCACCACGTACTGGACGGACCGCAGCACGTGCAGCATCGTCCGGTCGTCGATCGTCACGCCGGCCAGCCACGGGTGCGCCTCGGCCCTGAAGAGCGAACCGTCGTAGGCGGGCAGCCGGAAGCCCTGGGCGTCGACCCCACCGTGCACCGCCTGCGAGGTGGCCAGCAGACGCAACCAGGCGGTGCTGCGGTGCTCGAGCGCCTCCTCACCGGTGTCGACCGCCTCGATCTCCAGCCGCTCGCACAGGGTGGACGCCCCGTAGCCGTCGGCGTAGACCGGGTTGTCGGCGGGCAGCAGGCCGCGCTCCTCGGCGAAGAAGAGGAACATCAGCCGCATCAGCAGCGTCACCGCGCCGCCGTACACCTCGTGCGGCTCGACGTCACCGAGGCCACGTCGGCCGAGCCCGGCCTCGCGGGCGTCCCACCGGCCCAACGACTCCACCACCAGCTCCACCGCGCGACGGACGTTGCGACCGAGCTCGAGGGTGATGTCCTCCTGAGCGTCCAGGCTCTCCCGCAGCAGGGCGTCGAGCATCTGCTCGGGCGGCACCGACGTGAAGCGGGACCGGTGCAGCAACGAGGTGAAGGCGCGGACGACGACACGGTCGGCCGAGTCGTCCCAGGTCGCCGTGTCGAAGGTGACGACCGCGCCGGGGCCATCAGCCGGCGCCCAGACCAGGCACCACAGCCGGCCGTTGGTCACCAGCGCCAGCGGCACGCCCAGCCCGCGGCAGGCTACAGCGGCCCGGTCGGTCCAGGTCGCCGGCCAGTCGTCTTCCGGGACCCGGCCGCGAGGATCCGCTCGGGAGTCGACGACGTAGCCGAGAAGGTAGGGCCGCTCCTGACCGGTGCCCGGCCAGGCGAAGTCGCACCGTACGTCGACCTCGTGGTCGCGCTCGCGCCAGTCGAGCCCGACCGGCGCCCAGGTGGCTAAGCCCTCCCAGCCGAGCAGCTCCGCCACCACGTACTCGATCCAGGCCCGCGGCTTGGTCTCGGCGTAGGCGAGCACGTCCCGCAGTCGCTCCCGGGTATCGGTGTCCACCGCGTCCAGGGTCGGCCAGACCCGCAGCAGCACCGGCAGGGTCAGGAACGGACCGTCGACCTCAACCAGCGACAGCCAGTCCCGGTGCTGGTCCCGTCCGTCCACGTGCGGCGGCCGACCCGGTCGCCCCCGACCGGCAGCGCGGCTCACCGAGCACCTTCGGGCACGACGAAGACCACGCCGAGGGGGAAGGTGTGGTCTTCGATACGGTCGAAGCGGGCCTCGATCCGCGCCGCCTCGGCGCGCTGCTCACGGGGCAGCACGGCCAACCGCTTAGCCATCGCGCGCTGGTCCCGCTCAGACTGGGCCAGCTCCGCCGGATCGGTCAGCGGCAGCTCAGCCTGGTCGGGCTCGGCCAGCGCGGTGCGCAGGGTGGCCTCGAAGCGCGCGAAGTTGCTGTCGAGCCGCTCCAGGTCGGCCTGCCGCCGGGTCACCAGCGCCCGACGCACCTGGTCGCGGCGCGCCCGTACCCGCCACTCCAGAGCCGCCGTCAGCCCACCCTCGGTGCCCGGCCAGGCGGCGACGAGGTCGCGCTCGGCCCCCGCCGACGCCGGCTGTCCGGCGCCGAGCGCCCGCTGCGCCACCTCGGCCAGCAGCGTGAGGTTCTCGACCCGCGCGAACCGACCCCCGGCGCGGACCCAGCCGCCGGCGTGCAGCACCTCTTCGTGCAGCCGGATCGCGTCGCCACCGACGACGAGGAACCGGGCGTAGACCACGGCCAACGGCTCCGTGACCTGCGGATGGTCAGTCGTTACGACCGTGATCCGGGACAGGTCGGTCTGGCCCGACGCGGCGGCGGCCGTCATCAGGCTCATCGCCATCGCGACCAACGGGTGGTTGAGGTGGGCGTAGACGACGTCCTCGCGGCGCTGGCGAGCCACCTCGGCGTCGAAGGTCACGGGCCGCCAGACCTCCGGGCGCAGCGGGTCCGACAGGCCGGCGGTGGCCCGGGCCCAGGCACCGGTTAGCGGCGGGACGGTCCAGACCGGGTCGGGGTCGAGCGCCGCGGTGAGCGGAGCCTGCCGCGCGAGTCGAAGCGCCGCGCTCACCAGCCGCCGTACCCGGTCCGGCGTGAGGCCGAGGTCGGCGACGGTGGCGTCCAGCTGCGCCCGCAGCCTGGCGACCTGCTCGCGCACCCCGGCATCGCCGGCCAGTCGGCTTCGGCTCGCCGGCGCCGCCAGCTCACCGTCCTCGGTCGGAGGGCGGTGGCCGAGCATCACCTGCTGCACGGCGCGGCTCAGTACCGGGTTGGCCGAGCCGAGATCGGTCTCGACCCGGGCGACCTTCTGGGCGATGCGGGAGAGGAAGTCGGTGTCGCCGTCGAGGCCGCCGCGACCCCGCCAGCCAGCGCCGACGAAGTGCCGGACTTCTGGCGGCTCGGTCTGCCCGTAGCGGTCGATCCGGCCGATCCGCTGCTCGAGCCGGTTCGGGTTGAAGGGAATGTCGTAGTTCACCAGCCGGTGGCAGTGCCAGTGCAGGTCGATGCCTTCCGCGGCGGCGTCGGTGGCGATCAGGATGCGGAGCCTTGTGTCCGGGTCGTTCCCGGGCGGCGCCTGAAAGCGGCGCCGCAGCGCCTCGCGCTCGCGGTCGTCCATTCCCCCGTGCAGCAGCGCCACCCGAGAATCGAGCGTCAGACCCTCGCGGCGGAGCAGATCCTCCAGCCACAGCTGGGTGTCGCGGTACTCGGTGAACACGACGACCCGCTCGTCGAGCCAGACATCGCCGGCCAGGCAGACGGCGCGCAGGTAGCCGATCAGCGCCGCAGCCTTACTGTCGGCGCGGTGCGCGTACGGCGCGGCCCACACGGCCAGTCCGTCGAGCAGGCCGACGCTCTGCTGGGCCGCATCGGCACCGCCCTCGGCGACGGTCTCGACCTCGGCCCGACGCAGTGCCGCGAGCTCGCCGCGGTCGCGCTCGTCGTCGCTCCAGGTGTCGCGCTCGTCGTCGGCGTCGAGGAACTCCTCGGCCCAGGCGTCGTCGGTCCAGTCGTCCTCGTCGGTCGTCGTGGCGGACGAGCCGGTGACGGCTGGACGGCTGGACGTGCCGCGCTGCAGACCGGCGCGGACCACGGCGACGGTCGAGGCGAGGGCTGCCGGTGAGGAGTACAGCCGCTTCTTGAGCAGCAGCGCCACGACGTCGGTGCGATGGCCCGAGCGGCGAAGGCGACGGTTCCGGCGGCGCAGCGCGACGAAGTCGGCCAGCAGGTCGTACGCGCGCCGTTCGTCGTCGGTGTAGTCGACCTCGATCATGGCGTTGCGACGCGGCAGGAAGGCCTGGCCCGCGGCCGTGACGTCGGCCTTGAGCCGACGGATGACGGTCTCGCGCTGGCTGACGGGGTCCGGAGCAGCCGCCCGGTTGAACCGCTGGTCGTCGACGAGCTCGAGCAGGGCCTGGAAGGACTCCGAGTAGCCGTTGTGCGGGGTGGCGGACAGGAAGAGCCGGTGCTCGCAGTGCGGCACGAGGCTGCGGATGAGCTTGGTCTGCTGGGAGTCGACGGCGTAGCGCTGCTGGGGGGCGGACGGGGCGACGTGGTGGGCCTCGTCGAGGATGAGCAGGTCAAACGTGCGGCGACGTGGGTCGACGTCGGTGGGCAGCGCCTCCGCGAGCAGCCGCTGGGCGCGAGCCGTCCGGAGCCAGGGCAGGGAGACGATCATCAGCCGGTGGCTGCGGAACGGGTTGGCGGCCGCGCCGCGGACCCGGCGCAGGCGTGCGCACTCGTCGGCGTTGATCAAGGTGAAGTCCAGACCGAACTTCTCGGCCATCTCGTCCTGCCATTTGCTGGTCAGGCCGGCCGGACAGACGATCAGCACCGTGCGAGCGCGGTGCCTCAGCAGCAGCTCGAGGGCGACCAGGCCGGCCTCGATGGTCTTGCCGAGACCCACGTCGTCGGCCAGCAGCAGGTTGACCCGCGGGGCCAGCAGCGCCCGCGCCAGCGGTTCGAGCTGGTAGTCCTCGATGGCCACGCCGGCCCGGAAAGGCGCCTGCAGATGGTAGACATCGGCGGAGGTGGCACTCGCCCAACGGGCGGCGTCGAGATAGGCGGCCATGCTGTCGGGCGGGTCAAAGGTGTCAGGCTGTGGCAGCGCCCCGGCGTCGATCACCGACGCGCCGACCTCGACGCCCCAGACCACCCGCAGCGTCTCGCCGTAGCGGCCGTCCTCGACACTGCTGAGCTCGACCAGCGGGTCCGCCCCCGCCTCGACGGCCGCGACCACCCAACGGGTGCCTCGGACGCGTACCAGGGACCCCGCGACGGGCGCGGTGTCTCGGCCGACACTCGTAGTCGTCATCCCAGATCCCGTTGCCACTGAGCCAGACCGATCACCAGGCTCGCCGTCACCCACTCCTCGAACTGCTGCTGGAGGCGGCGCTTGTTGTCGTCGGACTCGATGTCGGTCATGGTGGCGACGAAGTAGTCCTCGCAGACCCTGGTGGTCTGCGCCCGGTCGGTGCCGGGGTCGGTGGTGATGAGCCCACAGACCACCGCCAGGCTCCCCAGACTGCTGCCCAACGCACTTGAGGCGACGAGCAGGGTCGTGGTGGGTGAAGACGGCGACGGACGGATCATCACCCGAGCCCAGCGGGAGCCACGCGTGAAGTCGGCGAAGTAGCCACCACTGCGGGCGAGCTCGATCCGCGGCCCCTTGTACGCCTGCGCCTTGTCCGGGGTGTTGACCGTCGCTGTGGCGCTGAGCCCGGGCAGCGCTGTCCCCAGGCTGTCGGTGATGCGGAGGGCGATCTGTTCGCAGGCCCGCTCCGCCACGGCCATCACGACGTCCGCGACGTCGTCGAGCGTCGAGGTCCGGGTGGGAGCGTCCTGTGCGGTCAGCCGCTCGCGGAGACCGGCCAGCACGTCCTCGAGATGGGTCTCAAGCGGCTTCTGGGCGGCCTGGCTCGCGCCGAGCGCCATCACGAAGGCCCGCGTCTGCCAGCTGGAAAAGAGCTGGATGAGTGGCTGGAGCTTCCCGCCGTCCGCGTCCTCGAGCGCGTCGATGTAGGCGGGTCGATCGTCCCGCAGCACCACCAGGGGATGCCACTGGGCCTTGATGAAGACGATGCTCGCCAGCAGCCGGGCGACCCGCCCGTTGCCGTCCTGGAACGGGTGGATCTCGGTGAAGCGGTGGTGCAGCCAGGCGGCCAGGACCTCCGGCGCGACCCCGATTGAGGCGTACTGGTTGTACAGGTCCAACAGCCGGTCCATCTCGGAGGAGACCTGCTCCGGCGGACAGTAGAGGTGCACCGCGCCGTCCGGTCGCGTGGGGTTGTTGGGCACGGTCTTCCAGTCACCGCTGAGCAGTGGCACCTCATGCAGGTTGCCGAACTGGTCCATCGCGGTGGTGGTCGGCTGGTGCTTGGTCAGCAGGACATGCATCTCCTTGATCACCGAGGTCGAGAGTCCTCGCTGGTACTTCACCAGCTCGAAGACGAAGTCGATCGCCGTGCGCTGGTCGCGGAGGATGGCGACCACGAGCTGCGGGTCGCGGTCGGTGTCGGCGTGGGAGATGAGGGAGGAGCTGAAGCCTTCGGCGATCAAGGTCTCCGTGACTCCCCGGTCCAGGGTGTAGAGGCCTTCGATGACGCCCGTCTCCACCGCCATCCGGTTCTTCATCTGCTCGATCAGACGACCTTCCGCGCCCTGCTCCTGCAAGAACGCACGCTCCGTCGCCCACTGCGTCGCCAACGACGCCAACCGCGGAGACCGTTGGCGGAACACATCGGTGGGCAGCGCCTCGATGCGCCGCCACTGACCGGGGGGAGCCATGCCGAGAACTGTAGGTGCAACGCACTCCGGTCGTGAGGTCCCCCGGTCGATGCATACTCGAGCCTTTGGTGCGCGGCCTGGCTGAAGGGTTCCTGAAGGCTTGGGGCGGATCGGCCGATTCTGCCGATGGCCGCCCACGATGGGTCGCGGGCCCGGAACACGTCGGGCTGGCCTAGCAGAAGGACTCCCGTGAAGACTTCCACGACGCTCCTCGCCGCATGTGCGCTGCACGGCGTGGTGACCCTGGCCGGCAAGAAACACCGGGTCGTCGACTTCCAGCGCGGCACCGTGCAGGATGTGAGCGGCACCTCGATCACCGTGCGGAGCGCCGACGGCTTCACCACGACCGACCCGGGTGAGCACCAAGACCAAGGTCGTGGCCGACAAGCTGGCCGCCACCATCGCCAGTGTGAAGGTGGAGGACCGGGTCCGGGTCGTCGCCACCCAGAAGGGCACGACCGTCACCGCGAACCGGATGGACGACCGCGGTGCCAGGTGAAGGATCAGGCCACCACACGAGAGCTGGGGCTGCCGGGCCTTGGGGGGACCGGCAGCCCCTCGGCCTAGCCTGAGGCCATGCCTTCCGCTGAACGTCGGACCTGCGTGATCACCGGCGCCTCGCGCGGCCTCGGTGCCGCGATCGCACGGCGGCTCGGCGCCGACGGCTGGTCGGTCGCGGTCAACTACCGCTCCGACGGGCCCGCGGCGGACGCGGTCGTCGCGTACATCCGGGCCGCGGGCGGGACGGCGGAGTCCTTTCACGGCGACGCCACCGACGAGGTCGGCGTGGCGCGGCTCGTTGCCGCCGCCAGCGAACGCCTGGGACCGGTCGAGGTCGTGGTGGCCAACGCCACCGGTCCGCAGCCCGAGGCCCGGCTCGAAGACGTGACGTGGCGGGCGTACCTCGACCAGCTCGAGTTCTTCGTGCTCAGCCCGACCCTCCTGGTCCAGGCCGCCCTCCCGTCGATGCGCCGCCTCGGCCGAGGCCGGGTGATCCTGATCGGCTCCGACCTCGCCGACCGAGCCGCCCCCGGTTGGTCGGCGTACGTCGCGGCCAAGAACGCCCAGGTCGGCCTGACCAAGGTGTGGGCCAAGGAGCTCGGGCCCGACCAGATCACCGTCAACCTCGTCCAGCCCGGCTAGATCCCCGTCGAGCGGCACGCTGGCGCCGACACCTCGGCCTACGAGGCAGAGGTCCCGCTCCGGCGGATGGGCGAACCGGACGACGTGGCCAACCTCGTCGCCTATCTCGCGTCGGACGCCGGCGCGTTCGTCACGGGCCAGCGGATCACCGTCAACGGCGGCCACGTGCTCTGACGCGGGCCGTCTGGAGCGCCGGTTACCGTGGGCACATGCCGGAGAACACCACCACCCCCGCCAAGCGGATCGCCTTCCTGGTCGCTGCCGAAGGAGTGGAGAAGGCCGAGCTCGTCGAGCCCTGGGCCGCGGTCAGCGACGCCGGCCACGAGCCGGTGCTGCTGAGCCTCGAGGCCGGTGACGTCCAGCTCTTCGAGCACCTCGACCACGCCGGGACCCAGCGGGTCGACGTCACCGTCGGTTCGGTGCAGGTCGACGACTTCGCCGCCCTGGTGCTGCCGGGCGGAGTCGCCAACCCCGACGCGCTCCGACTGGACGCTACGGCCGTCGCCTTCATCAAGAAGTTCGTCGAGTCCGGACGGCCCGTGGCCGCGATCTGCCACGCCCCCTGGACGCTGATCGAGGCCGACGTCGTCCGCGGCCACACCCTCACCTCGTGGCCGAGCCTGCAGACCGACCTCCGCAACGCCGGCGCCGAGTGGGTCGACGAGAAGGTCGTCGTCGACGGCAACCTGATCACCAGCCGCAACCCCGAGGACATCCCGGCCTTCAACAACGCCCTGCTCGAGGCCGTCAACCACGGCGTCAGCAGCGCCAAGACGGTCAGCGCAGTCTGAGTACAGCCCGCCTGCGTGAACACGGAACGGTAACAATGCCCGGCATATCGCAGGATGGGCGCCAGGCATCCGTACGGTTCCGAGGTGTCTCGACCTACCCCCACCGCCCTCGCGTCCGCTGTCCTCCTCACGTTGGCCCTGATGCTCGGCTCCAGCCCGAGCGCCTCCGCTGCGACGTCGCCCTCAGTCACCATCCACACCATCGCCGGCAAGAAGGCGAAGTGGCACAAGAAGGTAACCGTCAAACCGTCGGTGACTACGAAGGGGAACGTCGTCGACACGGTGCGAACGCTGACCGTGAAGAAGGGGAAGAAGACCGTCGTCAAGGGCAAGGCCTCCGCCAAGCTCCGGGCCGGTCGCTACCAGGTGACCACGAAGGTGAGCTACCACACCTGGAAGATGGTCACCAAGACCCGCACCACCCCGACCGAGGTCGTCGAGCTGCCGGCCTACACGTCCACGGACGCGTCGTGCACCATCACCAGCGAGACACCCGTCGTCACCCCGCCGGCTGACCCGGGAGAGACGCCCGTTGACCCTGGAGAGACACCCGTTGTCGACCCGACCGCGTACTCGCTGGCTCTCTCGTGCACAAGTGCCAGCTACACCGGAGCTCAGCCGGCTCAGGCTTCCGCCGTGTCTGACGGGCTCGGCGGCTGGGCCGTCGGCGTCGCTGGGGAGGAACCCATGCCGGTGACCGAGACCCCGTCGTTCGTCGGCGACGTCCTGCCTATCCCCGTGTTCTTCGACCACGACCTTGTGCGCACCGATCAGGTGAAAACCACGTACCGCGTGAAGGTCACCAGCAAGAAGCTGACCAAGACCAAGACGCAGAAGCTCCGCATCAAGGAAGGCAAGCGCCCCTCGCGGACCGACCCCGTCAGCGCCTACAACTGCCCGTCCTGGGCCCCCATCAAGGGCAACGCGTCGAGCATGATCTACCACCTGCCGGGTCAGCGCTTCTACGACGTGACCAAACCCGAGGACTGCTTCACCACCCAGAGCGCAGCGCGGTCTGCCGGGTACCGCATGTCGAAGGTCTGAGCACCAGTTGCAGGAAGCACTTGCCCGATCGGCGCTGATCCGTAGGGCTTTCTCAGCAGTTAGGTGGACCGCACCGGGAAGAGGACCGCGCTGGCCACGGTTGCGCACGACATGACCAACACACCGACCACGATCGTCTACACCGCTTCCGCCACCACCACCGGAGGCCGCCAGGGCCACGCGGTGAGCAGCGACGGCATCCTCGACCTCACCCTGACGGCGCCGAAGGAGATGGGTGGCCCCGGCACCGGCACCAACCCCGAGCAGCTCTTCGCCGCCGGCTACAGCGCCTGCTTCAACGGTGCCCTGATGATGGTCGCCAAGCAGGCCAAGCTGGACGCGTCCGCCGCGCAGGTCACGGTCGACATCGGCTTCGGCCCCGAGGGCGACAGCTTTGCCATCACCGCCGACATCGCGGTGGCCATCCCCGGGCTCGAGCTGGCTCAGGTCCAAGAGCTCGCCGACGCGGCCCACCAGGTCTGCCCGTACTCCAAGGCCACCCGGGGCAACGTCCCGGCCACCGTCAAGGCCGTCGCCGCCTGACCCGTTCCCGACTTGTCAGCGTCAGTGGCGGCCAGAGCAGCCACAGACGCTGACAAGTCGGGGGGGGTAAAAGGCTGGGGTCAGCCCTGGTCGAGGAGGGCGTCGACGAAGACCTCGGCGTCGAACGGCGCGAGGTCGTCGACGCCTTCCCCCAGGCCGACCAGCTTGACCGGGACGCCCAGCTCGCGCTGGACCTGGACGACGATGCCGCCCTTGGCCGAGCCGTCGAGCTTGGTCAGCACGATGCCGGTGACGTTCACGACGTCGCGAAAGATGCGCGCCTGGGTCAGACCGTTCTGGCCGGTGGTCGCGTCGAGCACCAGCAGCACCTCACCGACCGGCGCCTGACGCTCGATCACCCGCTTGACCTTGCCGAGCTCGTCCATCAGCCCGGTCTTGGTGTGCAGCCGCCCGGCGGTGTCGATCAGCACGACGTCGACCTCCTGCTCGATGCCGGCCTTGACCGCCTCGAAGGCCACGCTGGCCGGGTCGGCGCCCTCGGCCCCGCGGATGGTCGGCACCCCGACCCGGTCGCCCCAGGTGGCCAGCTGGTCAGCGGCCGCGGCGCGGAACGTGTCGGCGGCGCCGAGGACCACGTCCTTGTCCTCCCCCACCAGCACCCGCGCGAGCTTGCCGACCGTCGTCGTCTTGCCGGTCCCGTTCACCCCGACGACCATGATCACCGCCGGTACGTCACCACGGGCGGTGTTCAGCGTGCGGTCCAGCGTCGGGTCGACCAGCCGGACCAGCTCGGTCCGCAGGATCTCCCGCGCCCGTACGGGGTCGGCCACCCCGTCGACCCGCAGCTTGGCCCGGAGCGACTCGACCAGCTCGGTGGTCGGGCCGACCCCCAGGTCGGAGGTGATGAGGGCGTCCTCGAAGTCTTCCCAGGTCTCTTCATCGATCCGGTCCCGGCTGATCAGCATCAGCAGGCCACGGCTCAGCGCAGTGTTGGAGCCCGAGAGCCGACGTCGCAGCCGAGCCAGCCGGCTCTCCCGGCTGTCCGGCCGGTCGAGCGGGACGAGCTCGGGCTCGACGACCTCGACGTCCGGCGCTACCCCGGTGCTTGCGCCCGGTCCCGGCCGCTCGAGCAGGTCGACGTCACCGTCGGCGTCGGCGGGCGCTCCCGGCTGACCGGGGAGCTGCGGCGTCTCCCGAGCGCGCAGCAGCGCCGCCCGCCGGCGGGTCGCGATCACGCCGACCGCCACGAAGGCGGCCAGGATGATGGCGCCGACGATAATCCACAGAGTTACCGGATCCACCGGCACATCCTAGAGGCGGCCGCGCGCCGCCCGACTCGCTCGGGCCGAACGCGGACGGCGCGTCAGGGGTGGCTTCGGCTCAGGGCCTTGGGCGGCTGGCCGTCCCCGTTCAGGTGCTGGGCGGCACGAGCGAAGCGGTCGGCGAGGCGCGGCGCGCGCTCTTTCCACCGGCCCTCGATGCCCATCAGGACGAGACCGACGACCCCGCCCACCAGGGCAAGGGTGACGATCATGGCGACGACGATTGCGATCACAGGAGGTGCCTCTCGACAGTCGAGCAGAGCCCGGGGAAGGGGACTGTCATGCACTCACATGCTGACACCGCGTACCCGCAGCACCGCGGAGGTCGACGGTCGCGTCGCTCTCGATCCGGTAACGGTCGCCGCCGCGTGCGAGGAGGTAGCGGTCAGGCCACCGAGCTCTCGCGCAGCCGCTGCGAGATCACCGCGGAGACCCCGTCGCCGCGCATCGTGACCCCGTAGAGGGCGTCGGCGATCTCCATCGTCCGCTTCTGGTGGGTGATCACCAGCAGCTGGCTGCTCTCGCGCAGCTCCTCATAGATCTCCAGCAGCCGGCCGAGGTTCGTGTCGTCCAGCGCCGCCTCGACCTCGTCCAGGATGTAGAACGGGCTCGGCCGCGCGAGGAAGAGCGAGACCAGGAACGCCACCGCCACGAGGGAGCGTTCGCCGCCGGAGAGCAGCGACAACCGCTTCACCTTCTTTCCCGCCGGCCGCGCCTCCACGTCCACGCCGGTGGTCAGCCAGCTGCCGGGCTCGGTCAGCACCAGCCGGCCCTCACCGCCCGGGAACAGCCGGGCGAAGACGCGCTCGAAGGCCACCTCGACGTCGGCGTACGCCTCGGCGAAGACCTGCTCCACCCGGGCGTCGACGTCGGTGATGATGTCCAGCAGGTCGCGCCGGGTCTGGCGCAGGTCCTCCAGCTGCTCGGCGAGGAACTGGTGCCGCTCAGCGAGGGCGTCGAACTCCTCCAGCGCCAGCGGGTTGACCCGACCGAGGACGCCGAGAGACTTCTCGGCTTTGCGCAGCCGGGCCTGCTGCTGATCCCGGACGTACGGCAAGGGGGACGGCGGCTCGTCGTCTGGGCCCAGCGCGGTCCCGTCCTCGCGGGCCAGCACCGGCACCAGCTGGTCTGGACCGTAGTCGCGGACCAGGGCGGCGGACTCCAGGCCGAGCTCGGTCATCGCCCGCTCGGCCAGCGCGTCCACCCGCATCCGCTGCTCGGCTCGAGCCAGCTCGTCGCGGTGCACGGCGTCGACCAGGTGCTCGAAGTCGCCACCCAGCCGCCGGGCCTCGGCCCGCACGTCCCGCAGCGCGGTGTCCGCAGCCGTCCGGTCGGCCTCGGCCGCAGCCCGCGCCGTCGCCGCCAGGCCGAGGGACCGTTCCAGCTGCGCGGCCAGGTACGCCCCGGCGGTCTGCACGGTCGCCGCCGCGCGGGCCTCGGCCAGCATCCGCTCGCGGCGCGCGGCCGCCTTGGCCCGCGCCTGCCGCTCGTGCTCGGCCGCGCGGCGCAGCGCGTCCGCCCGACCGGCCAGCGACCGGGACCGCTCCTCCAGCGTGCGCAGGGCCAGCCGAGCGTCCATCTCGGCCGACCGAGCCGTCCGGGCCGCCTCGGCGAGCCGGTCACGTTCCGCCGGGTCGGGTTCGGGCTCGCCCTCGCTCTGCTCGGCCAACGCCAGCCGCTGCTCGAGGTCGGCCAACCCGGCGAGGTCGCGGTCGCGCGCGGCCTCGGCCTGGACGATTCCCTGCCGCAGCCGGTCCGCCTCCCCCGAGGCCGAGGTCGCCGTGCTCCTCAGCTGGCCCAGCTCCTCGGCGATCGCCGCCATCGCGGCGTCGGACTCGTGCAGCTTGGCCAGCGCGATCTCGACGCCCTGCTCCGCCGCCCGGTACCGCTCGTCGAGCTCGCTGGCGGCAAAGCGCAGCCGCTCGACCTGGTGGGTCGCGGCGGCCAGCCGTTGCTCGGCGTCCTCGATCGCCGCCTGCACCTCGAGCAGGCTGGGCTGGGCCGACGAGCCGCCGGCGGCGCGGACCGCGCCCAGCACGTCGCCGTCCCGGGTCACGGCCACGATGTCGGGAAGGTCGGCGAGCAGCGCCCGCGCCGCCGGCAGGTCAGCCACCACCGCCACCCGGCCCAGCACGGTCCGAACCGCAACGCTCAGCTCGGCCGGAGCGTCGACCACCTCGACGGCGTACCGCGCCCCCTCCGGCAGGACGGGCCAGGACTCGGTCTCGTCGACCGCCGGGCCGGCCAGCAAGAGGTCCGCCCGACCGAGGTCCTCGGTCTTCAGGTGGCCGAACGCCCCGACGGCCGCGTCCAGCCCGGTGACGGCCACGGCGTCGGCCGCCCGGCCCAGGGCGGCGGCCACGGCGACCTCGTAGGTGGGTTCGACGGTCAGCAGTCCGGCGACCGGACCGAGCAGCCCGGCCACCTCGCCCGCGGCGGCGAGCAGGGCTGCGGCGGCGTCCTTGCGCTGCAGCCCGACCTGCAGGGCGTCGAGGCGCGCCACCAGAGCCGCGCGCTCGGAGGTGGCGGCCACCTCCTGCCGGCGCAGCTCGGCCAGCTCGGCAGTCACGGCGTCCAGAGCCTCGACGGCCGCCTCGTGGTCGGCGTCCAGCCCGAGCTCGCCGTCGTCCAGCCCGGCCACCCGGGTCTCCAGCGACGTGAACGCCAGCCGGGCCGTCTCCGCCCGTTCGGTCGCGGCGGCCGACGCCCCGCTCAGCCGGCCGATCTCGGCGCCGGCGGCCTCGGACCGGCTACGGAGCGCGTTGACCTGACCGACCAGCCGAGCCAGCCCCTCGCGGCGGTCCGCGGCCGCACGCAGCAGTCCGGCAAGCCGGGCCTCTTCCCTACGGTGGTCGTCCTCGACGTCGGCGCGGGCAGCCGAGGCGTCCCGCAGGGCCTCGGCCTTGGCGCTCACCTGCACGGCGAGGTCACGCTCCTGGGCGGCGACCGCGGCCGCCTCGCGGTCGAGCTCGTCGGGGTCGCGGCCGGCCCGGACCTCGCCGGGGTCGCGGTCGGCGTGCCGGACGCGCTCGCGCGCGATCGAGATCGTGCTGGCGACCCGTTCGCGCAGGGCCGCGAGGGCGTACCAGGTCTCCTGAGCGGCGTTCAGCGCCAGCGCCGACTGCCGGACGTTCTCCTCGGCCGCCAGCTCACGCTCGCGGGCGTCCTCGAGCGCCTGCTCGACCTCGACCCGGCGCTGCTTGAGCGCCCGCTCGTCGGCCAGCTCGGACTCCAGCGCCAGGGTGGCCTGGACGAGGTCGTCGGCGATCAGCCGCGCCTTGGCGTCGCGGAGGTCGGCCTGGATCACAGCGGCTCGTCGGGCGACGTCGGCCTGCCGGCCGAGCGGCTTGAGCTGCCGCCGGATCTCGTTGATCAGGTCGGACAGCCGGTTGAGGTTGACCTCGCAGGCCTCCAGCTTGCGGAGTGCCTTCTCCTTCCGCTTGCGGTGCTTGAGGACGCCGGCCGCCTCCTCGATGTAGCCGCGCCGCCCCTCCGGCGTGGCCTGCAGGATGCCGTCGAGCTGGCCCTGGCCGACGATGACGTGCATCTCGCGGCCGATCCCGGAGTCGCTGAGCAGGTCCTGGACGTCGATCAGCCGGGCTGCGGTGCCGTTGATCGCGTACTCCGAGCCACCGGAGCGGAACATGGTCCGGCTGATCGTGACCTCGGCGTAGTCGATCGGTAGCGCGCCGTCGGAGTTGTCGATGGTCAACGCGACCTCGGCGCGGCCCAGCGGGCTGCGGCCAGAGGTGCCGGCGAAGATGACGTCCTCCATCTTGCCGCCGCGGAGCGACTTCGCGCCCTGCTCCCCCATCACCCAGCTGAGGGCGTCGACGACGTTCGACTTGCCCGACCCGTTCGGCCCGACCACACAGGTGATGCCCGGTTCGAAGGCCAGGGTGGTCGCCGAGGCGAAGGACTTGAAGCCGCGCAGGGTAAGGCTCTTGAGATGCACGTACGCCTCTCTCTAGGCAGCCCGAGGACAACGGATCATGGCGCGGGAAGGCCCCCTCACCCTAAGCGTCCGGCCGGACCGGCCGGCACATCTCAGCCGGGTGTCGAGCCTGAGCTGCTGGTCGGGCCGGGGATCCGGGCCTCGGCCTCCTCCGCCTGCGCTTCCTCCGCCAGCGAGGGGTGCTCGCCGCCGCGGACCGCGGAGAAGGTCCACACCTTGTTCAGCACGAACGAGATCGGCACGGTGATGGCGATCACGATCAGCTGGGCCCAGTAGAACTTGGTGCGCAGCCCGCTGGAGTTGTCGAAGACGTCGGAGGGCAGCGAGAGGAACGAGCCCGGGTGCATCAGCAGGGTGAGGATGCCCAGCCCGACGAGCTGAGCCGCCAGCCCGACCGCGAGGAACGGTGCGTACTCGCGCCACCAGCCGCTGTGCTTGGCGCTGCGGAAGGTGAACCGCCGGTTCAGCTGGAAGTTCCAGAGGTTGGCGACCAAGAAGGCGAGCATCGAGTAGACGTGGTACCAGCGGACGTTGAACGACGTCAGCGGCAGGTTGAGGAACACGTCGTCGAAGTGCGGGCCGCTGCGCTTGAGCAGGATGCTGACCAACAGGTTCACCAGCACACCCGAACCGCCCACCAGGCCGAACCGGAACAGCAAGACCCAGTTGTGACCGTGCCGGACGAACAGATAGTGCTTGAGACGCTCCACGATGCCTTTCACGATACCGCCGGTGCCGGCGCCGACCAGGGTCAGCCGGCGTACGCCGCGCCGGAGGGAGTGCGCTGACAGCGGGGGCAGCGGAAGGCCGAGCGGTTCATGAACGGCTCGCGGCGGACGAGCGTTCCGCAGCGTGGGCAGGGACGACCTTCTTGGCCGTAGACCGCCAGTGAGCGGTCGAAGTAGCCACTGGCGCCGTTCACGTTGACGTAGAGCGTGTCGAACGAGGTGCCGCCCTGGCCCAGTGCAGTGGCCATCACGTCGCCGGCGGCGGTGAGCACCGCGACCGCCCGCGCTCTCGGCAGGGTCGACGTGGCCCGGGCGTAGTGCAGCCGGGCCAACCAGAGGGCCTCGTCGGCGTAGATGTTGCCGATGCCCGAGACCAGCTGCTGGTCGAGCAGGGCCCGCTTGATCCCGGTGCGCTTGCGCCGCAGCCGCGTGACCGCGGCGGCCAGGTCGAACTCAGGGTCGAACGGGTCGCGGCCGATGTGGGCGACCTCGGCCGGCAGGTCCGCGCCGCCGGCAGAGATCGAGAGGCCGCCGAACATCCGCTGGTCGACGAACCGCAGCTGGGGGTCGCCGTCGGCCAAGGTGATCAGCACCCGCGTGTTCGGGGCGAGCGGGGCGGTCGCGGCGTCCAGCCGGAACTGTCCGCTCATGCCCAGGTGGGCCAGCAGTGCGTCGCCGTCGGTGAACGGCAGCCACAGGTACTTGCCACGGCGCCGGGGTTCGGCGAACGTCCGACCGACCAGCTCCGCAGCAAACGACTCGGGGCCCAGCAGGTGCCGCCGCACCGGGCGCGGGTGCAGGACGTCCACGGCCACGATCTGTCGACCGAGGGTGCCGGCGATCAGGCCGCGCCGGACCGTCTCGACCTCGGGCAGCTCAGGCACGCGGCAGGGTCACTGGTCAGGATCAGTGAGCCGCGGCGGCGGCGGTGCTGCCGGCGGCGGGTGAGTCCTTGATGGCGCCAAACGCGATCGCGGCCGCGTTCTGCTCGGCTTCCTTCTTGTTCCGGCCGGCGCCGGGGCCGTAGCTGTGACCGTCGAGCACCACCATGGCCTGGAACGTCTTGGCGTGGTCGGGGCCGGACTCACCGACCTCGTACACGGGGACGCCGAGACCGGCGAGCGACGCGCGTTCCTGCAAGCTCGTCTTCCAGTCCAGCCCGGCGCCGCGGGTGGCCACGTCGACCATCAGCGCGTCGAAGAGGTGGTGGACGAAGACCCGGGAAGCCTCGATGCCGTGCTCGGTGAAGACAGCCCCGATCACAGCCTCGGTGGTGTCGGCGAGGATCGAGGACTTGTCCCGTCCACCGGTGGCCTCCTCGCCGCGGCCCAACCGGACCAGCGCCCCGAGGTCAAGGCCGCGGGCGACCTCGGCCAGGGCACGCGAGTTCACCACCGCGGCCCGCAGCTTGGCGAGCTGGCCCTCGGAAAGGTCCGGATAGGTGGTGTAGAGGTGCTCGGTGACGACGAGCCCGAGGACGGAGTCGCCGAGGAACTCCAGCCGCTCGTTGGTGGGCAGACCGCCCTGCTCGTACGCGAACGAGCGGTGCGTCAGCGCACGCGTCATCAGCTCGGGACCGACATCCATCCCGAGCTGGTCCAGCAGCTCGACCACCGATTGATGGCCAGAGCCTGCCTCCGTCTGGATCAGGACGCGAGGACCTGGCGGCGAGCCGCGCGCGGACCGTACTGACCGCAGGACGGGCAGGTGACGTGGGGCAGGTGCTTCTCGCGGCAAGCCGGGTTGGCACACGTCACCAGCGTCGGCACCGTGGCCTTCCACTGCGCGCGGCGGTGCCGCGTGTTGCTGCGCGACATCTTCCTCTTGGGAACGGCCACGGTGATCTCCTCGCTTCTCCACCCTCAGGTGGCACATCTTCTAACCCTGGAACTGGCTCTGCACATCGTAGGTTCCGTCCGCCTCGTCCTCGAGGTCGCGCAGCTTTTCCCACCGGGGGTCGAGCGACGCCTCGTGCGTGTGGTCGGGAACGAGGTTAAGGTTGGCGCCACACTCGACGCACAGCCCCTCACAGTCCTCCCGGCACAGCGGACGGAACGGAAGATCGAGCACCACACCGTCACGGAGCAGCGGCTCGAGGTCGAGCAGGTCGCCCTCCAGCCTGCTGGCCTCGTCCTCCTCGGCTTCGTTCCCGGGATAGACGAACAGCTCCTGGATGTCGATCTCCATCGAGTCGGAGACCTCACCCAGGCACCGCACGCACTCCCCGCGGACCTCGACCGTGGCGATGCCGGTGACCAGCACTCCCTCGACCACCGACTCGAGCCGTACGTCCAGCTCGACCGGAGATCCGGGTGGTACCCCGATCACGGCAATGCCGAGATCTGCCGGAGCTTCAGCGGTCGCCTGAACCACCTTCATCCCACCCGCGCGACGACCCAGTTCACGGGTGTCGAGGACCAAGCCGGAACGGCGGTCCAACGGGCGATGCGGCGAGCTCATCGCGATCCTTCCAAGCCAGCAGTCCTGACAGCGTCATGACCGACGTCCAACATTACCGTCCCGGGCGACCGGCAACCAAACCCGGCGCGATCCGGCGCCGCGCCCAGTCTGGCACGCCGTCCTCAGCCGGCCGGGGTGGTCGGCGAAGCGGGCGTCCGCGCCGGGTCGAGGTTGCTGCGCTCGGCGAGCCGCGCCCGCGCCGTCTTCACCTGGCTGGAGGTCTTGTGCAGCACCGACTCGAAACCCGCCATCCGGGAGTCGATGAACAGGTCGGTCTCCTTGCGGAGCGCCGCCGCCTCGTGCTCGGCGTCGCTCAAGATCCGGGCGGCCATGCCCTCGGCGGTCGTGACGATCTCGCTCTCGCGGGCCAGCCGGCTGACCTCGTTCTTGGCCTCGGCGACGATCCGCTCACGCTCGGCCTCGCCCTCGGCGATCTTGGCCGAGGACCGGTCGATCACCCGCTGCGCGTCACTGATCTCGTCCGGGAGGTGGTCGATGACCTCGTCGATGGCCGAGAGGACGTCCCCTCGGTTGACCACGCAGGACGCCGACATCGGCATGGCCCGGGCGCTCAGGACGAGCTCGCGCAGCTGCGCCAGCTTTTCCTCGGCGGTGGGCTTGACCGGCGCGGGCTTCGGCGACGGGGGCTTCGATGACGTGGGCTTGACCGTGGTGGTGGTCCGGTCCGACATGGCACTCCTCAAGCACGACGACAGCACGCCCCCACGTGCCACCTGGTGGCGCAGATCTCAGCAGCCATGCTAACCGGCCGTCGGCTCGCGTCGGGCCGCCGCCCGGCGCTGGACCTGGTCGGCGACGGCCGGGGAGAGGAACGGCGTGACGTCCCCGCCGAGGCCCGCCACCTCCCGGACCAGGGAGGAGGACAGGAACGACCACTCAGGTGCCGTGGGCAAGAAGACGGTGTCGAGACCCGTGAGCCGGCGGTTCATCTGGGCCATCGACAGCTCGTAGGCCACGTCGGCGGAGGACCGGACGCCCTTGGCCACGACTCCGATCCCCTCGGCCCGGCAGAAGTCGACCAGCAGGCCACCGAAGAGCGTGATCCGGACGCCCGGCCAGGCCGCGCAGGCCTCGCGCAGCATCGCCACCCGCTCGGTCGGGGAGAACCAGCCGCGCTTGGAGATGTTGTCACCGACCGCGACCACCACCTCGTCGAACATCGCCGCCGCCCGGCCGATCACGTCGAGGTGGCCGAGGGTGACCGGGTCGAACGAGCCGGGGCAGACTGCGCGCGTCATGGGGTGCTCCTCCAGCGTCGGCGGGGTCCGGGCCTCACGACAGAGGTGTCCAGACCTCGGTGGTCACAGCCGGGGAGGTCGCAGCCGGGGAGGTCGCCCCGCGAGAGGTCGCCCCGGGAAAGATGGCCCCGGGAAAGATGGCCCCAGGAAAGATCGCCCCAGGAAAGATGGCGTAGTGCAGCACGGTCTCGCCGTAGCTCTTCGTCCAGGTCTCCCCCGCCCCTGCCGGCCAGGACACGGCGTCGCCTCGCCGACTGCGTTCCACGACGACCAGCGCGTCCGGGGCGAGCCAGCTGTGCGCGACCAGGTCGGCCAGCACGGCCTCGACTGCAGCGGCGGCCAGGTCGTACGGGGGGTCGAGGAAGACCACGTCGAAGGGCCTGGGCGCCCCGGCGGCCACCAGCTGCTCGACCCGGACGCTCTGCTGCTGCACCCCGAGCCCCAGCTCGGCAGCGTTGCGGCCGATCAGCTGGGCGGTCCGCCGGTCGGACTCGACGAGCAGTACCGGCTCGGCCCCACGGCTCGCGGCCTCCAGCCCCACGGCGCCGGACCCGGCGTACAGGTCGGCCACGGCGAGGCCCGCGAGCGACTGGTCGGCGGGGGCGTCCGCCGTCCCGGCCCAGGCGGCAACGGCGGAGAAGAGCGCCTCGCGCACCCGGTCTGTGGTGGGCCGGGTGCGCGACCCGGCCGGTACGGACAGCCGGCGGCCGCCGCGCGAGCCGGCGATGATCCGGCTCACGTCCGCTCCAGCCAGTCGCCGGCCGCCTGCCGCTCGACCAGGGCGACCATGTCAGCCAGGCCCGGGTCGGTGACGTCGGGATCGGCGGTGACGCAGCGTTCGGCGAGGTCCCGGGCCACGGTGATGACGTCGGCGTCGGTCAGCACCCGCAGTAGCCGCAGGCTCGACCGGTGCCCGGACTGGCTGGCGCCCAACACGTCACCCTCCCGGCGCTGCTCGAGGTCGACCTCGGCCAGCGCGAACCCGTCCCGGGTGGCCGCGACGGCCGCGAGCCGCTCACCGGCGAGGCTGTCGGCGGGCACCCCGCTCAGCAGCAGACAGACGCCCGGGTGGCCACCGCGTCCGATCCGGCCGCGCAGCTGGTGCAGCTGTGAGATGCCGAAGCGGTCGGCGTCGCAGACGACCATCACCGAAGCGTTCGGCACGTCGACGCCGACCTCGATCACGGTGGTCGCGACTAGGACGTCGGTCTCGCCCGCCGCGAACCGCCGCATCACCGCGTCCTTGTCCTCGGCGGCGAGCTGGCCGTGCAGCATCTCCACCGCGAGACCGGCGAGCGGACCGGTGGACAGCTCGGCGAACAGGTCCTCCACCGCCGCCGCGGGCGGAAGCTCCTCAGCCCTGAGATCGGTCAGGAAGGGCACGTCGGGCAGCACCTCGAGGTCGTCCGGCTTGGCGCTCGCGGTCGAGGAGATCCGGGCGCAGACCACGTAGGCCTGCCGGCCCGCGGCGACCTCCTCGGTAATCCGCCGCCAGGCCCGCTCGACCCACGTCGGCTGGCGTCGGGTGTCGACCACCACCGTGGTCACGTCGGCGCGACCCGCCGGTACCTCCCGCAGCGTCGACACCTCGAGGTCGCCGAACACCGTCATCGCCACCGACCGGGGGATCGGCGTGGCGGTCATCACCAGCACGTGCGGCCGGGCCGTCGCCTTGGCGCTCAGCGCGGCCCGCTGCTCGACCCCGAAGCGGTGCTGCTCGTCGACCACGACGAGGCCGAGGTCGGCGAACTGCACACCCGCGCCCAGCAGCGCGTGCGTCCCGACCACGATGCCGGCCTCGCCGGACGCCGCCTGCAGAGTCGCCGCCCGCCGGGCCGCGGCGTTCTGGGAGCCGGTGATCAAGGTGACGGCGGTCGCGTGGTCGGCGGCGCCGAGCGTCCCGCCCGTGGCGAGGTCGCCGAGCATCCGGGTGATCGTCTGGTGGTGCTGAGCGGCGAGCACCTCGGTCGGGGCGAGCAGCGCGGCCTGGCCGCCGGCCTCGACCACCGCCAGCATCGCCCGCAACGCGACGAGGGTCTTGCCAGACCCGACCTCACCCTGCAGCAGCCGCTGCATCGGGTGGTCGAGGGCGATCTCGGCCATGATCTCCTCGCCCACCTCGACCTGGCCAGCGGTGAGGGTGAACGGCAGCCGGGCGTCGAAGGCGTCGAGCAGCCCTCCCCTACGGCGAGGTCGAGGCACCGCCCCGTGGGCGGCCGCGTCCGCGCGGCGCCGGGCCATGGTGAGCTGCAGGGCGAACGCCTCGTCGAAACGCAGCCGGTCGCGGCCGGCCTCGATCTCGGACCGGTCGGTGGGCTGGTGCAGCGCACGGAAGGCCGTCAGCAGGTCGACCACCTCCGCCTCGGCTCGAACCCAGTCCGGCAGCGGGTCGGCCAGCCCCTCGAGGTGGTCGAGCACGAGGCCAGCGCAGGCCGCGATGGTCCAGGTCCGCAGCTTGCCGGCCATCGGGTAGAGCCCGACCAGCGGGAAGCGGACGGCGCCGGCCAGGTCAGCGTTGCGTTTGGCGCCGCCGACGACGCGACCCTCGTCGTCCAGGATCACGAAGTCCGGGTTCGCGAGCTGCAGCTTGGCGTTGAACTCCTTCACCTTGCCCGCGAAGATGCCGCGGGCGCCCCGGACCAGGTCTTTCTGCCAGTGCGAGATGAGATGGGCAGCCCCGAAGAAGGTGAGGGTCAGCGAGCCCCGCCGGTCGGTGATCACGGCTTCGAGCCGCGGCTTCTTGGTGGTCCGGTAGGTGCCGTTGGGCAGGTTGTACGCCTGGGTGTCGACGACCTCGGCGACCACGGCCACCTCCTGCTCGGGCTGGAGCGCGGAAAGGTCGCTGAGCTCCGCGGCGGAGAAGTAGCGGCGTGGCAGGTGGTGCATCAGGTCGTCGACCGTGCGTACCTTCAGGGCCTCGAACTGCTTGGCCGTCCTGTCCCCGAGCACCGAGTCGAGCCGGGCGGCCAGCCGGCGGTAGGTGTCCGTACGCCAGGGGCTGACCGCGGCGCTGCTCGCCCCGGTGGCCGGAGGGCTCGTCGACGGGGGGGTCACTCCAGCCCCACCAGCACGACGGAGCCGGGCTGGCCGCCGTCGATCACCTGGACCTGGACGCCGGCCGCCCGCTCCCGCGTCCGGCTGGTCAGCTCGTCGGCCAGCTCGAGGGTGGCGTCGGCGCCGAGCACCACCGTCAGCAGCTCACCGCCCGCGGCGAGCAGCCGCTCGACGACCCGCCAGGCGACCTCGACCACACTGGCCCCGACCTCGACCACGTTGCCTTCGACGACCCCGAGGACGTCTCCGGGGAACGAGCGTCCCGTACGGGTGTCGGACTCGGTCTCGGCCACCGTGACGGCGCCGTGGCGGGCGTGCCCGGCGGCGGCGCTCATCGCCGTGACGACAGCGTCGAAGTCGGCGTCCGGGTCGTGCACCGCGAGCGCCGCCAGCCCCTGGACCTGGGTCAGGGTCGGGATCACCGCGAGCCGTCGGTGGGGACGGGTCGGTCGGCGTTCGGCCCGGCGAGCGGCGACCAGGCGGCGCGCGGCGGCCAGGGCCACCGGGTCGTTGGGCAGGACCACCACGTCGCCGTCGGCGTCACCGAGCGCTGCCCCGAGCAGCTCCGCCAGCGGCTGGTCATCGACGGTCAGCACCGCGACCGCTCCGGACGCGACGACCGCCCGGGCCAGACCTCGCCCGGGAACCACGGCGATCACCGACCGGACAGCCGGGCCCACCGGTTCGAGCACAGTGATCCGCACCTGGGACAGCCGGCCGAGACCCAGCGCCGCCTCCACCGCGGCACCCGGGTCGCCGAGGTGCACGTGCACCTGGGCCACGCCCGGCCCCATCCCGCCAGCTCTGTCCCCTCTGGCCCCGCTCTCCCCCACGACGACGACGCTATGACCGAGGTCTGACAGTTTCTGCTTGAGCGCCATCAGCGCCTCGGGCTCGGCGCCGTGCAGGGCGTACATCACCTCGTACTCGGGGTCGCCACCGGTCGAGCGGACCGGGCTGGCCGGAGCACCGGCGGTGATCGGGACGGCCGGCTCCCCGCCGAGCACCTCGACCAGCGCGTCCACGAGCAGCGCGTACGCCTGGCCGCCCGCGTCGACCACGCCAGCCTCGGCCAGCACCTCCAGCTGGTCGGGCGTCCGCTGCAGGGCCAGCCGGGCCTCGGTCTGGGCGGCCCGGGCCACGGCGAGCGCGTCGTCCGGGCTGGTCAGCGCCGCTTGCTCGGCTGCCACGGCGGCGTCGGCGGCGACGGTCAGGATGGTGCCGGCCACGGGCTGGGCCACGGCGCGGCGGGCGGCGTCGGCGACGGTACGTAGCAGCAGCGCGATCCGGTCCCCGGCGCCACCGACGGCCATGCTCACGCTGGGCTGCTGCAGGCTGCGGCAGACGCTGGAGAACATCTCGGCGACGATGGCACCGGAGTTGCCGTGCGCGGAGAGGATCGCCGCCTGGACGACGGCGTCGATGCTGGACCGGTTGACGTCGGGCACGGCCCGGGCGATGCCGGCGAGGGTGAGCTGCAGGTTGGAGCCGGTGTCGGCGTCGGAGATGGGAAAGACGTTGAGCGCGTTCAGCGCCTCGGTCGACTCACCGATCACCGCACTCGCCCGGCGCAGCCACGCGTCGAACACCGACCACACGCCTGAGGCGTCGGCCAACGGCCGCGGTGGCGCAGGACGGACGGACTCGGACACGCGAACACCCTAGTAGGCAGGCGTCCGGCTCGATTGGCCCGCGCTGGTCGCGGTCGGGTACTCTGTTCCGGTTGCCCGCTACGGGCGATCCACCGACGTCGCCCCCGGGCGGCACCAGATTTTGACAAGTACGGGAGCAACTCCAGTGGCAGCGGTATGCGACGTGTGCGGCAAGGGACCGGGCTTCGGCCACAACGTCCCTTGGTCCAAGAAGAAGACCAACCGACGCTGGAACCCCAACATCCAGCGCGTCCGGGCGATCGTCTCCGGAGCCCCCAAGCGGCTGAACGCCTGCACCTCCTGCATCAAGGCCGGCAAGGTCACCCGCTGACCTGATCGACCGCAACCCGCTCTCCTCCCGGAGGGCGGGTTTTCGGCGTCCCCCAACCAGCTCCCCGCGGAGCCCGCGCGGGGTCAGGCCCCGATGACGACGGGGATGATCATCGGGCGGCGGCGGTGGGTGTCGTTGACCCACTTGCCGAGGCGGCGGCGGACGACCTGCTGCAGCCGGTAGGCGTCGTCGACGCCTTCGGCCAGGGCCGACTCGATGGCCTCGGCGATCAGCGGACGGACGTCGTCGAAGACCGCGTCGCCCTCCACGAAGCCACGGGCGTGGATGTCGGGGCCGCTGACGATCTTGCCCGAGTGGGTGTTGACCACGGTCACGACCGAGATGAAGCCCTCCTCGCCCAGGATCTTGCGGTCGGTGAGGGCCGCCTCCGAGACGTCGCCGACCGTGGAGCCGTCGACGAAGATGTAGCTGGCGTCGACCTTGCCGACGATGCGGGCGCGACCGTTCTGCAGGTCGATCACCGCTCCGTCCTCGGCGATGATCGTCCGCTCGCGAGGTACGCCGGTGGCGACGGCCAGGTCGGCGTTCGCGATCAGGTGCCGGCTCTCCCCGTGCACGGGCATCACGTTGCGCGGCTTGACGATGTTGTAGCAGAACAAGAGCTCGCCGGCACTGGCGTGACCGGAGACGTGCACCATCGCGTTGCCCTTGTGCACCACCTTGGCGCCGAGCTTGGTCAGGCCGTTGATCACGCGGTAGATGGCGTTCTCGTTGCCGGGGATCATCGAGCTGGCCAGGACGACGGTGTCGCCGGGCTTCAGCGAGATCACCTGGTGCTCGCGGTTGGCCATCCGCGAGAGGGCCGACAGCGGCTCGCCCTGGGACCCGGTGGAGATGATGACGACGTCCTGGGGCCGGTACCTGTCGATGTCGCGCATCTCGATCAGGGTGTTGGCCGGCACCTTCAGGTAGCCGAGATCACGCGCCACACCCATGTTGCGGACCATCGACCGGCCGACGTAGACGACCTTGCGGCCGTGCTCGGACGCGGCGTCCATCACCTGCTGGACGCGGTGCACGTGCGAGGCGAAGCAGGCCACGATGACCCGCTGCCGGCTGCGGCTGAACACCCGCTCCAACGCCGGAGCGATGTCGCGTTCGGGGGTGGTGAAGCCGGGCACCTCGGCGTTGGTGGAGTCGACGAGGAAGAGGTCGACACCCTCCTCGCCCAGCCGCGCGAGCGCGCGGACGTCGGTGGTCCGGTTGTCCAGGGGCAGCTGATCCATCTTGAAGTCACCGGTGTGCAGCAGCGTGCCAGCCGGGGTCCGGACGGCCACGGCGAGCGCGTCCGGGATGGAGTGGTTGACCGCCAGGAACTCGAGGTCGAAGTGGCCGACGGTGATCCGTTCGGAGTCGCCGACCTCGCGTCGGTCGACGTTGCGGATCCGGTGCTCGCGGAACTTCTCGCTCAGCAGAGCCAACGTCAGCTTGGAGCCGATCAGCGGGATGTCGTTACGCTGGCGCAGCAGGTAGGGCACCGCTCCGATGTGGTCCTCGTGGCCGTGGGTCAGCACGAGCCCGACGACGTCGTCCAGCCGGTCGGCGATCACCTCGAAGCCGGGCAGGATCAGGTCCACGCCGGGATGGGCCTCCTCGGGGAACAGCACCCCGCAGTCGATCAGCAGGAGCTGGCCCCGGTACTCCAGCGCGGTCATGTTGCGGCCGATGTCGCCGAGCCCGCCGAGCGGGATCACGCGGAGGGCGTTGTCGGCAAGGGGCGGGGGATTTTTCAAGCTGCTGGCGGCCACGAGCGTCTACGTTACAGGGGACAACACGCCGAAAGCGCGCTCAGCGCTCGTCGCCAGATGACCACTGGCGACCTCCGGACAGCAAGAAGTCCCGCGGTTACCTGCTCGGGGGTTCAGGAAGCCGCGGGACTCAGCTACTACATCGCGTCAGCTCCCGGTCTCGTTACCGAGCCCAGAGGTGATCTGCTTCACACGCGAGCTCAACGGTTAGCATCGCCGTCGTGACGACCACCCCCGGCCCCCTCGCCGACTCTGTCCGACTCGCCTGGCCCGCCGAGGCTGCGGCCGTCGCGGACCTCCAGCGGCGGGTCTGGAGCAGCGAGCTGTCTGCTGAGGTGGCGGCCACCGTGCTCGGCGGGGTGTCGGCTGAGGAGATGACGCAGGCGTGGGGACAGGCGATCAGCCGGCCGCCAAAGGCGCGCTACCGGGTGCTCGTAGCCATCGCGGACGCCCGGGTGGTCGGCTTTGCCACCACCGTCCCCGGCCAGGACCCTGACGCCGACGAGGCGGCGGACGGCGAGGTGCAGGAGTTCGCCGTCGACCCGCCCGCCCGGCACCGGGGCCACGGCTCGCGGCTGCTGAACGCCTGCGCCGACACGCTGCGGGCCGACGGCTTCCGCCACGCCCGGTGGTGGGTCGGCGAGGACGACCAGGCGTTGCGGGGCTTTCTCGGGGCGGCCGGCTGGGTGCCCGACGGCAGCAGCCGCGAGATCGGTACCGACGACGAGGCCGTCCGGCTCACCCAGGTCCGGCTGCACACCGACCTGGCGGACGGCTAGCCGGGCTTGATCGGCGCAACCTCTTCGAGGCCTTCGACAAGCTCAGGGCCCGTGGGGTAAGGGTCAGCGGTGGAAGTCGACCTTGTTGCCCTCGAGGCCGGCGTGCAGGCCGTCGTCCTCGGCGGCCAGCGAGCTGAGGGTGAGGTTGAAGGGCAGGCCGGTGACGGGGATCGGTTTGACCAGGGCGCGCAGCAGCGCGGCCGCGGTGGCCTCAGGCAGCTCGATCCCGGCGACGGAGATCGTCGGGTCGGCCAGGATGATCGTCTGGGCGTCGACGTCGAGGCGCGGCGTCCCGGTCACCAGGGCGGTCACCGAGGCCCCGAAGAACGAGGTCGACTGCTCGACCCGCAGCCGGCCGTCGCCGGCGTAGGTCAGCGGGACGCTGGAGAGCGAGCCGAGCTCGGCGTACTCCATCAGGGCCGTGCCCTCGACGTGCTGGGCGGTCATCGTCTGGAACCAGTCCGAGCTCGTCACGTCGGTGAGCACCAGGTCAGCGCGGCTGACCCGGACGGTGCTGCCGCTGGCGGCGGTGGGTGCGGCACCGATGCCGTCGGCGACCACGTGCACACGCTTGAGGTCCCGGGCGAGCACCTGGGTGAGGAACGGCCACCCCTCGACCTCCACCGTCGGGACCGTGGGGGTGCCGAGCTGGCCCCGCAGCTGGGCGGCGGACTCCCGTTCGGTCCGTCCGAGGGCGTACCGGTCGGCCGCGAACAGCCCGACGGCCACCAGGACACCGAGCAGCAGGAACACGAGCAGTCCGACCCCCGCGGCGTTGCGGCGCCGCTTGGCGGCCATCAGGTGAGCCCGAGGACCGGTTCGATGCCGACCGTCAGCCCGGGCCGCGACCCGACCGCGCGGACGGCCGCGAGCACGCCGGGCATGAAGGAGACCCGGTCGAGCGAGTCGTGCCGCAGGGTCAGCGTCTCGCCCTCGGCCCCGAGCAGCACCTCCTGGTGGGCGACCAGACCCCGCAGCCGGACGCTGTGCACCCGGACACCGGACACGTCGGCGCCGCGCGCGCCGGCGAGCTCGTGCGCGGTTGCGTCGGGCGAGGGCGGCAGATCGGCAGCGGACCGCGCAGCGGCGACCCGCCGGGCCGTCATCGCCGCCGTACCGGAGGGGGCGTCGGCCTTGCCCGCGTGGTGCAGCTCGATGATCTCGACGCTGTCGTAGAAGGCGGCCGCCTGCTCGGCGAAGCGCATCAGCAGCACCGCGCCGACGGAGAAGTTCGCCGCCACGAGGATGCCGACCTCCGGCCGGGCGGCGAGCAGCCCCCGGAGCCGGTCGAGCCGCTCGTCGTCGAACCCGGTCGTCCCGACCACCGCCGAGATGCCGTGCTCGACGCACCAGGCCAGGTTGGCCATCACGGCGTCGGGGTGGGTGAAGTCGACGACCACCTCGGCGGTCGCGGCGACGGCTCGGTCGTCCCCGACGTCCACCGCCGCGACGAGCTCGAGGTCCGCAGCGGTCTCGACCGCCCGACAGACCTCGGCACCCATCCGGCCCCGCGCCCCGAAGACTGCTACCCGGGTCACCGGATCCCCCTTGCGTTCGCTGCTCACGCGCTCCAGTGTTTCAGTACCCGCGCAGGAATCCGCGGTCCGACGAGGCCGAGCACGGCCGGCTGGCTGAACAGCAGCGCGGCCTCGGCCTGCACCTCAGCGGCGGTGACCGCGTCGAAGCGGGTGAGCACCTCGGCCAGCGTCCGGTCGTCACCGGCCAGCGTGTTGGCCCCGAGCCGGCTCATCCGGCTGCCCGGGCTCTCGTAGGAGATCACGGTCTGGCCGCGCATCTGGCCTTGGGCGCGGGCCAGCTCGGCGTCGGTGACGCCGTGCTCGGCGACCTCGGCCAGGGTCGCCTGGACGAGCGTGATGATCTCCGCCAGCCGGTTGGGGGCACACTGCCAGTCGACGCTCCACAGCCCCGCCTCGGCGTAGGAGGTGTCGCCGGCGTCGATCCCGTACGTCAGCCCGCGCCGTTCGCGCACCTCGACGAAGAGTCGGGACGCCATCCCGCCGCCGACCACCAGGGAGAGCAGGCCCATCGGGTAGCGGCGGTCGTCGAAGATGCCGACCCCGGGATAGGCGAGGACGGCGCTGGCCTGCTCGACCCGGCGGTGCTCGCTGACCAGGCCCGGCTGCGGGCTGGGCGCGCTCCCCCGCCGGACGCGCGGCGTGGCGGGCGAGGGGCGGGCGTCGAGACCGGCGAGCTGGGTGACCAGCTGGTCGTGGTCGACGTGACCAGCGGCGGCGACGACCAGCGAGGCGGGGCTGTAGTGCCGCCGCCAGTGCCGCACGATCTGGTCCCGGCTCAGCGCCTCGATCGAAGGGGGTGAGCCGATGACGGCCTGGCCGAGGCCGGAGCCGGCGAAGATGCGGTCGCTGACCAGCTCGGAGACCACCTCACCGGGGTCGTCGGCGTGCATGGCGATCTCGTCCAGGATCACCGCCCGTTCGGCGTCCACGTCGGCTGCGGTGATCCGCGAGGCGCTGATCATGTCGCTCAGCACGTCGACGGCCAGCGCGGCGTCCGAACGCAGCACCCGCGCGTAGAAGCAGGTGTACTCCTTGGTGGTGTAGGCGTTCAGCTCACCGCCCACCGCCTCCACCGCGGCCGAGATCTCCTCGGCGCTGCGCCGGAGGGTGCCCTTGAACAGCACGTGCTCGAGGAAGTGCGAGGCCCCGTGCAGCGCACGGGTCTCGTCCCGCGACCCGACACCCACGAAGACCCCGACCGAGAACGTCCGGCTGGCCGGCATGTGCTCGGTGACGACCTGCAGGCCGTTCGGCATGGTGGTACGCCGCACGGCGCCACCCACGAAGGAGTGACGCCGTGCGGAGCGGCTGCGGGAGCCGGCCGAGCCTGAGCCCGAAGAGGAGCTGGTCAACCTAGACGGAGACCGCTTCTTCGACCACCGGGATCAGCGAGAGCTTCCCCCGGTCGTCGATCTCGTTGATCTCGACCTGGATCTTCTGACCGACGCTGACGACGTCCTCGACGCTCTCGACCCGCTGGCCGCCGGCGAGCGGGCGCAGCTTGGAGATGTGCAGCAGCCCGTCCTTGCCCGGGAGCAGGGAGATGAACGCACCGAAGGCGGTGATCTTGACGACCGTGCCCAGGTAGCGCTCGCCCTTCTCGGGCATCGTCGGGTTGGCGATGGCGTTGATCAGCGCGCGGGCGGCTTCGGCCTTGTCGCCGGAGTCCGCACCCACGTAGATGGTGCCGTCGTCCTCGATCGAGATCTGGGCGCCGGTGTCGTCCTGGATCTGGTTGATCACCTTGCCCTTCGGGCCGATGACCTCGCCGATCTTGTCGACCGGGATCTGGATGGTGATGATCCGCGGGGCGAACAGGCTCATCTCGTCCGGGGCGTCGATCGCCTCGTACATGACGTCCAGGATGGTGTTCCGGGCGTCCTTGGCCTGGGTCAGCGCGCCGGCCAGCACGGAGGCGGGGATGCCGTCGAGCTTGGTGTCCAGCTGCAGGGCGGTGATGAAGTCCCGCGTGCCGGCGACCTTGAAGTCCATGTCACCCATGGCGTCCTCGGCCCCGAGGATGTCGGTCAGCGCGACGTAGCGCGTCTCGCCGTCCACGGTGTCGGACACCAGGCCCATGGCGATGCCGGCGACCGGCGCGCGCAGCGGCACCCCGGCGTTCAGCAGGCCCAGCGTCGAGGCGCAGACCGAGCCCATCGAGGTGGACCCGTTCGAGCCGAGCGCCTCGGAGACCTGACGGATGGCGTACGGGAACTCCTCACGCGTCGGCAGCACCGGCACCAGCGCCCGCTCGGCGAGCGCGCCGTGACCGATCTCGCGCCGCTTGGGCGAGCCGACCCGGCCGGTCTCCCCGGTGGAGTAGGGCGGGAAGTTGTAGTTGTGCATGTAGCGCTTGGACGTCTCGGGGGCGAGGGTGTCCAGCTTCTGCTCCATGCCCAGCATGTTCAGCGTGGTGACGCCCAGGATCTGGGTCTCGCCGCGTTGGAACAGCGCCGATCCGTGCACCCGGGGCAGCACGCCGACCTCAGCGGACAGCGTGCGGATGTCGGTCAGGCCGCGGCCGTCGATGCGTACGTGGTCGGTCAGGATCTTCTGCCGGACGAGCTTCTTGGTCAGAGCCTTGTACGCGCCGGAGATCTCCTTCTCGCGGCCGGCGAACTGCTCGGCCAGCGCGGAGACCGTCGTGGCCTTGAGCGCGTCGGTGGCGGACTCGCGGTCCTGCTTGTCGGCGATCGACATCACCGAGGCGAGCTCGGTGGAGGCGGACTCGGAGACGGCCGCGAACACGTCGTCGGCGTAGTCGGCGAAGATCGGGAACTCCGCGGTCGTCTTCGGGAAGTGCGCCGCCAGCTCGGCCTGCGCGTCGCACAGGGCCTTGATGAACGGCTTGGACGCCTCGAGGCCGGACGCCACGACCTCTTCGGTCGGGGCCGTCTTGCCGGAGCGCACGAGGTCCCACGTCTGCGCAGTGGACTCGGCCTCGACCATCATGATCGCGACGTCGCCGTCGGCGGTCACGCGGCCGGCGACGACCATGTCGAAGGTCGACTGGTGCAGCTGATCGACGTCGGGGAAGCCGACCCACTGGTCACCGATCAAGGCGACGCGGACGCCGCCGACAGGCCCCGTGAAGGGCAGGCCGGCGAGCTGGGTGGACATCGACGCCGCGTTGATCGCGACCACGTCGTAGGTCTTGTTGGGGTTCAGCGCCATCACGGTGACGACGACCTGGACCTCGTTGCGCAGCCCCTTGACGAAGCTGGGGCGCAGCGGGCGGTCGATCAGCCGGCAGGTGAGGATGGCGCCTTCGGACGGGCGGCCCTCGCGACGGAAGAAGGAGCCGGGGATGCGCCCGAGCGCGTACATCCGCTCTTCGACGTCGACGGTGAGCGGGAAGAAGTCGATGGCGTCGCGCGGCTTGCTCTGGGCGGTCGTCGCCGAGAGGAGCATCGTGTCCTCGTCCAGGTAGACCACGGCCGAGCCGGCGGCCTGTCGGGCCAGCAGGCCCGACTCGAAACGGACGACGTGGCGCCCCAGGGCGCCGTTGTCGATGACGGCTTCGGTGTAGTGCAGTTCAGGTCCCTCCACGGGAATCCTTTCTGTGGCGCGCCGCGGACGGCTGCGCCGGATGTGGACCGCATCGCCCACCCCGGGCCAGTCACCCCCGGTGACAGGCCGACCACGGCATGGAGCCCGGTCTTCGATCGAGGTTCGCGGGTCGAGCAGACATCTCTGCGGCGCCTTCTGGGCGGGACCCGAAAACCACTACCGAGGACCGAGACACTCCGATGACGTGCCGGGTGGGATGCGATCTCAGGTGTGAGTTCGTCTATTCAGTTGTGGAAACAGCGAAGCGGCCCTGCTGGCCCCGGTGGGGCGAGGAGGACCGCTCCTGCAGCGTCAGCGACGCAAGCCGAGCCGCTCGATCAGCGAGCGGTACCGGTTGATGTCGGTCTTGGCCACGTAGTTGAGCAACCGGCGGCGTTGACCGACGAGGAGCATCAGGCCACGACGACTGTGGTGGTCGTGCTTGTGCTCTTTGAGGTGCTCGGTCAGGTGCGCGATGCGCCGGGTGAGAACCGCGACCTGGACCTCGGGAGAACCCGTATCGCCCTCGCTGGTCGCGAACTCTTCGATGGTCTGCTTCTTGATGGCAGCGTCAAATGGCACGTGCTCTCCTCTCGGTTTCCCGTTGCGCGGCGCCCCCCGGGCCCGATGAGGGGTTCACGCGGTGTGGTGGGGAGCTCTTGGAAGTCCGCGGCCGTTAGAACGGCGCCCTCAATCTACCAGCGGGCGCCCGGATGGCCGAATCGCGCCGGTACTTGTCGGCTCGGCTCGTCGGCTCGGCTCGTTGGGCTCAGCGTAGGCCGTCGGCGGGCAGCAGGGCGTGCACACCCCAGGTCTGGTTGGCGATCTGGGTGATCCGCAGGTCGACAGCGGTGCTGGCCAGCGCGAGCGCGGTGGCCCGGTCGACCTCGTACCGCAGGGCCAGCCAGCCGACCATGGCGTCCAGGGCGTCCCCCGCGGCCAGATTGAGGTCGGCGTCGAAGCCGAACGTGATCAGGCCCGCGGGGGTCTCGGCGTGGATCTGGGTCAGCGGCCGGTCGTCGACGAGGTCGACGGTCAGCTCGGTGGTCATCGCGCACTCGATGGCCGTACCGCCCACCTCGCCGTCACCCTGGGCGGCGTGCCCGTCGCCCAGGTAGAGCAGCGCGTCCGGAACGGCGACTGGCAGATAGAGGGTGGAGCCGGCGACGAGCTCACGGCAGTCGATGTTCCCACCGCTGGCCGCGCGGGGCGCGATGGTGGAGTGCTCCCCCGGCTCGGCGGGAGCGACGCCCATCACACCGAGGAACGGCGCCAGGTCGCGCACAAACCCGCGGCTCTCCCGACCCGTACGGGCGTCGGCGTCCAGCTGCCAGAGCAACCACGACGGCGGGCCCTCCACCAGGCCGAGCCGCCGGCTGACCGGGGTGTCCAGCGCTGCCGCGACGGTCCAGCCCCAGGGGTCGGGTCGCAGCGCGTGCAGCCGCAGGGCCAGCCGCTGGCCGGGACGGGCGCCGCGGACCGCGATCGGACCGGTCAGGCAGTGCCCCCGGCTCTGCGGCCGCAGCTTGTGCTGTTCCTGGCCGGGGTGCTGCTGCGGCTCCAGGTAGCCCGACGCGTCGAGGGAGCGGACGATCAGCGTGTCGCCGGGGTCGATGGTCAGGACCGGGGCGTGCGCGGCGGAGAAGACGTCGGCGGTGGTCTCGATCGTGGGGTCAAGTCGGATGGTCACGAGGCTCTCCTGCGGTCGTCCGGTCGCTGGGTCCCAGCCTGCCGCACCCTGACCTCCACCGAGCTCCCCCGGACTAGGTTGTCTAACTGACTAGTTTGATCTAGGATCTAGTCATGGACGACGACAGCTGGCCCACCTCGTGGACTCGCGCGGCCCTCGAGCTGTGCGTCCTCGCGGCCGTGGAGGACCTGGGGACGACCCACGGCTACCAGGTCGCGCGGCACCTCCAGAAGTCCGGACTGGGCGAGGTCAAGGGCGGCACGCTCTACCCCGTGCTCACCCGGCTCGAAGAGCAGGGCTTCACCTCGACCCGCTGGGTCGAGGGCCTCGGCGGGCCGGGCCGCAAGCTGGTGGAGATCACCGAGGCCGGACGGGCCGCCCGTCGCGAGCGCCAGCAGGACTGGAACCGGTGGACGGGGCGCGTCGGCGCATTGCTGGCCGCCGGTCGTCCACCCGAGAACAGCACGGTCCGTTCCACGACGATCGAGGAGACCCGATGACCACCGTCAGCATCCGCGCCACCCGTCGGTACACCCGTGACCTCACCATGTGGCTGCAGCTGCGCGACGTCGACGGCGCCCGGATCGGGCAGATCGTCGCCGAGGTCGAGTCGCACGCCGCCGAGGCCGGCGAACCGCCCGAGCAGGCGTTCGGGCCGGCCAGAGCGTACGCGTCGCAGTTCGGTGAGCAGCGTCCGCGCCGGCTGCTCAGCCCCAGCAACGTGCTGATCGCCCTGGTCGGCGGTCTCGGCGGCTGGCTTCTCGCCAGTGGCTTCCTGCACGTCCTCGAGGGCGAGCGCTACCTCGGGCTGCCCGGCTGGCTGGTCATGCTCGGCGGCGCCGCCGTGCTGGCGGGACTGTTCTGGCTGCTGCCCGCCAACTTCGTCGTCGATCCCCGCCGCGGACCGCGTCGTGGCGGTCGGGCCGCGATGGGAGCGCAGATCGCGCTGATGTTCGCCGGCTTGCTCGGCCTGATCTGGGTGCTGGCGCTGTTCGCCAGGGGCTGAGCCAGCCAAGGCGGTCACGACACCTGCAGCACGTGCCGGATCTGCTCGACGTCGTGGTGCATCTGCTCGATCAGCGCCTCCATCCCGGCGAAGCGGACCTGGCCGCGGATCCGGGCGTAGAAGTCGATGGCGATCTCGACCCCGTAGAGCTCGAGGTCGTCGCGGTCGAGGACGTAGGCCTCGATCCGGCGCTCGAGACCGTCGAAGGTGGGGTTGGTGCCGACCGAGATGGCGGCCGGCCAGCGCGGTGCGGGTCCGTCGAGCCGGGTGACCCAGCCGGCGTAGACGCCGTCAGCAGGCACGACCATGCCGGGAGCGACGGCGACGTTCGCGGTCGGGTAGCCGAGCAGCCGGCCCCGCTGGTCACCCTGGACGACCACGCCGGTGGACCGGAACGTCTGGTCGCTGAGCTCGCGGACCCGGCCGAAGTCGCCCTCGAGCACCGCGTGCCGGATCAGGGTGGACGAGCTGGGCAGGGCGCCGTCGGTGACCAGCCCGACCGGCTGGACGACGAACCGGCCGGCGCCGAGCTCGGCCAGGGTCGCCACCGTGCCGGCGGCGCGGAAGCCGAAGCGAAAGTTCTCTCCGAGCACGACCCGGCGCGGGTGCAGCGGGTCGAGGACGCGTTCGACGAACTCCGCGGGGCTCCAGCTGGCGACCTCGGCGGTGAAGTCCACGACCACCACCCGGTCCACCCCGGCCTGCTCGAGCAGCGCGACGCGCGCCTCGAGCGTGGTCAGGAGCAACGGGGCCTGGTCCGGGCGGACCACCGACATCGGGTGCGGCCAGAAGGTGACCGCCACCAGCGGCGCTCCGGGTTCCGCGGCCCGCGCGGTGCGCAGCAGCTCGACGTGGCCACGGTGGACGCCGTCGAAGTTGCCGATCACGACCACCGGGTCGCCGGCCATCGGTGCACCTTTCTCACGCGCGGACGAGGGAGGCGGTCCGCCTCCGGCGCCCAGTTAACCATCGACCGAGAACGCCTCGCCTGCCGCTCAGCCGCAGAACACGGCCTCGGGGACCGCGCCGTCGCCGCGCGGAGAGTAGAGGGCCAGGAACTCCTCCTCCGCGCTGAGCAGCGCAACCAGGTCGGCGGCCAGCGGACGGTCGGGCAGCGCCCGGCCCACCCGGACCGACGCCTCGTCCGCCGCGTCGACCACGAGCACCGGGAAGCAGCGACGCGCGACCTCGGTCATGCTGAGCAGCTCGAGGGTCTCGGTCTGGTCGGTCAGCGTCGAGGCTTCGTCCAGCCCGAACGGTCCGACCTGAGTCCGGCGCAACGCCGTCAGGTGGCCGGCCGAGCCGAGGGCGGCGCCGAGGTCGCGAGCCAGGGCGCGGATGTAGGTGCCCGAGCTGCAGACCACGACCACGTCGAGGTCGAGGCAGGCGACCCCGTCGACGGTGACGGCGCGGCGGTCGAGCAGGGCGAAGCGGTGCACCGTGACGGGTCGGGCCGTCAGCTCGACGCTCTCGCCGGCCCGCACCTTGGCGTAGGAGCGGACGCCGTCGACCTTGATCGCCGACACCGCGGTCGGGACCTGGGCGATGGCGCCGCGAAAGATCGCCATGGCGGCCTCGAGCTGGTCCGGCGAGACGTCCCCGACGCCAGGGGTCGCCGCGACCTCCCCCTCGGCGTCGTCGGTGAGAGTGCCGACGCCGAGCCTGAGGGTGGCGGTGTAGGTCTTCGTCGTCAGCATCAGGTGGCCGAGCAGCCGGGTGGCGCGGTTGACCCCGACCAGCAGCACGCCGGTGGCCATCGGGTCGAGCGTGCCGGCGTGGCCGACCTTGCGGGTGCCGAGGATCCGGCGGACCCGGGCGACCACACCGTGGGAGGTCAGGCCGGCCGGCTTGTCCACCACGACCAGCCCGGACGGCCCCGTACTGTTGCGGCTGCTCAGCGGTCGAGGTCCCTGCTGTCGGGGACGCCTTCGGCGAGGTCGTCGGTCTCGGGCTCGTCGTGCTTGTACGGGTCCTCGTCGCCGGCGTAGGTCTTGCCGTTGGCGACCTCGGCGACCCGGGCGTCGACGGCGCGGGCCCGTTCGAGCAGGTCGTCGAGCTGACGAGCCGTCTCGGGGATGGCGTCGGCGATGAAGGCCACGGTCGGGGTGAACTTCATCCCCAGCTGCTTGCCGACCTGGGAGCGGATCAGCCCGCTGGCCGACTTGAGCGCGGCGGCCGTACCGACGCGGTCCTCCTCGGAGCCGAGCACCGTGTAGAACACGGTCGCCTCGCGGCTGTCGCCGGTGAGCCGGACGTCGGTCACGGTGACGAAACCGAGGCGGGGGTCCTTGATCTTGCGCTCCAGCATCTCCGCCACGATCACCTTGATCTGGTCGGCGAGCTTGAGCACGCGTGGCGATGCCATGACTTCCTCCTCAGACGACAGCCTTCTATTGTGCCAGTCAGGACCGGCTGCGCTGCCCAGCCCGGGCGGCGAAGGCGTCCAAGGCCTCCAGTACCGCATCCGCGCGCCACGCCCGACCCCGCCGGTAGAGGGAAAACGGGGTGAGCACCCCTGCCTCGGTCAGCCGCGCAAGGTGACGGTGGGCGTTGGGTACCGCGATGCCCAGCGCCTGGGCAACCTCGACGGCGTCGAGCACGGGTCGGTCCAGGAAGAGGTCGGCCGCGACCCAGACCGCCGAGTCGCGACGCGCAATGATCGCTGCCCGCCAGTTCGCGCGGACCGTCGCGAGCTGCGCGGCGAGGACGCGGCCATTGCTGATGGCCCGAAAGGTCGCGTCGACGGTCAGCTGCACGATGGTGTCCGGGTTGCCGGCACGGTAGTCCGTCAGCGCGTCGTGGTAGCCGGACACGTCGGCGAGCAGACCCGCGGAGACGGGCACCGTGACGTGCCGGCTGAGCCGGTGGTGCCGCAGCATCGAGTGCAGCAGCGCCCGGCCAGTACGCCCGTTGCCATCAGGGAACGGGTGGATGGTCTCGAACTGGGCGTGGGACAGAGCGGCCTGGGCCAGGACCGGCTGGTCGACCCGGCGCGCGTAGCTCATCAGGTCCTCCATCAAGCCCGGGACCCGTCCTGCGTCCGGCGCCACGTACTCGGCGCCGAGCGGGCTCAGTCCGGACCGGCCGACCCAGACCGGTTCGGCCCGCCAAGCACCGGCGATGTCTGGCGCGCTTTCCACCAGCAGGGCTCGGTGCATCGCCATGACCGTGTCGGGGGTCAGGTCCTGGGCCAGCTCGAGTGCACACCGCATGGCCTGCACGTTCGCCACGACCAGACTCGCGTTGACCCGACTGGGATCACCGAGCTCGGCGAGCCCGATGCTCCGGGCGGAGGCGGTGAGGTTTTCGATCTGGGACGACGCAGCCGACTCGCTCCGCAGCAGGATCGCGTCGAGAGGGGTGGGGCCCGTGGCCATCTCGGCGTCGTACCGGGCGAGCTCGGCAGCCGCGTCCTCGACGGCGGCCGCGAGCTCGGCCGGCGCACGGTAGTCGAGCTGGGCGATGGTGGCTGGCACAGCAGCCTCGTACGTCCCGTACGCCCGTCGTTGATCGGACCGGCTGACGGCGAGGTTCGAGCTCCTGCTGTCCCACAGCTTCTCGTAGCCAATCGCGGGCCACGTCGATGCCGGCGGACCTGAGAAGCTCATGCAGCGAAATTATCAGCTGATTTGCTAAGTGATAAGAACTACGGTCGGAAGTAACGAACGGGGCCGCCCATCGGCGGCCCCGCCCGTCCTCAGCTGACTAGCTCCGAGCCTTCTCGCGCATCTCGTACGTCTCGACGATGTCGCCGGTCCGGATGTCGGAGTAGTTGTGCAGCGTGAGGCCGCACTCAAACCCTTCCCGGACCTCGGTGGCGTCGTCCTTCTCCCGGCGCAGCGAGCTGATCGTGGTCTCGGTGATGACCACACCCTCACGCAGCAGACGGGCCTTGGCGTTGCGCCGGATCGAGCCACCGATGACCATGCAACCGGCGATGATGCCGGCGCGGGACGAGCGGAAGATCTCGCGGATCTCCGCCTGACCGAGCTGGGCCTCTTCGTAGATCGGCTTGAGCATGCCCTTCAGCGCAGCCTCGATCTCGTCGATCGCGGCGTAGATGACCGAGTAGTACCGGATGTCCACACCCTCGCGGTCGGCCAGCTCCGTCGCCTTGCCCTGCGGACGGACGTTGAAGCCGACGATGACCGCGTTCGACGCCGCCGCCAGGCTGACGTTGGTCTCGGTGATCGCACCGACGCCGCGGTCGATGACCCGCAGGCTGACCTCGTCGCCGACGTCGATCTTGGCGAGCGCGTCCTCGAGCGCCTCGACCGAACCAGCACCGTCGCCCTTGAGGATGAGGCGCAGCTCCTGCTCCTCGCCCTTCTCGAGCGAGTCGAACAGCTGGTCCAGCGTCTTGCGCCGGGTGCCGGCCGCCTGGGCCGCCATCCGCAGCCGGGCCGCACGCCGCTCGGCGATCTGCCGGGCCATCCGGTCGTCGTCGACGACGATGAAGCTGTCGCCGGCGCCTGGGACGGCGGTCAGACCGAGCACCTGGACCGGGAACGACGGCGGCGCCTCGGTGACGTTCTGGCCGTGGTCGTCGAGCAGGGCCCGGACGCGTCCGTACCCCGTTCCGGCCACGATCGAGTCGCCGACGTGCAGCGTGCCGCGCTGGACCAGGACGGTGGCCACGGGGCCACGACCCTTGTCGAGGTGGGCCTCGATGGCCACACCCTGACCGTCCATCTCGGGGTTGGCGCGCAGGTCGAGCGCCGCGTCCGCGGTCAGGATGACCGCTTCGAGCAGCTCGTCCAGGCCGACCCGGGTGACGGCGGAGACGTCGACGAACATCGTGTCGCCGCCGTACTCCTCCGGCACCAGGCCGTACTCGGTGAGCTGACCGCGGACCTTGGTCGGGTCAGCACCCTCGCGGTCGATCTTGTTGACCGCGACCACGATCGGGACGTCGGCAGCCAGCGCGTGGTTGAGCGCCTCGATCGTCTGCGGCATCACGCCGTCGTCAGCCGCCACCACCAGCACGGCGATGTCGGTCGACTTCGCCCCACGGGCCCGCATGGCGGTGAACGCCTCGTGGCCGGGGGTGTCGATGAAGGTGATGGCGCGCTCGTTGCCGTCGACCTCGGTCGCGACCTGGTAGGCACCGATGGCCTGGGTGATGCCACCGGCCTCGCCCGCCACGACGTTGGTCTTGCGGATCGCGTCGAGCAGCTTCGTCTTGCCGTGGTCGACGTGACCCATCACCGTGACGACCGGCGGCCGGGCCTCGAGCTCGTCCTCGCCACCCTCGTTCTCGCCGAACTCGATGTCGAAGCTCTCCAGCAGCTCGCGGTCCTCGTCCTCGGGGGAGACGACCTCGATCTTGTAGTTGAGCTCGGTCGCGAGCACCGCGAGGGTGTCCTCGGACACCGTCTGCGTGGCCGTCACCATCTCGCCCAGGTTGAACAGCACCTGGACCAGCGACGACACGTCGACATTGATCTTCTCGGACAGGTCGGTCAGGGACGCGCCACGAGCGAGCCGGACGGTCTGACCGTCACCCTGGCGGACGCGGACGCCACCGATCTCCGGCGCCTGCATCTGGTCGAACTCTTGCCGACGCTGACGCTTGGACTTGCGGCCACGACGCACCGGACCTCCGGCGCGACCGAACGCACCCTGGGTACCACCGCGGCCACCACGGCCACCGCGGCCGCTCGGCGGCGGACCACCAGGGCCGCCACCGGGACCACTACGGCCGGGAGGGCCACCGGCACCGGGACGGCCACGGCCGCCCGGACCTGCGGGTGCACCGCGACCACGAGGGCCGGCGGCACCGGGCGAGCTCAGCTGGCCCGAGCTCTGACGCGGCATCATCGCCGGGTTGGGGCGCGGCATGCCGGGCACACCCGGACGACTGCCCGGGATGGGGGCGCCACGACCGGCGGGCGGCCGAGGACCACCCGGACGGGCGGCGTCGGGGCTTGCGCCCGGAGCGGTGGGCCGGGCCGGACGGGCCGTACCCATGCCCTGGGAGGCCGAGAACGGGTTGTTGCCCGGACGCGGCGCTCCGCCGGGACGGCGGTTGCCGGGTGCACCAGCACCGGGGAGGCCGCCGGTCGAGCCCGGCCGGGGCCGGGGGCCGGGGGTACCGGTCTGACCGTCGGTGGGCCGCTGGGTGGGAGCGGCGGGGGTGGCGGACGCGGCCTGGCTGGCCGGAGTGCCGGCGCTCGGGGTCCCGGCGCTCGGGCTGCCGGTCGCCGGACCGGTGGTCCGGTCGCTGCGGGTCCGGTCGCTGCTGGTCCGGTCGCTGCTGGTCCGGTCGCCGTTGGTCCGGTCGCCGTTGGTCTGGGGACGGGCCGAGGGCTGGCCGGGTGCGCGGGGGGTGGACGGACGGGGACCCGGGGCGGGCGTCGTCCGGCTGGCCGGACCCGGGGCCGGGGTGCTCGCGGCCGGACGAGCCGGCTGGCGCGGAGCCTCGGACGGGGCGGCCGTGGCCGGAGCGGCCGGAGCCGCGGCGGCGGTCGGAACGGGTGCCGGCCGGGTGGCGGGTGCCGCGGTGGGCACCGAGCGGGTGGCGGGTGCCGCGGTGGGCACCGGCCGGGACGGTCCAGGTGAGGGCACCGTCGGACGACGGGTCTCCGGACCACGCGAGGGGCCAGGCGTCGGGCGGGCCGACTCCTTGCCAGCCGCGGGGGTGGACAGCTTTTCCTTCAGCCGCCGCTCCACGGGGGGTTCCACCGTGGACGAAGCGGAACGGACGAACTCGCCCATGTCCTTCAACATCGTGAGGACGGTCTTGCTTTCGACTCCGAGCTCTTTCGCGAGCTCATAGACGCGGACCTTTGCCACTGCTCTCCTTGTAGGCGGTCCGGGTCATTCGTCGCCGGACCAGTTAGTTGTCGTGCATGCTCACTGAGGGAATCTCATCGAGTGGTCATGGGGCGAGCCCACTTTCTGGTTCGGCGTCCGCGAGGAACGCTGGACATGCGTGACCACACCTCACCGGCGCGATCAGTGGTCAACTCTAGCCACTTCTGCCCTGATCGCCTAAGTGGCGTCGCCGTCCACCGCCGCGACCGCCTCCCACTGACCGACGAGCTGGTCGGGGTCGAATCCGCTGAGCCGCAACGCCCGCGGCAGGGCCCGCCGGCGGATCGCCTGGGCGAGGCACGTCGGCCCGGGGTGCAGGTACGCCCCTCGACCGGGGGCCCGTTGCCGGAGGTCGAGCACCACCGTCGGTCCCGCGGCCAACCGGACGAGCCGGTCCTTGTCCTCGGTGGTCCGGCAGCCGACGCAGGTCCGTCGCGGAGTTGCCACCGACCCAGGTTAGTGGCCGGTCGCGGAGGCGGTGTCGTCCTCAGCCGGTGGCGGGGCGAGCGTCCGGCCGAGCCGTTCGGCCAGGTCGCTGAGCAGCGGCGCGGCGTCGCGCTGGGCGACCGCCAGGTCGGGCTCCAGCTCGAGCAGGGCGGCGGCGGACCGGATGCCGACCGCGTGCAGCTCGACGGCAGACACCTGGAGCCGGCCGACGAGGGCCACCACCGGGACGCCCACCGCGCTCGCCGCGGCCGCGACCCCCACGGGCGCCTTGCCGGCCAGGCTCTGCTCGTCGAGCGACCCCTCCCCCGTCACGACCAGGTCGGCGCCCGCCAGTGCTCCGGTGAACCCGACGGCCCGCAGGATCAGCCCGATGCCGGACTCGGCGTGTGCTCCGAGGAAGGCGAGGGCGCCGGCGCCGGTCCCGCCCGCCGCCCCGGCGCCGGGAATCTCGCTGACGGCCACCCCGAGGTCACGCTGGACGCAGCCGGCGAAGTGCGCGAGCGCGGCGTCGAGCACGGCCACGTCCTCGGCAGAGGCCCCCTTCTGGGGCCCGTAGACCGCAGCCGCTCCGTTCGGACCGGTCAGCGGGTTGTCGACGTCGCTGGCCAGCACGACGGCGACCCGGGCCAGCCGCGGGTCCAGACCGGACACGTCGATCCGGGACAGCCGCGCCAGCGCTGCCCCGCCGGCCGACAGCTCGGCGCCGTCCGGGTCGAGCAGCCGGACCCCGAGCGCCTGGGCCATCCCGCTGCCGCCGTCGGTCGTGGCGCTGCCGCCGAGGCCCAGGATGATCTCGGCGGCGCCGGCGTCCACCGCCGCCGCGATCAGCTCACCGGTCCCGTACGTGGTCGCCGTCAGCGGAGCGAGCCGGCCGCCCGGCAGCCGGCGCAGTCCAGACGCTTCGGCCATCTCCAGCACCGCCGTACCGCCGCGGATCGCGAACCCTGCGTCGACCGGCTCCCCGGTCGGGCCGGTCACCCGGACCTGTCGGTACCCATACCCCGCGGACACCACCGCAGCCACCGTGCCGTCCCCACCGTCGGCGACCGGGAGGGTGACGACCTCGACGTCCGGGATCGCCCGCCGCAGCCCGGTCGCGATCGCACCCGCCGCTTCGACGGCGGTCAGGCTGCCCTTGAACTTGTCTGGGCAGACCAGGACGCGGAACCGTCGGCTGGGCACCGCCGGGCCGGCCCTCAGGCCTCGGTCCCAGCCTCGGCCGGGACGGCCTCGGTGTCGGAGCGGATGTCGATCCGCCACCCGGTCAGCCGGGCAGCCAGCCGGGCGTTCTGACCCTCCCGGCCGATGGCCAGCGAGAGCTGGTAGTCGGGCACCACGACCCGGGCGGCGCGCGCGGCTGCGTCCACGACCGTCACCGAGCTGACCTTCGCCGGCGAGAGGGCCTGACCGACGAAGCGGGCCGGGTCCTCGTGGAAGTCGATGATGTCGATCTTCTCCTCGTTCAGCTCGTGCATCACCGCGCGGACGCGGGAACCCATCGGGCCGATGCAGGCGCCCTTGGCGCTCACGTCGCGGTGGTGGCTGACGACGGCGATCTTGCTGCGGTGGCCGGCTTCGCGGGCCACGGCCTTGATCTCGACGGTCCCGTCGGCGATCTCGGGCACCTCGAGGGCGAAGAGCTTCTCGACCAGGCCGGGGTGGGTCCGGGAGACGACGACCTGCGGTCCACGGAGCTCCTTGCGGACGGCGACGACGTAGACCCGTAGCCGGGTGCCGTGGCTGTAGCGCTCCCCCGGCACCTGCTCGGCCAGCGGCATGATCGCCTCGATCTTGCCCAGGTCGACCAGCACCGTACGGCTGTCGCGGCCCTGCTGGACGATGCCGGAGACGATGTCGCCCTCGACGCCGGCGAAGTGGCCGTACTTCTGCTCGTCCTCAGCGTCGCGCAGCCGCTGGAAGATCACCGACCGCGCCGTCGCCGCGGCGACCCGGCCGAAGCCGTCCGGGGTCGCGTCGTACTCACCGACCCGGCTGCCGTGCTCGTCGGTCTCAGGCACCAGCACCCCGACGTGCCCGCTCTTGCGGTTGAGCTCGACGCGCGCGCCCGGGACCGCGCCGTCGGTCTTGTCGTAGGCGGTGAGCAGCGCCTCTTCGATGGCCGAAGCCAGTACCTCGAAGGGCAGCTCCTTCTCGCGCTCGAGCAGCCGTAGCACGGAGATGTCGATGTCCATCAGTTCTCGTCCTCGATCTCGTCGTCGTGCTCGGGGTCTTCGTCTTCGTCCGCGGTCTCGTCTTCGCCCGCGGCGAGGAGGTTCTTCGGTCGGTTGAGCTCCACCTGCACCAGGGCCTTGCTCACGTCGGCCAGAGCGACCTCGCGGGGAGTGCCCTCGACGTCGAGCAGCGCGCTGGTCTCCGTGGTCGAGGTGACCCGGCCGGTGAGCTTCTCGCCCGCGGTCGTGGTGACCGCGACCAGTCGCCCGACGTTGCGTCGCCAGTGCCGCGGCAGCTCCAGCGGCCGGCTCACGCCCCGGGACGAGACCTCGAGGGTGTACGCCGCGCTGCCGACCACCGGCGTCTCGTCCAGACCGGCCGAGACCGCCCGGGTGGCTTCGGCGATGTCGTCCAGCAGCGGTCCGGTCCCGGTGGGTCCGTCGCCGTCCACGACGATCCGTAGCAGTCGTCGCTTGCCGGCCGGCACCACCTCGACGGCGTCGAGGTCGAGGCCGTAGTGGGCCAGGATCGGCGTCACGAACTCCGCGATCTGGCTCTCTCTCATGGGTCCTCGTCCTTCGATCCGGTTGTGTCGAGCGGTTGTGGTGCGCTGACCCGTGACGGGGAAACGCAGTTCGCCAGCATACCGGCTACGGCCGGTGGGATACCGTCGGCGGGTGCTCAGCCCGCGTGCGGACGACGACTCGCTGGGGCACTCCTGGTCGCGGCGATCGCTGCTGGCCGCGGGCCTGGCCGTGCTGACCACCGGCTGCACCTTGAGCGACCCGGCGATCCGGGGCGGCAGTCTTCCGGTCTCGCCGTCGAGTAGCGGCACGGCCAGCCCGACCACTCCGGCCAAGCCGAGCGCGTCGGCCGTCGCGGCCGTGGCCGAGCGGCGGTTGGCCGACCTCGCCGAGCGCGTCCGCACCGGCTCGCCGAAACCGTCCGCCGCCCGGCGCGCGCTGCTGCGCGTCGTCGGGGCCACCCATCTCGAACGCGCGACCGCGCTGGCCGCCGCCGACCCGGCCAGCCGACCGGTCGGCCAGCCGCCGCCGGCGGTCGCGGCCACCGGCAAGGCCACCCTGGCGCGGCTGGTCACGGCCGAACGCGCCGCGGCGGCCCAGTACCGCCGCGCCGCCGAGAGCTCGAGCGGGCTGACGGCGCTGCTCTGGGGCTCGATGGCGGTCGCGAGCAGCCGCTACGCCGCGGCCCTCGCGGCGGCGGACACCCCCACTGCGGCCGCGCCGCGCAGGCACCAGCCGATGGCCCTCGTGCCCGACACCACCGCCGTCGCCGACCTGGTGGCCGGGCTGCACGCCGCCGTGTACGGCTACCAGCTGGCCCTGGGCCGGCTGGAGCCAGGCAGCGCCACCCACGACCGGGCGGTGGACGGCCTGCGCGACCGACGGCTGCTGCTCGGACAGCTCGTCGAACGGCTGGACGCCGCCGGCGCCGACGTCCCAGCGGCCAAGCCGGCGTACGTGCCCGACCCCACCCCGCGCGACGCGAAGACCGCCGCCCGGCTGATCCGCAACCTCGAGCTCGCGCTGGTGCCCTTCGGCGGGCTCTGGCTTGCTGCGGCCGCCCGGGCCGCCGACCGCCGGCGGGCCCTGGAGGTCCTCACCGACACCGTCGCCCGCAGCGAGCGCTGGGGGGCCGAGGTGCTGCCGTGGCCGGGCTGGCGCGACTGAGCGGTAGAGAGACTGGCCCACAGACTGATCGATCCTGACGCGACTACCCGTCAGGATCGATCACTGGAAGGAGATGCCCCACGAGGTAGCGACCCGAGTTGCGTGTCAACGACCAGGCTCAGAGCGCGGTCAGCTGAGCTGGCGGACCGTGTCGTAGCCGAGCTTGAGGATCAGGCCGGCGAGGACGAGCAGGAACACGCGGCGGACGAAGGCGTTGCCGTGCCGCAGCGCGGTCCGCGCGCCCAGCAGGCCGCCGAGCAGGTTGGCGGCCCCCATCATCAGCCCGAGGGTCCAGAGCACGGAGCCGTGCAGGGCGAAGACGGTGATGGCGGACAGGTTGGTGGCGAGGTTGGCGATCTTGGCCTTCGCGCTGGCTTCGAGGAAGCCGTAGCCGAGCACGCTGACCAGCAGGATGACGAAGAACGAGCCGGTGCCCGGGCCGAGGAAGCCGTCGTACGCGCCGACGCCGAGCCCGATCACCGCGGTCCGGCCGTAGTGGGCCGAGCCTGCGTGCTTGCGGGCCGACGTCAGGCCGAGCTGCGGCCGGCGCCAGGTGTACAGCCCGACCCCGACCAGAGCGACGAGCACGATCGGGGTGAACGCGTCCTTCGGGAGGAGCTTGGCCAGCTCCGCTCCCCCGGCCGACCCGGCGGCGGCCGCGACCACGAGCGGCAGCACCGTACGCCAGTCGGGTCGCATCCGGACCGCGTAGGTGAGCGAGCTGGCGGCGGTGCCGAAGACCGACGAGAGCTTGTTGGTGCCGAGCACCGACGCCGGCGGCGCCGAGCTGGGCAGCCCGATCAGCAGTGCGGGCAGCTGGATCAGCCCGCCGCCGCCGACCACTGCGTCGACCCAGCCGGCCGCGAACGCCACCAGGACGAGCGCCAACACGGTGAGCAGCGGCCGGTCGACCGCGCCCAGGTCGACGACCGGCACGTGGGGGCGCTAGCCCAGGTCGGGCCGGCCGAGGTCGGGCCGACCGTGCACCTCCGCGACCACCTCGCCCAGCGCGTCCTCGACGGGCACGTTCCGGCGCTCGCCGCTGCGCCGGTCGCGCAGCTCGACCACGCCGTCGGCGAGGCCGCGACCGACCACCACGATCGTCGGCATGCCCATGATCTCGGCGTCGGCGAACTTGACCCCCGGGCTCGCCTTGCGGTCGTCAAGCAGCACCTTCACGCCGGCCTCGTCGAGCTGGCGGGCCAGGTTGGTCGCGGTCTCGAGCACGGCGCTGTCCTTGCCGGTCGCCAGCAGCTGGACGTCGAACGGCGCGAGCTCGCGCGGCCAGACGAGGCCTTGCTCGTCGCAGGTGTTCTCCGCGACCGCGGCGACGGCCCGGGAGACCCCGACCCCGTAGGAGCCCATGGTCACGGTGACGAGCTTGCCGTGCTCGTTGAGCACCTTGAGCCCGAGCGCCTCGGCGTACTTACGGCCCAGCTGGAAGACGTGGCCCATCTCGATCCCGCGGGCGAGCTCGAGCGGACCCGACCCGTCGGGGGCAGGGTCGCCCGCCCGGACCTCGGCCGCCTCGATCGTGCCGTCGGGGGTGAAGTCACGGCCGGCCACCAGGTCGAAGACGTGCCGGCCGGGATGGTTGGCGCCGGTGATCCAGGACGAGCCGGTGCTGACGCGGGGGTCGACGAGGTAGCGGATGCCGCTGACCGAGTCGGTGCCCAGCGAGCCCGGCCCGATGTAGCCCTTGACCAGTGCCGGGTGGTCGGCGAAGTCGGTCTCGGTGAACGGCTCGATCTCGGCCGGCTCGACCTGGGCGCCGAGCCGCTTGAGGTCGACCTCCCGGTCGCCGGGCAGACCGATGACCAGCGGCTCGCGCCGCCCGTCCGGGTGGACGAGCGTGACCACGACGTTCTTCAGCGTGTCCGCGGCGGTCCAGGGCCGGTCCTCCCGGGGGCTGAGCTCGTTGGCGACGGCCACCAGCGTCTCGATGGTCGGGGTGTCGGGGGTGTCCTCGACGTGCGCGGCGGGCAGGTCGTCGAACGGCACCGGCTCGGGCGGCACGGTGGTCACGGCCTCGACGTTGGCGGCGTACCCGCCGGCCGAACGGACGAACGTGTCCTCGCCCGTCTCCGAGATCGCCAGGAACTCTTCGCTGGCCGAACCACCCATGGCGCCGGACATGGCGTGCACGATCACGTACTCGAAGCCGAGCCGGTTGAAGATCTTGATGTAGGCGTCCCGGTGCAGGTCGTAGGACTTCGCCAACCCGGCGTCGTCGATGTCGAAGGAGTAGGAGTCCTTCATCACGAACTCGCGGCCGCGCAGGATGCCGGCGCGGGGCCGTGCCTCGTCGCGGTACTTGGTCTGGATCTGGTAGAGCGAGAGGGGCAGGTCCTTGTAGGAGGAGTACAGGTCCTTCACCAGCAGCGCGAAGATCTCCTCGTGCGTCGGGCCGAGCAGGTAGTCCCCGCCGCGCCGGTCCTGCAGCCGGAACAGGTTGGCCCCGTACTCGGTCCAGCGGCCGGTCGCCTCGTACGGCTCCCGCGGCAGCAGCGCCGGCAGGTGCACCTCCTGGGCGCCGATGGCTTCCATCTCCTCGCGCACGACGGTCTCGACGTTGCGCAGCACCTTGTAGCCCAGCGGCAACCAGCTGTAGATGCCGGGAGCGACCCGGCGGATGTACCCGGCCCGCAGCAGCCAGCGGTGGCTCGGTACCTCGGCGTCGGCCGGGTCCTCCCGCAGAGTCCGGACGAACAGCTCCGACATGCGCGTGATCACGCCCAGCACCTTAGCCTCGCGACCCCGGTCCGCCGACGTCGTCGTCCTCGTCGGCGAGCAGCGTGACCGTGCCGGCGTCGCCGTCGACGGTGATCCGCTGGCCGGTGTGGATCCGGCGGGTGGCGACGCCGGTGCCGAGCACGGCGGGGATGCCGTACTCGCGGGCCACGATCGAGCTGTGGCTCAGCGGGCCGCCGACGTCGGTCACCACGCCCGCGGCGCGGACGAAGAGCGCGGTCCACGCTGGGGTGGTGATCGGCGCGACCAGGATCTCACCGGCCTGGAACTGGCCGAAGTCCCCCGGCCCCTCGAGCACCCGGGCGACGGCGGTCACCCGGCCGGCGCTCCCGGCCAGACCGGTCAGCACGTCCCCGGTCTGAGCGGTGGAGGCGGCCGGCAGCCAGCGCTCCATCAGCCGCAGCCAGCCTCGTTCGGGCAGCACCTGGGGAGGCGTGACCCGGCGAGCACCCCGCCAGACCCGGCGCCGCTGCTCGATCTCGGCGTCCAGCGGGTCCGGTCGGTCGGCGCTCAGGGCGGCAGCCAGCTCAACCGCCCGTAGCCAGTAGACGTCGTCGACGTCTTGGACCACGCCGGCGGCCACGATGCGCCGACCCAGCTCGGCGAGCAGCCGACGCAGCTGCGGCCAGGCCAGGCCGACGTCGGCGAGCGCGTCCTCCCGGACGGGCGCGGCCTCCTGGGCCCAGCCCAGCAGCCCGCGGAACAGCCGTCGGCGGGGGCCGTCGAGCCGGGCGAGGACGGCCGTGGTCGCCGCCTCCCGGGCGACCGCGCTGCGCAGCTGGCGGACGTCGGGATCGAGGGGCTCGTGACCGAGGTAGAACCGAACCGTGTCGATCAGCGGTGCCGGGTCGTCCGCCGGCACCGGGTTGGCGAAGTCGAGGTTGTAGACCAGGTGGCCGTACGCGTCGAGATGGGCCTGCAACCGGTGCCACAGCTGCGGCCACCGCGGGTCCGCGGCGCTCCGGTCGGCGAGCAGCTCCGGGCTGGAGGTGCTGGTGAGGGCCGCGACGAGCTCGGGGTCGTCCCTGGTCCAGCGGGCCAGCTCGTAGAGCGACTTCTCGGCCCGCAGCGGCAGGCTGTCGAAACCGAGCAGGTACGTGGCTGCGGCCGGGTCGCCCGGCCGGCGGACCACGCCCTCGTAGTAGCGGGTGAAGGCGACCTCGCTCATGGCCGCGACCGGGATGATCGTCTGCACCGACGTGTAGTACTCGGCGCCGGCGAAGAGCAGGGCCTCCACCCCGGCCACCATGTCAGCGGGGCTGAGGGTGGCCAGGTCACGGCCGGCCCACGCGGCGACCGCCTGCCGGTAGCGGGGGTGGGCGTAGCTGCGCCAGCGTTCGCGGCTGCTGCGGCGCCCGTTGCCCAGCACGCCGAGCGCCTTGAACGACAGCAGGCTGATCCGCAGCATCCCGGCGCGGCCGTAGCGGTAGTAGGCGTAGCCGTTGACCGTGGGCAGCGCGACGTCCCCCGGCCGGACCGCCCCGGGCCCGATCAGCTCGGTCATCAGGTCGGTCAGCGAGCGGGTGACCGCGCCGTCGATCAGGTCGGCGAACAGCGGGGTGAGCGGGTCCGGTAGCTGCTCGACGATGCTGGCCCGGGCGTAGAGCGACGTCGGGTCCGGCACCGACCAGTCGGTCGGCGGCGGGGCCTCCGGGGCGGCGAGCGCGGTGACCGGTCGGGCCTGCAGGACGTGCAGCCGCTCGCCGACGAGCGCCCACTCGACGTCCTGCGGCGACCCGAAGTGGGCCTCGATCCGCCTCCCCAGCTCGGCCAGACCGTACGCCGTCTCCTCGGTCAGGACGCGCTCGCCGCCGCCGCTGCTGCGGATGAGCTGGCGGGGGGCGAGCTCGACGACGGTCTCCTCGGTCGTGGTGGTACCGCTGACCACCGCCTCGCCGAGCCCCCGCGCGGCGCTGATCACGGTCTGGTCGGTCCGGCCGTTGAGCGGGTTCGCGGTGAACATCACCCCGGCCACCTCGGCCGGCACCATCTCCTGCACGATCACGGCGAGGCTGAGCTCCTCGGCGCCGACCCGGTGCTGCTGCCGGTACGTGATCGCACGATCGGTCCAGAGCGACGCCCAGCAGCTGCGGACCGCCGTCAGCACCGCGTCCGCGCCCCGCACGTCGAGGTAGGTGTCCTGCTGGCCGGCGAAGCTCGCCTCGGGCAGGTCCTCGGCCGTGGCCGAGGAACGCACCGCCACCGGCGGCGAGCCCAGGCCCTCGTACGCGGTGACGACCGCGTCGGCCAGCTCGATGGGCAGCTCGCCGTCGAACACGGCACGGATCTCCGCGGCCCGCTCGGGCCCCTGCTCGGCCAGCTCCGCGATCCTCGCGGCCCGGCCGTGGGTCGCGACGAAGTCGAGGTAGCCCTGCGTCGTGACCACGAAGCCGGGCGGGACGTCGAAGCCGGCGCGCACCAGCTCTCCCAGGTTCGCCGCTTTGCCGCCCACCCGGGCGATGTCGCCGCGTGCGCACTCTGCCAGACCGAAAACGTCCACACTGCTCGCCTCCACCCTCATCGTAGGTCCGGCAGGACCCGCCGGAACGGCCAGCGTTGTCGATTCTGGGACGTAGTCGCCACAGATATGCACACGCTGCTTCGTGCGTCGCCGTTGTCCACAGCTGGTCGCCCAAGTCGCACACCGTGGTCGTCCGTCCGGAGGGTCTCGGTATGCACCCACGAGCAACCGTTCCTCCTGCTCTGCTGCGGCTGGCGCGCTGCCAGGCCGGGGCTCTCACCCGTGAACAGGTGCTCGCCCACGGGATGTCGAGCGACGTGCTCGGCCGGCTCAGCCGGTCCGGGGAGTGGCCACGGCTGGGTCAGGGTGTGTTCGCGACGAGTCCGGGGCCGCCGTCGTGGGACACGATGGCCTGGGCGGGCGTCCTGGTCGGTGGCGACCAGGCCAGGCTGGGTGCGAGAGCTTCCGGTCACCTGCACGGGCTGGTGAGTGCGGCGCCGGAGCCGATCGACGTGCTGGTGCCGCTCGGTCGGGCGGTCCGGGTCCGCGGGCCGTGGGTCTTCTCCCAGGAGCGGCCCGGAGCCCGGTCCGGACGGGTGACCGGATCACCGCCGAGGCTGCTGGCGGGCGAGACCCTATTGGACCTGACCTCAGACTGCACCGAGAGTGAGCTGGTCGACCTGGTCATGCTCGCGACCGCGCAGCGCTTGGTGACGGCAGCCGGCCTGCTGGCCGCCCTCGCTGGTCGATCGCGGCACCGACACCGCCGGCTGCTCGAGACCCTGCTGGGTGACATGGCCGAAGGTGTGGAGTCCAAGCTCGAGCTGAACTACCTGCGTGACGTCGAACGGGCCCACGGCCTACCCGACGGCAACCGCCAGCGATACCGCGGTGGTCTGCGGCACAGGACGGACGTGGGCTACGACGACTTCGGCCTGTTGGTGGAGCTCGACGGGCGGCTGGGGCACGAGGGCGCGGGCCGCTTTCGGGACATGAGGCGGGACAACGATTTCGTGCTCCGATCGCTGATCACCCTCCGCTACGGATGGCCGGACGTGGTCGACCGGCCGTGCGAGGTCGCCTTCCAGGTCTGGACGGTGCTTGCGGGCCGCGGGCGGGCGGAGCCGTTCGTCCGCTGCCGGCGGTGCGAGCGGGTTCCGGCCTTCGCATGAGCAGTGTTGTCAGTTCTATGGCGACTACGCCACCGAAGTGACAAGACTGTCGGCTCAGTAGTGGATCGTCGCGAACTCGCCGACCTGGGCGAAGCCGACCCGGCGGTAGGTGGCCCGGGCGGGCGCGTTGTAGTCGTTGACGTAGAGCGAGACGGTGGGGACGACCGTACGGGCGAGCTGCACCACCGCCGCCATCGCCGGCGCTGCCAGGCCCTGCCCGCGCAGCTCGGGATCGAGCCAGACGCCCTGCACCTGGGAGACCGTCCCTGACACCGAGCCGAGGTCGGCCTTGAACAGCACCCGGCCACCGTCGAAGATGCCGAAGGCGCGGCCTGAGGTGATCAGCTGGCGGACGTAGAAGCGGTAGCCGGCGGGATTGCCCTGGACCGGGGAGACCCCGATCTCCTCGGTGTACATCTTGACCGCGGCGTCGGTGTAGGCCTCCCACTGGTCGAGGGTGACCCGACGGACGCGACGGTCCGGCTCGACCGCGGGCTCGCTGCTGATCGACATCACCGGCTGGGACGCGCGTACGTCACGCGCGTCGCTCCAGGTCGGGCCCCACCGCTCACCGAGCCGGTGCCAGAACTCCAGCGCGACGGCCGACGGACCGATGATCGAGGCGCACATCCGTTGCGGGCCGGCGAGCTCGGTCCAGGCGGCCAGCGCGTCGGAGCGGGCGTTCACCGGGACGAGGTTGGAGCCGGCGTGACAGAGCGAGCGCAGCACGCCGTCCCGCTCGTAGCCCCAGACCGGACAGCCGAGGCTCGCCTGCTCGAGCCCGGCCGCGCGGACGCGGGACGCCACGAACACGTTCTCCACCGGGGCGGTGGACAACACCCGGATCGCCGAGGGCAGGTCCTGCCGGGACAGCACCCGGGCCGAGCCCGACCCCTCGGCACCGCGGACGCCGGTCCCGCTGGCGCCCACGGTCTCGCTCATCGCTGTGCCGACCGGTCCGCGGTCAGACCCGGGCCGCACCGGCGACCGAGACCTCCGGCGCGCCGTCGCCCGCAGGCATCGACTCCGCGAGCCGCATGGCCTCCTCGATCAGGGTCTCGACGATGTCGGACTCCTTGACCGTCTTGATCACCTCACCGCGGACGAAGATCTGCCCCTTGCCGTTGCCCGACGCCACGCCGAGGTCGGCCTCGCGGGCCTCGCCCGGTCCGTTCACCACACAGCCCATCACGGCGACGCGCAGCGGTACGGTCATCCCCTCGAGCCCGGCGGTGACCTCCTCGGCCAGCTTGTACACGTCGACCTGGGCCCGACCGCAGGACGGGCAGGAGACGATCTCGAGCTTGCGCGGGCGGAGGTTCAGCGATTGCAGGATCTGGATGCCGACCTTGACCTCCTCGACGGGCGGAGCCGAGAGCGAGACCCGGATGGTGTCGCCGATTCCCTTGCTGAGCAGGGATCCGAAGGCGACGGCTGACTTGATCGTGCCCTGGAAGGCCGGCCCGGCCTCGGTCACGCCGAGGTGCAGCGGATAGTCGCAGGACTCGCTCAGCAGCTCGTACGCCCGGACCATGATCACCGGGTCGTTGTGCTTGACGCTGATCTTGAAGTCGCGGAAGCCGTGCTCCTCGAACAGGCTCGCCTCCCAGAGCGCGGACTCGACCAGCGCCTCCGGGGTGGCCTTGCCGTGCTTGGCCATCAGCCTCTTGTCGAGCGAGCCTGCGTTGACCCCGATCCGGATCGAGGTGCCGCGGTCGGCGGCGGCGCGGGCGATCTCCTTCACCTGGTCGTCGAAGGCGCGGATGTTGCCCGGGTTGACCCGGACGGCCGCGCACCCGGCGTCGATGGCGGCGAAGACGTACTTCGGCTGGAAGTGGATGTCCGCGATCACGGGGATCTGGCTCTTGGTCGCGATGGCCGGCAGCGCGTCCGCGTCGTCCTGGCTCGGCACGGCCACCCGCACGATGTCGCAGCCGGTGGCGGTCAGCTCGGCGATCTGCTGCAGCGTGGCGTTGATGTCGGAGGTGAGGGTGGTGGTCATGGACTGGACGCTCACCGGTGCGTCACCGCCGACCTCGACCTTGCCCACCCTGATCTTGCGCGTCTGGCGACGGGGGGCGAGGACGGGGGGCGGCAGAGCGGGCAGACCGAGGTTGATTGTCATAGCCCGGCCAGCCTAGCGCCGGTCCGCGTGGACGACGCCGCTGAGCCGCTTCGGCGTACGCGACCCCTCGACCTGGCCGGCTTGTCGCGATGGCCACGATCGAACGCTTCGGTCCTGGCGCCCGTGCCCGGGTCTGGTCTTACCGGGCGCGGTGCTCGTCATCTCCCGCTGCCTCAGAACAGGCGGATCGGGTCGATCAGGTCGGCGATGATCAAGACGAATCCGGAGACGGCGATGATCGCGCCGACCAGGTAGGCGACCGGCAGCATCCGGGCCGTGTCGACGTGTCCCGGGTCGGGGCGGCGGAAGAGGCGGGCCAAACCGCGCTTGAGGGCCTCATAGATCGCCCCGGCGATGTGGCCGCCGTCCAGCGGCAGCAGCGGCACGAAGTTGAACAGGGCCACGAACAGGTTGACCGAGCCCAGCACGGTGAACAGGCTGGCGACCTTGTCCCCCGAGCCGATCTTGTCCGTCGCCGCGATCTCACCGGCGGCACGGCTCGCCCCGAGGATGCTCATCGGGCCGTAGACGTCACGCGGCTTGCCGGTCACCAGGTTGTACGCGGTGTAGTATACCTTCACCGGGAAGTCGACCAGCGCCACCGCCGTCTGCTTGGTCATCCCCCACATGTCCTGGACCACCGCGACCGGGCCACCTCGTTCGCGCTGGACGACGGGCTGGACGCCGAGGAACCCCGCCGCCACCCGCTTGCTGGGGTCGTAGCGGTCGGCCACCCCGGTGATCACCGTACGGACCGGGGTCAGGGTGGTCCGCTGACCCGCCCGGTCGACCACGATCACGGCCGGTCCGTCTAGGTTGGCGCGGATCAGCCGCGAGACCTGGTCCCACGAGGAGACGGCGACGCCGTTGAAGGAGACGATCGTGTCACCCGGCCGGATCCCCGACTGGGCGGCTGGGCTGGCCGGTTTGCCCGCACAGCTCGTGTCGGTGCTGTTGGCCACCACGAGGCACTCCGGCACGGCGGCAACGGTGAGCTGGGAGCGGAGGACGCCGTAGCTGGCGGTGACGGCGAGCAGAACAAGAAACGCGAGGCCGATGTTCATGAGCGGTCCGCCGGCCATGATGATCAGCTTCTGCCAGGACTTCTTCTGGTAGAAGAGCCGACCCTCGTCCTCGGGCCGGATGTCGTACCACTCCGCGGCTCGGGCGTTGTCGGCCATCGACTGGAAGAGGCCGGTCCGGCCGGCGCGCACCTGGCCCGGCCGCTGGGCCGAGGGCGGGAACATGCCGATGAAGCGCACGTAGCCGCCGAGCGGTACGGCCTTGACGCCGTACTCGGTCTCGCCCCGGCGACGCGACCACAGAGTCTTGCCGAAGCCGACGAAGTACTGCGTGGTCTTGACGTCGAACAGCTTGCCCGGCACCAGGTGGCCGACCTCGTGCAGCCCGATGGAGGCCATCACCAGGGCGAAGAAGATCAGCGCCCCGGCGAGGTAGATCACGAGGTCCATCTGAGCTGCTCTCTTCTACTTGGCCAGTGCGCGGGCCCGCACCCGCGCCCACCGGTCCGCGGCCAGCACGGCCTCCAGGCTGAGGTCGGGCGACGGGACCAGCGTCGAGCCTACGTCGCCGCTGGGGTCGCCGGCCGGCGTCCGGGTGTGCTCGGCCACCACTGCGGCCACGATGTCGAGGATCTGCAGGAAGGTGATCCGACCCTCGTGGAACGCGTCGACGCACTCTTCGTTGGCCGCGTTGAACACCGCCGGCGCCGTGCCGCCGATCCGGCCGGCCTCGCGGATCATCTCCACGGCAGGGAAGGCCTCGGTGTCGAGCGGCTCGAAGGTCCAGCTCGAGGCGGTCGTCCAGTCGCACGGCCGGGCGGCACCGGGAAGCCGGTCCGGCCAGGTCAGCCCGAGCGCGATCGGCAGCCGCATGTCCGGCGGCGAGCACTGCGCCAGGGTGGAGCCGTCGACGAACTGCACCATCGAGTGGACCATCGACTGCGGGTGCACCACGACGTCGATCCGGTCCAGGTCGACGCCGTAGAGCAGGTGGGCCTCGAGCAGCTCCAGCCCCTTGTTGACCAGGGTCGCGGAGTTGGTGGTGATCACCCGGCCCATGTCCCAGGTGGGGTGGTTGAGCGCCTCGGCCGGGGTGACGTCGGCCATCTCGGCGCGGGTCCGGCCCCGGAAGGGGCCGCCGCTCGCCGTGAGCACCAGCCGGTCGACCTCGGTCGGCGTACCGCCGCGCAGGCACTGCGCCAGGGCCGAGTGCTCGGAGTCGACCGCCACGATCTGACCGGGCGCGGCCGCCGCGGTGACCAGGACGCCCCCGACGACCAGCGACTCCTTGTTGGCCAGGGCCAGGGTGGTGCCGGCGGCGAGAGCAGCCAGGGTGGGAGCGAGTCCGGCCGAACCGGTGATGCCGTTGAGCACCACGTCACACGGCATCGCGGCCAGCTCGGTGGCCGCCTCTGGGCCGGCGAGGATCTTGGGCAACCGGCCCTCCCCGGTGGCCCAACCGCGCTGGCTCACCTCGGCGTAGAAGGCGAGCTGCAGGTCCTGCACGGCCGTCGCCGCGTGCACCGCCACCACCTGGGCGCCCGTGTCGAGCGCCTGCCGGGCCAGCAGGGCGATCTGGCCGCCGCCCGCGGCGAGCCCGACCACCCGGAACTCGGCCGGCCGTTCTGCGATCACCTCGAGGGCCTGGGTGCCGATCGAGCCGGTACTGCCCAGGATGACCACGTCGCGCATCCGCCCAGTGTGCCGTACGCCGCCGGTCAAACGGCCGTCTTTAGGGTTGGGCGCATGGCCACCACATCCCTTCCCCGCAGCACCCCAGCCGAGCCTGGCGTCGCCAGCCGCGGCGTGGCCGCGTTCCTGGACGCGATGGAGGCGGCTCCCGACATCGAGCTGCACAGCGTGATGCTGCTGCGGCACGGGCACGTGGTCGCGGAGGGGTGGTGGGCGCCGTACGGTCCGGACGAGGTCCACCTGCTGTACTCCCTGAGCAAGACGTTCACCGCGACCGCGGCGGCGCTGGCGGCAGCCGAAGGGCTCCTCTCCTTCGACGACCTGGTCACCGACCACTTCCCCGAGCTGGCGCACGTGGTCACCGACCCGCGAAGCCAGCGGATGCGGGTCCGCGACCTCGCCGCGATGGCGACCGGACACCGCGACGACACCCTCGACCGGATGTTCCAGCTGGACGCCACCGAGCCCGTCCGCGGCTTCCTGAGCCTGCCGCCCGAGGAGGAGCCGGGCTCGGTCTTCTGCTACAACAACGGCGCCACCTACACCCTCGGGGCGATCGTGCAGCGGGTCGCCGGGCAAAGCCTCTCGGCGTACCTCCAGCCGCGACTCTTCGAGCCGCTGGGCATCCCCGCTCCGTACTGGATCGCCCGGCCGGCGGGCCGCGAGATCGGCTTCAGCGGCCTGCACCTGACCACCGAGGCGGTGGCGCGACTGGGCCAGCTGTACCTCGACGACGGGGTCTGGCAGGGCGCCCGGCTGCTGCCGGCCGGTTGGGTCGCCGACGCCAGCCGCGTGCATACCGCCAACCCGGCCGAGCCCAACCCGGACTGGCAGCAGGGCTACGGCTACCAGATCTGGCGGGCCCGCCACGGCTACCGGGGCGACGGCGCGTACGGGCAGTTCTGCATCGTGCTGCCCGAAGAGGACGTGGTGTTGGCCATCACCGCACAGACCGAGAACATGCAGGGGATCCTGGACGCGGCGTGGACGCACCTGCTGCCCGCCGTCGACGCGAGCACACCCGAGCAGGACAGTGCCCTCGCCGCCCGGCTGAACGCGCTCGCGCTGACCCCCGGTGACGACGGGATCTCCCCGACCGCCGAGCCCGGGGCCGACGTGACGCTGACCGTGGGCGGCGTCGTGGTCGAGAAGGGGGGCGGTTGGCGGCTGACGATCACGGACGACGACCTGCCCGTCCGGGTCGGCGACGGGGCCTGGCTGCGCAACGACCTCACGCTCCCCGGCGGCTACCGGGTGTTGCTGGCCGCCTCCGGTCGGCAGGTGGACGGCTCGTTGGTGGCCCAGCTCATCGCGCTGGAGACGCCGCACCGGCTCACGCTGACCGTCGACCTGGCCAGCGGGGCGAGCACTGCCCGCTGGCGGACGGTCCCGCTGCACTCCCCCACCATCGCCCAGCTGGCCACGGGAGGTCACTGACCCCGGGCTCACACGCCGCGCACAGGAACCTCCAAGTGCCCTCACCGGCCGGGACGCTTTGCTCGTTCCCACGAAGCCGAGCAGCAGGAGGAACGTCATGGTCAGCAGGTGGAGCCCGTCTCGTCGGGTGCGGACGGCGATGGGGACGGCACTCCTGGCGGTGAGCCTGAGCGTGACGGCGGTGCCGGCCCTCGCCGTGCCGAGCGCGAGCGCGGTGTCCCTGGTCGACTGGTCAGACGCCACCGGCAGCTACGGCCGCTACGGCGGCTGGTCCGGCGGCGGCCAGGGCACGTACGAGCAGCAGAGCGAGTCCCCCGACGCCCGCGTCGACTCCGACCCGGCCACGGCCAGCCAGTCGAAGGGCGTCGTGCTGATCAACACGGTGCTCGGCTACGAGGACGCCGCCGGGGCCGGCACGGGCGTCGTACTGACCGCCGACGGGGAGGTGGTGACCAACTACCACGTTGTCGAGGGCGCGACCTCCATCAAGGTGACCGTAGCCAGTACCGGGAAGACCTACGCCGCGACCGTGGTCGGGCACAGCGCGACCACCGACGTAGCCCTGCTGAAGCTGACCGACGCCACGAGCCTGCCCACCGCCACCGTGGACGACGACACGCTCGGGACCGGCGACACCGTCACGGCGGTGGGCAACGCCGAGGGCACCGGCACCCTGACCGCCGCCAAGGGCACTGTGACCGACCTGAGCACCTCCATCACGACCGCGAGCGAGGGCTCGGTGGCGTCGGAGGAGCTGACCGGGCTGATCGAGACCACGGCCGACGTGGTGCCTGGCGACTCCGGTGGCCCGCTGATCGACCACGAGGGCGAGGTCGTCGGCTTGGACGTCGCCGCCTCCAACGGCTCGACCAGCGCCACGATCGACGGGTACGCGATCCCGATCGCCGACGCGCTCGCCGTGGTCGAGCAGATCCTCACCGGCGAGTCAACCGCCACCGTGGAGGTCGGCGCCAAGGCCTTCCTCGGCGTGCAGGTCACCGACACCGCCACCGCGGTCTCTCCCGGCGCCTCGTACGACGGCTCCTCCTACACCGGGTCTGGGGGTGCGGCGGCCGGCGGTGGCGCCGGCGTCGCCGCCGTGGTCGACGGCTCCCCCGCCGCCCGCGCCGGGCTCGAGGTCGGCGACACCATCACCGCGGTCGGCTCGACCGCCGTCACCTCGGCCAGCGACCTGAGCACCGCACTCGGCCGTTACGGCGTCGGTGACCGCGTCCAGGTCACCTGGACCGACGCCGCCGGCGACTCCGCGCACACCACGGTCACCCTGGCGGCCAGCCCGACGGCCTGACCGGCCGTCCCCACGGACCACCCCTGCCCCTGCGGCCCCCCGACGCCGGGCAGGGGTCCTCACCTCACCAGCGGTCGTGCACCTGGGGCCGGATCAACCGGTCGTAGAGCTCGGTGACCCCGGCGAGGAAGTCGGCCGGCAGCGCCGCGAGCGAGCCGGCTGCGGCGTTGCTGCGGGCCTGCTCGATCGACCGGGCGCCCGGGATGACGGTGCTGACGCCCGGCTGCTGCGCCACCCAGGCCAGCGCAGCCTGGGCCGGTGAGACCTCGAACGGCAGCGCGGCCACCAGCGAGGAGAACTCGACGGCCGCCTGGACACCGGTCTCGAAGTCCACCCCGGAGAAGGTCTCGCCGACGTCGAAGGCGCTGCCGTCGCGGTTGTAGGTCCGGTGGTCGTCCTCGGCGAAGGTCGTCTTCGCGGTGTACTTGCCGCTGAGCAGCCCGCTGGCCAGCGGCACCCGGGCGATGATGCCGACCCCGGCCTGCTGAGCCGCCGGCAGGACGTACTCCAGCGGCTTGAGCCGGAACGCGTTCAGGATGATCTGGACCGTCGCGGTCCCCCGCCGCGAGATGGCGGTCAGCGCCTCGTCGCAGGTCTCGACGCTCACGCCGTAGGAGGCGATGGCGCCGTCGGCCACCAGGGTGTCGAGGGCGTCGTAGACCTCGTCGTGGGAGTAGACGGAGGTGGGCGGGCAGTGCAGCTGCACCAGGTCGAGCTGGTCGGTGCCTAGGTTGCGACGCGACCGGTCGGTCCAGGCGCGGAAGTTCTCCAGGACGTAGTTCTCGGGCACCTGGTCGACCCGCCGGCCCATCTTGGTGGCGACGGTGACCGTCAGGTCGGGGTGGTCGCCGAGGTAACGCCCGATCAGCTGCTCGCTGCGCCCGTCGCCGTAGACGTCCGCGGTGTCGAACACGGTGACGCCCGCCTCGACCGAGGCGTCCAGCAGGGCCAACGCGTCCGACTCGGTCACCTCGCCCCAGTCCGCCCCGAGCTGCCAGGTCCCCAGGCCGATGACCGAGACCGGACGTTCTGTCTTTCCGAGCACGCGTTCGTCCATCGCGCGAGCATAAGTGCTCGCACTCCGGCCGGCTCGGCCGGCCACCCCGGCAGGATCGCGGCACCAGGACCCGCCGTCTGCTCGAGATCGACACCCTCGTCGCGTTCGACGCCGCCCTGGACAGCCACCCCGGCTGACCGGCTGCTTCGTCCAGGGCCTCGACCTACAACCCGTTCGGCCGCGCTGCTGGCGCACGACCCGCGGGGTGCGGGTGTTCCCGGGCTGCACCTGTGCTCCTGAGGTGAGGACCGGTTGCGGTGACGTGGGTCCTTGCTCTTCCCGCGGCTGCCTGACCTGCCCTTCGACCCGTACCGGCCCACGCTGTACGACGCCCACCCGCTCTAGAGGGCACCGACCCGTACGCCGACAGCCCGGACGCCGCCGGCTACGCCTGAACCAAGGCGCCGCCGTCGGTGGACCGCACGCTGGCGGCCACGCTGCACGAGCACGCTGTCGCCGACGCGCTGGACGATGCGACCGCCGGGCTGGACCCTCGACGACTCGCCGGGGTGATGCTTGGGCATGCGCTGCGCTGCGACGAGCCCGCGTACGGCGAAGCAGCCGCGCTGGGCGCTGCGCTCACCACAGGTGGTCGGACGGTGTTGACCGGCGGCGGCCCAGGCGCGATGGAGGGGGGCGAATCTGGACGACTACCTCAGTCCCTGGGCCGCCGAGCCGACCATGCTGTTCGACACCCTGGAGCTCCTGGCGGCCGCCTTGGCGGTCCAGCAGCGCTGGCCCGCCGCCACCGCGGGCCACAGCCTCAGCGCGCCGACCTGGTCGTGCCCTTGGTGCTGGTGGGAGTGGAGTACTGGACCCAGCGCTATCCCAGTTGGCCTCTGCTGCAGCGACTCGGCGCTGACCGGCCGACGGCTGCGGCGGTGGCTCTGCGTCGACTCCTTGGACGAGGCCGCTGAGGTGCTGACCTGAGCACCCCTTGCCGACAGGAGGAGATGTTGCATCTGAAGCACGATCAGCGGCTTTCCACGTGCTCACTCCTGCGAAGACCTATCGTCAGGTTGGCGCGAGGGCCGGCGTAGTTCTTCGGGGGTAAGGCATGCGTGGACCGATCTGGATGACGGCGTTGGTTCTCGTCGTGACAAGTGCGACTGGATGTTCCCTCGGCCTGACGGCCCCCGGGAGCACGGCTGGCAGTCGGCCTCCTGTGCAGCTCCCGTCCTCCTCCCCGTCACTGAGCCCGCAGAGATCTGCGGCTGGACGAATCCCGATGCAGGACGACCTCGCCAAGTCTCCGTTACGGCGCACCATCAGCTCGAGCGGGCTCCGCGTGACCCTTCGTTACGCGACTGCTTCACCTGGCGCGACGTGGACCGCGCAGAACCCGCAACCCCTTCAGGTGAGCGTCAAGGTCACGAACATCCGTAAACCCGCTCGAAAGGTTTACGTGACGCGAGCGACGATGCGCTTCACCATCAGCGACGCGACCGGAGACGTGCCCGGGCCCGATCCTCTGGTCGACGCCACCAACCTCACCCCGGGTTACCTGGCGACCTCCCCGTTCAGCTACGAGCAGTCCTTTGCTGTCCCGGCCCTGGACGACAACGCGAGACGACTCACCGTTGACCTCAAGCTGGAGCTGGTGTCTCTCGTCGACCGGAATGCCAGGGATTACACCAAACAGACCGTGACCGACACCGTCAAGGTGGACCTGACCGGCTGAGCCGAGGCCCGTGAACTTCGGACCTACCACCTCGAACTCAGGAAAGATTCCGTAGTTGGCCCGCGAGCGGCCTCTCGCCGTTAGGCTCCAGATGCTCGACGGCCGACGGGGTTCCCCGGTACCGCGGGGGTTTGGCCGAAGTCGGGCCAGGCACTCCAGCGGCAGTTCGTCAGGCTGTTGGTCGTCGCGGGGGCGGCTCAGACACCGGGGGGTGCGAGAAAATGACGACACGTCGGTCCGGACGCGTTGCAGGAGACGCGGGACGCTCACAACCAGCTAGGCGCCGCTCACCGCTCGCACTTCTCCTCACCATGGCTCTTGTGGTGATCGGCGCCATCACCGTGTTGCCCGCGCAGCGAGCGGAAGCTGCCTGCAGTGGGAACGTGATCGTCTGCGAGAACCAGCTCCCGGGCACGCCCGCCAGCACGTGGGACATCGATGACGAGGGCGACCAGAGCATCCAAGGCTTCTCGACCAAGATGAGCGTCAACGCAGGCTCGCGGGTCGACTTCAAGATCGACACGGACGCCCGCGCCTACCGGATCGAGATCTACCGGCTCGGCTACTACCAGGGAAATGGCGCTCGACTGGTCGCCAACGTCACGCCCTCAGCCACGCTCCCGCAGACGCAGCCCGCTTGCGCCACGGATGCCGCAACGGAGGTCTACGACTGCGGCACCTGGGCGGTATCAGCCTCCTGGGACGTGCCCGGCGCAGCAGTGTCCGGGGTCTACATCGCCCGCTTAATCCGGACCGACACCGGCGGCGACTCCCACATCCCGTTCGTGGTACGCAACGACGGGAACACCTCGTCCGTGCTCTTCCAGACCTCCGACACCACGTGGCAGGCCTACAACAACTACGGCGGCTCGGACTTCTACCACGGCAAGGCGAACGGCCGCGCCTTCAAGCTCTCCTACAACCGGCCCTTCTCCACGCGAGGGACGGTGAACGGACGCGACTTCCTGTTCTCCAACGAGTTCCCGACGATCCGGTTCCTGGAGCAGAACGGCTACGACGTCTCCTACGTCTCGGGACTGGACGTGGGCACCGACCCCGCCTTGCTCCCCAAGCACAAGGTGTTCATGTCGGTCGGCCACGACGAGTACTGGACAGCCGGCCAGCGCAAGAACGTGACCGACGCCCGCGACTCCGGGGTCAACCTCGCCTTCATGGGAGGCAACGACGTCTACTGGAAGTCACGCTGGGAGCCGTCGCAGGACGGGAACAACACCGCCAACCGGACGCTCGTCACCTACAAGGACACCTGGGCAGACACCCAGCTCGACCCCAAGGAGCCCACCCCTACCTGGCGGGACCCGCGCTTCGGCCAGCTGGACTACGGCTACGGTCCCGAGAACGCCTTGATCGGCACCCAGTTCCAAGCCAACTCCGTTGACCTCGCTATTCAGGTGAGCGCGGCGGAGGGCCGGCTCCGGCTCTGGCGCGGCACGACCCTCGCGGCGATGGCGAGCGGAACCACGGCCACCTTGAGTGACCACACGGTCGGCTACGAGTCCAACGAAGATGTGGACAACGGCTATCGACCCGCTGGGCTCATCGACATGTCCACCACCGTCGGTCCCACCCCGGAGTACCTGACCGACTACGGCAACACCGTCGTGTCCGGGACGACGACTCATCACGTCACGCTCTACCGAGCCGCAAGCGGGGCTCTTGTCTTTTCGGCCGGGTCGATCCAGTGGGGCTGGGGGCTGGACTCCAATCACGACGGCACCGCCACACCAGCCGACCCTCGGATGCGGCAAGCCACGGCGAACCTGCTGGCCGACATGGGAACCACGCCGACGACCGTGGCAGGTGATCTCGTGCAACCGACGGCGAGCACGGACACCACTCCCCCGACCGTCAGCATCAGCGCGCCTGCCGCGGGGAGCACCATCGCCCAGGGCTCCTTGGTGACGGTTTCGGGAACCGCGTCGGACGTCGGCGGGGTCGTGGCCGGGGTCGAGGTATCGGTCGACGGCGGAGCAACCTTCCATCCGGCCAGCGGGACCACATCGTGGACCTATAGCGACATCCTGACCGGCAACGGGCCCGGAGCGATCCAGGTCCGCGCAACTGACGACTCGGCCCGTACGCAGGTGCCCGCCAAGCTGGCGGTGAACTCAGCCTGCCCGTGCTCCATCTTCGGCGTCGCCGTCCCCAGGCTGGTTGACGCAGCCGACGGCAGTGATGTCACTCTCGGGACGAAGTTCACGGCGTCAGCGGACGGCTTCATCAGCGGTCTGCGCTTCTACAAGGCCGCGGCGAACACCGGACCGCACACCGGAACGCTCTACGCCGCCAACGGCACCGTCCTCGCCACCGGCACCTTCAAGAACGAGACAGCCAGTGGCTGGCAGACCATGACCTTCAACTCGTCGGTCGCCATCACAGCCGGGACGACCTACGTCGCGGCCTACCGCGCCCCGAACGGGCATTACTCAGCCGACCTCACCTACTTCGCGGTCCCGCACAACGCGGGTGTCCTGACCGCCAGCGGGGGTACCGGCGTGGCGAACGGCGTCTACGCCGAAGGCGCGAACTTCCCGTCGAGCAGCTACCGGCAGACGAACTACTATGTCGACCCGCTCTACTCCGACGTGAACGCCAGCCCGGTACTGGTGACCGCCGTCAAGCCCTCGGCGGGAGGCACCTCGGTGCCGGTCACCTCGAACCCGAAGGTCACCTTCTCCAAGGACGTGCCGGCAAGTTCACTGACGATGCAGATTACCGACCCCTCGGGCACCGCTGTGCCGGCGACGGTCAGCTACGACGCGGCAACCTTCACCGCCACGGCGAACCCGTCGCAGGGACTGGCCAGCGGCACCCTCTACACGGTCACCGTCAACGCAGCCAACCTCGCCGCGCCGGTCCAGTGGACCTTCACCACGGCCGTTCCCGACGGGCAGCCCAACGTCTGTCCCTGCACCCTGTTCAACGACGACGAGGCGCCCGCGAGCGGCCCTGATGCCGACACGCGTCCGGTCCAGCTCGGCATGGCGTTCACCGTAGGCAACCCTGGCCAGATCACCGGCATCCGTTTCTACAAGAACCTCGAGAACCAGGGTGACCACACCGTCGCCCTCTGGTCGGGCAGCACCAAGCTCGCTGAGGCCAACGTCACGAGCGAGACGACGTCGGGGTGGCAGCAAGCCTCTTTCGACACGCCGGTTCCGGTCGAGACGGGTACGACCTACGTCGCGTCCTACCTGGCACCGCTGGGGCGCTACGCCTTCACCGGCGGCGGTCTCGCGAGCAAGCTCACGAAGGCTCCGCTCTCCTCGGTGGCCAACGGCGGCCGCTACGGCTTCACCACGTCGGCTCCGACGAGCACCTCGTCAGCGAACTACTTCGTCGATCCGGTCTTCGCCCCAGCTCCCGCCGCCGCTCCCGTTGTCCGTCAGATATCGCCCGCCGACGGCGCCGCCTCGGTCCGGGTCGGCACCCAGGTCTCCGTCACCTTCAGCACCGACATCCAGCCAGGCTCCGCGCAGATCAGCCTGAAGCGGGTGTCGGACGGCGTCGCTATCGACGGTACGACGAGCGGGGAGTCCCAAGGCTCGGTCGCGAACTTCGTACCGGCGGGCGACCTTGACCCGGGTACCAAATACACGGTTACCGTGTCGGGGGCCCGGAACCTCGCGGGCACGCCGATGACCTCGACGACCACCGCGACGTTCACCACCTCTGGTGCCGCTGCCTGCCCGTGCACGCTGTTCGACAGCACGATCAAACCGGGTCAGTCCGACTCGGGCGACACTGCCGCCGTGACGCTGGGAGTCACCTTCACCCCCACGGTGAACGGCTACATCAAGGGCCTTCGCTACTACCGCGACGCCGCTAACACCGGTACGCACACCGGCACCCTGTACACCGCCGCCGGGGAGCGGCTGGCCGACCTCACCTTCACCGACAGTGGGACGGGTTGGCAGACCGCCAACTTCGCGACCACGGTCCCCGTCACCGCTGGCACCACCTACGTCGCGGCCTACTACGCGCCGAACGGGCGCTACTCGGTCGATCTCAACTACTTCGGCAGCGATGTGTCGAACCCGCCCCTTCGCTCTGCTTCACCCGGCGGGGTGTACCTCTACGCGAACGGATTCCCGAACAAGAGCTACATGAGGAGCAACTACTACGTCGACGTGGTCTTCACGACCAACGACACCGACCCTCCCGTCGTCAGCAGCGTCGCTCCGACGGCGGGCGCCACCTCCGTGCCCGCTTCGACTGCGGTCACAGCCACATTCGCGCGACCGATCGACCCGACGACCCTCGATTTCCGGGTCACCGACCCGAACGGGCAGCTGGTCGGCGGTCAGCTGCTGTACGACGCCTCGAGCCGGACCGCGACCTTCACCACCTCGTCGTCCCTGCTCGCCGGAGCGACCTACATGGCGTCGGTTACGGCCAGCAGCTCCTCGGGCGTAGCCATGGTCGCGTCCAAGACCTGGAGCTTCACCACGGAGGACACCCAGCCTCCGACTGTCGCCGCCGTCGGTCCCGGAGAAGACGCGGCGGGTGTGTCGCCGACAGCACGCGTCAGTGCTGCCTTCACCAACCCGATCGACCCGACCTCGCCCCTCTTCACCGTCACCAACGCCGCAACCAGCACCTCGGTGAGTGGCACCACGTCGTATGACGCCACGACCCGGACGGCCACCTTCACCCCGTCGGCGGCGCTGGCGAACTACACCAGCTACACGGCCTCGGTCTCGGCGCGCAACACCTCCGGGATCAGCATGCCCACGCCGAAGACCTGGAGCTTCACCACGGCGGACACCATCGCGCCTACGGTGAGCAGCACCGCTCCCGCCGCAGGCGCGACCGGGGTTGCCGGCGCCAGCGTCGTGTCGGCCACCTTCGCCCGGACCGTTGACCCGGCGTCGGTCCAGCTGACCCTGAAGAACGCGGCCGGGACATCGGTCAGTGGCAGTACCAGCTACAACGCCGCCACCCGGACTGCCACCTTCACCCCGGGCGCGGCACTGGGGAGCGCTACCACCTACACCGCCACGGTGACGGCCAAGAACCCGTCAGGGGTGGCGATGGCCACCGCCAAGACGTGGTCCTTCACCGTTGCCGACACCGACGCCCCTGTCGTGTCTGGCCGCGCGCCGGCGGCTGGGGCCACCAACGTCGCTCCGACCAGCACGGTGACCGCCACCTTCGCGCGTTCCGTCGCGAGCAGCCCGTCGCCGTCGCTCAGTCTCAAGACCGCGGCCGGCAGCAGCGTCACCGGGACCACGACCTACAACACCGCGACGCGAACGATCACGTTCACCCCCTCCGCCGCGCTCACCAGCTCGACCGGCTACACAGCCACCGTGAACGCCACGAGCGCCGGCGGGACGCCGATGGCCCCCGCCACCTGGTCCTTCGCGACGGCGGCGCAGACCTTCAGCCTGTACGCCACGACTAGGACGCCGAGCGCGACGGTCACCACCACCACACCGACGACGGTGGGCGTCTCGTTCAGCTCCAGCCGAGCCGGGTCGTTGACGGGCATCCGCTACTACGCGGCCTCGACCAATACGGCGCGAACGGTCAAGCTCTACTCGTCCACCGGAACGGTCCTGGGCACGGCCACCACGACGGCGACCGGCACCGGCTGGCGCACGGCCAACTTCGCCACCCCGGTGGCCATCACGGCTGGAACCACCTACGTCGCCTCCTACTACAGCTCCGTCGGACGTTGGTCGACCACCACCGGTGGCTACAGCTCCGCCTACACCTCCGGGCCGCTGAGCGTGGCCGTCTCGGGTGGGCGCACCGGCAACGGTGACACCTATCCCGCAACCACCAACACCACCAACTTCTGGGTCGACGTGCTCGTGCTCATCTGAGCCCGACGCGACGACCACTACTTACAGGAAGAAACACGCATGCGTTCGATCGCCGTCATCGGGGCTGGTTACTGGGGCCCCAACCTCGTCCGGAACTTCCGCAACAGCGCCGACTGGGACCTGGTCGCGGTCTGCGACCTCGACGAGGCCCGGGCCCGCAAGGTCGTCGGGGCGCGCTCCACGGTCGACGTCGAGACCTCGGTCGAGCGGCTGCTCGCCCGAGACGACCTCGACGCCATCGCCATCGCCACCCCAGCTCGCACCCACGCTCCGCTCGCGCTGGCCGCCTTCGAGGCCGGCAAGCACGTGCTGGTGGAAAAGCCGCTGGCCGACAATGCCGAGACCGCGGCGCTGATGGTCTCCGCCGCAGCCGCAGCCGACCGGGTGCTGATGATCGACCACACCTACTGCTACACCCCGGCGGTCCGCCACATCCAGCAGGTCGTGGCCTCCGGTGAGCTCGGCGAGATCCTCTACGTCGACTCGACCCGGATCAACCTGGGCCTGGTACAGCCCGACGTCGACGTCTTCTGGGACCTGGCGCCGCACGACCTCTCCATCCTGGACTTCATCCTGCCGGGCGGGCTGGACCCGGTGACGGTCAGCGCCAGCGGGGCGGACCCGCTCGGGGCCGGCAAGGCCTGCGTCGGTTACCTGACCATGCCGCTCGCCTCCGGGGGCATCGCCCACATCAACGTCAACTGGCTCTCCCCGACCAAGATCCGGCAGATGGTGGTCGGCGGCAGCCGCCGGACGCTGGTCTGGGACGACCTCAACCCGCAGCAGCGGATCGCGATCCACGACCGTGGCGTCGACCTCGGCACCCAGGCCGCGGACGTCAAGCGCCGGGCGGCGGTCACCGTCTCCTATCGGATGGGCGACATCACCGTGCCGGCCCTGCCTGAGACGGAGGCCCTGGCGGGGATGGCGGCCGAGTTCGCTGCCGCCATTGAGGAGCGGCGGGCACCGCGGACCGACGGCACGGCCGGACTCCGGGTGCTCTCGGTGCTCGAGGCGGTCAGCACGAGCCTGGTCACCGGTGGTGCGGTCGCGCCGACTTCTCACGCCACCGCGAGCACCAAGGAGCTGGTCGCGTGAGCACCGCCAACCTGAGCGGCGCGACCGTCCTGGTGACGGGCGGGGCCGGCACGATCGGCTCGACCATCGTCGACCAGCTGCTGGCCGCCGACGTCGCCGAGGTCCGGATCCTCGACAATCTCGTCCGTGGGCGCCGCGGGAACCTCCGCGAGGTCCTCGACGACCCACGGCTGCGGTTGGTCGTCGGTGACCTGCGGGACCGCGACCTGGTCCACGACCTGACCCGGGGCACCGACCTCGTCTTCCACCAGGCCGCGATCCGGATCACCCAGTGCGCAGAAGAGCCCCGGCTCGCGCTGGAGGTGCTGGTGGACGGCACCTTCAACGTGATCGAGGCTGCCGCCCAGCACAGCGTGGACAAGCTCGTCGCCGCGTCCTCGGCCTCGGTCTACGGGCTGGCGGAGGAGTTCCCCACGACCGAGCATCACCACCCGTACGACAACGACACCTTCTACGGGGCCGCCAAGACCTTCAACGAGGGGATGCTGCGCAGCTTCCGGGCCATGAGTGGTCTGGACTATGTGGCGCTGCGCTACTTCAACGTCTACGGCCCCCGGATGGACATCCACGGCCTCTACACCGAGGTGCTGATCCGGTGGATGGAGCGGATCAGCGCGGGCCGGCCGCCGCTGATCTTCGGCGACGGGCGGCAGACGATGGACTTCGTCTTCACCACCGACATCGCCCGGGCGAACCTGCTAGCCGCCGCCAGCGAGGTCGACGAAGGCGTCTACAACGTGGCCTGCGGTGTGGAGACCTCCCTGAAGGGCCTCGCCGAAGCGCTGCTCGAGGTGATGGGTTCTGACCTCGGGGTGGAACACGGTCCCGACCGGCCCGTCAACGGGGTGACCCGGCGACTGGCCAGCACCGAGGCCGCCAGCCGCGATCTCGGCTTCACCGCCACTGTCGGCCTCACCGAGGGCCTGACCGAGCTGGTCGCCTGGTGGCGCGCCGAGCAGGAGCTCGACCTCGACGCCGTCGACCAGCAGCTCGAGGCCGCAGGAGCGGGCGCATGAGCAGGGTCAACGTCATGGTGCCCTACCTCGGGGAGGAGGAGGTGGCCGCGGTCACCGAGGTCCTCCGCTCGGGCTGGGTCGCCCAGGGCCCGCGGGTCGCAGCCTTTGAGACGGCGTTCGCCGCCGCCATGCAGGCGGAGCACGCCGTGGCCACCTCGTCGTGCACGACCGCCCTGCACCTGGCCCTCGAGGTCGTCGGGATCGGGCCGGACGACGAGGTCGTTGTCCCGTCGTTCTCCTTCATCGCCACCACCAACGCGGTGCGCTACATCGGAGCGACCCCGGTGTTCGCCGACGTCGACGTGACCACCGGCAACCTCACGGCGGAGACGGTGGCGGCCGTGTGCAGCGAACGGACTCGTGCCGTCATCGTCGTCGACCAGGGCGGCGTCCCGGTCGACCTCGACGCCATCCGCGCCATCTGCGACCCCCGGGGCATCACAGTGATCGAGGACGCAGCCTGCGGGGCCGGCTCGACCTACCGGGGCCGGCCCGTCGGGGCCGGTGCGGAGATCGCGGCCTGGTCGTTCCACCCACGCAAGATCCTGACCACCGGCGAGGGCGGGATGATCACCACCTCTCGCCCGGAGTGGGCTGCGCGGGCTCGCAAGCTGCGCGAGCACGCCATGAGCGTCTCCGCCGCCGACCGGCACGGCCAGGTGCTCGCGCCGGCCGAGACCTACGACGAGGTCGGCTACAACTTCCGGATGACGGACCTGCAGGCCGCAGTGGGGATCGTGCAGCTCGGTCGGCTGCCTGAGATCGTGGCCCGGCGCCGGGCGCTGGCGGCCGGTTACGCCAAGGTGGTCGACGAGCTGACCGGGCTGCGATGCGTGGCGGACCCGGCCTATGGCACCAGCAACTTCCAGTCGTTCTGGCTGGAGGTCTCCCCTGAGTCGGGTCTCACCCGTGACGAACTGCTGGTACGGCTCGCGGATGCCGACATCTCGGCCCGCCGCGGCATCATGTCCACCCACCGGCAGCCGCCCTACGTCGGCGTCGCCGCACCGGGGACGCTGCCCGTCACCGAGCACCTCACCGACTCCACGCTCATCCTGCCGCTCTTCCACCAGATGGATGACAGCGAGCAGGGTCGCGTGCTTGAGGTGCTGTCCGGCACCGGGGCGGCCGGCTAGATGGCGTCCCTGATCCTGATCGCCGCCGGTGGACTGGGGCGAGAGGTGCTTGCCGCGGTCGAGGCCCGGGGGCAGGACCGGGTACTGGGCTTCCTCGACGACGACGGCGCTGTGCACGGGACTCGCGTCGGCGGAGTGGAGGTTCGCGGCCCTATTGACTCCGCCGACCGGTACCGGGAGGCCTCGTTCGTCATCTGCGCCGGGTCGGGTCGAGCGCGGGCGGCGATCGTCGAGCGCCTCAGCGCTCGCGGCATCCACGGCGGGCGGTACGCCACGGTCCTGGATCCGACCGTCCGGGTGCACTCCAGCTGCCGGGTCGGACCCGGCAGCGTCCTGCTGGCCCACACGGTGCTGACCGCTGACGTGAGCGTGGGCAGCCACGTCGTGACGATGCCGCACGTCACCCTGACCCACGACAACCAGGTCGGTGACTACGTCACGCTCTGCGCCCAGGTCACGCTCGGAGGCGAGGTGCGGGTGGGCGAGAAGGCCTACCTGGGCATGGCCGCCTCGGTGCGGGAGCGGCTGACGGTCGGCCCGCGGTCCACCCTCGGCATGGGAGCGGTCCTCTTGGAGGACCTTCCGGCCGACCAGACCTGGGTCGGCTGCCCGGCCCGTCCGCTCCACCACAACGTCACCCACCTGAGGAACAGATCCGCATGAACATCCCACTGGTAGACCTCGGCGCTCAGCAGGCTGAGATCAACGACGAGGTGCGCGCCGGCTTGGACGAGGTCTTCGCGACGACCTCCTTCATCGGCGGCAAGGCCGTCGCGGAGTTCGAGCTGGCCTACGCCGAGGCGACCGACGTCGCCCACTGCGTGGGCGTCGCCAACGGGACGGACGCCCTCGAGCTCGCCCTGAGGGCGGCCGGGGTCGGTCCGGGCGGCGAGGTCGTCCTCCCGGCGAACACCTTCGTCGCTACGGCAGAAGCGGTCTCGCGGATCGGCGCGGTGCCGGTGCTGGTCGACGTCGACGACGTCCACCTGCTCATCGACCCGGACGCGGTCGCCCGAGCCGTCGGCCCGCGTACGCAGGCCGTAGTGCCCGTTCACCTGTTTGGTCAGGTCGCTCCCGTCGAGCGGATCATCCCGATCGCCGAGTCCGTCGGAGCGGTCGTGGTGGAAGATGCGGCGCAGTCGCAGGGAGCAACCCGGTACGGCCGTTTCGCGGGCTCACTGGGGCTCGTGGCTGGTACGAGCTTCTACCCCGGCAAGAACCTCGGGGCAGCCGGTGACGCTGGTGGTGTGACCACTGACGACGCCGGAGTCGCTCAGCGCGTGCGACTGGTCGCTAGCCACGGTTCGAGCCGTAAGTACATCCACGACGTCATCGGGATCAACTCCCGTCTCGACACCATCCAGGCCGTCGTGCTGAACGCCAAGCTGAGGCGTCTGCCGCGATGGAACGAGCAGCGCCGACAGGCGGCGGCACGCTACGACGCGCTGCTCGCCGACCTTCCCTCGGTCCGCCGGCCCCGTTCCCTGGAGGGCAACGTGGACGTCTGGCACCTGTACGTCGTGCGCGTGCCCGAGCGGGACCGCATCCTGGCCGAACTCAACGAAGGCGGCATCGGCGCTGGCGTCCACTACCCGGTCCCGGTCCACCGCGCTCCGGCCTACTCCTCCCTCGGGTACCCAGCCGGCGCCTTTCCGGTCACCGAGGCGGCGGCCGAAGAGATCCTGTCCCTCCCGTTGTTCCCGCACATCACCGAGGAGCAGCAGGCTCGGGTCGTCGCGGCGCTTGCTGCATCGTTGAAGCGCTGACCTCGCATGACGGCTCCGGTCGAGACACCCCCAGCGCCCCCTGGCGCAGGCCTCGCAGCGAAGGCCGGCCGCGCCTTCGGTTGGAGCTTCCTGAACAGCATCGTCGGTCGCTTCGGCACGCTGGCCATCGGCATCGCGCTCGCCCGGTTGCTCGGTCCTGAATCGTTCGGCACCTTCGCCGTCGCGACCGTTGCCCTGCTCGCGATGCTGAGCTTCAACGAGCTCGGCGTCAGCCTGGCGATCGTGCGATGGACTGACGAGCCCGAAGAGATTACGCCTACCGTCAACACCCTCTCGGTGGCGATGAGCAGCCTCCTGCTGGTCGGAGTGTGGTTCGCGGCCCCGTGGTTCTCCAGCACCATGGGCGACCCGTCCGCCACGCCTGTCGTCCGGCTGATGGCGGTCTCGATCGTGATCAACGGAATCGTCGCATCGCCCGCGGCTCTGCTTCAGCGCAACTTCCGTCAGGGCCGCCGGATGGCGATCGACCAGGTCAACACTTGGCTCGGGGCCGCCGTATCGCTCGGCCTCGCCTTGTCAGGGCTAGGGGCGATGAGCCTCGCCGTCGGTCGGATCGCGGGCAGTCTCGTCGCCGCCGTCCTGTTTCTGGTCTGGTCGCCTCTTCCCTATCGCTTCGGTCTCGACCGCAACGTAGCGCGTCGCCTCCTGCGGTTCGGACTGCCCCTCGCCGGCGCCAGCGTGATCGTCTTTCTCGTCGGCTACACCGACCAGTTGGTCGTCGGCTCCCGACTCAATGCGGCCCTGCTTGGCTTCTACGTCCTCGCGTTCAACCTGTCGAGCTGGCCGGTCAGCATCTTCTCTCAACCGTTGCGCAGCGTGGCTCCTGCAGCGTTCGCACGCCTCCAGGGTCAGCCCGACAAGATGAACCACGCTTTCCGTTCGGTCTTCGGCATCCTGTTCGCGGTCACGATTCCGACGTGCGCGCTTCTGGCGGCCGCCGCCATCCCAGTCGTCCGGGTGGTTTACGGCGAACGGTGGCTTCCCTCAGCGGTGGTCCTCCACTGGCTAGCCGCGGCCGCCATCGCCAGGATCTTCTTCGAGCTCAGCTACGACTATCTCGTGGTGCGCACAGCGACTCGCGGCATCCTGGTCGTGCAAGTCCTCTGGTTGATCGCGCTACCCCCCGCTCTGCTCGTCGGCGTGCACTTCTTCGGTCTTGTGGGCGCCGCAGCAGGGCAACTGCTGGTCTCTGCCTGCGTCGTCGTCCCGGCCTATTGCGTGTTGTTGCGGCGGGCTGGCGTCCGGCTCAGCGGGCTCGCCCGGGAATTCGCGCCATCTGCGCTCGGGGGCGGGGTGATCGTCGGTTTCACCAGCCTCATCGCGTATCTAGTCAGCAACCCGCTGACCGTCTGCGTCGTCGCCGGCCTCCTGGCCGGGGTGGTCGCAGCCGTCCTGATCTTCCTGCGACGGGGAGAGCTCGCGGCAATCCGCTCACACCGGGGCGAGGAGGTGGCTGCGTGAAGGTAATCGTCTTCCCGCACGACCTCGACATGGGCGGCAGCCAGTTGAACGCCATCGAGATTGCGGCGGCAGTACGGGACCTGGGTGTCGATGCCACCATCTTTGGGCGTCCGGGCGCCCTGAACACGCGTATCGCCGAGCTCGGTCTGGAATTCGTCGAAGCTCCTCGACCTCGCCGTCGGCCCTCTCCGGCGGTGGTGAGCGCACTTCGAGGTGCGGCGACTCACCGAGGTGCGACGGTGCTGCACGGATACGAATGGCCACCGGCACTGGAGTGCTACCTGGCGTCCGCTCGACTACACGCAACTGTTGGCGTTTCGACAGTGATGTCGATGTCTGTTGCGCCATTTCTCCCCCGGAGGATGCCCCTACTGGTCGGAACCGAGCAGATCGCTGACGCGGAACGCGTTGCCGGCCGAGCGGAGGTCGGCGTGCTCGAGCCCCCGGTGGACCTCGCCCACAACGCGCCAGTCCCTGCCGAAGAGGTCGCGTCCTTCAGGCGTCGGTTTGAAGTAGGCACGCGCGACTTCTTGATCGTCTGCGTGAGCAGGCTGGCCCGCGAGCTCAAGGCCGAAGGCATGCTCACAGCCATCAGCTCAACCGCGGACTTTCCTGCGAGCTGGCGGGTCAGGCTCCTCATCGTTGGCGATGGTCCTGCACGCGAAGAGATCCGGCAGGCTGCGGCTACGGCCAACAGCAAGGCGGGTCGAACCGTCGTCACCCTCGCCGGTCAGCTCATGGACCCGCGGCCCGCCTATGCGGCGGCTGACGCGGTGCTGGGCATGGGGGGATCCGCGCTTCGCGCTCTCGCCTACTCGAAGCCGTTGATCGTCCAGGGCGAACGTGGGTTCTTCTCCCTGCTCGACGAAGCCAGCGCCCCGACCTTCTTCTGGCAGGGCTGGTATGGCGTGGGCTCGGATGTCGCGCAGGGCTCAGCCAACCTCACACGGATCCTCGACCACCTGGTCTCCCACCCAGAAGTCTGCCGGACGGTCGGGACCATGGGTCGCACGCTGGTGGTCGAACGATTCTCGCTGACAGCCGCAGCTCGCCGTCAGGTGGAATTCTACGAGTCGGCGCTGGAGGCCAAGCCCAGCACCTCCGCGATGGTCGCCGGTGGGACCAGGGCTCTGCCTGCGTATGCGCGCTACCAGCGGGACAAGAAGTTACGCCGAGCTTTCGGGCGCGCGACGACCGACGACTTCAACACCAAGCCGGTCGCCGCCGCCCGAGTCGCTCGATAGACCTCGGCGGGCACAAGTTCCCCACCTACGGACGGATGGCCGCACCTGTGTCCGCGTAGGTGTTGTTGACCCAGGTCAAGGGCACGTTCGTACGAACAGGACCGTAATTGCTCTCTCGACCCCAGGTGTTGTTGCGGAACTCGATATCGTCGATGAAGTACTGGCCGTTGTTTCCGTCGACGACCTGCACGGTGTAGTTACCGCCGTCGAAATAATTGCCCTCGACGAGTAAGGGCCCTTTGGAGCTCGGGCCAAGGTCGGGTGCGACGAACATCGCTGTGTTGGCCGACTTCGTCGTCGCCATGTCGATGACGTTGTTGCGGACCACCGCGTTGACCACCCCAGACTGGACCTGGATGCCGTCGGCATGGGCACCGGAGTCAGGCGTCAGATCGTGGATCCAGCTGTCCGCCAGCACAGTGTCGGAGCCGAGCTTGACGCCGTCCCCGGAGGTGGAGTGGATGTTGACGCGGTAGGCCTGCCAATCATCGCCACCGATGCCGTTCTCGAACCCGTAGATCTCGGAATCCCTGATGGTCACGCCGCCCGACCGCACCTGGACGGCATTGCCGCTCCCCGAACCGTGGATTCTCGACTTCTCGATCACCACGCCGGGAGCCTCGATCGAAATGCCCCCGGTGATATCGAGCCCCGACAGCAACGTGTTCGCCTGGGTGACTCGGAGACTGGCCACCTGCCGGAGCACTGTGCCCACCGGGAGTCCCGTAGTCGTCGGACCGGGTTCTGAGCCGCCGGTGGAAGGCGTCGACGAGGAGGTCGACGTCGACGGAGCCGGGGTCGCGGACGGGGATGGGGACGTTGACGAGCTCGGTGCCGTGCTCGGTGCGGGCGCAGAAGGCGCGGAGGACCCACCCTGGGTAGAAGGCTTGAAGACCGGAGTTACCCAGTAGTTGCTGGACCTATAGGTCTGGTCGGGGAAGGAGCTCGACGACCCGTAGTGGTAGCGTCCCGCGTCCGCGCGCGGAATCGTGATCTCTGCTGCGGCGGACGTCCCCGAGTAGTTCTCAGTGACGGCGTACTGCCCCCGAGGAGCGAAGTAGGACGCGACGAATGAGTCAGAGGCCTTGACCCCGACCGGGGAGGCGAAAGACACAGACTGCCAACCTGCCCCGGTCGAGCTGGAGAAGCTAGCCATCGCAAGACGCCGCCCCCCCTCGGCCCACAGCGACCCTGTCTGACCGACTGCAGGCGAAGCACCGGTCTGCCAGTAGCGGATACCGGTGATCTGGCCATCGACCTCGACGGTGAAGGCTGTTCCGAGTTCGACAGAATCCGAGTCGTCGGTCGCAGCGGTCACCCCGGAAGGGGTTCTCCAACCCCAGATGGTCCGCTCGCCACCAGCCGCGACCGAGCAGAGGCTTGGTCCCCCCAGCGTCAGCACAAAGGCTAGTGCCATGCCGATCGACAGCAACGCAGTGCGCGATCTCTTTCGTCTCATCTGTTTCCTTTTCGTACCAGCTCACATCTGCTGGAGTGGACATGGCCTTGACCTGCGCGTGCGAAGAACTGTCTGCCCGGCGCTGTCGCACCGGCGACTGGGTCGCGGTGCAGGACAGCAGGGCGGCATTCGATCGACCGCGGTCCATCGGCGCCGGGCGAGAAAGTATCACGAATCGATTACGATCGGACACTCGAGCCGATTTTGGCAGGTCAGTCCTGCGCGGAGCCTGGATCAGCTTCCTTCCGCACCCGACTAAGCCCCTGGTCGCCCCGTCAGAGCCCTGGAGCGCGAGTGGACTCATCACGGTTCCAGGCCTGGGATGCCCAGTGGCCACGCATGCGTGCTGCTCGGTGACCGGCTAGCAGTCGAGACCCGAAGTACGGAACCGCGGGTAACCACAACGACGGTCTGCGGGCGATGCGCCTGATCAGGACACGGCTGCTCCCAAGGCGCTCCTCGTGGTGGAAGTGCGGAAAGCGGTGAGCGATCTCCTCGCTACCGGCGATGATGCGCGCTTGCCTGCGGGTGAAGGAACTCAGGGTTCGAGGAGCAGTGATCACGAACACCTGATCGGAGACGGACAGTCGCTCAGCGCTGTCGAACAGCCGCAGAACGTACAGGTCGTCGGCGATCACGTCCGGGAACCGGTCGAACCGCGCACGCCCGGCCTCTGACAAGAGGTAGAGGCCGGACCCGATCATGTTCCTACCGCGGTAGTCCGTGAGCGCCCAGACCTGGTACTGCCACCGCACGAACACACTCGCATCGGCCACGTCGACCTCCAGCCGCGGCGCACCCGCGACGAAACCGCCCTCGGTGAGTGCGTCCGCAACAGCGAGCAACGCTCCGGCGGAGACCCGGACATCAGCGTCGAGGTAAGCTCGTGGGAACGCTGTGGCTGCCGCGTCACCGGCGTTGAGAGCCGCGATCTTCGACGCCTCGGCAACCTCGACGACCTTGACGCGGGGTGAGACCGCGGCGGCTATTGCTACGGTGTCGTCAGAACAACCGTTAGCCGCCACGACGAGCTCGAGCCGGCTCTCAGGATCGGTGTCGATGAGCCGCCGAAGTGTCCCTGCAATCACGCCGGACTCGTCGTGCGCCGGGATTATCACGCTGACGGGTCCTGGCACCGAGCCGCTCCTCCCTGCTGCAATTCAACTCACTCTAGACCGGCTGCTCGCATCTCGAGGAACTCCGGCGCCGACGGGCATTACGGTCTATCGTCGAGCCATGGTCAGGACCGGCGGGGGCCGAGCCGCTCGCCCGGCGACGGAGGACGCCCCTCCCGCTGGGGAGAGCCGCGGCGCGGTGCGCCTGGTATCGGCGGTTCACTCCCTGCTCAGCCCCCGGACCTGGATCCACCTGGCTCGTTCGGTGCACTTCGCCTCGTACTCCTACGTCCGTGAGGTCCGCAAGATCACTCTGGGCCCAGGGGTCCGCATCGCCCCGAACGCCAGCTTCCGCAACGGCGAGCGCATCACCATCGGGAAAGAGAGCCATATCGGCGAGCACGACATGATCTGGGCCGGCAACACCTCCGGCACAGTGACGCTTGGCAACCACTGCCTGCTGGCACCGCACGTGACGATCACCGCATCCAACTACGGGATCGACCAGGGCAGCATCCCGGTGATGTACCAGCCCAAGATCGAGCAGGACGTCGTGCTTGGCAACGATGTCTGGCTCGGCGCCAACGTCGTCGTGCTCGCGGGGGTCACTATCGGTGACGGGGCTGTCATCGCCGCCGGGGCTGTCGTCACGAAAAATCTCCCGGCGCAGTGCATCGCTGCTGGGGTGCCCGCGAAAGTGATCGGCATGCGGCCTTCTACGGGCGAAGCCAGCGGCATCCCGGACTCCTCTGCTCCCGTGTCAGGTTGAGGCATGGCTGTCTCAATCGTCATCGTGAGCTACAACACTCGCGATGCGACGCTCGAATGCATCAGCAGCGTCCTCGAGTCCCCGCCTAACGATGCCACCATCGTCGTTGTGGACAACGGGTCGACGGACGACTCCGCCGCAGCGATCCGCGAGCGGTATCCCTCAGTGGTCGTTGACGAAGCTCGGGCGAACCTGGGCTTCGCAGCTGGAGTCAACCGTGGGGTGAGGCGAACAGCGGGCGAGTACGTCCTCCTGCTGAACCCCGACACCGTGGTCCGACCTGGCTCTCTCGCAAGTCTTATGGCCTTCGCCGAGAACAACCCCCACTACGGGCTCTACGGCGGTCGTACGGTGCACCGCGACGGCAGCCTCGAGCCGAGCTCTTGCTGGGGCGCCCCGAGCCTGTGGTCGCTGACCTGCTTCGCCCTGGGCCTTTCGACCATCTTCAAGCGGTCACGGCTGTTCGACCCCGAGTCGCTCGGATCCTGGGCTCGCGACACGGTGCGCGAGGTACCGATCATCACCGGCTGCCTGTTATTGATGCGCCGTGCCCACTGGGACGCGCTCGGTGGCATGGACGAGACGTACTTCCTCTACGGCGAGGACGCCGACTTCAGCATCCGCGCCACCCGGCAAGGCCACTGTCCAGTCATCGTCCCCCAGGCTGTCGTCATCCACGACGTCGGCGGTTCGAGCGCTTGGCACGGCGCGAAGATGAGCATGGTGATGGCGGGTAAGACAACCTTGCTCAAGCGCTCCTGGACCCCGGGGAGGGCGAGGATCGGCATCGCTCTGATCGCAGCTGGGACACTGCTACGGGCCACGGCCGAGCGCGCACTCGGTCGCCGGGGGACGTGGTGGACGGTGTGGCGACGCCGCCGCGACTGGTCAGAGGGCTATCCACGGGCACGATCGACCCTCTTCGGACTGCCGGTCGAGCAAGGACGGGGCGGCGGGGCCTAGGTGCTCGTGGAGCTGGACGGCCCCTCGTGAGCTAGAATCGGCACGCGGACTCAGGTCGCGGTCGTTAGCACCTTTCCTACAGCGGCGACGACCTCACGACCAGCCCGACTCCACGTGTAATGACCACGTTGCTGGTCGGCGGCCTGAGCGCACGCGGCGTAGAGGTGGTCGTCCTCGAGGGTGTCGTGGATGAGACTGGCAAGCTCGTCGACGGAGTTCGACGTGACGAGCCGGCCACCCGACACCGGGTCGATGATCTCGGGCATCGCACAGGCGTCGCGACCGATGCAGGGCAGCCCGCGGGACAGCGCTTCGGCGAACACGATGCCGAAGCCTTCCATCAAGGAGGGCATCACCAGAAGATCTGCTTCGTCCATCAGCTCGCCGACGCGGGGATGAGGCACCTTGCCCAGGAAGGTAACGCCGTCCGGGATGTCGCCGCGTAGTGGCCAGACGTCCGGGCCGGCCACCGTCAGCCTGATCTGCGCTCCGAGCTGCTGGCGGAGCCGTGCGAAGGCCGCGACCACCTGCGGGCCCCCCTTCGTGTCGAAGTCCCGGCCGACAAAGAGCAACTTCCGCTCGATGCCCGCTCGTCGTGGCATGACGGGGGCGCCGACGGCGGGGACTGCAGTGGAACCGGGATTGACCACTCGCAGACGCTCGATGGGAACACCACCAGCGACAAGGTGGTCGCGTAGCCAGCGGCTCATCGGCAGCAGCATGGCGGCGCTGGCGTAAATGTGGTCCTGACGTCGGCGAAGGGCGTCAAGCCGACGCCGTGAGATCGTCCGGAAGTGAGGAACCCCCTCAGGTCCAAAGCGCTCGAGCAGGATGGCGTAGTTGAGGTCCTGCAGCACCAGAAAGGGGACCGACACCTCTCCGAGGTCTTGGATCTCGAGGACGGCATCGACCTCGCTACGAGCAGCAGCGCGCTGGAGTGACCTGCTGACGAGGTGCCGGGTGGCCAGGCCCTGGCGCCACGAGGAGCCCCAACGTCCGGCTCGTTGCCGCGCGTACCCGGCACGGAGAGCCTGTCTGGTCACTGTGGGCAGTTCCACCCCGAGGTCCACGACGTGCGCGAGGCTCCTCATCTCGGCTCGGAGGTTCCAGGGGGTCCCCGACCACGAGGTCTCGAAGGGCCGGGTCCAGTGGCAGGCGAAGCCGATCGTGAACTCCCGGGTCTCGCCAACGCGGCGATCTGACGACATGTGGCCTCCACTTCTTCACTACCCGCCGAGCATCATTGCAGCGGCGCCGCCTGCCTGCAGGCTCTACGCCCGCGCTGGCCGTCGTGAGCCGTGCAGGCGACGCACCAGGATTCAGTAAGTCGTGCTCACCGGCATCGGTGAGCCAGTAGCGTGGGTTCGACCGGAGCCGAAAGTGGGAGGGGTGGAGGTGCGATGCGGGAACTCCGCGCTCGGCTCGGACCTGGGGGGCGAGTCGTCGCCCGCCAGCTGGCCGACTTGGCGCTCGCTCCAGGGTTCGGCTCGATCAACGCGGGAAGCTCGCCGGGGAGCGCGGCCCTCACGTTCGACGACGGCCCTGACCCCGGCACGACCCCCCTCATCCTGCGGGCGCTAGAAGGAGCAGGGGCTCGCGCCACCTACTTCCTGCTGGTCTCCCAAGCCGAAAGGCACCCAGAGCTGGTGCGCGAGATCCGTGACAGCGGCCACGAGATCGCTCTGCACGGCTTTGACCACACACCGCTCCCGTCGCTCCCGCACCGTGCTGCCGTGCGCGTCCTGAATGAGGCGCGACTGCGGCTCGAGGATGTCGCCCAGGTGCGAGTGAGCTACTACAGGCCTCCCTACGGGAAGCAGACACCAACCAGCTGGCTGGCCGCGCGCCGGGCCGGGCTAGAGGTCGTCGTGTGGTCGGCCGACGCAGCCGACTGGGAGGATCTTGAGCTGCTCGAACACGTCGACCAGGCGTTTGCGAGACTCACTGAGGGTGGGATTCTTCTGTTGCACGAGCGCCTGGAGCCGGGTCCGGACGGGTCCCCTGTCTTTGCGAGCGTCGACCGGGCTGCGCTGACAACTGCGATACTGGACGAGCTGGAGATCCGCAGACTGTCAGCGGTCACTGTCAGCGAACTCGTCGAGGGCGGCGCCGTCCGCACCGCTTGGTTCCGGCGCTGATGTTCGCCCTCGTAGAAGGCGCTCCAGCCCGAGGATGCCGGCCAGGGTCACCAGGATTCCGGCGAGACCGGTGCCCGCTAGCGCGCGAACGCGTGATCCGGACTGGATGGTGAAGACCGGCTGGTCCGGGCTCAGGGTAAGCCGGATCCGCTGGCTCTCAGCGACCTTCCGGCTATCCTGCAGCGCTGTCAAAGATCCTTCGATCTTCGTCAGCGCGTCCCGCATCTGCGCGGACGCCTCCTCAGAGGTGTAGCCCCAAGCCTTGACGTCGAGCCGCGGCTCCTCGTAGTCCACGTCCCACTGCCCACCCGCGTTCGGCTGGCGCAGACTCCATCCGGGTTCTGTTTCCGTGCTTGCGAGTGTCAGATCGGAGGAGACCGTCTGGGACTGGTCGTTGGGACCATTGACGTTGCGGGCCACGACTCCTGTCGTCGCGATCAGGGAGGTGGTCGTCGAGGCGATTGCGTTTCCCGGGGTGCCTTTCGGGACCAGCAGAATCACCGAAACACGCACGTTCCAGGCCTCGACCGGCGGCGAGACAAGAAACAGAGCGACACCGGTCAGAAGGAGGCCGACCGCGGTGACGAACCGGAAGCGCCAGCTGAGTACAAGCACGTCCCCGAAGGTCATCGGCCACCCCGCTCTTTCGTCGTCCCCCCGCCGAGGACCCCAACCCATGACTTGGTGGCACGAGTTGCCCGGACCACCAGACCAAGCAGTCTAGAGCCCTTACTCTGGAGTCGCAGGACGTTGGGAGAATGCCCGCGGGGGCTATAGGGGCGGAGGGCTTCGATGTACTTGGTGGAACTTGTGGGCGCACTGAGGCGACTCTGGTGGGCGGTCGTGATCGGGTTGCTGGCGACCGCCGCCCTCACATATGCCGCCTTCGCCCTTGTACCGGCTGAGCAAGAGGCTCGCGCGTCCTTGATGGTTCTCCCCACCGCTCGTGCCGCCGACGAGGCGGGCAACCCCTACCTTGTGCTCGGGGGACTCGAACCAGCCGCAGACATGCTTGCGGCCGCGATGAACAGCGGCCCCATTCACGACACCCTCGCACCGGCCCACGGCTCAGCGACGTTCGAGGTCTCGCGCGACACCACGTCAAGCGGTCCGATGCTCCTGGTCGACGTGACCGACTCCGATCCGGCCCGAGCCCTGGCGCTGCTCGACTCGGTGGTCAAGGCGATGCCAGAGGTCTTGTCAAAGCTCCAGGCGCAGGTGGGCGTGCGGCCAACCTCCAACCTGCTCACTCTCACTGAGGTCACTCGGGACACCAGCCCCGAGCCGTCGATCAAGAAGCAGTTGAGGGCGACTCTGGCGGCTGCCGTTGGGGGCCTCGCGTTGACCGTCCTGGGAACGAACGCGTTGGACGGCCTCCTGCGCCGCAGGTCGGCCAGCAAGTCTGAGCCGCAGCCTCGCCCGGCTCCCGAGACTGAGGCGCCGGAGGACTCAGACACAACGTGGGTATGGGCAGACTCAGCACGGTGAGCGGCTTGCCCCTGTATGGGATGCCAACCATGTTGCCGTCCACTAGGGGGCCTGCTCACGCCGGCATCGTGCTTTACGCCTGGGCAGGCGCGCTCCTCCTGATCCCATCGACGCTCCTCTTTGCCCCGCTGGGGGCAGCCGGCACCCCGGCCCAGATCCTCGGGCTTGTGGCCGGGCTGTGGTGGCTTGGGGTGCAGCTGAACCGTTCCCAGCACGTGATCCAGCCCTCCATCCCCACCCGGTCGGCAATGCTTGCCTTTGCTCTGGCCATGCTGTTCTCCTACGTATCAGCGGCGCGCCGCCCTGTGGAGGCCCTGGAGGTCAGCTCGGCTGACCGAGGGGTCATTCTGGTGGCGTCGTGGGCCGGTCTCATGCTCCTGACCACCGATGGGGTGGTGTCACGCCACCATCTGCTGAGACTGCTTCGTTTCCTGGTCACCTGCATGGCCTTGGTCGGGATCCTCGGAGTCGTCCAGTACGTGACACACACCTCCTACGTCGACCAGCTCGCCATTCCCGGGCTCTCGACCCACCAAACGCTCGGAAGCGTGTACGACCGCAATGGATTCGCTCGGACGGCCGGGACTGCGACCCACCCCATTGAGTTCGGGGTGGTGCTGACGATGGTGCTTCCAATCGCCCTGCACTTCGCGTTCACCGACGTGCACCGTTCGCGCTTTGCCCGGCTTGCCCCGGTGGTCGCCATCTGCGCCGCCCTCCCACTCACGATGTCGAGGTCTGCCTTCCTCGGGCTCGCCGTGGTCCTCGCCGTTCTGCTGCCCTCTTGGTCGCCTCCGCGCCGACGACTCGCCTACGTCGCTGTCATCGCGGGCCTCGGCGCCGTTTACCTGCTCCTTCCAGGGGTGCTGGGGACGATGGTCCGGCTGTTCACGGGCATCTCTGAGGACGACAGCGCCCGATCACGCACCGACAGCTACGGGCTGGCATTCGAGTTCATCCGCCAGCACCCCGTCTTCGGACGCGGAATCTCAACCTTCCTGCCCAGCTACCGAATATTGGACAACCAGTATCTCGGCCTGCTCATCGAAACGGGGGTCGTCGGCCTGGTCGCTTTTCTCGCTCTTCTGGCCACGACGCTGGTGGTCGCTCAGAAGATGAGCCGGGCATTGCCTGATCCCACGGACCGCAGCCTCGCCCGCTCGCTGATGGCCACGATCGCCTCCGCGGCTCTCGCCTGTGCCACCTTCGACGCCTTCGGCTTCCCTCAGGTGTCCGGCATGCTGTTCTTCGCCATCGGAGCAGTCGGTTCGCTTTTCCGCCTGAGCGGCTTCGTACTGACGGAGTCCCTCCCCGGCCAAGTCCGGGTCGATCTCGACTTCTCGAGCACCCGGCCCTCCTTCCCGCACCCCGGACGCACGGGGGACGAGTGCAGGACAGCTCGGGTCAGAGGGCACGGGGACAACCGGGCCACCAGCGCTGCAGCCACACGATCCGCCGACGAGTGGGACTGGTCCTTGCCCGAGGAGCCGGGAGGATGGAATGACCTCATCGTCATCGCAGCGGGTGTCTCGTGGGACGACCCCTGGATGTCGGAAAAGCACTTAGCGCTTGCCCTGAGTGAGCGGGTTCCTGTGCTCTACGTCGACCCGCCTGTCTCCACGCTGACCTGGTTGCGGAAACCGCACCTGCGATCACGGCCCCTGAGCTCGTCGGTGCGTGTCGTGCTTCCAGGCCTGGCCCGCGTCACACCGGTCTCTCTGCCCGGTGTGACTCGCCCGGTGCTCCGTGAAGTCGCACGATTGATGACACGTCGTGCCATCCGGCGAGCGGTTCATCGACTTGGGGCGGCTCGCGTCGACGCGATCGTCGCCGCTTCCTTCGACGACGTCCTGAACTCCAGCCGAGCCCGCCTCCGTGTCCTGTGGGGTACGGACGACTGGGTCGCCGGAGCGGATCTCATGGGCATACCCGTCGAGCGCCTCGAGCAGGAGGAGTCGCGACAGCTGTCGAATGCAGACCTCATCATGGGTGTCAGCCAACAATTGGCCGAGCGTTGGGCCGCACCCGGTCGGGCGGTGCACATCTTCCCGAACGGTTGCGATGCCCGAGCCCTAGCCCGAACGAGCTCCGACTCACCCGCGGATGACGTGACGCTACCGCGCCCGACCGCGGTCTTCCTCGGACACATTTCCGAACGCATTGACATTCAGATCCTGCAGGCGGTCGCTGACGCCGGCGTGAATCTGCTGCTCGTCGGACCTCTTGCGCTCACGTCCAGCTTGGAAGGATTCGAGTCGCTGACCGCGCGTCCGAACGTGCAGTGGACCGGGCCGCGGCCCTTCCCGGACTTACCGCGGTACCTGGCCGCGGCTTCGGTCGGGTTGACCCCTTATGTGACGTCACCGTTCAATCAGGGCAGCTACCCGCTGAAGACCATCGAGTACCTCGCCGCCGGGCTCGATGTGGTGTCCACCGACCTCCCGGCGGCGCGAGCCCTGCCCGACGGACTGGTCCACATCGCCTCCACCCCTGCCGCGTTCGCCGCGCTGACCGCTCACCTCGCCAGGAACCCGACTGGCCCCGAGCGTCGGCGCGCCGGCCAGACGTTCGCGCAGGACCACAGTTGGGAAGCGCGCGCATCGCAGTTCCTCGGGCTGATCGGCCATCCTGCGAGCCTTGTCAGCAAATAGCGCCACCGTTCGGAGACATTTTCCACTGACAGGAGTGCTGGCGACTTGATGGAGGCAGCGGGCATTCTTGGCTCCCGGCATTGCGCGCTTTCGGCCCCTAGAGCGTCAATGCCGCACCGGTGGAATCGACAACATTGGCCGACTGCAGGATAGGTACGTTCACGTTCGAACGACCGTAGGTGAAGTTATCGCCGAAGTGGTTGCCCCTAATCGAGATGCTGCGGATGACGTAGCGACCGTCAGCACCATCAACGCAGAAGACGGTGTAGTTGCCGCCATTAAGCTTGTTGTTCTCGATGATCAGGGGACCGTTCGTGGTCGGACCGAGATCCGGCGCAAGGAACAAAGCCGCATTCGCTCGGGAGGTCGTGGCAAGGTCGATCGTGTTGTGTCTGACGACTGTGTCCGTGACGCCGCTCTGGACCTGCCCTCCGTCAGCATGGGCGCCGGCGGCCGGGGCAAGGTCATGAATCCACGAGTCCTCAAGCAACACGTCGCTGCCCAGCTTCACCCCGTCGCCGAACGTCCCACGAATCTCGACCCGGCGCGCAGTCCAATCGTCGAACCCGATGCCGTTCTCGCAGCCGCCGCTGATCTCACTGTCCTCGATGGTAAGAGTGCCGGCACCCTGGGTCTGCACGCAGAACGCGTCGTCCCCGCTCCCCTTGATCCGGGAGTTCCTGATCGTGACTCCGGCAGCACGCACCACCACCGGGCCGGTGATATCCAGACCGTTGACGACAGCTCCCGGCTGGGTGATCGTCAGACCGCCGGTGGGGGTGAGCGCTACGCCGGACGGAACACCGGTGGTGCTGGCGGCCGGGAACGCGCCCACAGCAGGAGGAGCTGAGGCGGTGCTCGAGGTCGAGCTAGGGCTCGGACTAGGGCTTGTGCTCAGGCTAGGGCTAGGGCTCGGACTAGGGCTTGGGCTGGGGCTTGTGCTGGGCGTGGGAGAAACCGTCGGGACGGGGCTCGGGCTTGTGCTGGGCGCGGGAGGAACCGTCGGGACCGGGCTCGCCGCGAAGATCACGTCGACGAAGTAGTTGGTGAAGTTGTGGGTCTGGCTCGGGTACTTGATGCTCGACCCGTACCGGTACACGCCAGAGAGTCCGGCAAGATTAGTTCCGGTCGTGGGCCAGGAGTAACCGGCCGCGAAGGGGTAGTGCCCCTTCGGCGCCAGCGTCGCTGCTGTCAGTGTGGCCCCAGCGGCGACAGTCACGGGAGAGGAGAAGTAGACCGACTGCCATCCGGACGTGGACTCCTGCACATAGGACGCTTTCGCGAGCTGTACTCCCGCAGACGAGTACAAGGCTCCCACGTGTGTACCAGTGTTGCCGGATCCCTTGTAGAACCGAACACCTATCACCTTGCCATTGACTTTGGTCTTGAATTTTAATCCGACCGTGACGGAAAGGCTGTCACTAGCCGACTTGATCGCCGGGACCGTCGACCCGAACAGGCTCTCGGTCGTTGCGTCAGCTCCTGCAGGACGCAGGAGAGCGACGAACGCGATCAGGGAAAGCATGACAACTGAGATGGTGCGTAGTCGCATCTAATAGCCGTTTCGTTGAGGTCGGAAAGACATTGACCCCCGGGGACAACAAACCCCTAATTAGCTGCCTCGGCGAGAGTACACCGCTCCCCGACGACTTGCACCCTCACCGACGAGATCAGTGACTTAAGTCCCGATCTCAGTTCGCATCGCGCACGCCGAGATCAGCGGCGACCCAACGCACGGTAGGTCCAGCCCGCGGCCCGCCACCGCGCCGCGTCGAGCGCGTTGCGACCGTCGAGCATCCGGGGCTTGGCCACCAGGTCCCGCAGCTGTACCGGATCGAGGGCGATGTACTCGGGCCACTCGGTCAGCAGCAGCACCAGCTCGGCCCCCCGGACAGCCTCGTCGGCGGTCTCGGCGAACACGAGGTCGGGCCACTTCGCCGAGGCGTTGGCGATCGCCTGCGGGTCGGTCACCACCACGTCAGCCCCCTGCAAGGTCATCTGGGCAGCCACGCTGAGTGCTGGGGAGTCCCTGACATCGTCGCTGTCCGGCTTGAACGCCGCGCCCAGGACAGCGATCCGACGTCCCACGATAGAGCCTTCGCAGACCTCGCGGGCGAGATCGACCATCCGGACCCGTCGCCGCATGTTGATCGAGTCCACCTCCCGCAGGAAGGTCAGTGCCTGGTCGACCCCGAGCTCGCCCGCCCGGGCCATGAAGGCGCGGATGTCCTTCGGCAGGCAGCCGCCGCCGAACCCCAGACCGGCGTTGAGGAAGCGGCGACCGATCCGTGCGTCGTACCCGATCGCGTCGGCCAGCTGGACCACGTCGCCACCGGTGACCTCGCACAGCTCAGCCATGGCGTTGATGAAGGAGATCTTCGTGGCCAGGAAGGAGTTGGCGGCCACCTTGACCAGCTGAGCCGTCGCGTAGTCGGTGACCACGACCGGAACCCCGTTGGCCACCGCCTTCGCGTAGACCCGGTTGAGGACGACCACCGCCCGCTCCCCCGCCGGGCCCTCCGGCACGCCGTACACCAGGCGGTCGGGGGAAAGGGTGTCCTTGACGGCGAGCCCCTCGCGCAGGAACTCGGGGTTCCAGACCAACGTGGCGCTGGGCTCGACCGAGCGGACCTGCTCGGCGAGCCGCTCGGCGGTGCCGACCGGCACCGTCGACTTACCGACCACCACGTCCCCCGGCTTCAGGTGCGGCAGCAGCTGCTGCAGGGCAGCGTCCACGTGACGCAGGTCGGCGGAGTTCTCCCCCCGGCGTTGCGGAGTCCCGACGCAGATGAAGTGCACCTGAGCGGACGCCGCCGAGCCCAGATCGGTCGTGAACTGGAGCTGACCGGTCCGCTCTCCTTCGCCGAGGAGCTCGGTCAGGCCCGGCTCGAAGAACGGGGCCTGACCGGCGTTCAGCTCCGCCACCTTGCCGGCGTCCACGTCCACTCCGACGACGTCGTGACCCAGGCTGGCCATCGCGGCGGCGTGGACCGCCCCGAGGTAGCCGCAACCGATGACCGAGAGGGAGACGGCCTCAGACGTCCCCTCCCACATTGGCTGCCCGTCGAGCTCGGCGATCACGCGGTGCTCCTCTCTAGAGCGTCGGGCTCGAGGGCCCGGCTCGTGTCCAGCTCGACGTACGTGCGGTCGCGATGGTCCGGCGGCCCTTCGAACAGATCGGTGTCGTCGACGAGCTCGACCACGGGAGCCGATCTCGGGTCGGCTCCACCGGTCAGGCCGTCGAACACGCCCACATAGCCTGGGACCTGGGTGCGCCAGTCCAGGAGCTCCACCACCCGCTTGCGGGCGGCACGGCCCAGGCGGCGCCGCAGCTCGTCGTCGTCGAGCAGCCGCTCGACCTCATCGGTGTAGGCCTGGAGATCGCCGGAGGCGACGTAGAGCACCGTCTCGCCGCCGGAGACCCGGGTCTCGGTCAGGTCGAACGCCACCGAGGGGAGGGCGTAAGCCATGTACTCCATGGTCTTGTTCATCGTCGAGACGTCGTTCAGCGGTGACTTGAGGTCCGGGCACAGCCCGATGTCGGCGCTGCTCAGGTGGTCAGCGATCATCGCGAGGTCCGCCCGGCCGGTGAAGGTGACCACGTCGTCGAGCTCGAGCTCGCTCGCCCGACGCCGCAGCTGCTCAAAGCAGTCGCCGAAGCCCATCAGCGTCGCCCGCACATCGGTGCGGCCGCGGTGGTGGACCAGCTCGTGCATGACCTCCAAGACGATGTCGACACCGTCCTGCGGACCCATGATCCCGAGGTAGACCAGCGACTTGGGCCGTCCGGGCTGAGTGGCCTGGTGGGACGGAAGGGGTCGCATCCGGCGGGTGTCGGGGCCGCTGCGCACCACGACGACGTCCTCGGGCCAGCGACGACCGCGGCGGATCGCGACCGACCGGTAGGACTCGTTGGTGGAGATGACCCGGTCCGCCGTCCGGTAGGTCATCTTCTCCAGCCAGCGCAGTCCCCAGTACTGGAGCTTCCCGTTGGACGTCTTCGGCTCCCCGAACCGCGAGAGGTAGAGCTCGGGGTTCAGGTCGTGCTGGTCGAAGACGAAGCTCACCCCCTGCCGACGCCAGAGCCACGCCAGCGCCCAGTAGGTGTCCGGCGGGTTGCAGGCCTGGATGACCTCGAAGGGCCGGTCCCGCCAGATCCCGAAGGAAAGCCACGCGGTACGCAGCCAGCTGTAGACGAACTCGAGCAGGAAGCCCTTGGCGCCGTCCACCTGAGGAGCCGGACGGTACTTGTGGATCCGGACCTCGTCGATGACGTCGAAGGAGGGGTCTCCTGGGCCCTTGGGGCAGATCACGCTCACGGCGTAGCCCGCGTCCCTCAGGGCCTGGCACTCCAGCCAGACCCGACGGTCGAGGGGGACGGGCAGGTTCTGCACGACGATCAGGACGTGCGGCTGGCTGGTCGGGGGTCGCTGGTCGCGACGACCACGTGCGCGCGGAGCAAGCTTGAGCATGGCGGCCACGTCAGCGACCGTCCGTCGGCAAAGTTGCTCGGGGGAGCGGGTTGCTGGCGGTGTCGACCTCGCCGGGCTGCTGGCGAACAGGCACCGCGGGTCCGCAGTCCCGACTAGCTCGAAGGGTAGTGGTGGGGGGCGCGGTCATGGTCGTCATCGACTTCTCCTCGGCTGGGCTGGGACTGGTGGTGCCGCCGGGGGGTGCGGGTGGACTGTGACGCTGACGCAGGGGCTGCTCACCGGACAACTGCCGGCGAGCTGGCTTGGGGGACGAGAACGGTCGGGGTGCCCAGGCCATCGGCCGGGACCTCCCAGACGTCGGTCGTGGTGGCCTCGGTACCGGTGCGTGGCAGGGCGTAGAGGACGGAGGAGCGGTCGAGCCACTCGACCTGGTCGTCGACACTGCGGGTCTCGGCGAGCAGGGTCTCCCTGGAGGTGGCGAGGTCGAGCACGGCGAGCCGCCAGACTCCGGGGGTGGCGTTGCCGAGCCGCTTCTTGTAGGCGACGTGCGTCCCGTCCGGGGACAGCGACGGACACTCGGCGTCGGTTCGGAGGGCGGTCATGGTGCGGGCCCGGATGCTGCCGCGCACCAGCCAGGTGGTGCTGCCCGAGGCAGCCGTGGCGTAGAACGTGTCGTCATCAGCAGCGAAGGTCACGCCCCAGAAGTTGCGGTTCAGCGCCCTCAGGTCAGACCCGTCCGGCAAGGTGGTCCGCCAGGTCTCCAGGTTTCCCAGGGCCCTCCCGTCCTCGCGGATGATCGTCGAGGTCGAGAACGAGGTCGAGGCGTAGGAGTGCCCGGTGACGAAGGTGGTCGTCGAGACCAGGCGGCCGTCGGCCGACATCCGCGCCCGACTGGGCTCTCCCGTCAACACCGTCGAGGTGGTCGGTCGCAGAGCGTCGTCGAGCATGGACACCCCGTAGCTGGGGGTCATCCCCCGGCTCGCGGTCACGCAGACGCCGGCCCGCGGAGCGGCGTAGACCCGCGCGCAGCTCACGTCACCGACCACGGCCCGTGGCCCAGCCGGGTCGGCGAGCGGGACGAGGGCCAGCTTGCCGTAGTCGGCGCCGAGCGCGCTGTTGCGGAACACCAGGTGGGGAGCGGCGAGAGCCGCGGCGACCGCGATGGTCGGCACCGGAGTGGCGGCCGCGGGTGCCGTCACCGCACTGCGGGCATACACGAAGTAGCCGGCAGCCACCACGAAGCAGAGCACGCCGATCACCGCGAGCAGCACCATCCGCCCCCGCGTCACGACGAGGCTTCCGCGGTACGGCGCAGCCGCAGCAGGCCGGCGGCGACCGGCAGCACGGCCGTCAGACCCACCGCGACCACGACCATCGCGGTCGAGCGACCGGTCAGCGTCCACAGCAGCCCGAAACCCACCGAGGATCCGAACCGGCTCAACGCCACCACCGTCTGCGCTGCGGCGATCCCACTGGCGCGGCTGGCTGGCGGTACCAGCCGGCTCGCGATCGCGGCCAGCACGCCGTCGGTGGCGGCGTAGAACGTCCCCAGCAGCGCCAGCACCGCGATCACCCAGGCGGCGCCGCCGAGCTGGGTCGCGGTCAGCACGTAGGCACCGACCAGGGCGAGGTGACCGCCGAGGAAGACCCGTGCCCGGCCGACACGGTCGGCCAACCTGCCCAGCGGGACCGCCAACAGCAGGTAGACCGCGTTGGTCCCGACCATCAGCAACGGGAACCAGCTCGCCCCGAAGGTGCCGGCGCCCGCGAGGACGAGGTAGAGGAACCCGTCGCCGACCGTCAGCAGCCCGAGCAGACCAGCCGCGACAAGCACGCGGCGCAGCCGAGGGTCGGTCAGGTCGCGCCAACGCATCCGAGGGCCGGCTTCCGCCGCCGCTGCGATCACGCGAGGCGACCGACCGGGCACCGCCAGGACGAGGACCGCGAGCCCCACCACAGCAGCCGCGGCGCTCAGCACGAAGACGGAGCGGTAACCGCCGAGGCCGACAGGGATGGACATCAAGATGGCGAACGCCGCCAGCGGACCGACGAGCGCGCCGGCCGTGTCCATCGCTCGATGGACGCCGAAGTTACGGCCGAGCTGGTGCTCGGCACTGGCGCCCGCGATCAACGCGTCACGCGGACCAGTGCGGAGCCCCTTGCCGAGTCGGTCGAGGGCGACCGTACCGGTCAGCGCACCGAAACCGGAGGCCGGGAGCAGCAGGAACCGGGAGACCGCGGAGACCCCGTAGCCGAGCAGCGCGACTTCCTTGCTGCGCTGAGTCCGGTCGGCCCACCAACCCCCCAGGACGCGCACCACCGCCGAGACGCCCTGGTACACCCCGTCGAGGAAACCGTAGGCCAGCGGGCTCATGCCCAGGACCGCGGTGACGTAGAGCGGCAGCACCGCCACCACCGCTTCGGAGGAGATGTCGGTGAAGAAGCTCACCGCACCGAGCGCCAGCACGGTGCCCGGCACCCCGCGGCGCAGGCCCGTCGGCGGTACCTGGTCGTCGAGGACCAGAGCAGTCGGCAACGGCTGCTCCGGTGTACCGCGCAACGTCACGTACACGAGCGCTCAGACCTCTCGGGCGAGCAGCTCGCCGTCCTGCACGGTGTAGCGGCGCTTGCACTCGCAGACGAGGTCCTCCGGCAGGCGCCGACCGCAGACGCACGCCCACCCGATCATCCGAGCCGGGTTGCCAACGACGAACCCGTGGTCGGGGACGTCGCGGGTGACCACCGCGCCCGCGCCCACGAACGCGTGGGCGCCGATGCTGACGCCGCAGACCACGACCACCCGCGCGCCGAGGGTGGCACCCTTGCCGACCGTGGTGCGGTCCAGCTCCTCGCCGGTCTTCTTCAGGTGCGCGCGGGGGCGCAGGTCGTTGGTGAAGGTCACGCCAGGACCGAGGAAGACGTCGTCGGCCACGGTGACACCGGCGAAGACCATCACCTGGTTCTTGACCGTCACCCGGTCGCCGAGAACGGCACCACCCTCGACGTAGGCGCCGTCGCACACGTTGCAGTCGCGCCCGACCACGGCGCCCTTCAGGACGTGGGCGAAGGCCCACACGCGAGTGCCCGCGCCGACCTCGTCGCTCTCGCAGAGGCCGGCGGGATGCACGAAGACGGCAGTCGTCTCCCCCGATGAGCGCATGTGGAATCCCCCGATTTGTCAGCGCCTTGCTTCTGCTGAGCGTTGCCGGAGCGACGACAGCAGAACGGACACCAGTCTGCACCGACGCGGAGGGGCGCGAGCGGAAAGTTAAGAACTCGTATCAGGGAGGGCCAGATTTGTTTCTGACGTGCTAGCGGCGGACTGGGTCAAAGTCATACCCGTCGGGACCCAGCTCCGCCGGCTGCCTCGTGGTCCGGTCCTCCGACCTGCAGCGACACCTCGTCGGGGGTGGCCAGGGTCAAGACGGCCTCCTCGATGTTGGCGTTCTGCTCGAGGTCCCGCTCGACCCGGCGGAGCCGGACGGCGAGGTCGTGCTCACGGTCGTCGCCGGACATGTCGATGGCGGCGACCAGGTAGAGCCGGCCGGGTCCGACGAACTCCAGGTGCAGGTAGGTCACCCGCTCGACGTCGGCTCGCTCGAGCAGCCCGCGGAGCACCTCTTCGCGCATCTGGGGGCGGACGGCCTCACCCACGAGGAAACGCCGGTTGCGGTCGATCAGGAAGATCGCGACGACGGCGAGCAGGGCGCCGACCATGATCGAGCCGATCGCGTCGGGGATGACCGACCCGGTCGCCTGGTGCAACGCGATTCCCACGACCGCGATCAGGATGCCGATGAGTGCCGCCGCGTCCTCGGCGAAAACCGCCCGCAGGGTCGAGTTGGAGGTGCTCGAGACGTACTCGAGCAGCCCGCGGTCGAGGCCCTTCGCTGCGGCACGTGACTGCATGAAGGCCTGCCGAAAGGAGATGCCCTCGAGCACGAAGGCGAGGGCCAGCACGATGTAGGCGATCAGGTAGTCCCCGGCCGGTTCCGGGTCGAGGAGCTCGGTGACGCCGTGCCAGATCGAGACGATAGCGCCGGCGGTGAAGAGACCGAACGCGGCGAAGAGCGACCAGACGTAGGACTCTCGCCCGAAACCCATGGGGTGGTGCGCGTCCCGCCCGCGTTCGGCTTTGCGCTCGGCGACGAGCAGGAAGATCTCGTTGCCGGTGTCTGCCCAGGAGTGCGCCGCCTCGGCGAGCATCGACGCTGAACCGCTGATCACGGCGGCGACCGACTTGGCGATGGCGATCAGCAGGTTCGCCGCGAAGGCGATGACGACGGTCTTCAGGCTTTCGCCTCCGCTTTTCGCGGGTTCGGACTCGTCCTGGTTCGGCGTACTGACCGCCGCAGCGGCTCTTTCGGGCATGGGGAAAGCCTAACGACGGATACCCAACCGGAGTTCCGCCTACGCTGACAGGCTCCTGCCAGGACACTGCCAGTCACACCCCAGGTTGACCCACCACAGTTGACCGAACACTCGAGCACCACCGGGCCGCCGCGGCCCCGACGCCAGGAGCACAGATGAACCGCACCGCCAAGACCCTCACCGTCACCGCCACCGGGGCGCTCGCCCTCGGCCTCGGCCTTGGGGTGGCCGGCCTCGCCTCCGCCGACCCGAGCACCTCGCCCAGCCCCACCCCCAGCGCGAGTGCGCCCGCCGCAACGCCCAGCGGAGCGCCCGGCGACCGTCGCGGCGGCCCCGGTCGTGGGGAGCACGGGCAGCAGCTGGCCCTGCAGCTCGCCGACAAGCTCGGGGTCGACCAAGCCAAGGTCGAGACCGCCCTGCGGACCTATCGCGAGGCCAACCGTCCGACCACCAGGCCCGACCCGGGTACGAAGCGGGCACCCAAGGCGGAGGACGACGCTGCGCTCGCTCAGGCCCTGGCCACGTCCCTCGACGTCGACCAGGCCAAGGTGACGACCGCGCTCGCCGAGATCCGCGCCGCCGAGAAGTCCGCGCGGGACAAGGCCGTCGACGACCGGCTCGCCGACGCCGTCAAGGCCGGGACGCTGACCCAGACCGAGGCCGACGCGGTGAAGAAGGCCGCCGACGCCGGCATCGTGCACGTCGGCCCCCGCTGACGGTGACGCATGGGGTCAGCGGCGGTTCTGGCCCTCGAAGACCTCCGCCAGGGCGGCGACGCGGTCGCTGGTGAAGACGTCCTCGAGCAGGACGGGCTCGCCGGCGGAGCCGGTGAGCGGCACCCGCCAGTTGGGGTACTCGTTGGTCGTCCCTGGCTGGTTCTGGGCCTGGCGGTCGCCGACGGCGTCGGTCAGGGCTACGCACTGCAGCCGTGACGGGGTGAGCGTCAGGTAGCGGTGCAGTGCCTCGATGATCGCGGCTTCGGAGGTCTCGGTCGCGGCCAGCAGACCGGTGCGTTCGAGCTGGTCGGTCCACGCCCGGCGCTCCTCCGCGGCGGCCTCGAGCTCAGCGGCGAGCGGCCGGGTGAGCACTCCCAGCCGTTCCCGCAGCCGGACGTGGTCCCCCGCCAGGTACGCCGCGGTCGGCGGCAGGTCGTGGGTGGTGACCGAGGCCAGGCACAGCTCGCGCCAGCGGTCCGGCGCCAACGGCAGCCGGTCACCCTCCCAGTCGAACTCGAACCACAGGATCGAGGTCCCGAGGATCCCGCGCTCGCTGAGGTAGTCCCGCACCCAGGGCTCCACCGTGCCCAGGTCCTCCCCCACCACCAGCGCCTCGGCCCGGTGCGCCTCGAGGGCCAGGATGCCGACCATCGCCTCGTGGTCGTAGCGCACGTACGTGCCCTCGGTCGGGCCGAGGCCGGCCGGGATCCACCACAGCCGGAAAAGACCGATCACGTGGTCGACCCGGATCCCGCCGGCGTGCCGCAGGATCGTGGAGACCATGGCCCGGAAGGGGGCGTACGCGGTCTCGGCGAGCCGGTCGGGTCGCCACGGCGGCTGGCTCCAGTCCTGACCGTTCTGGTTGTACGGGTCTGGCGGCGCCCCGACGGTGATCCCGGCGGCGTAGCTGTCCTGGAGGCTCCAGGCGTCGGCGCCGGCCGGGTGCACGCCGACCGCGAGGTCGTGCATCACGCCGAGACCCATCCCGGCGCGGCGACCGGCCTGCTGGACGGCGGCGAGCTGTTCGTCGAGCTGCCACTGCAACCAGGACTGGAACGAAACCTCCTCGGCGTGCTCGGCGGCAAAGGCCCGTACGGCCGGGGAGCTCGGGTGCCGGAACTCCGCCGGCCAGTCGCCGGTCCCCCGTCCCAGCTGTTCCGACAACACCGCCCAGGTGGCGAAGTCCTGCAGCCCGACCCCTTCCCGGCGCCGGTACGCGGCGAAGGCGAGCTCTCGGCCGGGCGTCCGTGGCACCGCGAAGACCAGCCGTAGCGCCGCCCGCTTGGCCGTCCAGGACCGGTCCCGGTCGATCGGCACCGCCGGCCCGTCGGCGGTCGCCACCTGGGCTTGCAACGCCGCGATCTGCTGCCGCTGGGCGTCGGTGGCGCTCGCGTACTCGGGAATCCGCTCCGGCCGCAGGTACATCGGGTTGGTGAACCGCCGGGTGGTGGGCAGATAGGGCGACGGCTCCAACGGCGGTAGCGGTTCGGCCGCGTGCAGCGGGTTGATCAGCACGAAGTCGGCGTCGTGCTCGGCCGCCGACCAGACGGCCAGGTCCTCGAGGTCGGTCAGGTCTCCCACGCCCCAGGACTGCCGGGAGCAGACGCTGTAGAGCTGGGCGGCCAGCCCCCACGCCTTGCGGTCGCCCAGCCGATCGGGCACCCCCAGCCAGGTGGGTGTGACGATCAGCTCGGTGGTGCCCTCCGCTGACTCGCTGCGCGCCCGCAGCCGGTGGTAGCCCAGGGGCAGGTCCTCGGGCAGCCCGAACAGCTGTTCGGCCACCATCCGGTCACCGACCCGGCGCGCAGGGCGGCCGCCGGGACGGCGGACGACGTCGTCACGCCGCCCACCGTTCTCCAGCTCGATCCAGGCTTCGATCTGCTCCCCCTGCGCCGGGTGCACGAGCACCTCGACGGGCTGACCGCGGCGGAAGGCCACGCACGGCGGCAGCAACCGGGTCCACGGCAGCTCCTCGTGCGCGGCCAGCGCCGCCTCGGCAGCCTCGTCGGTGGCGGCGTCGACGCCCAGTCCCGCGAGCACCGCGACCAGGGTCTGGTCGGTGATCTGCCGGTGAGCACCCTGCCAGTCTCCGTAGGCGGTGGCGACGGACAGGGCATCGGCGAGCCGGTGCAGGGCAGAGGTCGGGCTGGGCATGGGCACCATCTTGTCGTGCCCGGACCGGAGTTCCCGACACGTCCGAGGGCGGCGGCCTGGAAGGATGGCGGGATGGCAACGGGAGGCTCGGTTCGGCGGTCCGACCTCGGCGCCTGGCTGCTGAAGTGCAACCCTACGGCGTGGGACCTGCCCGGCTTCTGGGCGGCTGGTGAGCGGCGGCTGACCTCGTGGGCGGTCCGGCCGGGCTACCGCAGCGCGATGATGCGACCCACCGACCGGGTGCTGTGGTGGGTGTCCGGGGACGGCCGAACCGGGTTCGCCCGCGGTATCTGGGGGCTGGGCCAGATCGTCGCCGAGGCGGAGACCTGGGTGGAGGACGAGGCTGGTTTCTGGCGCGAGCCGTCAGCCCGGCACGGGATCCGCGCCCGGGTGGCGGTGGACATCCCGCTGTTCGAGGAGCCGGTCACCGACGCCGAGCTGCGGACCAGCGGCATCGGAGACCTCGAGGTGCAGCGGCAGCCCTTCGCCGCCAACCCGTCGTGGCTGTCGCGCGAGCAGCTGGTGCGACTCGAGGACCTGCTGCCGTGAGGGTCATCGTGCTGTCCGACACGCACGCTCCGCGCTTCTGGAAGGACTGCCCGCCGGCGGTGGCCGCGTACCTGGCGACCGCCGACGTGATCCTGCACGCCGGCGACGTCTGTACGCCGGACGTCCTGGACACGCTGGCCGCCTTCGCCCCCGTGCACGTGGTGCTGGGCAACAACGACGGCCCGGACGTCGCCGCCTGGGGCGCTCCGGAGACCCTGGAGCTCACGCTCGGTGGGGTAGCCGTCGCGATGATCCACGACAGCGGGCCGAAGGACCGGCGGACCGCCCGGCTCCGCCGCCGCTTCCCCGCCGCCGACCTCGTGGTCTTCGGTCACTCCCACATCCCGATGGACGTCACCGGCGACGGCCTGCGCATCTTCAACCCCGGCTCCCCCACCGACAAGCGCCGCCAGCCGCACCGAACCCTCGGCATCCTGGAGCTGCACGACGGCACCATCAAGGCAACAATCGCTCAACTGCCCTAGTAGTCTGTCGCGACGACCGCCTGAGTTCGCGCCGGTGCCTGGACGACTAAGCGGGCAGGACACGCTTTTCCGTCCTGCCCACGCAGGAGGAAGGCATCGGATCAGAGCGAAATCTGCAGACCGAGCGGAGCGAGGTCAATCAAGCACAGTGGCCTTCAGCTGACCGCACGCGCCGTCGATCTCTCGACCGCGGGTGTCGCGGACGGTCACGGGAACCCCGCGAGCCTGCAGCCGGCGGACGAACTCGTCCTCGTCGCGGCGCCGGGAGGCGGTCCACTTGGAGCCAGGCGTGGGGTTCAGCGGGATCAGGTTGACGTGCACCCAGCCCCAGTTGCCGCGGCGGCGGAGCACCTTGGCGAGCAGGTCGGCCCGGCTGGCCTGGTCGTTGATGTCGCGGATCAGGATGTACTCGATCGAGACCCGACGCTTGGTCAGCTTGGCGTACTCCCAGGCGGCGTCGACGACCTCCTCGACGTTCCAGCGGGTGTTGATCGGCACCAGCTCGTCGCGCAGCTCGTCGTCGGGGGCGTGCAGCGACAGGGCCAACGTGACCGGGATACCCTCCTGCGCCAGCTGCTGCATCCGCGGCACCAGGCCGACGGTGGACACGGTGATGCCGCGAGCGCTCATGCCCAGACCGTCCGGCGCGGGGGTGGTCAGCTGACGCACCGCCCCGACGACCGCCTTGTAGTTGGCGAGCGGTTCGCCCATGCCCATGAAGACCACGTTGCTGACCCGGTCCCGAGCGTCGGAATCGTCCGGCCCACCGGCCGATCCGCCCGCGATCTGCCCGCGGTCGAGGCGACGGGCGCCGTCCATCACCTGTTCGACGATCTCGGCGGCACTCATGTTGCGCTGCAGGCCGCCCTGGCCGGTGGCGCAGAACGGGCAGGCCATGCCGCAGCCCGCCTGGCTGGACACACACATCGTCACCCGGTCGGGATAGCGCATCAGGACGCTCTCGACCAGGGCGCCGTCGTGCAGCCGCCACAAGGTCTTGACCGTCGTCCCGGCGTCGGCCTCGGTGGTCTTGACCGGCGTCAGCAACGTGGGCAGAAACGCCCGAGCCAGCTCGTCGCGGACGGCGGCCGGCAGGTCGGTCCAGTCGGCCGGGTCGTCACGCAGACCCTCGAAGTAGTGAGCCGACAGCTGACGGGCCCGGTACGCCCGTTGACCGGTCGCCTCGACCATCTCGCGCCGCTGGGTGGGGGTCAGGTCGGCCCAGTGCTGCGGCGGCTGGCCGCGACGGGGGGCGTTCATCACCAACGGCAGCGAACGGGTCGCTGCGGTGGGCGCGGGAGAGACGGCCTCAGCGGACGCGGGAGGCGTCGCCCCACCCGCAGCGTGCGGAGACGCGGTCATCCGCCGGGAACCAGTATGTACATGATCAGCCAGGCTACCGGGGCGGCGAGCAACAACGAATCCAAGCGATCCATCACTCCGCCGTGACCGGGCAGGAACGAGCTCATGTCCTTGATGCCGAGGTCGCGCTTGACCATCGACTCGACCAGGTCGCCGCAGGTGGCCACAGCCACGAGGCAGACCCCGAGCAGGACGCCGATCCACCAGGGTGCGTGCAGGCCGAGCACCGTCATGCAGACCGCCGCGACGGTGCCGAGCAGGACCGAGCCGGCAAAGCCCTCCCACGACTTCTTGGGACTGATCCTCGGGGCCATCGGGTGGCGGCCGAAGAGCACGCCGGCGATGTAGCCGCCGGTGTCGTTCATCACGACCACGAGCAGGAACGTGACCGTCCGGGCGACGCCGTCGGTGGGGGCCGCCAGGATCAGCGCAGCGAACGAGCCGAGCAGCGGCACGTAGCCGATGGTCAGCAGGCTGGCGGCCACGTCCTTGACGTAGCCCTCGGCCCCACCCGGCATCCGCCAGATCAGGCTGGCCAGCACGGTCAGGGCGAGCGAGGCCAACAGCACGCTGGTGGTGGAGAACACCACCGGGGACTGCCGTCCCGCGACGTAGGAACCGATGGCGATCGCGACGCTGCCCGCCACGATGGGCACGACCGCCGAGCGCATCCCGACCTTGAGCAGCGCCGTGTGCAGCTCGACGGAGGCCAGGGCCAGTGCGAGGCCGACCAGCAGCACGAAGCCGAACGGCCAGAAGAGCAGCGACGCGATGACGTACGCGCCCAGCCCGACGCCGACACCGATCGCCGCCGGCAGGTTGCGACCCGCGCGACCGAAGACAGGAGTCGCGCCCGCCGCGCCGGACGGCGGCGGGGTCGGCGAGGAGGACGCGTTCACGCCGGTGCCTGCGGCCCGCTCAGACGGCGAGCAGGTCGGCTTCCTTGTGCTTGAACAGGTCGTCGACGACGTCGGTGTGCTTCTTGGTGGCGGCGTCGAGCTGCTTCTCGGCGCGGGCCACCTCGTCCTCCCCGACCTCCTTGTCCTTGACCATCTTGTCGAGGGCGTCCTTGGCCGTGCGCCGTGCGCCGCGGACCGAGATCCGGGCGTCCTCCGCCTTGGCCTTGGCGAGCTTGATGTACTCCTTGCGGCGCTGCTCGGTGAGCTGGGGCAGCGTGACCCGGATCGTCTTGCCGTCGTTGGACGGGTTGACCCCGAGGTCGGAGTCGCGGATCGACTTCTCGATCGCGTTCACCGAGGACTGGTCGAACGGGGTGATCATGACCACCCGCGCGTCCGGCACCTGGAAGGTCGCCAGCTGCTGCAGCGGGGTCTGCGAACCGTAGTAGTCCGCCGTCAGCTTGGCGAACATCGCCGGGTGAGCCCGGCCGGTACGGATGGCGGCGAACTCTTCCTTGGCGTACTCGATGGCGCTGTCCATCTTGATCTCGGCTTCGAGGATGATGTCGGCGATCACAGGAATCGGTGCTCCTTGGTCGTGCGGGTCACGTGGTGGTGGATGGCCAGGCTCTCGTCGTGCCGGAGCGCTCAGGCGTGGACCGTCGTCCCGATCTTCTCACCCGAGACCACCTGCACGATGCTGCCCGCGGTGTCGAGACCGAAGAAGACCATCGGCAGCTGGTAGTCCCGGGCCATGCTGATGGCGGTCGCGTCGGCCACCTTCAGGTCGCGGGCGAGGTACTCGTCGTAGGTGAGGTCGTCGAACTTGACCGCGTCCGCGGCGGTCTTCGGGTCAGCGGAGTAGACGCCGTCGACGCCCTGCTTGCCCATCAGCAGCACCTCGGCCCCGATCTCGAGGGCGCGCTGCGCGGCGACGGTGTCGGTGGAGAAGTACGGCATCCCCGAGCCGGCGCCGAAGATCACGACCCGCCCCTTCTCCAGGTGCCGCTCGGCGCGGCGCGGGATGTAGGGCTCGGCGATCTGGCCCATGGTGATGGCGGTCTGGACGCGGGTCTGGACCCCCTGCTTCTCCATGAAGTCCTGCAGCGCGAGGCAGTTCATCACGGTGCCCAGCATGCCCATGTAGTCGGCCCGGTCGCGTTCCATGCCACGCTGCTGCAGCTCAGCGCCACGGAAGAAGTTGCCGCCGCCGACGACCACGGCCACCTGGACGCCGCTCTCCAGCACCACCTGCGCGATCTGCTCGGCCAGGCCGTGCACCACGTTGGGGTCCACGCCGACGTGACCACCGCCGAAGACCTCGCCGGACATCTTCAGCATCACCCGCTTGTAGGGTCCGCTCATCGTCGTCCTTCCTCAAACCTTGGGGGGTGCGGACCGCTCACGCGACCCGGGACAGACGAATGCGCTGCGGACCCGCAGGTCCGCAGCGCATTCTGTCACCTCAGGCGCCGGCCGCCTCGAAGCGGGCGAACCGGAGGACCTTCACCCCGGCGGCGTCGAGCTGCTTGCCGACCGTGGTCTTGTTGTCGGTCACCGAGGGCTGGTCGAGCAGGACGACGTCCTTGAAGAACGCGTTCACCCGGCCCTCGACGATCTTGGGGAGGGCCTGCGCGGGCTTGCCCTCTTCCTTCGCCGTGGCCTCGGCGATCCGGCGCTCGTTCTCCACCAGGTCGCTCGGCACCTCGTCGCGGCTCAGGTACTGCGGCCGCATCGCGGCGATCTGCATCGCTGCGGTCCGGGCCGCGGTCTCGTTGCTGCCCTCGTACTCGACGAGCACGCCCACCTGGGGCGGCAGGTCGGAGGCCCGGCGGTGGAGGTAGACCACCGTCTGGCCGTCGAAGTACGTGGCGTTGCTGACCTCGAGCTTTTCGCCGATCTTGACCGCGAGCTCGCCCACGGCCTCACCGACGGTCTGACCGGACGGCAGCGCGGCCGCGTTGGCCTCGTCCACGTTGCCGGCCTTGGTCGCGGCGACGGCCTGGACCGCGGCGCTGGCCAGGGTCTGGAACTCGTCGTTCTTGGCCACAAAGTCGGTCTCGGCGCCGAGCTGGAGCAGGGCGCCGTCGGCGAACGCCACCAGACCGTTGGTCGCGGAGCGCTCGGCGCCCCGCTTGGCGGCCTTGGCCTGGCCGTTGACCCGCAGGTACTCGACCGCCTGGTCGTAGTCGCCGTCGGCCTCGGTCAGCGCCTTCTTGCAGTCCATCATCCCGGCGCCGGTGGCGTCGCGGAGCTTCTTCACGTCAGCGGCAGTGATTGGCATCTCTTGGGTTCCTCGTCTTTTCGTGCGTGGTCAGGCAGCGTGTCAGTTGGCGACCGGCTGGTCGGTCTGCTGCTCGACGTCGACCGAAGCATCCGCGGCGGCCTCAGCTTCGACCGCAGCCTCCTCGGGCTGCTCAGCAGCCGGCACCGGAGCCGCGTCCTCGGCCGGGGTGGCCTCGGGCACCGCCGGCGCGGCGTCCTCGGCGGCACCCAGCAGCTCGCGCTCCCAGTCGGGCATCGGCTCGGCGACACCCTCGGGGGTCGCCTCGGTGCCGCTCTGCGCGCCGGAGCGGGCCACCAGGCCCTCGGCGACCGCGTCAGCCAGCACCCGGGTGAGCAGCGAGACGGAGCGGATCGCGTCGTCGTTGCCCGGGATCGCGAAGTCGACCTCGTCGGGGTCGCAGTTGGTGTCGAGGATGCCGATCACCGGGATCTTCAGCTTGCGCGCCTCGTCGACGGCGAGGTGCTCCTTCTTGGTGTCGACGATCCAGACGGCCTGCGGGGTCTTGCTCATGTCGCGGATACCGCCGAGGGTCTTCTCGAGCTTGACCATCTCGCGACGGAAGCCGAGCAGCTCCTTCTTGGTGAAGCCGGAGCCGGCCACGTCGTCGAAGTCCATGCCCTCGAGCTCCTTGAGCCGCTGGACACGCTTGATGACGGTCTGGAAGTTGGTGAGCATGCCACCGAGCCAACGCTGGTTGACGTAAGGCATCCCGACCCGGGTCGCCTGCTCGGCGATGGTCTCCTGCGCCTGCTTCTTGGTGCCGATGAACATGACCTGACCACCGCGGGCGACGACGTCCTTGACGAACGCGTACGCGCGGTCGATGTAGGTCAGCGACTGCTGCAGGTCGATGATGTAGATGCCGTTGCGCTCGGTGAAGATGAAGCGCTTCATCTTGGGGTTCCAGCG
>NZ_CAXTHG010000008.1:0-154363 GCF_964244005.1 uncultured Friedmanniella sp. | reverse complement strand
CGGCAAAACCCGCCCGACCATGATCAACAACCACCCCATGAAAGATGCGGGCTAGCTCCAGGCGCCGAGCTGGCGGAGCCCAGGCTCGCCGCCGGACGCCGCGGCGGCCGCACCACTGAGACCGTCGGCGACGTCGGGCGCCACCGTGTTGACGGCTGCGCTGAGCCCGCCGGCGCGACTGACCGCGCGGCCGGCCGACGGTGGAGCGACGACGCTGTTCGCGTCCTGGCCGGTGGCCTCGCGGTAATGGTCGAGGTCGACGTACGCCAGCGACGAGCCCTTGCGACCCGCGGGCCAGTCGGCGAAGGACACCCCGTCCTTGGCGGTCTGGGCGTAGTAGTTGTGGTCGATCTGCAGCTGCAGCTCGCTGGCGGGGTACTGACCGGTGTAGTCGACGACGCAGACCACGCAGCTGCCGCTGTCGGCGAGCACGTTGTTGTAGACCTTGGCGTCCCGGCTGACCCAGACCATGTCGGGATCCTGCGGCCGGCGCGGGTCGCCGGTGCTGAGCCCCGGGCTCTGCCCCGAACGGCCGTCGGTGACCAGCACCAGGTTGGCGCCCTCGTTCCGGGCGAGGGTGTTGTTGGCGATCTCGACCCGGTCGGTGTCGATCACCCAGATCCCGTTCAGGCCGTTGTCGAGCGCGACGTTGTCGACCAGCCGGAAGCGGCTGGAGATCTCGAGCACGACACCCGAGCCGGTGTTGCGCTCGGCGCGGTTGCCGGTGAGGTCGACGTCGTAGGAGGCGACGTCGAACCACAGGCCGTGGCCCTCGTTGTCGGCGAACTCGCTGTCGGAGATCTGGACGTGCCGGGACGAGGTGAGCTTCATCCCGCCGGCGGCCGGGGCGCGGTTGAAGTGCTCGAGGTTGTTGTCGATGGCCGCGAGGTCGGTACCCACCAGCCGGTCGGCCTGGTTGGCGTGGAAGCCCATCAGCCCGTTACGGGCCGAGGTGAGCTGGTTCAGCGTGACGTCGGCGGCGAAGACCGACAACCCGGTGGTGGCGTTGTCGGCGAACACCATGTTCTCCAGCGTCACGCCGGAGTTGTTCACCGTGGCCGCGCCCAGCTGCCAGACCGAGGTGGCGTAGCGCCGGACCCCGATGCCCCGGACGGTGTCACCGACGCCGACGATGGTCAGCGCCTTGTCGAGGGTGCTCGCGCGGACCTCGGCGCGGCTCGGGTCCGACCCGACCACCAGCAGCTGGGCCTTGGTGTCCACGTAGAAGCTGTCGTCGCTGAGCTGGCTGCGGCGCCCGACCTGGGTCAGCCGCCGACCGTCGACCCACACCTGGTCGGGGTGGGCGGCCAGCGGGAACTGAGGGTTGACGAAGTTCCAGCCGGCTTCTTTCCGGTCCTTCGCGCCCTTGGTGTACGTCGGGCTGGAGTCGAACTCGTACGACCACGGCACCTCCCAGCCCGTACCCACTCGCCGCCAGCCGTCGACGACGGAGCTGCCCTCGAGCCAGACCTCCTCCGCCGGGTAGGACTGCAGGTGCACGACCTTGGCGATCGGCAGCAGGACGCTCTCGTGGTAGCTCCCGGCGCGCACGACGACCGTGGCCCCCGCGGGCGCGGCGTCGACCGCCGCCTGGATCGTGTCGAAGGGGTCCTCGAGCGAACCGGACGCCGTCGGACCGCCGCTGGGGCTGACGAAGACGGCCCCTTCTGGGACCGGGTAACGGGTGGTGCCCGGCGGTAACGACCCGTGCCCCTGACCGTCGCCTGCCTCGTCCTCGACCGTTCCGGCCGGATCGGCGGCCTCGGCCGGGTCGGCGGGCACCGGGACCGGCTCGCCGAGCGAGCCGGCGCCGTTGGTGGCCGTTCCCGATCCGGCGTCGCCGTCGGCGGTCCCGCCGGTGACGGAGAGCTGGCGGACGTTCAGGTTGTCGAGGCCGACCGTCTTGTTGGCGTCGGAGCTGCCGGCGACGTAGGTCCAGAGCGCGAGCGGGCCACCAGCCACCAGCCGGGACGCGGTGCTGTCGGTGGCAGCGAGCTGGACCGGCTTGGCCGACCCCGTCTTCACGGTGCTGGTCAGCTGGACCGGCGACGCGCCGCTCAGCGCCACCGTCAGGTTGAGCCGCTGGCCCTGCTTGACCCCACGGGCGACGGTCCGCTCCTCGAGCAGCACCAGCTTCTGGTCGTCGCTGCCGTCGAAGCGCGCGATCGAGAGGAACACCCGCTTGTCGAAGGCGAAGCGCACGGTGACCCGGTAGTAGGAGGAGCCGTTCGTCCGCAGCTGCAGGCCGACGTAGACGCCGCTGCCTCGCTGGGTGGGACGCGGCGCGAGGATGTCGACCGAGGTGAGCAGGTCGGCGGTCCGGACCGAGCTCAGGGTGGCCAGCCGTGAGGACCCGGGACGCGGCAGGGTCACCTTGCCGAGGCCGTCCTCGACCGAGTAGTCGGCGGGCACGGTCACGTCGTACGCGCCGCCGACGTCGGCGGTGCCCCAGCCCGTCTCGACGGTGCGCGTGAAGGTGTCGGTGACCACCACCCGGCCAGGTCCGTAGCTCGGGACGGCGTCAGCGGGCGCGTCGCGGTCCGACCGCTGGTTCGCCACGACGATCACGACGGCGAGCACCAGCAGCAGCACGACTGCGCCGACCCCGAGACGAGCTGCCCAGGGCCGCGGTCCGTTCGACGCCACGCGTGCGACTCCCCCTGTCGACGGCAAGTCCCGAGAGTGGGTTGCACCGCCAGGAACGGTATCAGAATGGGCTTCCGCAATCCGGGGAACAAAACGTCGGAACGAAAGCGAGATCTCGTCGGTCGGCTTTCGACCGAGCCCCTCAATATCCGCCTCTCGTTGACGTCGTCGGTTCCGGTCTGAGCGTGATGGACGCTCGACAGAGTCCGGTCGCGGCGACAAATGAGGGAACCACCGAACGCCTACCCGCTCGACGCCGTGATCCCCGCCGGTTGCTTTCGGGTCGATTAAGGTCGCTGCATGGTGTCAGGTCCGACGATCACGCGACCCCGGCTGGCCTGGCTCGTGCTGGCGGTCGCCGTCGTGGTGGTGGTCGTGGTCTCGGTGCTGGTCGTACGGGCGGTCCGCAGTCCCGGAGGCACCGTCGCTGCCAGCAGCAGCCCGACCCCGGCGGCCAGCGCCACGGGCTCTCCCACCTCAGGCGGCCAGACCTCGGCGTCCCCCACCTCCTCGACCAGCCGGCCGGCGTCGTCGGCCGGGGACACGTCGGCGAGCACCGCGCCCGAGCCGACCACGGGACCACGGACGAGGTCGCCGGTCCCGCTCGACACGACCGAGACGGTCGACCGCGGGCTGACGGCCCGGGTGACCACGCTGGAGGCGGTGACCGGCAAGGCTCAGGGGCCCGGTGAGGTGGCCGGTCCGGCCGTCCGGACCTCGGTCACCCTCACCAACCGGTCCGGGCGCACGGTCGACCTCAGCAACACGGTGGTGAACCTGCTCTACGGCCCCGACCAGCAGCCGGCTTCGGTGCTCAGCGGCCCCGGCGTCCAGGCGCTGCCGGCCTCGGTCAAGGACGGCAAGCAGGCGAGCGGACGCTACGTCTTCGCCGTGCCGACCGACCAGCGGGCCGAGGTCCTGATCACGGTGGACTACTCGGTCAGGACCGACATCGTCGCCTTCCGGGGCAAAGCCCCGAGCTGAGCCCGCTCAGCGCTCGGCGAGCAGGGAGCGCAGCAGCGTGCTGGAGGTGTGGGCGGTGTAGGGGAAGTAGTGCACCTGCACGCCGACCGAACCCATGTCGGCCTCGAGCTTGTCGCCCTTGGCGGTGCCGCGCCAGTCGTCGCCCTTGAACAAGATGTCGAAGCCGACCCGCTGCCACACCTCGAGCTTGTTGCTGGAGAAGTCGGTGGTCACCTCGTCGACGATGTCGAGCGCCGCCACGACCTCCATCCGCTCCTCGAGCGGCACGACGGGGTACTTCGACTTGGCCGCGTAGAGCGCCTCGTCGGTGACCACGCCGACCAGCAGCCGGTCACAGTGCTCGCGGGCGCGCAGCAGGATGTTGAGGTGGCCGACGTGGAACATGTCCCACGCGCCGGGAACGTAGCCGACGACCGGCGCCGCGGCGCTCACGCCACGTCCTCGGACCGGACGCCGCGGTCGACCGTCAACGGGTCCAACGCCCGACGCAGGGTGGCGCTCGCCGAGCACCGGCGTGGGCTCAGCACCTCCGCTGCGGGCAGCAACCCTTCGCCGTCGACGGTGAGCACGACGTCCGCCGTCGCCGCGGTGGCGCTCTGCTCGTGCACCACGACCTGGTCGACGCCGCGGACGTGGCTCAGCAGCGCCAGTCGCTCGTTGAGCGGCACGACCGGAGGCCGGCCGGCGACCGCAGCCACGGCGTCGTCGGTGTGCACGCCGACCACCAGGTGCGAGCAGCGCAGCCGGGCCTGCGCGAGGACGTCGAGGTCACCGACGTTGAGCAGGTCGAACGTGCCCAGCAGATAGCCGATCACCATCACGGACTCCCAGAAGTGCTTCTTAGATCGAATGCGGGTATCAATGTCCCCGTCGACGGCGAAATCTTATCGGCAGATATCGGTTCAGCGCGGCGGTTTGACCGCATTGAGCCTCAGATCACAGCCGGTCAACCGCGTCCACGACCGCGACGATCTCGCGGCGATAGCGCGGGACGGAAAAGCGTCGGACGGCCTCGGCGGCGGCCCGCTCAGCCAGTCGTACCCCGAGCTCGGCGTCACCGATCAGGCGTTCCATCGCTGCCGCCATCGCCTCGGCGTCGCCGGGCGGCACCAGCAGTCCGGTCCCGCCGTCGGTGACGCTCTCCAGGTGGCCGAGCGAGGCCGCCGCCACGACGGGTCGGCCGGCCAGCTGCGCCTCCACCACCGCGTTGCCGAACGGTTCGCGCAGCGAGGGCGCCAGCACGTAGCCGTTCCGTTCGAGCACCGGCCAGATCGGCGAGCTGTAGCCCGAGAAGGTGACCGCTCCCGCCAGGTCGTCGGCCGCGGCCCGCTCGCGGAGCTGGTCCTCGTACCACTCGTACCCGGGGAAGGTGGTGCCCGCGACCTCCAGCACCGCGTCGAAGCCGTCCGACCGGACCAGCGCGAGGGCGGCCAGCGCCACGTCCGGGGCCTTCCGCGGCGACAGCCGGCCGACCACGACGAAGCGGTGGGGGGGCGCGACCGGCGGCGGCACCGGCTCGGCCGCCGGACCGGGGACGCCGTTGTAGACGAGCCGGGCGCGACCGGCCAGGGCGGGTTCGACGTCGGTCATCGCCGCGAGGGCGGCCTGGCTGATCACGATCACGGCGTCCGCGAGCCGCAGCGGCAGCACCAGGGCTCGCCGGACCACCCGCCGGGCGTCAGTCTCGGCCTCGTGCAGATAGCCGACGGTCGGGGTCTGGGTGAGCCGGCCGACGAGCAGCCACCAGGGCAGCGTCACGGTGTTGACCAGGAGCACGGCGGGCCGCAGCCGCCGCAGCAGCACGGTCCCTCGGACCAGCGTGGCGACCGCCCGAAGCAGCATCAGCGGCAGACCCTTGGCGTTGGCCTGACCCTTGCTCAGCACCGGGAACGGGACGAAACGCACCTCGGCGCCGACGGCCCGCAGCCGCGGGACCAGGGGACCGTCGTCGGGCAGCGCCACGACGACCCGGCGGCCCTGCTCCACCAGCGCGACGACCGTCTGCAGCATCTGCAGGTCGGCCCCGTACAGGTCCGGGGACGGGTGGACGACCAGGACCGGCCCGCCACCGCCTCCCTGTCCCGTCACGTGTGGACGGGCTGCCGCTCGGGCTCGAGCGCCCGGATGTCGACCCCGGTCCGGCGGCCCGAGGGGCGCGGGCCGAGCTCGCGCCGCGCGAGCCGCTGGCACAGGTCCTCGTAGCGGGCGGCGACGTCGTCCCAGTTGTAGCGGCGGATCTCGGCCTGCAGGTCGCGACCGCGGTCACGGGTCCGCTGCGGGTCGGCCTCCGCTGCGACCACGAGCCGGGCCACGTCGGCCGGTCCGGCGAAGTACGTGGCGTCCTCAGCCAGCACCTCGCGGTTGAAGACGTTGTCGTGGGCGATGGTGAAGGTGCCGGCGCCCGCGGCACGGAGCAGCGACGGGTTGGTACCGCCGACGGAGTGCCCGTGCAGGTAGGTCAGCGCGTTCGCGTACAGCTCGTTGACCTGGTCGGCGTCCCAGATGCCCCCGACCAGGTGCACCCGGCCGTCGGCTGCGGCCCGCAGGCTCGCGGTGTAGGCGTCGGCGTACGGCGCCGAGCCGACCACGACGAGCGGAAGCGTCGCGGCGCTGGCGACATAGCCCCGGACGATCTCGAGCACGTGGTTCTCGGGCTCGAAGCGGGCGACCACCAGGTGGTAGCGGCCCGGTTCGAAGCCCAGCTCGCGTACCCGTTCAGCCCCCGGGTCGGTCAGGATCGGCGCGCCGTAGGCGATCAGCTCGGTCTGGGCGCTGAACTCGGCGGCGTAGTAGTCGGCGATGCCCTGCGCGTCGGCGATGAGGGCGTCGGACCAGCGTACGGACAGCGACTCAGCGGCCCGGTAGTAGCGCTGGCCGGTCGGTCCCCACTTGCCGCGGCGCCACTCCAGGCCGTCCACGTGGGTGGCCACGGGGATCCGACGGGCCTTCACGACGGGCAGCAGCGGGGCGTTGGCTGCGTTGAAGACCACGGCCGCGTCCGTGCCGCTCAGCGAGCGGTGCAGGACCGACAGCGTGGTGTGGGCCAGGGTCTCCAGCGACCGCCGGCGGACCACCGGCAGGTGCACCAGGGACATCCCGAGGTAGTTGGCGAGCGGCGGACCGGTCTCGTCGTCGCTGCGCCGGCAGAAGACGGTGACGGCGTGGCCGGCGGCCGCCAGCCGCTGGCCGACCTCCTCGACGCAGGTCTCGAAGCCGCCGTAGCGGGCGGGGACGCCGCGGGTGCCGATCAGGGCGATCTTCATCGGACTGCTCCTTGTGGGGGATTCACCGGGGACGCCGCCGGCTTCGGGACTGCGAGGGCATCGAGGGCGACGACGTCGCGCCGCCACTTGCGGACCACCAGCAGCGTGTAGCCGGCCGTGGCCAGGGCCAGGAAGGTGTAGATCCCGAAGAAGAGGTCGTGCGCCCCGAGCAGCAGGAAGACCACACACATGATCCCGTAGTCGGTCGGCAGCTTGAGCAGCGTCTTCGCCAGCTCCGCCGACTCCTTCGGCGGCGCCGGGACCCCGGCTTCGGCCCGACGGGCGCGGCCGAGCAGGTCGACCAGGATCATGCCGAAGAAGTGCACCGCGGACACCACCGCGAACGCCAACGGCACCAGCAGCCAGCCGGGACGCAGGTCGAAGTGTCGGTAGAAGGCGACCAGGACGACCAGGTGCAGTGACGCCACCTTGGCCGAGTCGATCATGTGGTCGAGCCACTCGCCCAGGAGGCTGCCGCCGCCGCGCAACCGGGCGAGCTGGCCGTCCGCGGAGTCGAACGCGTAGCCGAGCACGAGCAGGGCGGCGACGATGACGCCACTCCCCCAGCCGGCGGGGCCGAGCCCCAGCACGAGCAGCCCGGCGAGGGTGCAGGCCGCGCTCACGTAGGTGACCTGGTTGGGGGTCATCCCCAGCTGGTGCGCGGCCGCGGCGAAGATCCGACCGAGCGGCCGGTTGACGAAGAGCGAGTAGGGCGGTGCACCCTTGCTGGACTTCTGCGCGTTCCGCAGCAGCGCGAGCGACGAGCCGAAGCCGAGCGCCGGACCAGGCGAGGTACTCAACGCGCGACCTCCGCGGTCATGACGGAGGCCGCCAGCACGGGCGTGCCTGGTGGACCGGCCTGCAGAGGCGCTGACATCAGAACCGACTCTCCCTATCCGAGCGCGGCCCCCGCGACGCATTCGTGCAGTATGTCTCCGAACGTGGTGTGGCGGTCCGCCCCTCGGCAGCCGCTTGACGGCCATCGTAGATCATCATCGCGGCCGGGTAGCCAACCGAAACCTGGCTGTGACCTACGGTGTGGACGACCACCGCCGGGCGCCCGCGCCGAGATCCCTCGGCCCGGCCGCAGACGGTTTGCGTCCCGAGGGCGCGGCGCGACCTCAGTAGAGTGACGCAATGCGCATTACTCCTCACCCCCCGCGTGCAGCCTGATGAGACTGACCTCCGCCTCCGTGGCGACGGCCGAGGAGCGGGTCGTGCTGCTCGCCGACCACGGGGGGGCCATCGGCACCCGGCTCAAGTCGGAGGTGCACGGTCTGCGGACGCCGCTGCACCTGGCCTTCTCGCTCTATCTTTTCGACGCCGACGACCGGCTGCTGCTCACCCGGCGCGCGCTGACCAAGCGGACCTGGCCAGGGGTGTGGACCAACACCTGCTGCGGCCACCCGCAGCCGGACGAGGCGCCCGAGGACGCTGTCCGCCGTCGCATCGACCAGGAGCTGGGCCTCGAGCTGACCGACCTGGAGTGTGTGCTGCCCGACTTTGCCTACACCGCCGTCGACGCGAGCGGGGTGATGGAGAACGAGGTCTGCCCGGTCTTCCGCGCCCGCACGATGCATCCGTCGGCGAACCCCGCTGCGAATGCAGCGGAAGTGATGGACTGGAAGTGGGGGCAATGGCAGGACATCGTGACCGCCGTCGAAGCAACGCCGTACGTCTTTTCTCCGTGGGCGGTCCTGCAGGTGACCGAGCTGGCCGCTCGCTCGTGATGACCGGAGACCGACGGTGAGCCAGCCCTCGGCCGTCGGCGCCCCCCGGCTACTCCGTCCGAGCGTGGTGGCCCTGCCGACGCGTCGGGCGCGGGAGCTGAACGAGGACTTCCTGGCCCGCGTCGACGGTCGGCTCACCGACGTGGTGGCTGACCTGCAACGGATCTGGTCCGAAGAGGTCGCGCCGGCCGGCAGCGACGCGTCGGTCGACATCCTCGCCGACCGGGACCTGCCCGAGCTCGTCCGCGGACTGACCGGGACGGGCGGTAAGCGGATCCGGCCCAGCATGGCGTTCTGGGGCTGGGTCGTGGCCGGCGGGCGGCGCGAGGACCGCGGGGCCGCCGACCTGCTCGAGGTCGCGACCGCGCTGGAGCTGCTGCACATCTTTGCGCTGATCCACGACGACGTGATGGACGAGTCGAGCTCGCGGCGGGGCCAGCCCTCGGTGCACACCCTCGCCGCCCAGCTGCACCTGCACAGCGCCGGCCAGGGCAGCGCGACCCGGTTCGGCGAGAGCATCGCGGTGCTCGTGGGCGACCTGGCCCACGCCGAGGCCGACCACCTGGTCGCCTCGCTGCCCGAGCCGCTCCGCCGGGTCTGGCGGGTGCTGGTGATCGAGCTGGTACGCGGTCAGAGCCGTGACGTGATCGGCAGCGCCGCCGGCCGGCGCGACCTGGAGCACGCGCGCCAGGTGGCCCAGATGAAGTCCGGCTGCTACACCGTCTGGCGGCCGTTGCAGCTCGGCGCCCTGGCCGCTGAGGCCGACGACGCGACACTCGGCCTGTTGGCCGCGTACGGGGCCGAGGTCGGTGAGGCGTTCGCGCTCCGCGACGACCTGCTCGGGGTCTGGGGCGACCCAGCCCGGACCGGCAAGCCCGCTGGCGACGACCTGCTGTCGGGCAAGCCGACCGTGATCCTCGCGCTGGCCCACGACCTGCTCCAGGGTCTGGCCCGCGACGTGCTGGAGCGGGTCGGTACGCCCGAGCTCAGCCCCGCCGACGTCGCGTTCCTGCAGGACGCGCTGCGCGCCGGTGGCGTGGTGGATGCCGTCGAGTCGCGGATCAGCGCGCACGTGCACACCGCCGTCGGCCTGCTCGACGGGGCTGGCCTGGATCCCCAGGGCGCCGCCGGACTGACCCAGATGGCCCACCGGATAGCCTGGCGGGACCGATGATGCTGTACGGAAGGACCCAGTCGTGAACGAGGTCGTGATCATCGGCGCCGGGCTGGCCGGGCTGTCGTCCGCCTGCCACCTGGCGGGCCGGGGCTACGAGGTCACCGTCGTCGAGCGTGAGGACATCCCCGGCGGCCGCTCAGGCCTGCTGCAACGGGACGGCTTCACCTTCGAGACCGGGCCCAGCGTGCTCACCATGCCCGACCTGATCGCCGACGTGCTCCGCGCCGCGGGCAGCGACCTCTCGCTGCTGGGACCGCTGAAGCGTCTCGACCCGGCGTACCGGGCCGTCTACGCCGACGGCAGCACGATCATGGTGCGGGGCAACCGCGAAGCGATGCGGCAGGAGATCGCCGACACCTGCGGCAGCGTCGACGCCGCCGCGTTCGAAGGCTTCGTGGAGTGGTTGCGCAAGCTCTACGTCGTCGAGATGCCGAACTTCATCGACACCAACTTCGACTCCCCGCTCGGCCTGTTCAAGAACCCGCTGGCCGCAGCCAAGCTGGTGCAGCTGGGCGCGTTCCGTCGGCTCGGCCCTGCGGTCCGCTCGCACTTCCGCGACCCGCGGCTGCACCGGCTGTTCAGCTTCCAGGCCATGTACGCCGGGTTGGCGCCGGAGAAGGCGCTGGCCCTCTACGCCGTCATCACCTACATGGACAGCATCGAGGGCGTCTACTTCCCCGAGGGCGGCATGCACGCCGTGCCGCTCGCGCTGGCCCAGGCCGCGGAGAAGGCCGGGGTGCAGTTCCGCTACGGCGAGTCCGTCGAGTCGGTGCTGCGCTCCCCGACCGGCCGGGTGGCCGGCGTCCGGCTGGCCGGCGGCGGGGTCGTCGCCTCCGACGCGGTGGTCTGCACGCTCGACACCCCGGTGGCGTACGAGCAGCTGTTGCCCGAGCTCACGCCGCCGCGGGCTGCGCGCCCGGGCAAGGGCGACTACTCCCCGTCCGCGGTGGTCTGGCACGTCGGTGTCCGTGGTGTGCCCGAAGCGCCGGTGGCCCACCACAACATCCACTTCGGGACGGAGTGGAACACCGCGTTCGAGCACCTGCTGGACCGCGGCGAGCTGATGCCGGACCCGTCCCGGATGGTCACCGTCGCCTCGCTCGACGAGCCGGCCGCGGCCCCCGAGGGCTGTTCGACGCTGTTCGTGCTCGAGCCGGTGCCGAACCTGTCCGGTGGAAAGATCGACTGGAAGACCGAGGCGCCGGCGATGCGCGACCGGCTGCACGGCTTCCTCACCGAGAACGGCTACCCGGACGAGATCCTGGCCGAGGAGCTCGTCGACCCGGTCGAGTGGCAGCGGCAGGGGATGGCCGCCGGCACCCCGTTCGCGCTGGCCCACACCTTCCCCCAGACCGGCCCCTTCCGGCCGCCGAACGTGGAGCTCAGACTGCCCGGGATGTTCTTCGCCGGCTCGGGCACCGTGCCCGGCGTCGGGGTGCCGATGGTGCTGATCTCGGGCAAGCTCGCCGCGCAGCGGGTGGCGGCGTACCTGCCGGACCGCCCATGACTCTGGATCTGCTGAAGGAGGGGTACAAGCGCTGCGGCAAGCTGACCTGGGAGTACGGCACCACCTACTACTGGGGTGCCGCCCTGCTGCCGCGGGCCCGCCGCAAGCACGTGTACGCGGTCTACGCGCTCTGCCGGCTGGCCGACGACATCGTCGACGACCAGGACGTCATCGACCAGGGCGACACCGTGGCGACGGCCGCCGCGCTCGAGGCCTTCGCGACCCAGTTCCGGACGGCCCTGGCGTCCCGGCGTGCCGGCGGGGGTCTGGGCGAGGACCCGGTGATGGCGGCCGTGGTCAACACCGTGGTCGAGTGCGAGATCGACCCGGAGTGCTTCGACCGCTTCTTCGGCGCGATGGCGATGGACCTGACCACCACCTCCTACGAGACGTGGGACGACCTCTGCGGCTACATGGAGGGCTCGGCTGCGGTGATCGGGGAGATGATGCTGCCGGTGCTGGAGCCGCTCAGCCCGATGGCCTACGAACCGGCCCGCGCGCTGGGCCTGGCCTTCCAGCTCACCAACTTCCTCCGCGACGTCGACGAGGACCTCGACCGCGGCCGGGTCTACGTGCCGCAAGAGGACCTGCGCCGGTTCGGGGTCGATCTGACCACCCGCACCGCCTCGCCGGAGTGGCAGGCGTGCCTGGCTTTCGAGATCGACCGCAACCGGGAGCTGTACCGGCAGGCGGACGTGGGGATCGCCCTGCTGCCCGGCCGGTCGGCCCGCTGCGTGGGCGCCGCCCGCGTGCTGTACGCGAGAATTCTCGACCGGATCGAGGCGGCGGACTACGACGTCTTCAGCAGCCGGGTGCGCGTTCCCACCTGGCGCAAGGCCGTCACCGCCGCGCGCATCATGGTGGTGGGACCACCGAGGACCGTTGCACCGGCCGCCGGACCCGAGATCGAGAGGAGCGCCGACCATGTCGCTTCGGACACCCGCTGACCCCGTCTCCCGGCAGCCGACCGGTCAGGAGGCGGCGGAGGACTCGCTGGTGCCCGGGTTGCCGATGCCGGCGGCCGTCCGCTCCCGGATCCCGATCTCGCGGGTGCCGCAGCCGCACGAGAACCGGATGCTCTCCACCTGGCGGCTGGCCAAGCCGCGCCGGATCGCCGCCGCCCTGGTCGCCTCACAGGCCCAGAACTCCGGCGGCTGGTTCGTCGCCGGGGCGAGCGGGGACGTCGGTCGCAAGGAGTCGGTGGCCCGGACGATTGCTGGCCGCGAGGTGGTGCTGTGGCGCGACGCCGCGGGCGCGCTCGTCGCCGGCCCCGGCGCCTGCCCCCACCTGGGTGCGCTGATGGACCGCTGCCCGGTGTTGGAGGGCACGATGTACTGCCGCTGGCACGGTCTGGCGTTCGACGACCAGCCGCAGCCGGGCTGGAGCCCGTACCGGGCCTTCGACGACGGTGTCCTGGTCTGGGTGGGTCTGCCCACCGCCGGCGAGGAGCCGACAACCGCCCCGGCGCTGCCGCCCCGGCCGCCACTGCTGGACTCGGTCAGCGCGGTCATCGCCCAACCCGGGACCTGCGAGCCGCAGGACGTGATCGCCAACCGGCTCGACCCGTGGCACGGGTCGTGGTTCCACCCGTACGCGTTCAGCCACCTGGTCGTCGACGACGACGCGAGCGACGAGCACGTGCTGGTCGTCGACGTGACGTTCCGGCTGAGCCGTACCTGGGGGGTGCCGGTCCGGGCCGAGTTCAGCTGCCCGGACACCCGGACGATCGTGATGCGGATCGTGGAAGGCGAGGGCGCCGGGAGCGTGGTGGAGACGCACGCGACCCCGCTGGGGACCGACGCCGAGGGACGGCCGATGACCATGATCACCGAGGCGACGATCGCCTACTCCGACCGGCCGGGCTTTGCCGCGGCCCGCTGGTTCTCCCCGGTGCTGAAGCCGATGATCCGGCGTACGGCGCGACAGCTCTGGGTGGATGACCTCGACTACGCCGAACGGCGCTACGAGTTGCGGCGGCGTGGTGACCCGGGTTGACGGGTCCGCCGCGGTGGCGGTCGGGACACCGCCGCTGACCCGTGGAGAGGCCCTGGCTGTTCAAGTGCGGCACGAGGTGGTGTGGTTCTTCCGCCGACCCTGGCCCTGGCTGAACGGGGTCGCGTTCAACCTGGTGCTGTCGCTGCTCTACCTGGTGGTCCAGCCGCTCACCGGTCAGCCGCACCGCGACTGGGCGATCCTCGTCGGGACCTACTTCGCCGTCTGGATCCTGGCCGACGTCACCACCACGAACATCCTGGGCGCCGACGCCGTCCGGGTCGACGCCGAGCTGACGCACGACGTACCGCTCGGGCGGATCCTGATCGTCAAGAACGTCACCCTGCTGCTGGTGGTGGGGCTGCCGACGCTGGCCGCCACCGCCGTCATCACCGTGACCGAAGAGGCCAGCCACCGACTCGTGATCACGCTGCCGGGCGTCCTGCTACCGATCCTGACCTGGCTCGGCGTCGGCAACCTGATCTCGGTGCTGCTGCCGGTGGCCACCCGGCCCTGGCGCGAACGCTGGGAGCAGCGGCGCGAGGTACGCCCGACCGCACGCTGGCTCGTCGCCCTCGGCCTGCCGTACGCCCTGCTGGTCGCCGCCGAGCCGATCGCCGCCGTACCCCGGATCGTGCTGCGACACGCCCGCTTCCTCCCCCCCACCTTCGCCGTCCGCGGAGCCGTCCTGGGCGGCCTCGGCCTCACCCTCTGGGCCCTCAGCACCGGGCTGGCCCTGCTGGTCCACCACCTCCGACCCGTCCGGATCAGCTAACCGCTGACGAATGCTCCGCAGCCGGCCCTACGGGGTCCAGCAGAGCCCGATTCCGGATCTGGGGAGCATCTCTCAGCGGTCGAGGACCAAATCCAGCGCCTGATCAACCCGTTGCCGCACCACGCCATCGCGGCGGCCCCCGCTCGTGACCGCGACCGCCAGCGACCAGCCGCCCACGCTACTTTTCGTAGACCCCTACGGAAAAGGTCAGCGGGTGAGCAGGCGGCGGACCCGGCCGGCGACGGGGTGCCGACTGCTCATCGGGACGGTCCACAGGTCGTGGCCGGCCACGCCTTCGGCGGCGAGCAGGGCGTTCGCGGCCAGCAGACCGGTGGTGGCGGCGCGTTCCATCAGGGCGACCGGGTAGTCGCAGCGGATGCCGTCGCCAGCCAGCACCAGGCGCGGGTCGGCGGTGGTGACCTCGGGCCGCAGCTGCCACGGCGCCGTGCCGGCCAGCGGGCAGTCCTCGCTCAGCAGCCACTCCTCAGCCAGCACACCCGCGCCTTCGAGCTCGGGATAGAGCACGTCAAGCTGCTGGCGCAGCTCGGCCCGGACCCCGGCCTCGTCGGACCCCGGCCGCAGCGCGTAGGCGTGCAGCTCGACCACCGAGCCGCCGGAGGCGTCCGACCAGCGCCGGGCGCCGTTCTCGAAGCGTTCCAGCAGCGAGATGTTGTCGAGCGGCCCGAAGCCGCTGGTACCCAGGAACGGCGACCGCTCGGGCGCCGCCCGGCGGTCCAGCCACAGCCGCCAGACCGCGAACGGGGGTGCTTTCCGGGTGGCCGCCAGCCGGTCGGTGTCGCGCCCCTCGACCAAGCCGGAGCCGATCACCAGCCGCCGGGTCGTGGCCAGGTCGGTCGCGACGACCACGCCGGCGTAGGCGCGCTGCTCACCCGAGCCGAAGCCCACCAGCAGCTGGCCGTCGGCGCCCTCGGCGACGGACTGGACCGTCTCGGAGGTCCGCACCTGCACCCCCAGCCCGTGCAGATAGCGGCCGAGCGGCGCCCAGAGCGCGGTGTCGTAGTCCTCGCGCGGCACGTCGAAGAGCAGACCCTCGGCCGAACCGGTGAAGTAGGTGTGGAACATCGCCACCAGCTCACCCGCAGCAAACTCGGACGGGTGGGCAAAGAAGCTGCGCGCGAACACCTCGAGCGCCAGGTGCCGAGCGCCCTCGGGGAAGCGCAGCCGGTCGAGGAAGTCTGCGGCACTCTCGCCGTCGTAGCGGGAGAAGGTGTCCGGAAAGTCGACGTCCAGCAGCTCGAGCGCCGCCGGGACGTCCACCCGGGACAGATCCGCCAGGGTGAACGAGGGGCTCTGTGCGACGAACGCAGCCACCGACAGCGGTGGCGTCCGCGGCAGGGTGGCGAAGGAGTCGCGGTGACCGCCGGCCAGCACCAGGGGATAGTCCTCGAGCGGCACCAGCTGGTCGAGGCCGGGGTCAGCGCGGCGCAGCAGGCCGCGCAGGTTGTAGTACTGCCGGAAGAACGCGTGGAAGCCGCGGCTCATGGTGACCTCGGCCCCGTTCACGCCGTCGTCGTGCACGACCGGCCAGGCGCGGACGCGGCCGCCCAGCTGGGGCTGTGCCTCGACCAGGGTCACCGGGACGCCGCGCTCGGCCAGTCCCGTCGCCGCGGCCAGACCGGCGATCCCGCCACCGGCCACCAGGACCGGCCGCTGCCCGTCGCTACGCCGTACGCCCGGTGCGGCCGGGTGCCGGACCGCCCGGGCGTCGCGGCCCGGCTGCCAGTCGCGGTGCTCCGAGACCAGGCGACCGGGCCTCACGCCACCGGCTTGCGGGCGCGGAAGGTGTGCAGGATGCCGCGCTGCCAGCCGGCGGCGGTCCGCACCTCGACATCGACGTACCCGGCTCGGTAGAGCCGGTCGACGAAGGTCTGGACCGAGTCGAACCCGCGGACGCTGCGCCACAGGTAGCGGTAGAGCCGGGTCTGCCGCGAGGTCAGCCAGCTCAGCGGGATGACCACCAGCCAGCAGACCAGCGACCAGACCACATCGGCCAGCCGCGAGTGCGCCACCGAGTACTCCTGGACGACCAGCACCCCACCCGGCTCCAGCAGCCGGTGGACGTCGGTGAGCACCTCGTCGCGCTCGCTGACGTTGCGGAACAGGTACGCCGCCAGGACACCCTCCACGCCACCCGACAACGCCCACTCGCTCGCCCGGGCGCCCAGCTCCTGAGCCAGACCGTGCTCGAACCGGACGCCGGTCGGCCAGACCTTGTCCGCAGCCTCGTCGAGCATGCCGCGGGAGGCGTCGACGCCGGTCACCTCGACCGCGCGGACGGCCCGGGTGGCGGCCGCCAGCAGCGCTCGGGTGGACGCGCCGGAGCCGCAGCCGAGGTCGACCAGCCGAGCGGTCCGGTCGGCCGGCAGTGCGGTGAGCAACGCGTCCGCAGCGGCGGCGAGGTGCGCGTGATAGCCGGGGTTGCGCGCGACCATCGCGTCGTAGCTGGGCGCCGCCTCGTCGAAGGCCAGCGGCAGCTCGTCGGTGGTGATCATGGTCTGGTCCTCGCCTCTTCTGGCTTGGGTGCCGGCTGCTCGGGTGCAGTCGGCTCGGGAAAGGGTGTCGACCGCGGCCGACCGCGCGGGACAGTCTGCCGTGACCGGCGCGCGGCCGTGCTCTCCGGCGCAGAACTCCCCTGGTCCAGCCGGTGCCGCCACAGCAGGATGGCGAACGTGACCATGGCGAAGCCGAAGCCGAAGTCCTCGACCGGGATGTCCCAGGGCAGTCGCAGCCCGGTCATCTGCCGCTCGTTGTAGATCACGATCGGGTTGTCGAGCTTGGTCAGCCACCCGTCCACCGCCACCTGGAAGGCGAAGACGATCGCCATCGTGATCCAGTACTGGGCCGTCCGGAACACCCCGGTCCGTAGCCAGGCCAGCTCCAGCACGACGACCGCGACGACCGCCAGCACGGTCAGCAACGTGTACTCACCGACGCCGAGGAACGGCTCGGAGTCAAGCACGCGGAGCCTCCGCCGAACGGGCGGTACGGCCGCGGCCGCGGACGCGGGCGAGCACCTGCCCGACCGCCTCGTAGCTGAGCAGCCCACAGATCGGCACCACGACGAAGAAGACCAGCTCCTCCACCGGCATCCCGAACACGAGCTGGAGGCCGCTGACGTAGCGCGCGTTGTAGGTCCAGTGCTCACGCAGGATGCCGCCGATGTCCCAGACGGAGAAGACGAGCACGACCGGCACCAGGGCCCAGAGCAGCGTGGGCAGCCGTCGGTACACCCGGGCCCGCAGCACGAGCTCCAGCGGCAGCGTGACCACCAGGCAGGCCGCCATCAACAGCAGGTACTGATAGCGGTCGATCTCGGGTCCTGCCTCTCGGGAGTTCGGGTCGGCCCAGACGGCGTATCCCGCCACGTTACGTGGCTGGTGCGAGACTAGCCGGACGTGCTCAGTCCCTTCTACCGCCGAACCTCCGGTGGTTGCGGGTCGGGTGCGTACCTCGGATAGACAACGATTCGGCCGTTCGGCTGCGGCCGTCTGAGGGGCGGAGCGAGCATCGTCGGCATGCCATCAGACCGCTCGCGGCCCGCAGGCTCGCCCGAGCCTGGCCGCGGCCGTCGGCGGCGGGGCTGGAGCAGCGACGACCTCCGCTACGGCAACCTGCTGCGCATCCTGCGTCACCTGCGCGACCACGGACCGAGCAGCCGGACCGACATCGCTGCCGGCTGTGGGCTGGCCATGTCCACCATGACCGAGCTGATCGCGGAGCTGCGCGGTCGCCGGCTGGTCCGCGAGCTGAAGGGCGTCCCGCGCAAGGGAGCTGGTCGGCCGCTGCGTCCGGTCGCCCTCGACGGCGAGCCGTGGTGTGCACTCGGGGTGCAGGTCGACCTGTCCGGCATCCACGTCCTGGCCAGCACCGTCGGCGGCGAGGAGCTCTGGTCGGACTACGTGTCGCTGCCGCTGCTGCACTCGGGACCCGAGCCCGGCTGGGGGCTGCTCCGCGAGGCGCTGGACGACCAGTTCGGCCGCGTCCCGGAGGAGATGACGCTGGTCGCGGTCGAGCTCGCGCTGCCGGGCTACGTCGCCACCGACCGGGGCACGGTCGGCTGGTCGAAGGACCTCGGCTGGGACGGGTTGCCGCTGCAGGACCGGGTCACCGATCAGCTTGCCGAGCGCGGGAGAGCCGAGGTGGCGGTGGGGGTCGCGCACGACTGCCACCTGGCCGGGCTGCACGCGGTCCGGGTCGAGCTGGCGCTGCCGCTGCCCCACGTCGCGGTCTACCTCGGCGGGCTGCGCGAGGTGGGCGGCGCCCTGGTGGTCGACGGGGCGGTCTTCGACGGGGAGGACGGCAGTGCCGGCGACTTCGGCCACGTCAACGTCGACCCTCGCGGGCCCAGCTGTCCGTGCGGCCGGAACGGCTGCCTGGAGTCCCTGATCGGGCCGACGACGCTGCTCGCGCGGAGCGGCCTGGTGCCGGCGGAGGACGCCGACACCCTGGTGACCCAGGACCCGACGGCAGCGCTCGGCGCGCTCCTGGCTGCGGCCGACGACGGGGACCTCCGGGTGCTGGCCGTGCTGGCCGAGGCCGGCGACGCGCTCGGACTCGCCCTCGACGACATCATCGGCGCGGTCAACCCGAGCGTCGTGCTGCTCGGCGGCTACCTCGGCGTGCTGCAGCGCTACCTGCTCGAGCCCGCCCGGGCCCGGGTCGCCCGGCGTACGGCGGTCACCTCGTTCAGCGCCACCAAGCTGATCGCGCTCGGCGACTTGGCGCCGCGGGTCGTCGCCGGCGCCGCCCTCGCCGCCCGCGACGCCTGTCTCGCCGACCCGCTCCGGCTGACCTCGGTCGTCGGGGACGGCCGCTGACCCGACGGTCCCGGCGGTGCTATCTTCTGATATCAGGAGGCTGGGATGACAGATGTGCTGGTTCGTGGTGTTCCCGAAGAGGTCGTAGCGGCGGTGGACGCACACGCTGCGCGCCTCGGCCTGTCGCGGAGTGAGTACCTCCGCCGCCGCTTGCAGCAGGAGGTCTCCACCTCGGCCCGGCCGGTCACGGTCGCCGACCTGAGCTGGTTCTCCGACGTCTTCGCCGACCTCGGTGACCCCGAGGTGATGAAGGGCGCTTGGGAGTGAGCGGCTGGCTCGTCGACACCTCCGCGCTGTCACGACTCGCTTCTTGCGCCGAAGCCGTCGAGTGGGCCGACCGCATCGACCGTGGCCTGGTGCGAATCAGCACGGTGACGCGTCTCGAGGTGGGCTACTCGGCTCGGTCTGGCACAGATCTTCGCGCCGCCGGCCGACAACCGCCGCTCGTGTCGATGCCGCTGGAGTATCAGACTCCCGCTATCGAGGACCGGGCGATCGAGGTGCAGACGATCCTGGCTGACCACGGCCAGCACCGAGCGCCATCTGTGCCTGACCTGATCGTCGCTGCGACCGCGGAGCTCGTCGGCCTCACCGTCCTGCACCTCGACCAGGACTTCGAGCTGATCGCCGCCGTGACGGGCCAGGCGACCGAACGGCTCCGTATCTGACGGAACCAGCTGGACGGGCAGCCTGTTGCCGAGGCGGGGCCTCGCCCACCGTTCGCCGGACGCGGCCGGGCCTGGTCGGGCCGGGGCCACCGCCCTGGGGACGCGCAGGCGGGTGTAATGGCTGTGTCCCCGCCGGGGACCCCGCTCAGCGCGACAGGGTCGAGGCGGTCAGCACCACCACGGCCGCCGACCAGGCCAGTGGCGCGGCCGAGGCGGGTCGGCCGTCGCCCAGCACCTTCTCGGGTACCGAGCCGGCGGCCGTCCGGTGCTCGTCCAGCCAGCGCAGCCAGGCCACGGCGGTCCTACGATCGCCCACCGCGGCGGCGGTCAGCGCATAGCTGGAGGTGGCCGTGGTCCAGCTGACCCCGTCGCGCGGCCAGGAACCGCCGGGGGCCAGCCCGCCCGCCGGCCGGAGCATCGTGTCGCCGGCCCGGCGCCAGGCGGCGAGCACGCCCGGGTCAGCGGTAGCCGCGTACGGGGGCAACAGGAACGCCGCCCCCAGGTCGGTGGAGGACGCGGGTCCACCGCGGTGCCGCGGATAGCCGTCCGCCGCGAACGCCGCCGTGATCCTCTCGCCGAGCCGAACGGCCGCGGCCCTCACCTGCTCGGCCCGAGCCTGGTCCGTCGCGCCGCCGGCCTCGGCGTAGAGGGTTCCCGCCGCCTGCAGCCCCGCCCGGACCAACGCGACGGTGGCCAGGGTCAGCTGCCGCTCGGGCAGCTCCCAGTAGTCCGACGAGGGACGCGGCAGTCCGTCAGGGGTGGCGACGGAGGTGAGCGCGGCGGCGGACGAGCGGTCGAGCAGCGACCGGTAGCGCGCCACGAAGGCCGCCCGCTGCGACGCCGGCTGCTCGGCCGTGACGCCGACCAGCGCCCAGAGCGCCCAGCCCACCCCGTCCAACTGCGGCCCGCGGTCGTCGGGCACCCCGCTGCCGTCGGGCAGGTAGCGCGCCTCGAACACCCCGGACGCCGGCTGCACCCGCTGCAGGAAGTCCAGCACCGCCTCGGCGTCGGCGAGGTGACCGGTCCGGGCCAGCGCCACCGCCGCGAGCGCGGAGTCGCGCGGCCAGACGTAGTGCCAGGCCGGCGGCCAGCCGGCCACCGGCACGCCGTCCGGCAGGCCGAGCGTCCGCAGGTCCAGCAGAGCGTCGCGCACCACCGTGCTGTCGCCGAGCTCCGGCACGCTCGGCACCGTGCCGGCGGCCAGCCAGGCCCGTTCCGCCGCCAGCTCGCGGGCGGTGGTCGGCGTCCCGGCCAGCACCCGGCTGCCCGGCACCAGCTGAGCCGCGTCCGACACCCGGTCGACGCGGCCGTCGGCGCCGACCGCGAGGGTCTCCGCGTCGAGCGGGAAGTAGCGGTTCCGGACCGAGGCTGCCGACGCGCTGGAGCCCACGAGGACCAGGGCCAGCGCCAGCGCCAGACCCGCGCGCACCGTCCGTCCCGTCACCCTCTGAGGGTAGTGTCGCCGCGACCAACCCACCGACTTGTCAGACGCTCACGGGGCTATGACCCCCTTGGCATCTGACGAGTTGACACCACCCTCCTAGGCCGGCCGCAGGGTCTCGACCACCTTGGCCACCCGGCGGGCCCGGGTGTCGGCGGCTTTGGCGCCCTCGACCGAAAGCACGTGCCGGGACTGGTTGCTGTAGGACAGGGCGGCGAAGGCAGCCGCGGCTGCGGGCTCGGCGGCAAGCGCCACCGCCAGGTCCTCGGGCACGGTCACCTCGCGGGGCGCGTCGTCGACGGCCACCTCGACCTCGACCTCGTCCCCGGCGGCCAGCCCGGTGTGTCCGCGTACCTCCGCGCTCACCGGGATCAGGTAGCGGCCGCCCATCATGGCGATGCTGCTGCGGTAGGTGAAGCCACGCAGGGTGACCGTCACCTTCGGTCGCCCCCCGGCCGCCAGCCCGGTGACCACCTCGGTCGGGACCTCGAGCCCGGTCGCGGTCTTGCCGCCCAGCTCCAGCGTGCTCGTGAACCTCATGGCCCGCAGTATCCCGCTCCCGACGCCGACTTGTCAGAATCCAGTTGTCCTCTGGGACGACTGGGTTCTGACACGTCGGTGACGTGCCTATTCTGATCTCGATGTCTGCCGCGCGCTCGCCCCGTACGCTCCCCGTCGCCGCGGCGGTCTTCGGGCTCGGGGTGGTGGCCGTGGTCGCGGCCGGTACGGGGGCCCGCTGGGACATCTCCGACCGCTTCCACCTCTTCAGCAGCCGACCCACGTACGTGCCCCCACCCCAGCCGACGCGGATCGTCACGCCCGCGGCGAGGCCGCCGACGGGTACGCCGGACACCGCCGACTGGCTGCTCCCGGTGCTCTGGGCGCTGCTCGTGGTGGCCGTCCTGGTCGCGGCGTTCGTGGTGTGGCGGGTGCTGCCTCGACGCCCGCAGAAGAACCGGCACGCCCTCGGCGCGGGCAGCGACGTCCTCGGCCAGCCGGGCGACCCGTCCGTCCCGGTGCTGCAGGAGGGTTTCGGGATGGCCCAGCACCTGCTGGACACCGTCGCCGACCCGACCGACGCCGTGCTCGCCGCGTGGGTGGCTCTCGAACAGGCGGCCGGACGGTCGGGAGTGCCCCGCCGACCGGCTGACACCCCGACCGAGTTCACCGTCGAGGTGCTGACCGCCACCCCGGCCGACCGCTACGCCGTCACGACCCTGCTCGGCCTCTACCACCAGGCCCGGTTCTCCGGCCGCGGCGTCGGACCCGACGCGGTGGTCGAGGCGCGGCGCTGCCTGGACGCGCTGGCCGCGAGCTGGACGGCCTTCTCCGTCTCTGTTTCGCGACCATGACCGCCTCCGCGTCGGTCAAGGCGCTGCTGCTGGTGGCGGTGGTCTTCGGGGCCACCTTCGTGGTGGGGGTCGACCTGACTCACTGCGTCCTGCTGGCCCTCAGCTCCCTGGTCGTGGTGCAGCTGCGGCGGCTGCCGCCGGCTGAGGACGAGGAGTGGCCGCAGCGCCCGGCCGACCCGTCCGACCGCGGCGTCCGGCGCGAGGTCTCGCGGCTGTCCTGGAGCCTGCACGGGTACGAGTCGCGGGTCGATCACCGCTCGCTGACCCGGCTGCGCGCGATCGCCGCCCGACGACTGCGGACGGCGGGGATCGACCTGGATGACCCGGCCGACGCCGACCGCGCCCGCGATCTGCTGGGCCCTGGCTCCTACGCTGCGGTCACCAGCGACCGTGCGACCCCTCCCCGCTACGACCTCTTCGCCCGTGCCGTGGCCGCTGTCGAGGCGCTGCCGACCCGGGTCCCCGCGTATCCCACCACAGAGAAGAGCACCCGTGACGCCTGAGCCGCTGCCCGTCGCCGAGGTCGCCCGGCTGGGTGCTGAGGTGCTGGCCGAGGTGGGCACCGTGGTGGTCGGGATGGAGCCCGCGCTCCGCGGCGCGCTCGCGGCCGTGCTGGCGGGTGGCCACGTGCTCTTCGAGGACGTACCCGGCCTCGGCAAGACCCTCGCCGCCCGCAGTCTGGCCGGCGCGCTCGGCCTGGACTTCACCCGACTGCAGTGCACCCCCGACCTGCTACCGGCCGACATCACCGGCTCGTACGTGTGGGACCCCGCGTCCGCCGGCTTCAGCTTTCGGCCCGGACCGCTGTTCACCGGCCTGCTGCTGGCCGACGAGATCAACCGGACAGCGCCGAAGACCCAGTCGGCGCTGCTCGAGGCGATGGCTGAGCGGCAGGTCACGGTCGAGGGCCGCAGCTTCACCTTGCCCCAGCCCTTCCACGTGATGGCGACCTCGAACCCGGTCGAGTACGAGGGCACCTACCCGTTGCCCGAGGCCCAGCTGGACCGGTTCCTGGTGCGGCTCAGCGTCGGCTACCCCAGCCGCGACGGCGAGGCCGACGTGTTGACCCGGCGGCTGGCCCGGCAGCGCGAGGAGACCAGCGTCCGGGCGGTCGTCGACGCCGGTGAGGTGCTGGCCATGCAAGCCGGAGTGGAACAGGTCGAGGTCGATCCCGACGTCGTCGCCTACTGCGTCGCCCTCGCCGCCGCGACCCGCACCCACGCCGCCGTCGAGGTCGGCGCCTCGCCGCGTGGGTCGCTGGCGCTGCTGCTCGTCTCGCGCGCCCTGGCCGTGCTCGACGGCCGAGACTTCGTCACCCCAGAGGACGTCAAGCAGATCGCGGTCAGCGCCCTCGCCCACCGGATCACCCTCAACCCCCAGACCTGGGCCACCGGAACCGTCGCGGCCGACGTGGTGGCGACCCTGCTCGGTACCGTCCCCGGACCGGCCGCCACGGCCACCCTGCGGCGCTGACCACCACCCCATGAAGCCCTTCCCCCGCTGGCAGGTAGCCCCCGCCGCGGTCGCCTGGCTGGTCGGCGGGATCGGGGTGCTGCTGTTCGGCGTCCTGGTCCAGCGTCCCGACGTGGCCGTGCTCGGCCTGCCGCTGCTGCTGGGCGTCGTGGTCAGCTGGACCCGGTGGCCAGGCGACCGGCCGGGCGCCGAGCTGCACGGGGTGGACCAGGCCGCGACCAGCGGACGGCTCGCGGCCGAGCTGCAGCTCCAGTCCCAGCCGGGTGAGCTCGTGGCCGTCCGGGTCGGCGCCCCCGGCCACCGGTCCACCGACTGCCTGCTGGCCGGCGGCGACCGGACGCTGACCGTCGAGATGAGCTCGGTCCGGACGGGCCGGCGGCCACTGTTCCGACTGGACGCCGGCGCCTCGGACGCGGCGGCGCTGCTGGTCACCCCCATCACCGCGGACGAGCCGATCGAGATGACCGTGCTGCCCGCGAGCCGCGCCCTGCGCGCGCTGCCGCTGCCCTTCCGGCTGCAGGGGCTGACCGGACCGCACGACTCCCGGCGGGCCGGCGACGGCGGCGACCTGCACGACGTGGCGCCGTTCCGGCCCGGCGACCGGCTGCGCCGGATCGACTGGCGGGTGACCGCCCGGCTCAACCGCGGCCAACCCGGCGCGGGTGCGGGTGCGGTGACCCAGCTCTACGTCCGGCGCACCTTCGCAACCGCCGACGCCACCGTGATGCTGGTGGTCGACTCCCGTGACGACGTCGGGCCGCGGGTGTCGACGTGGGGCGACGCGGCCGAGGTGGACGAGGACGAACCGACGTCGCTGGACCTCGCCCGGTTCGCCGCCGCCTCCGTGGCGCGGGCCTACCTCGAGGCCGGCGACCGGGTCGGGCTGGAGGACCTCGGCCGGCTACGGCGGCCCAGCCCGCCTGCCGGTGGCCGGTCCCAGCTGCAGCGGCTGGTGCAGCAGCTCGCCGTCACCGCCCCCGAAGGTGAGCCGACCCGACGGCGACGGGTGCCACGGCTGCCGTCCGGCTCGCTCATCGTGCTCTTCTCCACCTTCTTGGACGACGACGCGGCCGACCTCGCCGGCTCCTGGCGCCAGACCGGGCACCGGGTCGTGGCGGTCGACATCCTGCCGCCGGTGGTCACCTCCGACCTGACGTCACGGCTCGACACCGCGTACCGGATCGTGGCGATGGAGCGAGCCGACCGGATCGAAGCCCTGAGCCGGCTCGGCGTCGAGACGGTCGCCTGGCAGCTGCTCGTGGCCGACCGTCGGACCGGCGGGACAGACCCGGCCACCGCCCTCGACGTCCTCGCTCGACGGCGGCACCGCCGGTGACGGCCCTCGGCCGGTCCCCTCTTCTCCGCGGACCAGCGGCCGTCGGTAACCGCGCGATCACCCTGCTGCGTTCGACCCCGCGCGGGCTGCCGACGCTGGCTTCCCGGCGGCCGCGGGTCACGGTCCGCACCGGCGCGAGCGTACCGGCCTGGCTGCCGCGGGTGCTGGGCGCGGCGATCGCGGTCGCCGGCGTCCGCCTGGCCGGCGCCGGAGACACGCTGACCGTCCTGGGCGTGCTGCTCGCCCTGCTGTTGCTTGTCCGCTCCGGCGGTGCGGCGCCGGTGCTCGTGCTGGCGTTCACCGGGCTCGTGCTGGCCACCTCCGGTGACAGCGGCTGGCGCCCAGAGGCGTTCGCCGTCCTGCTGGGCACCCACCTGGTGGCCCACCTCGGCGCCCTGCTCGGCCGTAGCACCTGGCACGCCCGGGTCGAGCTACGGGCGCTGCTCGTCGGCGCGCCCCGGTTCCTGCTGGTGCAGCTCGCCGCCCAGCTGGTCGCCGTGCTCGCTGCCGTGCTCACCCGCGGCCGGCTGGAACTGCCGTGGCTCGGCGTGCTCGCGGTCCTCGGACTGGCCGGCCTGGTCCTCGTGCTCGCGCCCCGGCTCGCCAGCCCGCCGGCGCCACTGGAGCGGCACGTGTAGAAAGGAGGGATGGACTATCGCACTCTCGGACGCAGCGGCTGCGCCGTCTCCACCCTCTGCCTGGGCACCATGACCTTCGGCGCCGAGACCGACGAGGCCGGCTCGCACGCCCAGCTCGACCGTTTCGTGGCCGCGGGCGGCACCCTCGTTGACACCGCCGACGTCTACTCCGCCGGGATCTCCGAAGAGATCGTCGGCCGCTGGTTCGCCGCCCGGCCCGCCGACGTCACCGAGCCGGTCGTGCTGGCGACCAAGGGCCGCTTCCCCACCGACGGTCACCCGAACGGCTCGGGGCTGACCGGACGCCACCTCACCCGCGCCCTCGACGCCTCGCTGCGGCGGCTCGGGGTGGACCGCGTCGACCTCTACCAGGTGCACGCCTTCGACCCGTGGACACCGTTGGAGGAGACGCTGCGGACCCTCGACGGCTTCGTCCGGGCCGGCAAGATCGGCTACTACGGCCTCTCCAACTTCACCGGCTGGCAGCTCACCAAGGCCGTCCACCTCGCGGCGGCGCTGAACGTGGCCGCACCGGTCACGCTTCAGCCGCAGTACAGCCTGCTCGTCCGCGAGATCGAGTGGGAGATCGTCCCCGCCGTGCTCGACGCCGGGCTGGGGATGCTGCCCTGGAGCCCGCTGGGCGGGGGCTGGCTGTCCGGCAAGTACGTCCGCGACCAGCGCCCGACCGGCGCCACCCGGCTGGGTGAGGACCCCGAGCGCGGGATGGAGGCCTGGGAACGCCGCGGCACCGCCCGCACCTGGGACGTCGTCGCAGCCGTCCAGGAGGTGGCCGAGCAGCGCGGGGTCTCGATGGCCGAGGTCGCCCTCGCCTGGGTGACCGACCGGCCGGGCGTGACGTCGACCATCCTCGGCGCCCGGACGCTCGAGCAGCTCGACACCAACTTGGCCGCCGCCGACCTGCACCTCACCGCGGACGAGGTGCGCGTCCTCGACGCCGCCTCCGACCCGCAGCCGGCCGACTATCCGTACGGCGAGATGGGTGTCGACCAGCGCAGCCGTTCCCTCGCCGGTCGCTGACCCTGACCTGTCAGAACTCAGGGTGCTCGAGCACTCTGAGGGTCTGACAACTGGGTCAGGGTGACCTAGTGGTCTAGGTGCTGTAGACCACCACGCTGCGGACGGCGTTCTTGTCGGGGTCCGCCACGTAGATCTGATAGCGGTAGCCGACGCCGACCTTGGCCGTCTTGTCCTTCCAGGTGACCTGCGGCCGGCTGTAGTAGGTGGAGCTCTTCGTGAAGGTCGTCAAGGTCTTGCCGTCACGAATCACCTTGTAGGTCAGCGTGTGGTCGTCCAGGTCGTAGTTGGACTTCCAGCTCAACGTGCGGCCGGTGCTGTCGGAGGTCGTGATCGAGGGCGTCATGCCAGACGAGGTGCCCTGGGGCCCCATGTTCTCGGGGGCACCGTTGGCCGGCGTGGTGAAGCGGACCAGCCCCTGCTGGGGGATGCCGTTCACCGTGGTGAACTCGCCGCCGAGGACGATGTACTTCGACGTGCCCTTGATGCTCCAGGCGCCCTGGTTCTGCCCGCTCACGGTGCCGTTGTTGAGCTTGGGGAACCAGTTGTAGATCGCCGGGGCCTTGTAGCCCGACCAGTCGGCGTAGTTCACGTTGTCGGTCTGAGTGTTGTGGGCGATGGTCCCCTTCGCCGCCTTGGTCACCGCCAGCGTGCGCTGGGGGCTCAGCTCGCCGAAGCCACCGATGTTCTTGCAGAAGTGGGCGTGCCCGACGGAGTAGACGACGTTGCCCACGGCCGCGACGCCGTACTGGTCGCCGTGGCAGTCCTGCAGCCAGCGCAGGTTGCCCGCCGTCGGACTGACGGCGAAGACGCCCTCGAAGTTGCCCGACTGGTAGCCGTACGCAGCGCCGTAGACGGTGTCCTTGTCGGCCACCAGGTCCAGGATCGCAGCGTTGGGGCCGTAGTCCCGGATCTTGGTGTTGACGTTCCAGTCGCGGACCCAGCCGCCGACCGTGGTCACGGCTCCCATGCCCAGGGCTTTCTTGCCGCGTAGCGTCGAGAAGTGTCCGCCGAGGATGACCCGGTTCTTGGCCGGGTTGACCAGCAGGGCCTCGACCACGCCGTTCGCCGACGGGTTCCACGACTTGAGGGCCCCGGTCTTGGCGATGACCGCGCCGGCGTAGAGCCGGGGCTTGCCGTTGATCGACTTGATGTTGCCGCCGAGGTAGACCGTCTTGCCCACGGTGGCGATGGCCCGGACGGGCGACTTCAGCTTCAGGTTCAGCGGCCGGAGCTTGCCGGTGGCGACGGTGAAGGAGGCGAAGAAGGTCCGGTTCGCCGTACCGACCTTGGTGAAGTTGCCGCCCACGTACAGGATCTTCTTGTCCGGGGACAGGGCCAGCGCGAGGACCTCGGGGTGCATCGGGTCCGAGCTGGTACCCGTCAGGCCACCGGTGAGCTTCGGCGCAAAGCCGGTCATCTTGCCGCTCTTGATGTTGTACGACATCAGGTTCGTCCGGGCCACCGTGCCGGCACCTCCCCGCGCCACGCCGGCGGGGCGGGCGCTGGAGAAGCGGCCGCCGGCGAAGACGGTGTTGCCCGCGATGGCCTGCTTCCAGACGATGCCGTCGATCTGCGCCGTCGGCAGCGCGTCAGCCGTCACGTTCTTGGCCGACGGCTGCAGGATCGGCGGGACCGACTTCGAGACCGCCGCCGTGGAAGGCGAGACACCGGCGGCCAAGCCCAGCGTCGCGAGGGCGAGAGCCGCCGTCACCGCGAGCGCGCGACGCCGAACCGTACGAGGAAAACTGAGATTAGGCATAAACCATCCGGGTTCTACACGAGATCGCAGATCTCTGTGGTAGGGGGAGAGTAACGAATCGTACACGAGCGCCAACGCCGCCCGGGGCTTCAGCGTAGAGCCGCGAAGGGGCCTGGATTACCGCGGAAACCGTCGTAATGGCGCCGTAACGCAGCCGGGTTCCGCCCCGGTCGGTCGCGCGCGAACTGGCCCGTCTAGCCTGGCGACCACACACCGAGTCGGCGCCACGGTGTGACTGGAATCACCCCCAAGGCGACGGTTGAGAGCGCTGCTCACCGTGGGACGGAAGCCATGACTGCGCTCCTCATTCTCGCCACGCTGCTCGCCATCGCGGTCGTGGTGGTGCTGATCGCCTGGCTCAAGGTCAACCCGTTCGTGGCCCTGATCCTGGGGTCGGCGGTGCTCGTCGCCGTCTCGGGGACCAACCCGCAGGACGGCGTCACCAGCTTTGCCAAGGGCGTCGGCGACACCTTCGGCAGCGTCGGCATCCTGGTGGCGCTCGGCGCCATCGTCGGCCGGCTGCTGGTGGACTCCGGCGGCGCGGGCACGATCGTCGAGCGGATCGTGTCGCGCGTCTCGACCCGGGCACTGCCCTGGGCCATGGCCGGCGCGGCGGTGCTCGTGGGTCTGCCGATGTTCTTCGAGATCGGTCTGGTGCTGCTGATCCCGATCGTGTTGATGGTGGCCCGGCGCAGCAAGCTGCCCATGCTGGCCGTAGCCATCCCGGCGCTGGCCGGGCTGTCGGTGCTGCACGGCCTCGTACCGCCGCACCCCGGACCCCTGACCGCGATCGGGCTGTTGAAGGCCGACCTCGGGCTCACCCTGTTGTTCGGCATCATCGTGGCGCTGCCCACCGTGGTGCTGGCCGGCCCGGTGTGGGGCCGGGTCTGCGCGAAGTGGGGGCCGCAGACCCCGCCGGACAACAGCGTGCTGTTCAGCGAGGGCGACGAGCCGGCCGCGGCCGACGGGAGCGTGGCGACCGCCACCCGCAAGCCGTCCTTCGCCGTCACGCTGACCGTGGTGCTGCTGCCGGTCGTGCTGATGCTGGCCCGGGCCGTCGCCGAGATCGTGTCGAAGAAGGGCAACCCGGTCCACGACGCGCTGTTCCTGGTCGGGACGCCGCTGATCGCCCTGCTGATCGGCACCCTGGCGGCGATGGTGCTGCTCGGACTGCGGACCGGGATGGGCTGGGGCGGCCTGGCCGTCAGCGTCGACAAGTCGCTGCCGCCGATGGCCGGCACCTTGTTGATCATCGCCGCCGGCGGCGGCTTCAAGCAGACCCTGGTCGACGCCGGGGTGGGCAACCTGGTGGCCGACTGGGCCAAGGGCGTCAACTTCAACGTGCTGATCCTCGGCTGGCTGGTGGCGGTCGGCATCCGGCTCGCGACCGGCTCGGCCACCGTCGCCACCATCACCTCGGCCGGCATCGTCGGACCGCTGGCCGCGGAGCAGTCGAGCACCGAGATCGCCCTGCTGGTGCTGGCCCTGGGCTGCGGGTCGCTCTTCTTCTCCCACGTCAACGACGTCGGCTTCTGGCTGGTCAAGCAGTACTTCGGGATGACGGTCAAGCAGACCATCCTCAGCTGGTCGCTGATGGAGACGATCATCTCCGTCGCCGGCCTGGTCTTCGTGCTGATCCTGAGCGCGATCGTCACCTAACGCTGGGGGGAGGGCTGGGTTTCCGCTGATAAATGCTCCGCAGACGAGCGTTCCGGGCCTCTTGAGCGTCGGGATCCGGCGCTCGGGAGCATTCGTCAGCGGCCCGCGGGCCAATGGCGGCATGATCGAGCAGACCGCCACCGCCACTGGGTCACCGATACCGCCGACGGCCCCGCCGCAGCCCTGTTCGCGGTGCTGGCCGGCACGCGCCGGCACGTGGCGATCGACGGGTCGGGATGCTACGGGCTGAGGTGGGCACCCGGACGGCCCGCAACAGACCACGGTCGTGCACGACTACGACTGGTCCCAGGTCACCGACCCGGCTGTCCTGGCCCGGGTCACCTTTCCCCGGGTCAGCCCCGACCAGCTGGAGCAGGCGGTGCAGGCGCTGATCCGGGCGGCGTCAGCCGGCTGAGCCGGTACGGCTGCGGTCGAGCAGCGGTCCGGCCGCAGCGAGGACGTCCTCGGCGGTGACCGCGAGCAGCGCGGGGTCCGGCTTGGACCCGAAAGTGTCGCCCACCCGCAGTCGGGCGTCGGTGAGGACGACGTGCGGCCCGGCGGCCGGCGGCCCCCACACCTCCGGCGGCGCCGGACCGAAGATCACCACCGACGGAGTCCCGTACGCGGACGCGAGGTGCGGAACGCCGGTGTCGACCGAGACCAGCAGGGCCGCCCCGGCGACCAGGGCGGCGAGCTCGACCAGGTCGGTCCGGCCGGCGAGCACGGCCTCCTCGGCCAGCCCGGCGAGCTCGGCCGTCCGCAGGGCTCGGTCCCGCTCCTGGGCGCTGCCCGTGACCACCACCTGTTCGCCCTCGGCCGCGAGCGAACGGGCGACGGCGGCGAAGCGTTCGACCGGCCAGGCCCGGCAGCCGTAGAAGGCCCCGATGTGCACCACGACCGCGCCGGGAGCGGGCGAGGCGACCTGCGGCCGGTCGATCGAGACGTCCTCGGGGTCGGCCGGCATGCCGTGCGCGGTCACCAGCCGGGCCCAGCGGCCGCGCTCGAGGACGCCGTCCTGCCAGGCCGGCCCGTCCCAGTCCATCCCGTCCAGCCCCGGGGCCGCGTGACCGCACCGCCGCCGCGGCTGCAGCGCCTCGAGCACCCGCCGGCTGTCCGGACCGCCGTGCAGGTCGACCACGGTGTCGATCCGGCCCGGCGGCAGCGGCAGCTCCTCGTCCAGGCCAGGCGTCGGCAGCAAGGCGTCGACCCCACCGACCAGGTCGACGACCGGCTCCAGCCAGCCGGGGACGGCCAGGACGAGCCGGTGCTCGGGACAGGCGCGCCGGATCCCACGGATCGCCGGGACGGCCACCAGCAGGTCGCCAAGCTTCAGGGGCCGGAGCGCGAGCAGCTCGGGGCGGCCGTCGGGCTCGGTCAGGATCTGCACAGACCTCAGTCTGCGGGTCCGGTCAGGCGTCGGTGAGCAGGATCTGCACGTCCCAGGGGCCGAGGGCGAGGCCGGTCGTCAGGTCGCGTCCCGGGTCGCGGGCGTCGACCGCACCGGCGGGTACGGCGACCTGAGCAGCGTCCCAGCCCCAGTTGTGCACCACGTGCAGCCGGCGGCCGTCGCGGCTCAGGGCGGCGGAGACCGTGACCGGCTCGGGCAGTGGACCCCAGCCCGGGTGCGGGTCGGGCACCAGCCAGGCGGCGAGGTCGCGGGCCAGCGCCGGGTTGGGGACCGTACCGACCGTCGTGATCCGACCGTCGCCGTGAGCGGTGCTGGTCACCGCCGGATACCGGCCGAGGAACGGGTGCTCGTAGGCCAGCAGGGTCTCGGCCCCGGTCGGTTCCAGCAGGTCGGCCCACCGGGTCGCCCGACTGCCCGGGCTCAGCGCGAGCCCGCCGTCGACGGTACGGACCGGCAGCGGCTCGCGCAGGTTGGTGAACTCCTGGTAGCCGACGCCCGCAGCCTCGGCCAGCCGGGCCGGCTTGGGCTCCAGCCGGGCCCGGCCCTCGAGGTCGCCGTACCCGGTCCGGATGCCGAGCACGAGGTGGCCACCGGCCGCCGCGTACGCCCGGAGCCGGTCGAGCAGGTCGTCCGCCGCCACCAGCAGGCCGGGCACGACCAGGACGGGCAACGTCTGCGCCAGCTCGGCGGGGTCGAGCTCGGCCAGCTGCTCATCGTGCAGCACCCGCACCGACAGGCCGGCGTCGTAGGCGCCGCGGGAGTAGGCGTCCAGGATCGTGGCGTAGCCGCGGGGGTCGACGTCGGTCGGGTCCATGCTGTCCGGCCGCGCCGGGAACGGGGACTGGCCGGCCAGCGCCCACCTGGACTTCGCGGAGTAGAGCAGGCCCAGGTGCGCGTCCGGGGTCAGTCCGGTCAGCACCGGACCGAGGTCGGCCAGCTCCGCCCCGAGCGCCGCCAGCTCGCGATAGACCCGGCCCGGGTGCTGGTCGTGGGGCAGGATGCCGATCCAGTACGTCTCGGCGCCGAAGTGCAGCGTGTGCCAGTGCCAGTACTCCACCATCTCGGCCCCGCGGGCGACGAGCGCCCAGGCGGCCTGGCGCCACTGCCCGTCCCAAGCCGGGAAGTTGGTCGCTGACCCGCCGATCGCGCCGGCGTTGGTCTCGGTGACCAGGAACGGCGCCTGCTTCGAGGCGTACATCCGGTCGGCGCTGGCGACGACGCTCCAGGCGCCGCTGGTGGTCCAGCCCTGCCGGCGGGCGGCCCCGGACGGTTGCGCCAGGTCGTCCTGCATCGCGTAGTACGGGTTGCCGGCCGCCACGTCGAGGACGCGGGTGAGACCGACGTCGTCGACCCCGGGCCGGTCGTAGGAGATGCAGGTGGTGACGAACTGCCCCGGCGACGCGTACTCGCGCACGATACCGGCCTGCCAGGCGATGAACTCGGTGGTCAACCGGGCCTGGAAGGCCCGCCACGCCAGGTCGTACTGGGGTTGGACGTTCCCGTCGGGACGCCACAGGTCGGCCCAGGTCGAGAGCCGGTGCGACCAGTAGACGAGCCCCCAGGCCTCGTTCAGCGCGTCGACCGACCCGTACCGGTGCCGCAGCTCGTCGACGAAGCGCTGGAAGACGCCCTCGTTGTGGAAGGGCAGCAGCCCGGGCTCGTTGTCAGCCTGGAAGCCGGTCACCGCTGGATGGGCGGCGTACCGCTCGAGAATGCGGCGGACCACCCGTTCGGCGTGGAAGCGGAACGCCGCGTGGCTGAAGTCGACCTCCTGCCGCGACCCCCACGCCATCGGCTGGCCGGTCGCGACGTCGCCGGCGATCTCGGGGTAGCGCCGGACGAGCCACGGCGGGACGGCGTACGTGGGGGTGCCGAGCAGCACCGCGATGCCGCGGGCGTGCGCGCCGTCCAGCACCGGCTGCATCCAGTCGAGGTCGAAGACGCCGTCGGCGGGCTCCCACGTGCTCCAGACCGACTCCCCCACCCGGATGACCGAGAAGCTCGCCTGCGCCATCAGGTCGAGGTCGGCCTCGAGCCGCGGGCTGGGCTGGTACTCGGGGTAGTAGGCGGCGCCGAAGAGCACCCGGTCGCGAGCAGCGGTCATGGCCCGCAGTATGCCCTCGTCCGGGCGGGCTCACGAGGTCAGCCGGCGCTCCCGGTAGAGCAGGAACAGCGGGACGGCGCAGGCCATCGACACCAGCACGCCGAGCACGACGAACAGCACCGGCACGTACGTCCGCAGGCCGAGCACGACGGGACTCCGCGACCACGAACACCGTCAGCACGGCCGACACCACCAGCAGGTCGACGGCCGCCGAGGACGAGGCGTCGTTGGCGAACCAGGCCGCGAGGTAGGAGACCGAGCCGTCGTAGCGCAGGTTGAAGAACCAGGTGAGCACCAGCCCGACCACCCCGTATCCGGCCTGACGAGCGGTGGAGGCGGTCACGCGCGTCGGTCCCGGACCACGAGCAGCGTGGCGACGGCGGCCGCCAGCAGGACCCCGGCCAGGCCCGCCGCCGCCAGCGGAGCGTCCGGCCGCAGCAGCGGCAGCCCGCGTTCGGCCTGCACCGCGAGCCACACCACGACGCCGACGGCGCTGAGGGTGGCGAGCCGGACCAGCTCCCCCGCGAGGGAGTCCGGTGACCCAGGCGACCAGCCGGACCAGCCGTACGTGTCCGGTTACCAGCGTCAGCAACCAGGCCAAGGTCGCGCAGTAGACCGCGATCGAGATGGCGAACTTGAGCGGTTTGAGCCAGGCCGGCGCTCCCGTGATCCGCTGGCCGTCGACCCCCAGCCCGACCAGCGCGACGACGATGGTGAGTGACGTGCGACCCGCAGGTCGGACCGGCGTACGGCCACCGTGGCCGAGATCAAGGACGCTGCCTGGGCTTGAGGTGCACGCCTCCGGCTCCGGCGACTGCTCGTTACGGGCGGTCGCCCGCCGGCTGGGGATGGCGCCGTCCGCGCTGTACCGCTACTTCGACAGCCGCGACGAGCTGTTGACGGCGCTGATCGTCGACGCCTTCGACGCACTCACGGCGACCCTGGCGGCGGCGTACGAGCAGGCGAGGGCCATGACGGCGGCGGCGCTGCGCTCCACCCAGGTGCTGCTGGACATGATGGATGATCTGGTCGACGCCGACGCGCTCGACGCGGAACGGCTCGCCGAGCGGCTGTCCGCCGACTCCGAACGCCGGCTCGCTCGCTGGTCGGGCGTGCTGCCGCGTCCGTTGCCGCCCGCCGCGCTCGCCGTGGCGCTGGACTGCTACGCCGCCCCGCACGGAGCGATCCAGCTCGAGCTGAACGGCCACCTCCCGCCCCCGGTGGTCGGCGGCGACGAGCTCTTTCTCGGCAGCATGCGGCAGGTGATCGGCGCCGCGCTACGCTGATCCGCGGCCGCTCCGCGCTGCCCGTTCCCGTGCCGTCGGAACCAACCACAGGGTCTTCCGGCCCGGGCCGCCGGACTCTGCCGTACCGCGACGGCTGCGGTTAGGTTCGCTGGTGGCGGCCGGGGACGTCATGGATCTCAACCTTTGAGGAGCCCCCCGTGTCCCGTTCGCGCAGCACGTCGTTCCGCTCGGTCTGGTTCCGCGCCGCAGCCCTGGCGGCCGCGGCCCTCAGCTCAGCGGCCGTGCTCGCGCCGGCCGTACCGGCAGCCGCCGCGGTCACCTCGACCGGCGCGTGCGTGGACGGCGGCGGCACCCGCTGGTCGGTCAAGGCCGTCTGGGGCAGCACCTACGCCTCGGGCGACCTCACCAGGATCACGCTGGCCTCGGCTGCCTGGACGACCGTCGCCAAGGGTTCGGTGCCGACCGACTCCCGGGTCCGCACGTACGACGGCGACGGCACGCTGCTGCAGGACCTGACGTGGACCGGGTCCTTCACCTACGCCTCCGGCACGGCCTTCAAGTCCCGCAACCCGGTGAACCCGCCGACCGCGCCGGGGAAGGCACGGGTGGCGATCACGCTCGGGGTGGACGGGGACGGCTTCGGCAGCTGCACGGTGAGCCTGGTCCAGCCGGCCGCGACCACCCCCGCCCCCACACCGAGCCCGACGCCCACGCCGACACCGACTCCTGCGCCGCCCACGGTCAGCGCGAGCGACCGCTACGAGGCCGACGTGGTCACCGCCACGAACCGCGAACGGGTCGCGCAGAGCCTGCCGGCCTTTACCGCCCAGAGCTGCGTCGACTCCTACGCCGAGACCCAGGCCGCCCGGATGGCGAGCGAGGGCCGGATGTACCACCAGGACCTCGGGCCGATCCTCAGCGCCTGCGGACTGCGGTCGGTGGGAGAGAACGTGGCGTACGGCTACAGCAGCGGCACGGCCGTCACGGCCGGTTGGATGGGCTCCCCGGGCCACCGCGCGAACATCCTCAACCCCTCGTTCCGGCTGCTCGGAGTGGGCGCGGCCCAGGACGCGCAGGGTCGCTGGTACGCCTGCCAGGTCTTCGGCGCGACCCGCTGAGGGCGAGCGTCAGCTGGAGGGGCCGTCCGGCTCCCGGTCGTAAAACACCATCCAGCCGACGTGGACGCCATAGAGAAAGAGGGCGAACCCGACCAGCCAGCCGACGGTGGTCAGCAGCGGCGGACCGGCGTGCAGGCCGCTGAGCACCATGCTCACGGCCATCTCGACGAGCCCAGCGATCGCAGCACGGCTGGACCGGCGCTTGAGACGCCAGATCTCGTTCGGCTGCACAGTGTCGACGGTAGTCCTCCGTGCGGCACCGTGCGGCGACAAGGCAGACTGACAGCGGGTGCCGCTTGACTCGCGACACGTAGCGATATATCTTGATTGCAACCTTGCTACGAGAAAGGACATCCATCATGGAACCCAGCAACCACAACCACCCAGCACCGCGCCACCGGCGCGGACCCCGCTTCGAGGGTCGCCGACCCTTCGCGGAAGACGCCTTCGGGCACGACAGCCCCGTGGGGCGCCGCGGTCGAGGACCGCGGGACGAGAACGGCGAGCCGGGCTTCGGCCCCGGTCGCGGACCGCGGTTCGAGGGCCGGGGACCCCGGCCCGAGCGTCGCGGACCCGGAGAAGGTCGCGGCGAAGGTCGCGGCCCCGGCGAGCGTCGGGGACGGCGAGGGCCGGACGGCTCCCGCGGTCGCGCCCGGCGCGGCGACGTCCGGATCGCCCTGCTGCTGCTGCTCGCCGAGCAGCCGATGCACGGCTACCAGCTGATGGAGGCGATGGCCGAGCGCACCAACGGGGTCTGGCGACCCAGCCCGGGTGCGGTCTATCCGACCATCGCCCAGCTCGAGGACGAGGGGCTCGTCCGGACCGAGGCCGAGGGCGGGCGCAAGCTCGTCACCCTCACCGAGGCCGGCAGCACGCTGATCAAAGAACAGCGCGCGACCTGGGGCGACCCGTTCGCAGAGCTCGCCGGACACGAGTCCGGACCGGACCTGCGGGAGTCGCTGCAGGCCCTGCACGCCGCCGCCCGCCAGGTGGCCGTCACCGGCAGCCCGACCCAGGTCGAGCAGGCCACGACGGTGCTCGACCAAGCCCGTCGTTCGCTCTACCTGCTGCTCGCCGGCGAGGAGAAGCCGACGAGCTGAGGCCGCCTCAGCCGGCCGGCGCGGCGATGACCGCGCCGTAGCGGGTGCCGGTCGCCGCTCCGCCGCTGAAGCCGACGGACGGCAGCCGCCGCCCGGCGACCTGCAGGTCGTTCGCACCGGCCTTGCTGCCCACGGCGGTCGACTCGACGATGCCGGCGTCGACGACCGCGCCCCGGTCCTCACCCGGCACCCCCACGTACACCCGGTCCCCGAGCTCGTCGTCGTGGTCGTCCCGGATCCGGCCGAGGCCGAGCGTGCTGCCCAGCTGGTCACCCGGCTCCGCCGAACCGGCCAGCACGCTCTGCTGGTCGTCGGAGCGGGTGGCGCACGGGTCGGGGCCGGTGAGCGCGTGCACCAGCACCGTCCCGGCGTCCCGGACGGACCGACCACCGACGGCGAGGTCCTCGCCGGGAGCGCCGGCCGCGAGCTGGGTCACCCCCTCGAAGCAGCCGATGTTGCGACCGACCACCACCGCCGCACCGAGCCGGTCACCCACCTCGGCGACCCCCGGGATCCCCTTGGAGTCCTGGTTGAGGCCGGCCACCGGCCGGAAGGCGGCGAGGGCCGAACGCCGGGCCAGGATCTGCAGCATCCCGGCGTCCCGCCGGCTGCCGACGTCCTCACCCGGGACCCCGACGACCGCATGGTCGTCGAAGGCGCCGATCGCGGCCCCGAAGTGGTCGCCCGCCTCGGCCCCGCCGGCCACTCGCGGCGAGGCCTGGGACCAGCTGGTCGCGGTATCGAAGCCGGACACGCCCTCGGAGGCGAGGAAGGTGACGGCCCCGGCATCCTTGACCGAACCGACGTCCTCGTCCGGGGTGCCCACCCAGACGCCGCCGGGGACCGCCGTCAGCACCGCACCGAAGTGGTCTCCGACCTCCGCGGTCCCCGGGACGCCGCTGGTGGCCTGGCTGATCGTCTCCACCGTCTCGACCTCGATCTCCCCGTCCTCTCCGGTCACGAAGAAGTGCGTCACCGAGCCGGCGTTCTGCACGGCTCCGGGGTCGTCGTACGGTGCCCCCACCCAGACGTGGAAGCCGCTGTCGAGGGCGGCGTCGGTGATCGCCACCGCCGATCCGAAGCGGTCGAACGGAGTCGAGCCGCCGTCCTCGGTGAGTCCGCCCGTGGTCTGGGATCCGTCCGGGGCGCCGTAGACGACGTGGATCCGGCCGGCGTCGTCGGTCACGCCGGGCGCGCCGACCACGAAGTCGTCGCAGCCATCCCCGTTGAGGTCGGCCAGCGCGACGGCCGAGCCGAAGCGGTCGCCCTCCAGGCTGGGACTGAGACCCGCAGCCTCGAGGGTGAGCAGCCGGCTCGCCGCGCTGGTCAGCCGCAGGTCGACCGCGCCGGCGGCGTCGGCGCGCGCCGGGAGCCCGACCGCGAGGTCGGAGAGGGCGTCACCGTCCACGTCACCGACCACCGGGACGTCGGTCTGGCAGCTGACGGTGGCGCCCCACGCTCGGTCGTCCGGCAGCACGACCGGCCAGGCCAGCGCCGTACCGAAGGTGGCGGCCCACACCCAGGCCCGAGTCGTCGTCGACATGCGGTGCTCCTCACCGTTGAGGGAACCGGAGCGGCCGGTCGGGCCGAGCCATCCGGATCTCGGCAGCGTAGCCCCGGCCGGCAGGCCCGACAAGGGTCGTCAGCCGCTGCCGCGGCCGAGCCGGATGCCGCTGAACCCGACGGTCGTGCCGGTGACCGTCCGCCACCATGGCCAGACCGACGAAGCCAGCCGCAGCTCGATCCCGGCCTGCTCGTGCAGGTCCCCCACCGGCTCGGCCGGGCCGAGCGGTCGGACGGGGCGGCTCGCCACGAAGGCGTGCGGGCCGCCTCCCTCGCCGTACGGCGAGAAGGCTGACGCGTCGAAGCGGTACGCGAACAACCGCACCTCCTCCAGCCGTCGCAACCAGGCGTACTCGATCAGGTGCACCCGGTCGGCGACCGGTCCCAGCGCGGCGAGCCGGTCAGCCGGGGTCGTCGGCTGCGTCACCCAGGCCATTGCCGTGGGCAGTCCCGCGGGAACCAGTACGCCGGCGCCTGGACCGCGTCGACCGCCCAGACGTACGGGGTGGGTTCGCGCGCCGTCGCCGCGAGATGAGGGACGAAGTCGGTGATCGTGGGGTCCTCGGAGAAGTGCAGGACCTCACCCGCGCCGGCACGCACGGCCGGGTCAGGCGTCGAAGTCGGTGCTGCGACTGACCGACTCCCAGGCGTCGACCTCCGACCGCAGCGCGTCGAGGGCGGCGCGGAAGCCGTCGGAGGCGTCGTGGCCGAGCAGCAGCATGAACGGCGGCTCGTCGGACTCCACCGCCTTGATCAGCGCGGCCGCGGCCTTGGCCGGGTCGCCGGCCTGGGTGCCGTGGCCGGTGTCGTGCTCCTTGCGCCGTCTGCCGGCCGTGTCGGCGTAGTCGGCGATCGGCTCGGCCGCCTGCATCAACGAGCGGCCGGCGAAGTCGGTCCGGAAGCCGCCCGGCTCGACCACCATCGCCGTGATGCCCAACGGGGCCACCTCCTGGCGGAGCGAGAGGGTGAGCGCCTCGATCGCGGCCTTGACCGCCGCGTAGTAGCCGGACCCGGGAGGCGAGATCCGCGCGCCGATCGACGACAGGTTCACGATCGTGCCCGAGCGCCGCGCCCGCATGCCGGGCAGGACGGCCTTGGTCGTCCGGACCGTGCCGAAGACGTGGGTGTCGACGAGCTGGGCGACCGGCCCGTCCTCGCCCTCCTCGACGGCCGCGCGGTAGCCGTAGCCGGCGTTGTTGACGAGCACGTCGACGCGGGAGAACCGTTCCTCGGCGGCGGCCACGACCGCGGTGACCTGGGCGTCGTCGGTGACGTCGAGCGCCAGGGCAAGAGCCGTCTCGGGGTGGGAGTCGACGAGGTCCTGCACCGTGGCCGCGTCGCGGGCGGTGACCACGACGTTGTCGCCGTGAGCGAGGACCGCTTCGGCGAAGGCACGGCCGAGTCCGGTCGAACAGCCGGTGATGAGCCAGGTGGCCATGGAGCCTGCTTTCGTGCGGAGGGTGGAGAACGCCGGTTCACCAGTCTGGCCCCGTCGCTCATGCCCGGCAGAAGGCCACGATCTCGGCGAGACCGGGTCGCCAGCCGTCGGTGGTGTCCACGTCGAGCGTGGGCACGTCCAGGTGCAGGGCGTCGAACGGCGCCGCAGCGGACAGGTAGGCAGTGTCGGCGTGTGCGGCACGCGTCCCCTGCGCCGCCAACCGGGCGAGCATCCGCCTCCGGGCGACGCCCTCGGCCACCTGGCAGCGGACAACCTTCAGGGTGGCGAGGCCGGTCAGCGGCTCAAGACCCCGCCACCACAGCGGGTGCTGGAACGCGGCCTCGGCGACCAACGTCACCTCGGCCCGCAGCAGCTGGTCCATCAGCGCGAAGAACAGGTCGTAGGTGCGCATCGTGAGCGGATCGCTCTGCGCCGGAACGAAACCCGGGATGGACGCGACCATCCCTTCCTTGAGCTCGTCCCGGCAGAGCGCCGGACAGCCGACGCCGGGGGCCAAGGCATGCGCCAGCGTGGTCTTGCCCGAGCCCGCCGGCCCGGTGACGACCACGAGCGTGGGGGTTCCCATCAGGCTGACCCTACGACCCGCGCCTGCCCAGCGACCAGGGATGCGCCGGGTCCCGCATAAGCCGACGGTAAGGCTGCGATAAGCGGTGATTCCTAGCGTGCTCGTCATCGGCACACCCGGTGCCGACAGACCAGGAGGATCATCATGGACACGTCAACCCTCACCGTTCGGGACAACGGCAGCTCACCGAGCGTGGCGGAACCCAGCACCACCGCACCACGTTCAGCCCGACGCTCGCTGACCACTGTGCTTCGGCGCACCATCGCCGGCGTCGCCGTGATGCTCGCACTCGCCGGCCTCGTGAGCTGGGCGCCCGTGAGCACCGCCTCGGCCGCCACTTCCAACGGCATCGTCTGCTTCACGCAACGGGGCGGCGGCGCCTTCACCGGCCAGGTCACCTCGCAGTACTGGACCAACGCCGGCTGGGCCAACTACTCGTCCTTCGTGCTCCCCACCAGCGGTTGCCAGAGCGTCTACTACCCGACCGGCTACTACTGGCGCTTCGTCGTCAGCCACCGCGGCTTCTACGGATCGACCGGCTACGCCTACGTGAAGAGCGGCTACTACTACACCCTCACCGGCGTCGCCAGCTGGTGAGCCCACCCGCAGCACCAGCAGATCAACCCGGAGCAAGAGCCCGCCGCATCCTGCGACGGGCTCTTCTCTGCTGGGTGAGCCGCCTCGGGGAATCGAACCCCGGACCTACGCATTACGAGTGCGTTGCTCTGCCATCTGAGCTAAGGCGGCGGGTGCGCAGCGACCGGAGCCGCGGCGGCACGGTCGCCCACTATATCCAGCGCTGCGCCCCGCGTCGAAGCGACAGCGGCGCGACCTCCCAGCCTGCACACAGCGGCCCGCCGTGGTCTGGACAGCCGGGTCCGGTGTTGTTGGTGATGCGCGCATCCCGGACTCGACGGGGCCCGGGTTGCGCGCCCACCCCAACCTGATGTCGCAAACGGAAGTTGATCATGGACAACGAGCAGAACCCCCAGCCCCAGCAGAACTCTGAGCCCGAAGCGACGCCGACCACCGAGCCGGCGTCGACCACCGAGCACCCCGCGCCCGGTCGCACCCGTCGCTGGCTCGCCGGCGCCACTCTCGTGACCGTCGGTCTGGTGGCCGGCAGTGGCGCGACCTACGCCTTCACCGCCACCAACAACGACGGCGGCGGCGGACCGACGGCCGGCTACGGTGCACCGGCCGGCGGCCGCGGCGGTCCGATGGGCGCCCCTCCCGGCGGCGCGGGCAGCACCGACGGCACCCAGGGCTCGACCACCGACAGCCAGCCGAGCTGAGGGCGGCCTCCCCGGTCAGGACGTGCAGCGAACGCCGTCCGGTGGGACCCGGTCCTGCACCAGGTAGGCGTGCACGAGGTCACGGACGCAGCTGCTCTGGCCGTACCCGGTGTGGCCCTCGCCCTCCAGCGTCACCAGCACCCCCGAGCTGAGCTGGCGCGCCATTCCGACGGCGTTCTCGTACGGGGTGGCGGGGTCGCCGGTCGTGCCCACCACCACGATCGGCGCCGCTCCCGGAGCGGTGATCTTCGGCTCCTTGGGCGCCGGCGCCACCGGCCACAGCGGGCAGGTCAGGTCCGGGCCCACCAGCGGTCCGAGCAGCGGCGCCTTGGCGACGGCCCGTTCGGCCGACCGCTCGGCGGCCGGCACGCTGGCGGCCTGGCTGTCCTCGCAGCGGATCGCCGGGAACGCGTAGTTGATCTGGCCGTAGCTGCCGTTGCTGCCGCGGTAGTTGCCGGCGTCGGCCAGCGCGAGCAGGTCTCGTCCGTTGCCGGAGCTGGCCTGGTCGAGCGCGCGCAGCAGCACCGGCCAGTCGCCCCGCCCGTACAGCGGGTCGAGGACCCCCTGCACTCCCTGCTGCTGGCTCAGCTGCCGCTCACCCACCTGGAGCGGCGCCGCGTCCAGGCCGGTCAGCAACGTCTTGATCCGGTCCAGCACCTCGGTCTTGCTGGTCCCGAGCGGGTGCCCGCCGTCAGCGTCGGTGGCTGCCCAGTCCGCGAAGTGGTCCAGGGCGCGTTCGAACCCTTCGACCTGGCTCACCTCCGACCCGGAGATGTTGACCGCCCCGTCCAGCACGAGATGACCCACCCGGTCGGGGAACAGCTGGGCGTAGAGGGCGCCGATCTTGGTGCCGTAGGAGGCCCCGAAGTAGTTGAGCCGCGGGTCGCCGACCAGGCTGCGCAGCAGGTCGAGGTCACCGACGGTGCTCGTCGTGGAGATGTGCGCCAGCAACGGACCCGACCGCGCCAGGCACGAGGCGCCGAAGGCGTACGTCTCCGCCCGCAACGCCTGCTGCTCCGCGGCGTCGTCGGGCGAGACGTCGACGGAGAAGTAGCGGTCGAGGTCGGCGGCGCCGAAGCAGGTCACCGGGGTCGAGCCACCGACGCCGCGGGGGTCCCAGCCGACCACGTCGTACCGCTCGAGCCCGCGCGCGTCGAACCCGCTGACGTACCCCCGGCCCGAGCCGCCCGGTCCGCCCGGGTTGACGAAGAGCGTGCCGAGCCGGTCGGCCGCCGTCGCGCTGCGCTTGGCGAGCGCCAGGGTGACCGCCGTGGCGTCCGGGTCGTCGTAGTCCAGCGGGGCGAGCACGGTCGCGCAGGTCAGGTTGCGGGCGCACGACCGCCAGCTCAACGACTGGCGTTCGTAGCGCTCCAGGCCCTGGCCGGGCGGCGGGTCGGCGAACCCGGCCGGCCGGACGTCGGGCACGGGCTGCACCGGCCGCCCCTTGGCCGGCAGCGAGGGCACGGTCGTCGGGGTGACCTCAGGCTTCGGTGACGGGGCCGGCGGCGAGGCCGAACAGGCGGCCAGCACGACCACGAGCAGCCCGACCAGGGCGGTCAGGACGCGCGCGGCAGGCATGCGGTGAGCGTACGTGGCGTTCGAGGCGCGATGCGCTCTCTCAATCCGGCTCAGGGGCGGGGTCGGGCTTGGGGTTGCGGCGACGGCGGACCCGGGCTTTGGCGGGCACGGCGGGCTCGGCCTCCTCGACCGGGGCGGTCCGGGTGGCGTAGACCTCGCGGGAACCGCAGACCCCGGCCCGGGAGCAGCTCGACACGGCGCCGCCCGCGTTCATCCGGACGAGCACGGCGTCGGCGGGCACCGAGTGACCCACCACCACCCCGTCGCCCCCCTCGGTGGTCACCGCGGAGCCGACGGCAGGTGCTTGGGCGGCGAACTCCAGGTAGAGCGGGTGCTCGTACTTGAGGCAGCACATCAGCCGGCCGCAGGCGCCGGAGATCTTCATCGGGTTGGGCGGCAGGTCCTGCACCTTGGCCATCCGCAGGCTGACCGGCTCGAAGTCCTTGAGGAACGTGGCGCAGCAGAGGTCGCGGCCACAGCTGCCCAGACCGCCGCTCAGCCGCGCGCCGTCGCGCGAACCGACCTGGCGGAGGTCGATCCGGGTTCGCAGCGCCCGGGCCAGCTCACCGACCAGGACCCGGAAGTCCACCCGGTGCGGGGCGGTGAAGTAGACGACGGTGAGCTCCTCAGCCGCGTTCTCGGTACTGATGTAGTCGATCCCGACCACCTTCATCGCCAGCTCGTGCCGCCGGATCAGCTGCTTGGCCACGAGCTTGGCCTGGGCCCGGCGGCGCCGGTTCTCCGCGTCGCGATCGAGGTGGGACTGCTCGGCCGGGCCGGCGCAGACCGGCAGGTCGTCGAAGCCACCGTCCGTCGCCCACTCGGGGGCCCAGATGCACTCGGCGACCTCGGGCCCGGACTCGGTCGGCACCAGCACCCGGTCGCCGACCCGGTAGTCGCGCTCGCCCGGGTCGAGGTAGTAGAGCCGGCCGTAGCGCTCGAACGACACCGCCATCACCCGCGCCACCGGGACAGCGTAGGCCGCGCGCGCCGCGGCGGCCAGCAGCGCCTTCGAGGGGCGTCCGGAGGTGAGGAAGCCCGGCAGATGCGGGTCTGCCGGGCTTCCTCGGGTGGGCCTTCCGGGGGCAGGGTGGCCCACCCGCGCTAGTGAACGTCTATGCGGTCTTCAGCACCTGGCCGACACTGATCCGGTTCGGGTTGGGAACCGACTTCTTGTTGAGCTTCCACAGGCCCTGCCAACCACCCTTGACCGAGTGGCGGTGCGCGATGCTGGCGAGAGTGTCGCCCTGACGGACGCGAGCGGTGTGGGCGTGGTGCTGGGTGCCCGACGTCGACTTCTTCGCCCAGCTCACCTTCTTCTTCGGCTTGGGCTGGCTCTTCTTCTTCGCCCCCGGATTGGTCGAGGGTGTCGCGTGCTTGTCCGCCTTGCCGTTGGCCTTGGTCAGGTGCGCGCGTCGGCCGCAGGACGCCCAGGCGCCGGCGCCCTGACCGGCCAGCACCCGCCGGGCGATCGCGATCTGCTCGGCCTTGCTCGCTTTGTGGGCTTTGGACGCGTACTTCTTCCCGCCGTAGCCGGACCAGGTACGGCTGGCGAACTGCAGCCCGCCGTAGTAGCCGTTACCGGTGTTGATCTTCCAGTTGCCGCCGCTCTCGCACGTGGCGACCTTGTCCCAGACCGTCTTGGCGCTGGCCGGGGTGGCGCCGGCGGCACCGATCCCGATCGCGAGGGCCACCGCGGCGATCACCCCCACCAGGCGGCGGACGAGGGGAAACGCATGCTCATGCCGTGTGGACAACGCCAGCACCCTTCCTGACGAATGCCTGCGAAGTTAGCTGACGGGTGCGGGCTCATCAGTGCCCGGCGCTCCCCGAAATGACCCAAAGAAGCGCTTTACCCCAGGAACTCCGTGACAGAGCTCCGATGGTTCCTCCACCTTCGCTGCGCTCGAGAGTTTCTCGACCAGGGAGTCCGTCCAGCGAAGCTCGGCACGACGGAGACGCGTCCCAGCCGACGCCCCGAGCGTCCGCCAGGTCTTGCTGATGGTCACGGAGCCGACACCGTCAGGTCACGGATCGATCACGAACCGGGTACAACGTAGACGTAGCCCTCTGCAGCGCGCAACCCCGGGCGGGAGCTGGTGCGTCGACCGGACCGAAGCGACGGAATCGGTCGTCGGGAGGAGAGATCGGGGCTCGATCCCGTCGGTGGGAACGGCCGGGGGCAGCAGGAAAGGTCCGCTGCCCTCACCAGGGCGACGCGGGAACGACGGCAGCACAACTCGGTCGCGGCCTGCCTTCGCAGGTACGACGCCCGATCAGGTCACGATCGAGACCGGCGAACGCCCTCCTCCGGCCAAGCAAAGAGCCCCGGGGTACGTGACCCAGGGGCTCTGCTCGACCTACGGTTTCAGTTGTCGGAGAGGACGCTCGGGGGTTCGTTCCCTCCGACAACCAGGAGTTACGTTACTGCACATCGCGGAAGAATACGACCCCGCCGACGGTTTGCTTCAACCTTCGACCAAGGCGATGAGGGTGGATTCCACCGCGAGCAGCGGCGCGACATTGCCAGCGAGTGCCGTCCGGCAGCCCAGCAGCGCGTCGATTCGACGTAGCGTCGCCTCCGGGCTGGAACGGCGCGCCAGCACATTCACCGACGGTTCAAGATCGCTGTTGACCAGGGCTGCGCCCGAGTGGGTCTGCACACTCAGCACGTCACGGTAAAAGCCCGTCAGCTCCGTCAGAGCGCGATCAATCGCGTCACGTTGAAAGCGTTTCGCCCGGGCTTTCTGCTGGTCTTCTAGCTCTTTGATCGCCGCTTGTGCCTGCCGCGGCCGAGCGCCGCGGGTGCCGAAACCGAGCGCTTCCTCCAGCGCCACTCGCTCCCGCGTGTCGACGTCCACGGTGGCCGCGGTCGCCTCGGCAGAGCAGGCCGCGACCAGCGTCGCGGCCGCACTCAGGCAGGCGCCGAGGTCGTGCAGCTCGGCGGGCACCCGCAGGATCTGGCGTCGGCGTTCCCGGGCGCCTTCGTCCCGGGCGAGAGCCCGGGCACGGCCGATGTGGCCCTGCGCCACGCGGGCGACGTAGGCCGCCAGCTCGGGCTCGACCCCGTCGCGCTGCTCGAGGAGCGCCGCCACCGCCGCCGTCCCCGGGGTCTGCAGGGTCAGGCTGCGGCAGCGCGACCGGATCGTCACCACTACGTCGTCGGGCATCGGGGCGCAGAGGACCCACACCGTCAACGGTGCCGGCTCCTCGATGCTCTTGAGCAGCGCGTCGGCTCCGCGCTCGGTCACCCGGTCGGCGTCCTCGACCACGATCACCTGGCGCCGGCGGTGCGTCGGGCTCATCGCGGCCCGCCGGACCAGCTCACGCACCTCGTCCACGCCGATCGACAGCTGCTCGGTGCGGACCAGGGTCACGTCAGGGTGGGCGCCGCTCAGCGCGGTCCGGCAGTCGTTGCAGGTGCCGTCGCCGCCGTTCGGGCACTGCAGCGCGGCGGCGAACGCGCGCGCGGCGTTCGAGCGGCCCGATCCAGGCGGGCCGGTGATCAGCCAGGCGTGGCTCATCGCGTGCGGCGCGCCGGCCACCGCCCGCTTCAGGGTGGTCACGGCGGCGTCCTGACCCACCAGGTCGCCCCAGACCCCGTCTGCCTTCATTGTCGTGGCTGCACTCGGCGTGCTCGTCATGAGGGCAGTCTGCCGGAGGGGTCTGACAACAGCGGCTGCACGCGACGCCAGACCTCCTCGGCCAGCTCGTCGCGGTCTCGCCGGGCCGCCAGGACGAGGTAGCGGCCCGGGTCGCGGTCGGCGAGGTCGAGGAAGTACGCCCGGGCTCGGTCGTGGAAGCTCGCGCCGGCCGCCTCCAGCCGGTCGTGCTCGGCCTTGACCTGCACGGCCTGCCGCGGGTCGACGTCGAGCAGCACCGTCAGCTGCGGCTGCAGGTCCTCGGTCGCCCAGCGCGCCACCTGCTCGACCTCGGCCACCTCGAGCACCCGGCCGGCGCCCTGGTAGGCGAGCATCGAGTCGACGTAGCGGTCGCAGACCACGACCGCGCCGCGCTCGAGTGCCGGACGCACGACCGCGTACAGGTGCTGGGCCTTGTCGGCGGCGTAGAGCAGCGCCTCCGCTCGCGGCGCCAGGTCACCGGTGGCGGGGTCGAGCACGATCGAGCGGATCCGCCCGCCCACCGGGGAGTCGCCGGGCTCGAACGTCCGCAGCACCTCGCGGTCCGCGGCGGCCAGCCGGCGGCAGAGCCGCTCCACCTGGGTGGTCTTCCCCACCCCGTCGCCGCCCTCGAAGACGACGAACACCCCGGCCGGTCTCACCCGGCCAACCGTCGGCACGCCTTGGCGAAGGCCTTTCCGAACGCCGCCTGCGCCTGCCGCGTCTGCTCGCGGGCCTGTTCGTACGCGCGGCCGGCGGCGAATGCCTGCTCGGGGGTGAGCCCGGAGACCTCGGCGTCGGCGAGCTCGGCGCCGGCCCGGGTGAGCAGCCGCCGAGGCTTGACCAACCGGGCGGTGACGGCAGCGGCAGCCTCGGGCCGGAGGTGACCGGCGACCGCGGCGGCGGCGTCGACCAGGGCGACCGCCCGTTGCACGTCGTCCCAGGTCCCGGCGTCGCGTGCCGCGGCGTCGATCGCCGCCTGCACCCGTTCGAGCGCCGTGGCCAGCAGCCGGTCGGCGACCGCAGCGGCGCTCCCGGGGTCGACCGCCCCCAGCTTCGGGCCGCGGGCGGCGACCACGAGCCGGTCGAGCAGCGCCAGGTAGCGCTCGCCGCGGATCCGTCCGTCGATCTGGCTCGTCGACGACGTCCCCGGGTCAGCGAGCAGCCACGCCACCTCATCAGCCAGGTCGTCGAGCCACTCAGCCTCGACCACCAGGCGGAGGCCCTGTAGCTCGGTCTGCAGCAGCCGGGCCTGCTCGACCAGCCGTTCGCCGGCGCGGAGGTCACCGCCGCGGGCGGCCAGGTCGGCCTCGACCATCCGGCGCAGCCGCAGTCCGATCAGCTGGCCGACGAATCGGCGGAACGGCACGTCCGGATCGAAGGGTACGGGCTCCCCGACGTCGCTGGGACTGGTCGCCGGCGCGCCCAGTCGGGTGACCAGCCGGCCGAACCGCGGCACCTCTGTCGACCCGGCCGCCACCAGCGCGCGGTCCAGCCAGGCGGTCTGTTCCTCGTCCAGCCCGGGCCCGACCGGGGTCAGCATCACCTCGCGGTACCGGGCCGTGGTCAAACCACCGCGACGCACCGTGACCTTGTCGTCCCGCAGCAGCGCGACCGTCACCCCGTCGTCGTTCCGCAACGCAAACTCCCGGCGGTCACAGCGCAGGCCCGCCACCGGTCCGAGCGCGGCCCGCCGGCGTAGCGGCCGGATCAGGTCGGCGAGCTCCTCCGGCAGGTCGGAGTGACCCATCAGCTCGATCCGGTCCTTGGGCAGCAGCGGCTGCCAGTCGGGGGCGGTCAGGTACCACTCGCCACGCCCGTCGAGGACCCGGTGCGCCAGCAGCACCCCCGACCGGATCAGCCGGTGGTCGGGCGCGTCCAGCAGCGTGACGTCGATCTCGTACGCGGCGTTGTGCCCGGCGCGGGCGACCAGGTTGCGCAGCCCGAGGGCCGGGTTGACCAGCCGGGGTGCCACCGCGCTGTAGGGCATGTCGTAGAGCCGCTGGCCGGGCGGCCGGACCCGTCGGTAGCGGCTCGCCGTCGGGATCAGCGGCGCCGCCCGCTCGGCCGGCGACCGGTCCACCGGCACCGGTTCGGCCGGCCACGCAGGCGCGCCCGGCCCACGACGCTCAGTCACGATCGGTCCCCGGACACACGCTCAGCCTTCCACAGGGAACGCGTCCTGAGCTGGTCGGGGCGCGCGCGACAGGAGCCCCGCAACGCGTCCCGAGCTTGTCGAGGGCCCCGAAGGGGTTGCGCTAGCTCTTGCTGATCGGTTGGCGCAACCTCTTCGAGGCCTTCGACAGGCGCAGGGAGCGTCGACTGGCTCAGGAACCGGCCGGTACCTTGGCGGGTGCCTTCTTCGCCGGAGCCTTCTTGGCTGCGGTCTTCTTGGCCGGAGCCTTCTTCGCCGCCGTCTTGCGCGCCGGTGCCGCCTTCTTGGCGGGGGCGCGCTTCTTGGGCGCCGGGCCCTTGGCCCGCTTCTCGGCCAGCAGCTCGGCGGCCCGTTCGGCGGTGATGGTCTCGATCTCGTCGTCGCGACGCAAGGTGGCGTTGAACTCCCCGTCGGTCACGTAGGCGCCGAAGCGGCCGTCCTTGATCACCATCGGCGCACCCGAGACCGGGTCGGGGCCGAGCTCCTTGAGCGGCGGCTTGGCCGCGGCGCGACCACGCTGCTTGGGCTGGGCGTAGATGGCCAGCGCCTCGTCCAGGTCGATGCTGAAGATCTGGTCCTCGGTGACCAGCGAGCGCGAGTCGTTCCCCTTCTTGAGGTACGGCCCGTAGCGGCCGTTCTGGGCGGTGATCTCCACCCCGTCGCCGTCGAGGCCGACGACCCGCGGCAGGCTCATCAGCTCGAGCGCCTGCTCGAGACTGACGGTCTCCACGCTCATCGACTGGAACAGCGAGCCGGTGCGCGCCTTGGCGTTCTTGGGCGCGTCCTCGGGCAGCACCTCGGTCACGTACGGCCCGAAGCGCCCGTTCCGCACCACCACCGGGTGACCGGTCTCGGGGTCGGTGCCCAGCTCGCGCTCTTCACCCATCGGCTTGCTGAGCAGCTCACGCGCCAGCTCGACCGTGAGCTCGTCCGGCGGCAGCTCGTCGTCGACGTTGGCCCGACGACCCTCGGCGTCCTCGACGTAGGTGCCGTAGCGCCCGACCCGGACGACGATGCCGTCGGTGTCGGTCTCCAGGTCGCCCACCGGGAAGGTGGACAGCTTGCGGGCGTCGATGTCGCCCAGCTCGGAGACCAACCGCTGCAGACCCTCGTGCTCGTCCGCGCCCTCGGCGCCCTCAGACGACCCGAAGTAGAAGTCGGTCAGCACGCCCAGCCGCTCAGCGGTGCCGCCGGCGATCAGGTCGAGCGTCTGCTCCATCTCGGCGGTGAAGGCGTAGTCGACCAGGTTGGGGAAGTGCTCCTCCAGCAGCCGGGTGACCGCGAACGCGAGCCAGGTCGGCACCAGAGCCGAGCCCTTCTTGAACACGTAGTCGCGGGAGGTGATCGTGCGGATGATCGAGGCGTACGTCGACGGCCGGCCGATCTCCAGCTCCTCGAGCTTGGCCACCAGCGACGGCTCGGTGTAGCGGGCCGGCGGCCGGGTCTCGTGCCCGGACGCGGTCACGCTCTCGGGCCGCAGGTTCTGGCCCTGGGTGAGCTGCGGCAGCCGGGTCTGGGCGTCGTCGGAGGCACTGTCGTCGTCGTGGGACTCGACGTAGGCCTTCAGGAAGCCGTGGAACGTGATCGTCCGGCCGGAGGCGACGAACGTACAGGTGTCCTCGCCAGCGCGCGCAGCCGCGATCTTGACCGTGATCGACTGACCCTCGGCGTCCTTCATCTGCGAAGCGACGGTCCGCATCCAGATCAGCTCGTACAGCCGGAACTGGTCGCCCCGCAGCTGCGTCTGGGCCGGGGTCTGGAAGCTGTCGCCGGCGGGCCGGATCGCCTCGTGCGCCTCCTGGGCGTTCTTCTGCTTGCTGGCGTAGACCCGGGGCTTGTCGGGCAGATAGCTGGCGCCGAAGAGCTGCCGCACCTGGTTGCGGGCGGCGGTCAGGGCGGTGTCGGAGAGCGTCGAGGAGTCGGTACGCATGTAGGTGATGAAGCCGGCCTCGTAGAGGTCCTGGGCCACCGACATGGCGCGCTGGGCGGTGAAGCCCAGCTTACGGCCGGCCTCCTGCTGCATGGTCGTGGTGCGGAAGGGCGCGTACGGCTTGCGGCTGTACGGCTTGGACTCCACGCTCTGCACGCTGTACGCGGCGGTCCGCAGGCCGACCGCCAAGGCCTGCGCGACGGTCTCGTCAAGGTGGGCCAGCTGCTCGCTGCCCTTGGTGAGCAGCGCGCCGTGGCTGTCGAAGTCGCGGCCCTGGGCCACCCGACGGTCACCGACGTGGGTCAGCCGGGCCGGGAACAGCGGCGGGTCGGCCGGGGCGCCGGCGTCGAGCACGGCGTCGAGGTCCCAGTATCCGGCGCTCCGGAAGGCGATCCGCTCCCGTTCGCGCTCCACCACGAGCCGGGTCGCGACCGACTGGACGCGGCCGGCCGACAGCCGGGGCATGACCTTCTTCCACAGCACCGGTGAGACCTCGTAGCCGTAGAGCCGGTCGAGGATGCGGCGGGTCTCCTGCGCGTCGACGAGGTCAGTGTCGAGGTCGCGCGGGTTGGCCACCGCCTCGGCGATGGCCTTGGCGGTGATCTCGCGGAACACCATCCGGCGGACGGGGACCTTGGGCTTGAGCTCCTGCAGCAGGTGCCAGGCGATGGCCTCGCCCTCGCGGTCATCGTCGGTGGCCAGCAACAGCTCGTCGGAGTCGGCCAGCGCGTCCTTGAGGGTGCGCATGGTGGCGCGCTTGTCGGGGCTGACCACGTAGATGGGCTCGAAGCCGTTGTCGACGTTGATGCCGGTCCGGGCCCACTTCTCGCCCTTGTACTTGGCCGGCACCTCCGCGGCACCGGTGGGCAGGTCGCGCACGTGGCCGCGGCTGGACTCGACGACGTAGCCGTCGCCGAGGTAGCCCGCGATCGTCTTCACCTTGGTGGGCGACTCCACGATCACGAGCCGCTTGCCACCTGCTTTGCCTGCCACGCTGTTGTCCTTCTCTCCTGGGCCTGGTGAGTCCGATCTCGTCCGGCCCACCGGTGGTTCCCGTCGGGATCGGGGCGCCGTCGCCCCCGCTCGGCGGCTCGGCGCGCTAACTGTACGACCGAAGTCCACGCCTGCCGCTCACCCGACCGACTTGTCAGCGTCGGTGGTCGCCCTGGCAGCCACCCACGCTGACAGGTCGGCAAGGAGAAACCCGTCGACGACGAGGGGTCGGATCCGGGGCAGCAGCTCGGCGGTCAGCGCGGCCGGATCGGCGTCCAGCAGGCCGGCCACGGAGCTGATCAGCGTGGCCAGGTCCAGGTCGCCGTCGCAGGCGCCGAGCACTCCGGCCAGCGCCGTTCCCGGCTCGATCGCCCGACGGAAACCGCGCTGCTGGCGCAGCACCAGGTGCTGCGGGTCGGCGGCGCCGGGCACGCCGGTCGTCTCTTCCACCACGTCGGGAGCGAGCAGCCACGCCCGACTCAGCAGGCCGGCGTCGTCGAGGCCGCGTTCGAGGTCGACCGCCGCCAGCTCGGCCTCGATCGCGGGCGCGATCGGCTGCTCGATCCCGTACGGCCAGTCCTCGACCCGCAGCCACGGATCGTCCCGGCCGGCGCGGTGCAGGGTGAGCCAGCCCATCCCGACCGCCTCGATGCCCAGCGTGGCGAAGTAGTCCAGCCACTCGGCGTAGCGGCGGGCGTAGTCGGGCGATCCCGCGAGGCCGGCGTCGGCCAGCCAGAGCTCGACGTACTCGTACGGGTCGAGGACCTCCCGCTGCACGACGTGCGCGTCGCAACCGGTGCCGGCCAGCCAGCCGCCAATGCGGTCCGTCCAGTCCTGGCCCCGCAGGTGGGCCCAGTTGGCCAGCACCTGCAGGGTCCCGCCCTCGGCGAGGTGGCCGACGCCGTCGCGGACCACCCGTTCCACCAGCCCGTCGGAGGTCCACGAGCCCTCCCGGTAGGCGAGCCGGTCGGCGTCGGTGCGCGGCGGGGACATCACGTACGGCGGGTTGGTGGTGACCAGGTCGAAACGCTGTCCCGCCACCGGTTCGTAGAGGCTGCCGAGCCGCAGGTCGACGTCGAGACCGTTGATGATCATGGTCAGCCGGGCCAGCTCGAGCGCCCGAGGGTTGAGGTCGGTGGCGGTGATCATCTCCGCGTGCCGGGCCAGGTGCAGGGCCTGTACCCCGCAACCCGTACCAAGATCAAGCGCGGTGGCCACCGGGTGCCGCAGGGTCAGCTGGGCCAGGGTGGACGAAGCCGAGGACACCCCGAGAACGAAGTCCGGTCTCATCGGATGAGTCTCGGTGTCGAGGTTGGGCGACAGGTCCGAGACCACCCAGCCGCTTGCGCCGTCGTCGCTGGCGTAGGGCCGGACGTCGACGAGCGCCCGGTAGGTGTCGTCCGGGCCCCTCTCGAGGACGCCCGCCTCGACCAGCGGACCGACCAGACCGGGCAGCGCCGCCTCGAGCGCGGCCGCCGGCACCGGTCGCTGCAACAGCCAGAGCCTGGTCAGCACGGCCAGCGGGTCACGGTCCTCACCCAAGGCTCGGACGCCGGCGACGGTGCTGTTGCGGCCGAGCGCGGCGTGCGCGGCCGACCCGATCCGGTCGACGACGCGGTCAACCTCGTAGCCGTGCGTGGTGAACACCGCCCGCAGGTCGGCTCCCTGAGCGGTGGTCAGGCTGGACGGGGGCATCCGATCATGCTGCCAGGTCGGCACGACCCTGAGAATCGACCCCCAGAAGACCGAAAACGCCCTTCATCGGCCCAGAGAGCTGTTCTCGGGGTCGATTCTCAGGGTCGGCTAACCGACCCTCGGGCGCAGCACAGGGCGGAGGGCTTCGACGACGGAGGCGTCCTCGACGGTCGAGGGCACGGTCCCGGGGCCGCCGTCGGCGATCTCGCGCATCGTCCGGCGGAGCACCTTGCCCGAGCGGGTCTTGGGCAGCGCCGCGACCACGTCGACCTGCCGGAGCGCGGCGACCGGGCCGATCTCGGAGCGCACCAGGGCGACCAGCTCGGCGGCGAGCTGGTCAGCCGGCATGGTCACCCCCTCCTTCACCACCACCAGCCCGCGTGGCACCTGACCCTTCAGGTCGTCGGCCACCCCGATGACAGCGCACTCGGCCACCGCCGGGTGCGTGGCCAGTACCGCCTCCATCGAGCCGGTCGAGAGCCGGTGCCCGGCGACGTTGATCACGTCGTCGGTCCGGCCCATCACGAAGACGTAGCCGTCGGCGTCGACGTGGCCGCCGTCCCCGCTGAGGTAGTAGCCCGGGTGGGCGTCGAGGTAGCCGCGCCGGAACCGCTCGTCGTCGCCCCAGACTCCTCGCAACGTGCCCGGCGGTAGGGGCAGCTTCAGGCAGATGGCGCCTTCGCCGCCCGCCGGCAGCTCGGCGCCGTCCGGACCGAGCACCCGCACGTCGAAGCCGGGGACGGGCACCGACGGCGAGCCGGCCTTCAGTGGTAGGGATTCCAAGCCGCGCGGGCTGCAGGCGATCGGCCAGCCGGTCTCGGTCTGCCACCAGTGGTCGACGACCGGGACGCCCAGCCGTTCGCCGGCCCAGGCGTAGGTGTCGGGGTCGAGCCGTTCGCCGGCCAGGAAGAGCGTCTGCAGGCTGGACAGGTCGTAGCGGCGGAGGAACTGACCCTCGGGGTCGACCTTGCGGATCGCCCGCAGCGCGGTCGGCGCGGTGAACAAGACCTTGGCCCGGTGCTCGGAGACGACCCGCCACAGCGCGCCGGCGTCCGGGGTCCCCACCGGCTTGCCCTCGTAGAGAACGGTCGTGGCGCCGACCAGCAGCGGCGCGTACACGGTGTAAGAGTGCCCCACCACCCAGCCGACGTCGCTGGCGGTGAAGATCACCTCACCGGGGCCGACGTCGTAGAGGGCGCGCATCGAGTAGGCCAGCGCGACGGCGTGGCCGCCGGTGTCGCGGACGATGCCCTTCGGCTTTCCGGTGGTGCCGGAGGTGTAGAGGACGTAGAGCGGGTCGGTCGCGGCCACCTGGGCGCACTCCGCCGGCGGGAACTGGCCGCCGCGCATCAGCGACGCAAAGTCGAGGTCGCGACCCTCGACCAGCTCAGCGCGCACCGGCTCGCGCTGGAGAACCACGCAGTAGTCGGGCTGGTGGCGGGTCCGGGCAAGCGCGGCGTCCAGCAGCGGCTTGTACGCCACGACCCGGCCCGGCTCCAGCCCGCACGAGGCCGTGATCACGACTTTCGGTTCGGCGTCGTCGATCCGAGCGGCGAGCTCGGCCGGGGCGAAACCGCCGAAGACGACCGAGTGCACGGCCCCGATCCGGGCGCAGGCGAGCATGCCGATCACCGCCTCGGCCACCATCGGGAGATAGAGGACGACCCGGTCCCCCTGGGTCACCCCCAGCTCGCGCAGCGCTCCGCCCAGCTGCGCGACCCGCTCGAGCAGCTCGGCGTAGCTGTAGGTCCGCCGGGTGCCGGAGTAGGCGGAGTGGAAGATCAGCGCCGGCTCGTCGGCCAGTCCGCGAACCACGTGCCGGTCGAGCGCGTTGTAGCAGGTGTTGAGGACCCCGTCGGGGAACCAGCGGCCCACAGGTCCCGCCTCCGGGTCGAAGACCGTACGCGGCCGGCGGTACCAGTCGAGGTCGCGCGCCTGCTCCGCCCAGAAGGCGTCCCGGTCCTCCAGACTGCGCCGGAAGGCCTCCGCGTACGCGCCCATGCGTCTCCTTCGACTCGGCCGGCGGTCTTGTGGGTCCAGCGTACGATCCGCGACGTGCCGCCCTCTCTGCTGGACTCCCGCCTCCTGGACCCCCGCACCCTGATCGCGCGCTCCCGCGCCGGACTCGCGGCCACGGTGCGGGACAAGATCGGCGGCGACAGCTTTTCCGACACCCACGAGAAGATCTGGTTCACTCCAGGCGCGCGCTGGTTCACCGAGACCGACCCGATCTGGGTGGTGCACGCCGACGCCGCGATGTTCATCGGCGGCATCCGGGCGCTGCTGCTGCAGTCGCTGCACCCGGTGGCGATGCTCGGGGTCAGCGAGCACTCCGGTTTTCGCAGCGACCCGTGGGGCCGGCTGCAGCGGACCAGCACCTATCTGGCCACCACCACCTACGGCACGGTGGCCGACGCCGAGCGCAGCATCCGGATCGTCCGGGCCATCCACGGCCGGGTCACCGGCACCACGCCCAGCGGCGAGCCGTACCGCGCCGATGACCCGCACCTGCTCGGTTGGGTGCACGTGGCCGAGGTCGACAGCTTCGTCACGGCGTTCCAGGCGTTCGGCAGCCGGCGGCTGACCGACGCGGAGGTCGACACCTACGTCGCGCAGTCGGGCTCGGTCGCCGAGCGCCTGGGCGTCGTCGACCCGCCCCAGACCTGGGCCGAGAACCAGGAGCTGCTGGCCGCGTACCGGCCGGAGCTGACGTCCTCGCCCGCGGCCCGCGACGTCGCCCACTTCCTGCTGCGGGAGCCGCCGATCACCGGTCCCGCCAAGCTCGGCTACGCCGCCCTGGCCGCCGGCGCGATCTCGCTGTTGCCGCCGTGGGTGCGCTCGACGCTGCTGCTGCCGACCCTGCCGGCGACCGACCGGCTGGTCGTCCGGCCCGTGGTGCGCTCAGCCCTGGCCACCCTGCGCTGGGCCCTCGCCGACCCGACCGGGATGCCTCATCTCGTGGCCGACGAGAAAGGAGACGGTCAGCCGCGCGACTGACTCAGCCACCAGGCCGCGCCGACGGCGAGCGTGGCCGCGCCGATGGCGCCGATCGAGGTGGTGGCCATGCCCACCGCCGTCGCCTCCAGGCTCTGGCCGGTCAGCGCCCGGACCAGTCCGGCGACGGTGGCCGCCACGACGAAGACGACCAGGAGCATGACCCAGGCCGCGGTCCGGACGGCGGGAGCGACCTGGGGACGGTCGGCCCCGGGCATGGTCCGGCGGACCCAGAACGCGACCCAGAGGGCAAGGCCGGCCAGGCCGAGGACGCCGCTGCCGAACTGGAACCACTTGTAGAGCGGCAGCGGGCCGACGGCGGCGGTCAGCCCGGCCAGGTGGGTGGTGCCCCAGCGGTCGCGGTGGGTGAACGTGTCCCAGACGACGTGGGTGAGCGCACCCAGGACCACCGAGACCGCCGCGGCCACCCACCGGCGGGCCGTCAGGGTGTTGGCCGAGGGCAGCCGCGACCGCAACCAGCGCGGCGACAGGTCGGTCAGCGGCCGGCGCAGCGCCAGCTCCCACAGGGCGAAGAGCGCGAGCCCGAGGACGAGGTCGACCGTGACCGGTCCGCTAGCGGCGTGGGTCCACGCTGAGCCGCGGTGCGGCGGCACGAAGTACGGCAGGTCCGGGATCCAGGACCCGATGATGAGTGCCGCCGGCACGAGGCGACGCCAGCGGCAGGACAGCAACGGCATGGCTGAGGGTGAACGGCACTAGGGCGTGACGTTGTCCGCGGCGACCGGGTACCAGATCGCCGGCTGGGTGGGAACGTCGGCCGGGACGGAGCGGTTCGTCAGCCCGGTGCGCTTGGCCTGCCACCAGATCAGCGCGAGCGCGATGCCGTGCACGGCCAGGGCGAGCAGGAACTCGACCGGGGTGCCCTTGGTGTCGCTGCCGACGAAGGCGTCCTGCCAGCCGCCGATGCCGATGGTGACCACGAAGACGAACACGTTGTTCACGGCGTGCATGGCGATCCCCGCCTCGAGGCCGCCGGTACGCCAGGTCGCCAGGCAGCTGGCCACGGCGAGGCAGGCGATGCTGCCCAGCACCCAGACGTCCGGGCTGCCGTGCGCGGCCGAGAACAGCACGGCGGACACGACCGTGCCGACGACCAGACCGACGACCGGGCGGGCGAACCACGAGCCGACGTTCAGCAGGATCCAGCCGCGGAAGAAGTACTCCTCACCCGCCGCCTGCAGCGGGGTCAGCACGACCATGATCAGCAGCAGGGCCACCCAGTGGGCGGGCCGGTCGACCTCGGGTGGGTCGGTCAGCACCCCGAGACCGACGTAGCCGACCCACAGCGGGACGACCACGACGAGGCAACGCAGCAGCCAACGCCAGCGAAAGCCGCCGGTCACCGAGGTGACGAACCGTGGCCGGACGCCGTAGACGATCCAGATCGACAGCATCGTGGTGGGGATCAGCACGATCAGGGACACGTTGAGCGCGATGAAGCCGACCGGACCGAGGTTGTCGACGTCGGTGAGCGTGTTCAGGAGGTAGCGGCCGAGGTTGGGCTTGCCGGTGACCAGTCCGGCGATCAGCGGCGGAACCACGGTCAGTGCGCTGGCCAGCAAGTAGAGCGCGAGGGCCAGCGCGGTGGCGAGCAGCGGCTTCCACCAACGGCGGCGCGGTCCGCGGAGCAGCTGCGGGTACCGCTGGGGCTCGGTCGGCAGAGCGGGCGGTCGGGCCGGAGGCGACCACCCGTACGGCAGCATCGGCGCGGGTCCCCAGACCGGCGGCGGGTAGCCGGCCAGCCGCGGGTCCGGCTCGGGGCGGTCGGGGGCGTCGGCGGGCGGCCCGTACGGATCAGACATCGCCGCCCAGTGTGCCATCGGCCCCGGACCAGGGTGCCTGGTTCGGGGCCGAGCGGGCAGTTCTGTGGATAACCGCAGCGACGCGCCGCGGGGGCGGAGCGCCCTAGAGCGTGTGCTCCCGCTCCGCGGCCGCCGGGGTGACCGGGACGTCCTCGGCGGCCGCGCCGGGCCCGGTGGTCGACGAGGGACCGGACGCGTCCGGGGTGTCGGCGATCGCGACGTTGCGACGGGAGCTGATCGTGACCGCGACGACGATGATGGCCAGCGCACCCAACGCGATCAGGAAACGCCACGCGCTCGGGTCATTGCTGAGCGGCGACATGGCCACCACCGCAGGAGCGATCAAGACGGCGACCAGGTTCATCACCTTGATCAGCGGGTTGATGGCCGGGCCGGCGGTGTCCTTGAACGGGTCACCGACGGTGTCACCGATGACGGTGGCCTCGTGCGCGGGGGAACCCTTGCCGCCGTGGATGCCGTCCTCGACGAGCTTCTTGGCGTTGTCCCAGGCCCCACCGGAGTTGGCCAGGAAGACCGCCATCAAGGTGCCGGACGCGATCGCCCCGCCGAGGTAGCCGGCCAGAGCCGGGGCACCGAGCCCGAACCCGACCGCGACCGGGGCAAAGATGGCGAGCAGTCCCGGGGTGGCGAGCTCGCGCAGCGAGTCCTTGGTGACGATGTCGACGACCTTGCCGTACTCAGGCTTGCCGGTCCCCTCCATGATCCCGGGGATCTCGCGGAACTGGCGGCGCACCTCGAAGACGACCGCGCCGGCGGCCCGGCCGACCGCACTGATGGCGAGGCCGGAGAAGAGGAAGACCACCGCGGCTCCGAGGATCAGCCCGACCAGGGTCTGCGGGGCGAAGACGACGGACTCGTTGGTGAACCGGGAGTAGCCCTCGCCCAGCACGTCGCGGATCGAGTCGGTGTAGGAGCCGAAGAGGGCGGTCGCCGCGAGCACGGCCGTCGAGATCGCGATGCCCTTGGTGATGGCTTTGGTGGTGTTACCGACCGCGTCCAGCTCGGTGAGGATCTGGGCGCCCTCGCCGTGCACGTCGCCCGACATCTCGGCGATGCCCTGGGCGTTGTCGGAGACCGGGCCGAAGGTGTCCATGGCCACGATCACGCCGACGGTGGTCAGCAGGCCACAGCCGGCCAGCGCGATCGCGAACAGCGCGACCACGCCCGAGCCGCCGAGCAGGAAGGAGCCGTAGACGGCCGCCGCGATGACGATGGCGGTGTAGACAGCCGACTCCATGCCGATCGAGATGCCGGAGAGCACGACGGTGGCGGCACCGGTGAGCGAGGTCTTGGCGACGTTCTGGACGGGCTTGTCCTCGGTACCGGTGTAGTAGCCGGTCAGCGACAAGATGATCACGGCCAGCACGATGCCGATCACGACCGCACCGATGGCGACCACGCGCGGGTTGTCGATCGGGCCGGTGAAGGCCGCGGCGCCGGGCACCTCGAGCCCCGCGAACGTCGACGGCAGGTAGGCGAACGCGGCGATCGCGCAGAGCACCGCGGAGATGGCCGCCGACAGGTAGAAGGAGCGGTTGATCGTCTTCAGGCCGCCCTCGCCCGCCCGGGGCCGGGTCAGGTAGATGCCGATGATGGCGGTCAGCACGCCGATGGCGGGCACGATCAGCGGGAAGACCAGGCCGGCCTCGCCGAAGGCCGCCTTGCCCAGGATGAGCGAGGCGACCAGGGTGACGGCGTAGGACTCGAAGAGGTCGGCCGCCATGCCGGCGCAGTCCCCGACGTTGTCACCGACGTTGTCGGCGATGGTCGCGGCGTTACGTGGGTCGTCCTCGGGGATGTTCTGCTCGACCTTGCCGACCAGGTCGGCGCCGACGTCAGCGGCCTTGGTGAAGATGCCACCGCCGACGCGCATGAACATGGCCAGCATGGCCGCGCCGAAACCGAAGCCCTCGAGGATCACCGGGGCGTCGCTGCGGAAGATCAGCACGACGACCGCCGCGCCGCCCAGACCCAGGCCGACCGTCGACATACCGACGTGTGCTCCGGTGCGGAAGGCGATCTTCATGGCCGGGTCGCGGCCCTCGCTACGCGCGGCAGAGGCGACGCGGACGTTGGCGCGAACGGCCAGCCACATGCCCAGATAGCCGATCAGGGCGGAGAAACCCGCTCCGGCCAAGAAGGCCAGCGAGCGGCTGATCCGTAGGGTCCATTCACCGAACTCGTCGCTACCGCGGGCCGGCAGGGCCAGCAGCAGCACGAACGCGGCGGCCGCGAAGACCACCAGGGTGCGGAACTGCCGGCCGAGGAAGGCGCTGGCCCCCTCCTGCACGGCGAGGGCGATCTCTTTCATGTTCTCGGTGCCGTCGTGAGCCCTCAGGACCTCGCGACGGAAGATGAAAGCCATGACCAGCGCCAGCAGCGCGACCGCCAAGACGATGACGACGAGGGTGAGATTGCCTCCCGAAACAGGGATGGCGGTGACTTCCAAAGGAACTGGAAGTGCGGACATATAACGCCCTCCTGAGCAGTGGTGCAGGTAATTCCGGGGCCGGTATGACCGGGTGAGTCTAACCACATGGCCTACTGGTCCGCTCGCAGCGGCCCGGGAGCGGACCAGCTTGTCCGTGCGGGGACTGTCAGACCTGGGCGTGACAGGCTGGAACGATGCGGAGCGGGCGGGACGAGCAACCGGTGCGGCCGACCCGCCTCCCGGTCGCAGGGCCGCCGGGCCCGCCGGCTGGTCTGCGCTACGTCCGTCAGCTGTCGGCCCGGGAGGGGGTCCGGACGGCCTGGCCGGACTGGCTGCCGACCGAAGTCGTGGCCGCCCTGCAGGCCCAGGGCATCCCGCAGCCGTGGGCCCACCAGGTCGAAGCCGCCGACGCGGCCTGGCAGGGCCGGCATGTCGCCCTGTCCACCGGCACGGCGTCGGGCAAGTCGCTCGGCTACCTGATGCCCGTCCTGGCCAGCACGTACGCCGGGCTGGCCCCGGCCGGCCCGCCCCGGCCAGCGCCGACAGGGACGGCCGGCTGGCGGGTCGGCGGCCGTGAGCACACCGCGCTCTACCTCTCCCCGACCAAGGCGCTCGCCCACGACCAGCTGCGGGCCTGCGCCGAGCTGGCGCTGCCCGGCTGGGCGCTCGCCGCCGTCGACGGAGACACAGCGCCGGCGGTGCGCGACTGGGCGCGCGAGCACGCCGGGTACGTCTTCACCAACCCGGACCTGCTGCACCGCTCCCTCCTGCCGGGTCACGCCCGCTGGGCGCGCTTCCTCAGCACGCTGCGCTTCGTCGTCGTCGACGAGGCCCACCGCTACCGGGGCGTCTTCGGCGCGCAGGTCGCGCTGGTGCTGCGCCGGCTGCACCGCCTCGCCGTCAGCTACGGCGCCGCGCCCACCTTCGTGACCGCGTCGGCCACGTCGACCGGGGCAGCCGCGAGCACCGCCGCCCTGCTCGGCGTCGACGTCGCCGACGTGACGGCGGTCGAGGTGGACCGGTCGGCCCGTGGGCCGGTCGAGCTCGTGCTGTGGCAGCCCGGCACCGACGCGGACGACGCGACCGCGGACCTGCTGGCCCGTTCCGTCGGCTCGGGCGCGCAGACCATCGCCTTCGTCCCGTCCCGGCGCGGAGCCGAGGTGGTGGCGCTGCGGGCGCAACGCCAGCTCGACTCCCGACCCGACTTCGTCGCCGTCCCCGAGGCCCTTTCGACCCCTGCCGACGCCGCACCGGGTCCGCTGGTGGCCGCCTACCGCGGCGGCTACCTGGCTGAGGACCGCCGCCGGCTCGAGCGGGCGCTGCAGGAGGGCCGGCTGCGCGGCGTCGCGGCCACGAACGCCCTCGAGCTGGGGGTCGACGTCGCCGGGATGGACGCGGTGATCCTGTCCGGCTTCCCGGGCACCCGGTCGGCCTTCTGGCAGCAGGCTGGGCGCGCCGGCCGTCGGGGGCGCCCGGCGACGGTGACCCTGGTGGGCCGGGCCCACCCGCTCGACGCCTACCTGATGGCCCACCCCGACGCTCTGCTCGACGAGCCGGTCGAGGCCACCGTGCTGCACCCCGACCACCCCCAGCTGCTCGGGCCGCACCTGGCCGCCGCCGCGCAGGAGCTGCCGGTGACCGAGGCCGACGCCCGCTACTTCGGTGCGGGGACGGCCGCCGCGCTCGCCCGGCTGGCGGCGGCCGGCAGCCTGCGCCGACGGCCGGACGGCTGGTACTGGACCCGACCGGAACGGGCGGTCGACGCCATCGACCTGCGGGGCTCGCGGGGCCGCTCGGTCGAGATCATCGAGGCGGGCACCGGACGGATCCTCGGTCACGTCGACCCTGTGGCCGCCGACCGCGCGGTGCACCCCGGCGCCGTCTACCTGCACCGCGGCGAGTCCTATCTCTGTGAGGAGCTCGACCACGACGCGCTGGAGGCGCTGGTCCGCCCGGCCCGACCCGGCTACCTGACCCAGCCCCGAGTGACGACCCGGGTCAGCCTGCTGCACGAGCGGGACCAACGACCGGTCGGTCGAGGGCGGCTGCACGTCGGCCGGATCGCCGTCACCACCCAGGTCACCAGCTATCTGCGGCGGGACGAGACGCTTGGCACCGTCTGGGACCAGACGCCTCTGGAGCTGCCGGAACGTCAGCTGCAGACCACGGCGACGTGGCTCACCCTCGACCTCGCCGAGATCGACGAGGCGTTGTCTCTGGCGCACATCTCCGCCGGGACCCACGGCGCGGAGCACGTCGCCCTCGCCCTGCTGCCCGCCTTCACCAGCGGTGACCGGTGGGACGTCCGCGGCCACTCCACGACCGCGGCGGTGCAGGGAGCCAGCCCGGCTGGCGGCAGCGGTCTGACGCTGGTCTGGTACGACCAGCAGCCGGCCGGGACGGGTGCGGCTGAGGAGGCCTTCGCGGTCGCCGACGCGTGGCTCGCCGCCGCGTACGACCGGGTCAGGACCTGCGGCTGCGAAGCAGGCTGTCCGGCCTGTGTGGTGAGCGCCGACTGCGGCGAACCGCAGCGCGGCCTCGACAAGCAGACCGCGGCCACCTTGCTGGCTCTGCTGCTCGACTGAGGAGGCAGCCGGCCGAACCGAACCCGCCGCAGTCCACGGCGAGGCGCGCCATACTGAGCGGGTGGCCACCCTGATGCTCCCGCCCTCGGGGCAGCGACCACGCGGGTGAGCTTCTTCGAGATCTTCTCCCCCGGCCTGCGACACCTCCACGAGGAAAGGGACAGACAGAACATGCTCGTCTCCAAGCCCACCTACGGCGGTGGCGCCCCGCTCGGGATCGACCTGGACGCCGGCGTGGCCACGATCAAGATCTCGCGACCTGCGCCAGCCCCAGCGGTCGAAGAGGACGGCCCAGCGGACGCGGCGGTCCCAGCCGCCGCCGACCCGGACGCCACGGAAGCGACGACGACCAAACCAGCCTGACCCGACGGCCCCCCTGATCATCGGACCGGCCCCGCGTACGCCTCGGCCTCCACCCGACCGGGCAGTCCGGTGACCCGACTCGGCGTCGGGATCGAGACGCGGACGGTCACCACGAAGCCGATCTGGTCGCCGACCACCGTGCAGCTCAGCAGCCCGGCGCCGTTGTCCGCGGCCGATCGGCGGGCCTGACGACAGGCGTCCCCGCCCGACCGGAAGGTCTGGGCCGCGCTCACCGCCGTCAGGTCCGCCGCTCCCCGGGCCCGGTGGTAGGCCACCGCGTACCCGGCGACGAGCATGGTCGCGTACGCCAGCAGCACGACCACCCCCATCACCCCCGCCATCAGCACCGAAGCGCTACCCCGCTCGGTGCCGACCCTCATCGCGGACTCCCCGGCTCGGGCACGACCACCGCGTCCGCGTGCAGCGGGACGGCCGGCAGACCGCGGGCGAACGACCGGACCCGTACGCTCACCGAAACTCTCACCTGCGTCGGCTGCCGCACCACGTGGATGACCGCTCCCGCCGGCGCTTCGGCTCGAGCGCGGGACACCGCGGCGGCGTCGTGCCGGGCCTCCTGCCGCGCCACCGCGGCTGCGGTGTCGACCAGCCGGAGCTGCACCACGATCAGTACCAAGCCCCAACACAGCAGCACGAAGAGGCTGAAGACCGCCAGGATGGCGACGGCCAGCTCTGCCGTCACCATCCCGCGCGCGTCCCGCCGGCGCACCCGACCCGACATTCGACGATCCTGTTCGGTCCGACCGTGGCCTAGCCGAGACCGACGGCGAAGTGCTTGATGACCAGCAGGATGAACTTCAAGATGGCCGACTCCACCGGCCCGCTCGTCACCACCGACAACAAGACGCCGGCGATCGCGATCGCGGCGATGATGCCCACCGCCCACTCCGCGCTCACCATGCCCCGCTCGGTCCGACACCGTCCGCAGGCGGGCGCCAGGGTCCCCGCCGCGATCCCGTCCTGCGCGGCGGGGGTCACCAGACCGCCCACCACGTCAATCGATTCCTTCATGGGTTCCTCCTCCGTCAACGCACCCTGGCCCGCTCCTGAGCCGATCCCAGGTGCTGCAGCCGAGCTGGCTGCACAGGGAGTCTCCGGACGTTGACCCCCACTGTGCGGTTTCGCGACTGGCCTGTGGACAGCGCGCCGACACTCCGCTGCTGTGGACGAACGACGGCTCAGGGAAAGGCCTGCACGACCGCGGACACGACGGTCGGGACCACCCCGAGCAGCAGAAAGGCCGGGATGAAGCACGTCATCAGGGGCAGCACGCTGCGGACGCCGACGCTACGGGCCACCTGCTCCAGCGCGGCCCGCCGGCGTTCCCGCGCCGCGCGGGCGTGGCTGCGCAGGGCCTCCACCATCTGGGTGCCCGACTCCACCGAGCGGGCCAGGTCGACCGCCGCCGGCCCGAGCTGAGGGTGACCCGCGAGCGCAGCCCAGGCCTCCGCGTCCGGGACGCCGAGCTCCACGGCCCGCAGCACGGGCCGCAGGTCGTCTCCCACCGGCCCGCCGAACGCGTCAGCCACGGCGGCGCACGCCAGCCGGGGCGGTGTGCCGACGGCCAGGCAGGCTGCCATCAGCTCCAACGCCTGCGGTACCTCCAGCACCAGCTGTTGCTGTCGACGCCGGACCGCCAGCGGCTCCAGCCACCCCAGGCCCAGCGCACCGGCCGCCACGATGACCGGCCACGCCGTCCAGGTCCACAGGCCCAGCGACAGCGCACCTCCGCTGAGAACGAGACAGAGCGCGGTCGCGGCGCCCACGCTCAACCAGCACCGCCGCCGCCACGGCACTGCCCCCGGTCGACCGGCGATCACCCGCCCAACCACCGGCAGTCGCTCCGGCCGGGCGGTCGGCGGCCGGACGACGCTGCCCAGTCGGACGTCAGGCCCGTCGACAAGCAGCAGGACCGCGGCCGCGGTGAGTGACGCCGCCAGTACCGCGGCCGCGCTCACGCGACACCTGCCCCGGTCGGGGGCCGTCGTCGAGCTCGTCGTGCCATCGTCGCCTCCCGGCTTCAGGCCTGGGCGGCCGCTCGGCGCGCCAGGTTCTCGATCCAGAGCACCCCGGCGCAGGCGAGCCCGACCCCTAGGAGCAGACATCCCCAGCCGGCCGGCCCGGCCACCAGCCACTGCAGCGGGTCGCCGCCGATCAGGTAGCCCATGCCGATGCCCAGTACCGGTAGCACGGCCATCAGCTTGCCGGTGGCGCGCGGCGCCGCGAGCTCGCTGCCCACCACGGCCCGCAACGACTGGTCGGCCGCCAGACCGGCGGCCACCTCCTCGAGGGTCCCCGTCAGGGACGCACCCGAGACCCCGGACACCTGCCACGCCCGGGCCAGCTCGCGCAGTCCGGCACGCCCCTCGACCGCGGACTGGCGTCGCCAGACTGCGGGGACGTCCCCGCCGATGGCCAGGGTCGCCCGGGCCTCGTCCAGGACGGGACAGCCGGCGGCGGCCTTGGTCAGGGCCTGCGCCGGCACCATCCCGACCCGGAGGTTGGCCGCCAGCACCGTGGCGGCTTCGGCGACCGCGAGCCGGCCCCGTTCGGCCGCTCGCCGCCGGCCCCGCAACCGGCCGAGGTGGGCCACCGTCGCCAGCACCAGCAGCGACGTCGCGGTGTAGACGGCTGCTCGCGGCCCGGCCAGGACGACCGTGAGGGTCAGCGCGGCGGCGACCGCAACCGCGGCGGCGACGCGGCGCCACCATTGGCGCCCGGACCGGACCGGGGTGCCCGGATCCCCGCTGGGCAGCCGTCGCAGACCCGCCGCGGCGGGCGTGGTCACCCCGAGCAGGGCAGCCAACACCGCCAGCAGCACCGACAACCCGATCATCGGTCGAGCAGCCTCTCCAGCCGCCCGGCCCCGGCCCCGAGCCGGACCCGGCCACCCGGGTCGAGCTCCACCGCCGGCTGCGTCCGGGTCAGCCCGGTCGAGGGGTCGGCGACGACGACGTGGATCTCGGCGACCCGCCGCCGGCCCTGATCGTCCCGGTCGATGTGGATCACCGCGTGCAGCGCCGACGCGATCTGCGCGTGCACGGCGGCTCGACCGAGACCGCCGAGAGCCCCGAGCGCCTCCAGCCGGGCCGGGACGTCCTCCGCCGAGTTCGCGTGCACGGTCCCGCAGCCGCCCTCGTGCCCGGTGTTCATGGCCATCAGCAGGTCGACGATCTCGGGCCCGCGCACCTCGCCGACGACCAGCCGGTCGGGCCGCATCCGCAACGACTGTCGGACCAGGTCGGTCAGGGTGACCGCCCCCGCCCCCTCCGCGTTGGCCGGCCGGCCCTCGAGCCCGACGACGTGCGGGTGGTGCGGCGCCAGCTCACGCGAGTCCTCCACGACCACGATCCGCTCGTCGGCGGGGACCAGCGCCAGCAGCGCCGCGAGCAGAGTGGTCTTGCCCGACCCGGTGCCACCGCTCACCAGGAAGGCGAGCTTCGCCGTGACCATCCGGCTCAGCAGGGCCGCTCCGCGCTCGCTCAACGAGCCGGAGGCGACGAAGTCGTCCAGGCTGAATTTCCGCGCCGCCGGAACCCGCAACGACAGGCAGGTGCCGGGACGCGCCACCGTCCCCAGCACGGCGTGCACGCGGCAGCCGTCGGCCAGCCGGGCGTCGACGAACGGGGCCGCGTCGTCGAGCCGCCGGCCGACCGAGGCCGCCAGCCGTTGCGCCAGGCTGCGGACCTCGGCGTCGGAGCCGAAGCGGACCCCGGTCAGCTCGAGCCCGCGGCCGCGGTCGACGAACACCCGGTCGGGCCCGTTGACCAGGACGTCGGTGACGCCTGGCTGGCGCAGCAACGGTTCCAACGGCCCGGCCCCGACGCTGTGCCGGCGGAGGGCCTCGACCATCGCCACCAGCGCCGAGTCGGTGACCACTCGGCCCTCGGCGCGCATCGCCTCCGCCACATCGTTCGGCGTGTGCGCGCGGCCGAGCGCCACCAACCGGGTGCGGATCGGGTCGAGCTCGGTCACGGTCGAGCCAAGGTCCACCGCCGTCGCGGACAAGGCGGTCACGCGACGGCCGGAACGGGTTCAAGCTCGGCCAGCACCCGCCGGCACGCCTTGGCCAGGCTGCTACGGGGAGCACGCGCGGGCGGGTCACCCCGTTCGGCGGCGAGGACCAGGCTGTCGTCGTGGGGCACGATGCCGATCAGGGGGAGCTCGACGGCGGCCGCCGTCGCCTCCGCGCCCAGACCGCGCGCCCGGCCCTCCCGGGCCAGCACCGCCAACCGCTCGCAGGCCGGGACCAGCTCGAGCGCGACCTCCCGGGCTGCGGCCACCCCTCGCAGGTCGGCCCGGACGAGCAACAGGGTCAGGTCGGCGGTGCGCAGCGCCTCCCGGGTCGCGGCCGTGAGCAGTCGCGGCACGTCGAGCACCACGAGCTCGTGACTGCGGAGCAGCGAGAGCAGCACCGCGTTGAGCTGGTCGGCCGGCAGCGCCGCAGCCGGCTGGGGCCGCCGGGCCATCGCCAGCAGCTCGACGCCGACCGCCGAGGGGAGCTGGCCACCGAGGTCGCCCAGCTGGCCGCGCGCTCCGGCCAACCGGGGCCACCGCCAGCCCGGCGTCTGCTCGGCGCCGAGCAGCAGGTCGAGCCCGCCACCATTCTCGTCAGCGTCCACGAGGGCTACCGGCCGGCCGGTCGCCGCCGCCGTCACCGCCAGACCGGCGGCGAACGTCGACGCGCCCACCCCGCCCGAACCGCCCAGCACGCAGACCAGCCGGCCCCGGTCACCGCGCCGACCACTGCTGGCCGCGATCGCCGCAGCCAGGACGTCGGCGCCACTGGGCAGCGTGAGGACGGCCGCGCCGAGCCGGGCCGACCAGGCCACCGCGTCCTCGGGCAGCTCGTCGTCGCCCAACAGGTAGAGGTCCGTACGGCGGGGTAGCACGAGCGCCGCCACCGGCGCGGCCTGGTCGAGGCCGACCAGCACCAGCGAGGCCGTCGCCCAGCGTCCACGCAGCGCCCCGACGTCGGGGACGACCTCGGGCTCGAGGTCGAGGGCCGCCGTCACCGAGAGCACCCGCTCGAGCAGCGCGTCGTCCCGGGTGACGACGACGACGGGCGACACGTCAGGGTGCAGATCCATGCCGTCAGTCTGAGTCGCTGACCGCCGTCGGGCGAGGGCATCGGCCAGGCTGTGGAGAAGTCGGGAACCCCCTCCGAGCCTGTGGACGACGGACGGTGTTGATCATGGAACTCGACAAGATGATCAAGGACACGACGAGCTGAGCATGGTCAACGATCAACTCGATTTGTCCGGTCAAAGCACATTGATCACCCAGGAGGGCTTCCCGGACAGGAGATCGCGAGGTAGAACTGACCTCAGAACGCACCGAACGACAAGGGCAACCGCTCATCTCGACGGGCTTGGTCGACGATCACGTCAGTCGCGGGAGACCCCCACCAATCGGTGCCGCTCGTCTCGAGTACCCACGCGGCGATCACCCATCCCTGAGGGGCAGTTGCGTCCAGGCTTGCCTGGCCAACGCGGAGAAACGGCACGCATGGTCGCTCGGACACGGGCAGGGCACGGCGTCCGTCTGACGGGCGCCGTGCCGACCATCTTTCCGGTCGGACCGGGCCCTCAGTGACGAAGCGACGTCCCGAGGAGCTCCGCACCTCGGCTGAGAGCGCCGGCGCAGTGCACGATCCAACCCCGCACCCCCGCCAGGGTGCCGGAGGCGTAGCCGTCGAGCGCCCGCCGGTAGCCGGCCGGAGCACCGGCGTGGCCGGCCTCGATCGGCACCGCGCCCCGTGGGTCGACGCCCGCCGAGACCAGCACCAGGTGTTCGGCCGCGCGGGCCACCAGCGCGTCACCCGACCCGAACGGGGCGACGCTGGCGAGCTCGGCGTGCACGACGGCCGCGAGCACGACGGCCGAGGTGCCGCCGCTGGACACGAGCAGATCGGTGAGCCCGGCCATCCGGGCCGCGGTCTCGGGGTCGGCGGTGATCCGGCCCAGGCTCTCCTCCGGTACGACGCCGCGGGCCAGCAGCACGTGGGCCCGAGCCAGCGCCTGCGCGGGCGCGACCCGGATCACCGGCGCCAGCGTCGTCAGCTCCGAGGACAAGCGGACCGCGCCCGGCAGCCAGCGGTCCGGGTCCTCGCTCAGCGCCGCGTTCCCCCGAGCACCCGTCAGCAGAGCCGCGGCCACCGCCTCGGGAGCGAGCGTACGCAGCCCGCGGTCGCGCAGCACGGCGTCCACGGAGTCGATCGCCGCGGCCACCGCCGACGGCACGCCCTCCAGGCGCGCCAGCTCCAGGAGCGGATCAGCGGTCACGACGAGTGTCCTGAGGTCGGAACCGGGTGGCGGTGAGCCCCGCCCAGGCACGCACCTCGCGGCGTTCACCGCCAAGGAACTCCACCCTCACGGCACTAGAGTCTCCCCCATGACTGAGCCGCGCCGGACGCCCTACCCGGCGCCAGCGGCGGCGTGGATGGTCGGCGAGCAGCCGGCTCGGGTGCTCGATCTCGCCTCGGGCCGGGGCAGCTTCGCGGCCATGCTGGCCGCGGAGGGCCACGAGGTCTTCGGGATCGACCGTGACGTGGCGCGGGTGGCCGGTCTCGTCGACCGGCTCGGCACCCGGCTGCACGTCGCCGGTCAGGTCGAGTCGATGCCGTACCTGTCCTGCCACTTCGACGTGGTCACCGCCTCCGACACCCTGCACCGCTTCGCGCCGGGGCTGGCTCTGACCGAGATCGCCCGCGTGCTGCGGCCCGGTGGCCACCTCGCGGTCGCGTACAACACCCGCGACGACACCGTGCCGTGGGTGCGGCGGCTGACGGCCCTGATGCGGGCGGCGGACCCGCACGCGATGGCCGGGGACTTCGGCCAGGAGGCCGTGGCCGCGGTGGCCGACAGCCCGTACTTCGTCGGTCTGGAGCGGCGGTCCTTCCGCAACTGGGTGCCGATCACCCGCCATGGGCTGCTGAGCATGGTGCACCGTCAGCCGTGGGCCGCCGGTCTGGCGCCCGCGGTCCGCGACGAGCTGCTAGCCGCGGTGGGCGAGCTCTACGACACCTCGGCCCGGCGACCGGAGCCGCTGCTGCTGCCCTTCCAGACCTCCTGCTGGCGGGCCGACGTCGACCACAGCGAGCTGGGGGTGGCCGAGGACGCGGACGACGCCCTCGAGATCCGCCTCTGACTCCTCCGCTCGTCCGGGCCGACCCGCGCCCTTCCCGCTGTCAGCGGGGGCGGCTACTGTGCGAGCACGGCAATCTGAGTGGAGGCTCCAATGACGGAGAGCACGACTCCGCGTTCCGGCACCGAAGCGGCACCGGTCAGCGCGCACGACCAGAGCGTCTACGCTGCCATCGCGGCTGAGCCCGACTTTGCCGAGCTGAAGCGGCGCTACAAGAACTTCGCCTTCCCGGCCACCATCGCCTTCATGGCCTGGTACATCGCTTATGTGCTGTGCAACAACTGGGCCCGGGGCTTCATGGACACCCCCGTCGTCGGCAACATCAACGTGGCCGTGGTCTTCGGACTGCTGCAGTTCGCGTCCACGTTCGCGATCGCCTTCCTCTACGCCCGGCACGCGAACCGGGCGCTGGACCCGCTGGCCACCAGGCTGCGGGACCGCTACGAGCGGGAGACCGGCCGATGACCACGGCGCTGCTGGTGCCGCTGGCCACCGACGACAACCGCGGCCTGACGATCGGCCTCTTCTTCGTCGTCGTGCTCATCACGCTGGGCATCACCTTCTGGGCCTCGCGGCAGAACAAGACCGCCGCCGACTACTACGCGGGCGGCCGCTCCTTCTCCGGCTTCCAGAACGGGCTGGCCATCGGCGGCGACTACATGTCGGCCGCCTCGTTCCTCGGCATCTCGGGCTCGATCGCGCTCTACGGCTATGACGGCTTTCTCTACTCGATCGGCTTCCTGGTCGCCTGGCTGGTGGCGCTGCTGCTGGTCGCGGAGCTGCTGCGCAACTCCGGCCGGTACACGATGGCCGACCAGCTGGCCTACCGGATGCGGCAGACGCCGGTGCGTTCGGCCGCCGCGTCGTCGACGATCGTGGTCTCGATCTTCTACCTGCTGGCGCAGATGGTCGGCGCCGGCAGCCTCGTCGGCCTGCTGCTCGGCGTGAGCGACCCGGCGGTGAAGAACCTGGTGATCATCGGGGTCGGCGTGCTGATGATCATCTACGTCACCCTCGGCGGCATGAAGGGCACCACGTGGGTCCAGATCGTCAAGGCGGTGCTGCTGATGGTCGGCACGCTGCTGATCACGATCTTGGTGCTGGCCCAGTTCCACTTCAACCTCTCCGAGCTGCTCGGAGCGGCGGCGGAGAAGTCCGGCAAGGGGGCGGCGTTCCTGCAGCCCGGTCAGCTCTACGGGAAGGACCTGACCGCCAAGTTCGACTTCCTCTCCCTCGGCCTGGCCCTGGTGCTGGGCACGGCGGGGCTGCCGCACATCCTGATCCGCTTCTACACCACCCCCACCGCCAACGCGGCCCGCAAGTCGGTGCTCTGGGCGATCGGGCTGATCGGCGCCTTCTACCTGATGACGCTGGTGCTGGGCTTCGGCGCGGCGGCCCTGGTCGACACCAGCAAGGGCAGCCAGATCGCCACCAGCTCCGGCAACGCGGCGTCGCCGCTGCTGGCCCAGGCCGTCGGCGGCGGCGAGGGGACGCTCGGCGGGGCGGTGCTGTTGGCCCTCATCTCCGCGGTCGCCTTCGCCACCATCTTGGCCGTGGTCGCGGGGCTGACCCTCACCTCGGCCTCCTCGGTGGCCCACGACCTCTACGCCAGCGTGATCAAGAAGGGCCTCGCCAGCGAACGGAGCGAGATGATCGTCGTGCGGATCGCCGCCTTTGCCATCGGGGCCGTGGCCATCGCGCTGGCCATCCCGGCGCAGCGGCTCAACATCGCGTTCCTGGTGGCGCTGGCCTTTGCCGTGGCTGCTTCGGCAAACCTGCCGGCGCTGATCTTCAACCTGTTCTGGCGCCGCTTCAACACTCTGGGCGCCACCTGCAGCATCTACGGCGGGCTGGCCGCGGCGGTGATCCTGGTGATCTTCTCCCCCGTCGGCTCCGGCACCGCGACCTCGCTCGCCCCGGACCTGAACTTTGCCTGGTTCCCGCTGCGCAACCCGGGGCTGGTCTCGATCCCGTTCGGTTTCCTCTGCGGCATCGTGGGCACCCTGCTGAGCCGCGACCCCGAGTCCGAACGCCGCTACGACGAGCTGTCGGTCCGCTCGTTGACCGGCGCGGGCGCTGAGAAGGCGAGCGGTCACTGACGACCGACGACGAGGTCGTACATTGCGGGAGCAGACCCGGAGCACCTGAAGGAGACCAGTTGTGAGCGACGCCGCCTCGAGCAGCGAGACCCTGTCCAACCTGGCGCACGAGGAGCGACGCTTCCCGCCGCCGCCGGAGCTGGCGGCGACCGCGAACGTCACCGAGGCGACCTACGCCGAGGCGGCCGCCGACCCGGAGGCGTTCTGGCTCCGCCAGGCCGACCGGCTCAGCTGGGAGACCGCGCCCACCCAGGGTCTGGACTGGAGCAACCCGCCGTTCGCGACGTGGTTCGCCGACGGCACGCTGAACGCGGCGTACAACTGCCTGGACCGACACGTCGAAGCCGGCCGCGGCGACCGGGTGGCCTACCACTTCGAGGGCGAGCCCGGCGACACCCGGACCATCACCTACGCCCAGCTCGCCGACGAGGTCCGCCAAGCCGCGAACGCCCTGACCGCGCTCGGCGTCGAGGCCGGCGACCGGGTGGCCATCTACCTGCCGATGATCCCTGAAGCCGTCGTCGCGATGCTGGCCTGCGCCCGGATCGGCGCTCCCCACACGGTGGTCTTCGGCGGCTTCTCCGCCGATGCGCTGGCGTCTCGGATCACCGACTGTGGCGTCGAGGTCGTGATCACCGCCGACGGCGGCTTCCGTCGCGGCGCGCCGTCGGCGCTGAAGCCGGCCGTCGACGCGGCGCTGGAGTCGTGCCCGACGGTCCACCACGTCCTGGTCATCCGGCGGACAGGTCAGGAGACGGCGATGACGGAGGGCCGCGACCTGTGGTGGGACGAGTTCGTGGCCGCCCAGTCGACCGAGCACGCGTGCCCGTTCTTCCCGGCCGAGCACCCGCTCTACATCATGTACACCTCCGGTAGCACCGGCAAGCCGAAAGGCATCCTGCACACCACCGGCGGCTACCTGGTCGGGACATCGTGGACGCACTGGGCGACGTTCGACCTGAAGGTCGAGACCGACGTCTTCTGGACCGCGGCCGACATCGGCTGGGTGACCGGCCACTCCTACCTCGTCTACGGACCGCTGGTGAACGGCGCGACGAGCGTCATGTACGAGGGCACCCCCGACACTCCGCACCAGGGCCGCTGGTGGGAGCTGATCGCCAAGTACGGCGTGACGATCCTCTACTGCGCCCCGACGGCGATCCGGACGTTCATGAAGTGGGGCAGCGAGATCCCGGAGAAGTTCGACCTGTCGTCGCTGCGCATCCTCGGCTCGGTCGGGGAGCCGATCAACCCCGAAGCCTACGTCTGGTACCGCACCCACATCGGCGGCGACCAGACGCCGGTCGTCGACACCTGGTGGCAGACCGAGACCGGGATGCACATGATCTCGCCGATGCCCGGGGTGACCGCGGGCAAGCCGGGCGCGGCCATGAGGGCGGTGCCCGGCATCTCGGTCGAGGTCGTCAACGACGAGGCACAGCCGGTCGCCAACGGCTCGGGGGGCTACCTGACCATCACCAAGCCCTGGCCCGCGATGCTGCGCACCCTGTGGGGCGACGACCAGCGCTACGTCGACACCTACTGGTCGCGCTTCCCCGGCATGTACTTCGCCGGCGACGGCGCCAAGAAGGACGACGACGGCGACATCTGGTTCCTCGGCCGGGTCGACGACGTGATGAACGTGTCCGGCCACCGGATGTCGACCACCGAGATCGAGTCGGCGCTGGTCTCGCACCCCAAGGTGGCCGAAGCCGCGGTGGTCGGCGCGACGGACCCGACCACCGGCCAGGCGATCGTGGCGTTCGTGATCCTGCGCTCCAGTGCCGTCGCGGAGGGGGCCGGTGACGGCGGACCGGACGTGGTCCAGGAGCTGCGGACGCACGTGGCCAAGCAGATCGGCGCCATCGCGAAGCCGCGGCAGATCATGGTCGTCGAGGAGCTGCCCAAGACCCGTTCGGGCAAGATCATGCGCCGGCTGCTCCGCGACATTGCCGAGAACCGTGAGCTGGGCGACGTCACCACGCTGACCGACTCCTCGGTGATGAACCTGATCAAGGACAACCTGAGCACCAGCTCCACCAGCGCGGACGGCTAGCCTGTCCTTGCCCGCGAGTCCGGGCTGGTGTGCCGGGAAGTCTGGTCGGCGAGCTGCTGCCCCCCGCCCGGATCGAGGATGTCGATGAGTACACCCCGTGGATGACGCTGTTCCGTTCGCCGAGCTCGTGCTGCTGCTGTCGGTGGCGGCGGTCGCCGCCATCCTGTCGAACCGGCTGACCGCTCGGGTGCGCCTGCCCGCGCCGGCGCTGTTCCTCGGTGCCGCGGCGCTGGGGGTAGCGGTGCTGCCGGGGCTGCACATGCCGCCGGAGCAGACGGTGGAGCGGATCGTCACGTTGGCGCTGCTGTGCATCCTGTTCGACGGCGGGATGAGCATCGGCGTGCGCCGGTTCCGTGCGGCAGCCGGCCCGATCGCGATGTCTGGAGTCGTGGGCACGTTCCTGACGACGGGGGCGGCCGCCGTCTTGATCCACACCGCGTTCGGGTTCAGCTGGTACCTGGCGCTGTTGATCGGGACTGCGGTGGCGCCGACCGACCCGGCCGTGGTGTTCTCGGTGCTGGGCCAGCAGGAGATCGCCGGCCGCTCGGCCACCATCGTGGAGGGCGAGTCCGGAGCCAACGACCCGGTCGGCATCGCGCTGTTGATCAGCCTGCTGACCGCAGGGTCGCTGAGCGGGGGCGCCGTCCTGCAGATCGGGGCTGAGTTCGTCCTGCAGATCGGGGTCGGCGCGGTCGTCGGAGTGCTGGGCGGCCGACTGATTCTCGGGTTCATGCGCCGGGTCAGCTTGCCCAGCGAGGGCCTCTACCCGCTGCGGACGCTGGCGTGCGTCTTCGCGCTCTTCGGGGCGACGACGCTGCTGCACGGCTCGGGCTTCCTGGCCGTGTTCTTGGCCGGCGTCGTCATCGGTGACGAACGCGCGCCGTTCAAGCGTGAGATCCAACGCTTCCACACCGCACTGGCCAGTCTCGGCGAGATCGTGGCGTTCGTCGTGCTGGGCCTCACGGTCGACCTGCACACGCTGGCCCGTACCGACGTCTGGGTACCCGGCGTGCTGCTCGGCCTCGCGCTGGCGCTCGTCATCCGCCCGGTCCTGGTGGGTCTCTGCCTGCTGCCCGCCCGGTTGGAACCCAACGAGCGGGCGTTCGTGCTCTTCGCTGGGCTGAAGGGGGCGGTCCCGATCCTGCTCGGCAGCTTCCTGCTGGCCGCCGGGATCCCCGGAGCCGAGCGGGCGTACGGCATCGTCGTGGTCGTGGTCGCGTTCTCGGTCGTGGTCCAGGGCAGCCTGGTGACCACGGTCGCGCGCCGGTTGCGGTTGCCCGTGCACTCGGTCCCGCCCCAGCCGTGGTCGCTCGGCGTCCGGCTCGCCGAGGAACCGGAAGGGGTGCTGCGGCTCACCGTCGAGCAGGGCTCCGCTGCGGAGGGCTGCACCGTCGACGAAGTCGCCGACACCGCCACCGACCCCGGACACGCTGACGACGTCTGGTTCTCGATGTTGGTACGGGACCAGTCGCTCGTCGCGGCCCGCGGCAGCACCTCGCTGCGGGCGGGTGACGAGCTGCTGGTCACCGCTGAGGACCGCTGGCACCCGCGCCTGAAGGCCCTGTTCCGTGGGTCGGCCGACGGTGACGGTGGCACCCGATAGGGTTGCCGCGAGGGAAGGAGCCACCGTGGCGGAACAAGGTGTGGGCGACATCGTCAAGAGCATCACCGACGACGTCAAGCTGCTGGTCAGGGACGAGATCGCGCTGGCCAAGGCCGAGCTGGTGCCCGCAGCGAAGAACGCGGGGATCGGGGCCGGCATGTTCGGCGCCGCCGGCTACTTCGCCATCTGCGCCCTGTCCGTGCTCTACTTCGCGGCCGCGTTCGGGCTGGTGGCCCTCGGCCTCAGCGAGTGGCTCGCCTTCCTCATCGTCGGCGTCGTGCTGCTGCTGATCGCGGCCGTCCTCGGCGTGATCGGGCTGACGCTGGTCAAGAAGGTCAAGGGCCCCGAGCGGACCATCGCCACCGCGAACGCCACGGTCGCCGACCTGAAGGCCGCCGTCCAGCGCGGCAACGCCGCCGCTAAGGCCCCCGAGATCGAGGGCGAGGTCGTCGCCAGCCGGGCCATCAGCTGACCCGGCCGGACCTGAGACCGGCCCTCCTGCTCAGGAGGTCACGGTCGCGCTGGGTGCCCAGGGTGGCAGGAGCAGCTATCACGACCCACCTCCTCTCCTCCTTGAGAGGGGTACGTACGACGGAGGCCACCGGTTGCGTCCGACCTCGGAGCGGCTGCGCGCGGAAAGTGGGCTAGTTCGGTCCGGGCGTGACCGGCTCGTCGTCGGGGAGGCCGCGCTCGGTGCTGGGGGCGTCCAGGTCGTCGGCGGACTGGGTGTCCGGCAACGCTGCCCCGGCCGCGCTCCGGGCCTCCTCGATCAGCTCCTTGGACTCATCGAGCTGTCGGCTGGCCTCGGGCTCGGGATCGGGCTCGGTCATCGCATCCTCCGTGGTCGGTGATCAGGTCCGGTCAGCCTCTCACGCACCCGCCCGGTCCGACCCTCGCGGTGCCTCGAGCACCCTGAGCGGCTGACCGGTCGGCTGGTGGTCAGCCGATCAGGTGGATCCGGGACTCCCACGGCGCCAGCTCCGCCGTGACCGGGCTCGGGTGGGTGCTGAGCAGCTCCCGGGCTCCGCGGATGTCCGGCACAGAGCCGGGCGGGACGGTCGCCGGCGTCGAGGAGCAGTTGGCCACCATCACCAGCACCTGGTCGCCGAGGGTGCGGGTCAGCGCCCAGATCTGCTCGTGCTCGGGCAGCAGCAGCGCGAACCGGCCCTCGACGAGCACCGGCAGCTCGTGCCGCAGGGCGATCAACCGCCGGAAGTGGTGGAAGGTCGAGTCGGGGTCGGCCACAGCGGCCGCGGCGTTGACGTAGACGTAGTTGGGGTTGACCGGCAGCCACGGGATCGCCTGGGTGAAGCCGGCGTGGGAGGTGTCGTCCCACTGCACCGGCGTCCGGGCGTTGTCTCGGCTGCGCAGCGCGAGAGCGCTCAGCACGGTCTCGGCCTGCAGGCCGACGCTCACGGCCTCGGCGTAGTAGTTGACCGACTCGATGTCGCGGTAGGAGCTGATGTCGAGGAACTGGGTGTTCGTCATCCCGAGCTCTTCGCCCTGGTAGACGTACGGCGTCCCCTGGTGCAGGTGCTGCACGGAGGCCAGGGTCTTCGCCGAGTTCACCCGGTGCTCGGGGCTGTCGTCGCCGAAGCGGGAGACCGCGCGCGGCTGGTCGTGGTTGTCCCAGTAGAGAGAGTTCCAGCCCACGTCAGCCAGCCCGACCTGCCACTCGGCGAGGTTCTGCTTGAGCCGCGGCAGCTCCAGCGGAGCCACGTCCCACTTGCCCCCGCCAGCCTGGACGTCGAGGTTCACGTGCTCGAAGGTGAAGACCATGTTGAGCTCGCGGTGCGCGGGGTCGGTGATCGAGCGGGCCAGCTCGATCGTCGAGCCGGGCATCTCCCCGACGGTGAGCAGGTGGTGCTCGTCCAGACCGACCTCGCGGTTCATCTCGACGAGGAACTCTTCCAGCCGGGGGCCGTTGCCGGTGGTCTCAAGCGCCGACGCGTACCGCCGACCAGCCGGTACGGTGCCGTCACGCAGGGTCTCGGGCTTGGAGATCAGGTTGATGACGTCCATCCGGAAGCCGTCGACCCCCCGGTCGACCCACCAGCGCATCATCGCGTAGACGGCCTGGCGGACCTCCGGGTTCTCCCAGTTGAGGTCGGGCTGCTTGGGGCTGAACAGGTGCAGGTAGTACTCCCCGCTCGCCGGGTCCAGCGTCCAGGACGGGCCCGAGAACGCCGACTCCCAGTTCGTCGGCTCGGCGCCGGCGGTCCCAGCCTCGACGCCTGGGCGCGGCTTGCGCCACCAGTACCAGTCCCGCTTGGGCGAGGCCGGGTCGCGCGACTCGACGAACCAGGGATGCTCGTCGGAGGTGTGGTTGACCACCAGGTCCATCACGAGCTTGATCCCGCGGCCGTGCAGCGCGGCGACCAGGTCGTCGAGGTCGGCGAGCGTGCCGAAGGTCGGGTCGATGTCGGTGTAGTTGCTGATGTCGTAGCCAAGGTCGTCCTGCGGCGAGGAGTACACCGGCGACAGCCAGACCACGTCGACGCCGAGCTCGGCCAGGTAGTCGACCCGGGCGGTGATCCCGGGGAGGTCACCGATGCCGTCGCCGTTGCTGTCGGCGAACGAGCGCGGATAGATCTGGTAGACCACCGCCGACTTCCACCAGCCGGCCGGGCGCTCGATCACGTTGCTCGCGGTGGTCGAGGTGGTCGGGGTCGTCGGTGAGGTGGTCGTCACGGCGTCGATCATTTCACAACGTCGTCCTCGGGCTGCTCGAGACCGAGCCGGTCTCGCAGGCTCCAGAGCTCGCGCTCGAGGTTCGCCCTAGCCGCCGGCTTGAGGCCCTGGGCCCGACCGCTGCGGAAGATCTCGGAGTCGGCCAGCGGCTCCAGCACGGCCAGCCGGCCGCTCAGGAACTCCTCCTCCGGCACCGCCGCGTACTCCAGACGGACCGCGGCGACGTAGCCGTCGTAGCGTTCGGCCGGGGCAGCCAGGATGGCCAGATCAGCGTCACAGAGCAGCTCGCCCTCGGGGTCGCGGGCCCCGGGCGCGTGGGTGGCGGTGAGCCGGACCAGCCGCGACACCTGGGTCAGGTCCTCCTGCTCGAAGCCGGCCCGGCCCAGCTCGCGGACGCTCAACCGGGCGGAGGCCTCCTCGTTGGTCAGCTCGCGCTCGGGGATGTCGTAGACCGCGTCGTGGAACCACGCGGCGAGCCGGACGACGTACACATCTGGTGCAGCGGGAGCGGAGCGACCTCCAGCCCCAGCGGCGAGCGGTGTGAGGCCCTCGTCGCCGGCGAGGGCGTCGACGCTGCGCAGCACCTGCAGCAGGTGGGCGCGGTCGTGATAGTGCCGGTGCGGTTCGGCGTAGCGGCTGACCAGCGAACGGCCCAGCTCGGGCAGCGCCGGCATCAACACGTCCCAGCGGCCGACGAGCTCGGCGTCGAGCTCGTCGGAGGTCAGCGCGAGGGTCGCGTACGGGTCGGGGGTGTCAGTGGGCATCGGGTCCTCCAGGGTCAGGCCCGGCAGCGTCGGGGTGAGCGGTCAGGTAGCGGGCGGGGATCGGCACCCGGCGGAAGGCGTCCCACGGACGCTGCCACCGTGCGAGGTCGAGAACGCCGTCGAGCAGGTGTGCGGTCAGGCCCCAGATCAGGTGGCCGTGCACCTCGAACGCGGGGCCGGTGTAGCCCGACGGGTGCGCGACGCTGGCCCGGCGGGTCGGGTCGGTGAGGTCGACCACGGCGACGACGGGGACCGAGGCGACCTCGCGGGCGTCGACGGCCCGGGCGAGTCCGGGCTCGCGCCACCAGCCGATCACGGCGGTGACGTCGAAGCCGCTGACGGCGACGTGGGCGGCGGGGAGCAGCCCGAGGATCTCGACGCCGGACCGCTCGACACCGACCTCCTCCTCGGCCTCCCGCAGGGCGGTGTCGACGAGGTCGACGTCTCCTGCGTCGGCCGCTCCGCCGGGGAAGGCGATCTGGCCGGCGTGGGTACGCAGCGTGGCCGCCCGCTCCACGAACAGGATCTCCGGGCCCCGCTCTCCCTCGCCGATCAGGACGAGCACCGCGGCCGCCCGACCGCCCACGCCCGGCCGGACGGCCACCACCTGGCGGACCCGGTCCGGCGAGGCGAGCGCCGCGACGAGCGGGTCGAGCCACACCGGACGGGCCGCGGCCACGGTGTCGTCGGCCGTCACGGCGTCACCCCGAGATAGCGCTGGCTGAGCTCGCGGACCTGGTCGACCGAGGTGAACGGGGACATGTTGCGGTAGGCGATCGTGCCGTCCGCGCGGACGAAGAAGGTGACCGGGAGGGCCGTCACCTGCAGCTCGCGGCGCAGCACCAGGTCGCGGTCCTGCAGCTGTGGGAAAGTCCAGCCGGCCGTCTGGGCGAAGGCGATCGCCCCGGCCGGGTCGGGGTCGGCGTGGTCGACGCCCAGCACCCGGACGGCGCTCGTGGTTCCGGCGACCGCAGCCAGGAACGGCGCCTCGGTGCGACAGGACGGGCACCAGGAAGCCCAGACGTTGATGATCAGCGGCTGCCCCCGCAGCCCGGACAGCCGGACGGACCGGCCTCCGCCGAGGCAGGGCAGCACGGCGTCCGGCAGCCCGTTCGCCACCGCGGGTGCGGCGTTGCCCGAGGTCGGGCAGTCCGCGATCCCGGCCGCCTTCTTGGCTGGGGCCAGCCCTGCGGAGTCCGGCGCCCGGGTCGTCGCCGTCGGCACCATCGACTGCTGCGGGCCGTTCGTGGACCGGGTCACAGCGGGGTTCTCGGTGCAGGCAGCCAGTACGAGCAGGACCGCGACCGCGACGACCGCGAGGACCGGCCGTCGGCTGAAGGTCATCCGCGCGGCTCCCGGATCAGCTTCGCCGCCTTGGTGGGGTCGGTCTCCCCCTCGCCGTACGCGGGGCACCAGCGGGCGACCGGGCAGGCGCCGCAGGCAGGGTTGCGGGCGTGGCAGCAGCGTCGGCCGTGCCAGATCACGTGGTGGCACATCTGGGTCCACTCCCGCGGCGGGAAGAGCGACCCGATCTCGGGCTCGACCTTCTCGGGGTCGACCTGCGTCGTCCAGCCGAACCGGCGCGACAGCCGGCCGACGTGGGTGTCGACGGTGATCCCCGGGACGCCGAAGGCGTTGCCGAGCACCACGTTCGCGGTCTTGCGGCCGACGCCCGGCAGAGTGACCAGCTCGGCGAGCGTGCGCGGCACCTCGCCGCCGTACTGTTCGGTCAGCGCAGACACGAGCCAGAGCAGGGCGTCGGTCTTGGCCCGGAAGAAGCCGGTCGGGGTGATCAACAGCTCGAGCTCGGCCCGGTCGGCCGCGGCGTACGCGGCGGCGTCGGGATAGCGGGCGAACAGCACCGGGGTGATCGAGTTGACCCGCTTGTCGGTGCTCTGGGCCGACAGGATGGTGGCGACCAGCAGCTCCAGCGGCGTGCTGAAGTCGAGCTCGATCACCGCATCGGGGTAGGTCTGCGCGAGCGTCCGGTTGATCGTCCGGGCCCGCCGCACCAGGGCGGTCCGCGACCGGTCATAGCCGGTCGGAACCGTCGGCTCCGGCTCCGGGCCCGAGTCACCCCGGGTCCGGCTGGTCGTCATGGCCACACCTTACGTGGTCGCGACCGGCGCGACCGCTGCTCGACCAGGCCTGCGGCGCGCGATCCCACCGCTGCCGGATCTGCCACATCGGAGGGTCGGACGGTAGCCTTGGGCCCGCCGGTTAGGTGATTCGTGACCAGGAGGTCGTACGTGGATCCGGAAGTCTTGAAGAAAGCACCGCTCTTCGCCGGCCTCGAGGACGAGGCGGCGAGCGCGCTTTCGGACGCCATGGGGACGATCCGGCTCAGCAAGGGCGACGTGTTGTTCCACGAGGGCGACGCGGAGGACCGGCTGTACGTGGTCATCACCGGCAAGATCAAGCTGGGCCGCAGCGGCTCGGCCGGCCGCGAGAACCTGCTGGCGGTCCTCGGCCCGGGCCAGATGTTCGGCGAGCTCTCCCTCTTTGACCCCGGTCCCCGCTCGACGACCGCCACCGCCGTGACCGCGTGTGAGATCCGCACCCTCGAGCACGACGAGCTGATGGGCTGGCTGACCGGCCGGCCCGAGGTGGCCCAAGGGCTCCTCGGCCAGCTCGCCGCCCGGCTGCGGCGGGCCAACGACGTCGTGGCCGACCTCGTCTTCTCCGACGTGCCCGGCCGGGTGGCCAAGCAGCTGCTCGAGCTGGCGCAGCGCTTCGGCGACAAGCGCGACGACGGCGTGCACGTGCACCACGACCTGACCCAGGAAGAGCTTGCCCAGCTGGTCGGGGCCTCGCGCGAGACCGTCAACAAGGCTCTCGCCGACTTTGCCGCCCGCGGCTGGATCCGCCTCGAACCGCGCTCCGTCACCATCTTGGACGTCGAGCGCGTGGAGCGCCGCGCCCGCTGAGGCTGTCCACAGGGCTCGCACCGTCCGAGAGTTATGCACAGATCGGGCTGAGCCTGTCGATCCTGGCTCGAAAAGCCCGACAGTGGCGGGCATGCTTACGCGACAAGATCCCACTCGTGCGCTCCTGCAGCTAGCCGAGCAGCAGGCCGGGGTGCTTACGTCCGAGCAGGTCGCTGGCCACGAGGTCTCCCGCCGGTCGGTGGAACGGCTGATCGCCCAGGGGCAGTGGCGGCGGCTCGATCGGTCGGTCTACCTGACTCACCCCGGCGAGCCCACCTGGCCGAGCTGGGCCTGGGCGGGCGTGCTCCTCGGCGGGGACCACGGCCGGCTGGGCGGACGGTCAGCGGGCTTCGTCCACGGCCTCGTGGACCAGGAGCCCCGTCCCATCACCGTGCTGGTGTCACCTCCCCACCAGATCACACGGACCCGCCCGCAGTGGGAGTTCCGACGCGAGGCGCCGGGATTCCGCGATCGGCGCTCGCCCGGTTCGCCACCGCGCACCACTGTCGAGGACACCGTCCTCGACCTCTGTGACGAAGGCACCATGACCGATGCCGTGACGTGGGTGACCACGGCTGTCCAGGCAAGACAGACGACACCGCAGCAGCTACGTCGAGCCCTGCGTCGCCGGCCACGTGCCCGGCACCGCCGGCTTCTCGAGGATCTCCTCAACGATGTCGCCGCCGGCGCCGAGTCGGCTCTGGAGCTGCGGTACCTCCGTCAGGTGGAACGTCCGCACGGACTACCCGTCGGTGATCGCCAGAACATCACCGGTCTGCCCTACCGACGCGACGTCGTCTACCGGCCGTGGGGCCTGGTCGTCGAGCTGGACGGCCGCCTCGGCCACACCGGCATGGGTCGGTTCCGCGACATGGCCCGCGACAACCGCACCCTGCTTGCCGGCGAGGTAACGCTCCGCTATGGCCTGGCCGACGTGGCCGACCTCTCCTGCGAGGTCGCTCGACAGGTCGGAACCATGCTCACCCGCCTCGGCCGCTCGGACCTGCCGCGGTCGTGCCGCTTCTGTTCCCGCGTGCCTGAGCACAGAGTGTGAGTGAAGGTCCCGATGTCGGGACACTCACTCACACTCTGTCGGCCCGCGACCGGCTACTGCTGGCCGAGGGTGACCTTGGCGGTCTGCGGGGAGCCCCCGTTGCGGGTGTAGGTGAGGTTGACCTCGGTGCCGGGTGCGTAGAAGCGGGTGGCCGCGATCAGGCCGTCGGAGGTCGTGGTGGCGAAGTCGTCGATCTTGGTGACCACGTCGCCCTGCTGCAGGCCGGCCTTGGCGGCCGCGCCGCTGCTGGTCACCGACTCGAGCGGTACGCCGGTGGCGGTGGACAGGTCCGAGTCCGTGCCGCCGACGGTGACCCCGAGCGCCGCGTTGACCGAGGTGCCGTTCGCGATCAGCTCACCCGCCACCCGGACCGCCACGTCGGAGGGGATGGCGAAGCCGATCCCGATGTTGCCCGACTGGGTGGTGCTGCCCGAGGACGAGCCCGTGCTGGCGATCGAGGAGTTGATGCCGAGGACCGACCCGTTCAGGTCGACCAGCGGACCGCCGGAGTTACCGGGGTTGATGGCGGCGTCGGTCTGCACCGCGAGGTAGACCGCGTCGTCGTTGTCACCCGACCGCACCGGACGGGCCGTGTTCGACACGATGCCGCTGGTCACCGACTCCGACAGGCCGAGCGGCGCGCCAGCAGCGACGACCGCCTGCCCGACGGTCACTCCCTCGGACTTGGCGAACACGGCCGGGGTCAGGTTCTTGACGTCGTCGACCTTGATCACCGCCAGGTCGTTGGTCTCCGAGGTGCCGACCACCTTCGCCTTGGCGGTGGTGCCGTCGTGGAACGTGACGGTGATGCTGCTCGCCGTGGAGGACTGCCCGGACTCGGTCTGGCCGGGCTCGGTCGAGCCGGGCTCGGTCGACGCGGACGAGGCGGCGACCACGTGGTCGTTGGTCAGGATGTGGCCCTCACGGTCGAGCACCACGCCGCTGCCGATGTCACCGGACTGGCCGCTCTGCACCGTGATGGTCACGACCGAGGGCTGGATCTTGGCCGCCGCCGCCGAGACGGTGCCGTTCAGCGTCGGCACCTGGCTCGCGGCAGCGGTCGTCACCGAGATGGTCGAGGCGCTGGTGGTGGGGGCGTCGGTGAGGTAAGCGTACGAACCGACGCCCGCCCCCGCGCCGATGACGGCCGACAGCGAGGCGGCGGCGAACAGGACGCCGACGCGGCGCCGGGGCTTGGTGGCCACTCCGCTGACCAGCGGCTGCGGCGCCAGCGGCGGGACGCCGGCCGGGGCCGGGAAGTCCGCCGGGGTGTAACCCGCGGCCGGTTGGGGCGCGGCGGGCTGGGCCGCGGCGTAGTCGCTGGGCAGGTACTGCGGTCCTGAGTAGCCGCCGGAGGAGTAGCTCCCCAAGGGTGGGGTGGGCAGCCCGGGCTGGTCGTCTGACGTCATGCTTCGACCATCGTCGGCGATCCTGTGCATTACCTGTGCACAGGTCCAGCGTCGGCTACGAGTCCGTCCGCACGCCGCCGCGAGCCCGCCCTAGGAGACTCCTAGTTGCGGTGGGCCGCACAGAGTGCGAAGTCGGCGCAGCCGTTGCAGAGCAGCGCGTGCGCGCTGCACAGCGGCGCGACGCACTCCCGGTAGGAGTAGGTGCTCGCGCCGCAGCTCTCGCACCGACCGATCACCGTGGGGTTCTCGCTGAAAACGATCTGAACCTGTTCACCGAGGACGTAGAGCGTGCCTTCCCACAGTCCCCGGTCGGCGAAGGCAGTGCCGTAGGAGATGATCCCGCCGTCCAACACGTACACCTCGGAAAACCCCCGGTGCCGCATCATCGAGGTGAGAATCTCCGAGCGGACCCCGCCCGTGCAGTAGGTCACCACCGGCCGGTCCCTCAGCGCGTCGAACTTGCCGCTGCGCAGGTCGCGCAGCACGTCGCGGGCCTGGTTCGCGTCCGGTACCAGGGCACCCCGGAACCGACCGACCTCTGCCTCGCGGTGGTCGCGGCCGTCGAAGAAGACGACCTCTCGGCCGCGGGCCGCCACCAGCTCGTGCACCTCGCGAGGCGTCAGGTGCACGCCGCAGCCGCCGGACTCGGTCACTTCACGCTCGGCCCGCGCCCCGAAACCCGAGACGTCCTCCTGCACCCTGACGCTCAGCTCGCCCGGCTCGGGCCCGCGACCCTCGCCCCAGCAGAAGCGGAGGTCGGTCAGCGCCGGGTGCCGCTGGGTGGCGAGCGCGTACGCACCGAGGTGGGGCAGGCTGCCTCCGACCACGCCGTGCAGCCCCTGGGGAGAGACGGCGACCCGGCCGCTGACGCCGAGTCGGGCGCCCAGCTCGACCTGCCAGAGGCGAAGGGCTTCAGGGTCAGGAAAAGGTCGCAACATGTAGTAGAAAAGGTACTTCGTTGTCGCCATCCCTGACACCTCTCACCCTAAACCTGGCCGCGCCACGCTTTCGCTTTCTGGCCCCGAAAACCCTCCGTATAGATAATGTCAGGAATCGGCAGAAAAGGAAGAAAGATAGACCAATTGAGCTTGAATTGATTGTTCAACCGCTGGCCGTACCGCCGGGTCCAGACCGGCGTAGACCCGGTCGGCCAGCTGGGCGACGTCGGCGCCGACACCTTCGGCCGCCAGCGCCTCCAGAGCCGTCCGCACCTGCTCGAGCCGCTCGTGGCGGTGCCGCTGATAGGACGTGAGCCACACCGCGGGCTCGTCGACTAGGGGTCCGTGACCGGGCAGCAGGGCGACCACCGCCTCCTCGGCGACCAGCCGCTGGAGCCGGTCCAGCGAGGTGAGGTAGGCGCCCAGGTTGCCGTCGGGATGGGTGATCACCGACGTTCCTCGGCCCAGCACGGTGTCGCCGGTCAGCAGCCAGGCGCCGGCTGGACCACGCAGCAGCAGGCAGCACGAGTCGCTGGTGTGGCCGGGGGTGGCGTACGGGGTGAGGGTCACGCCCCCGACCTCGATCGGACGGCCGTCCTCGAGGTCGTCAGCACCGATCCGCAGCTGCGGGTCGAGGGCCCGGACGCCGCAGCCCGCCCGCCGCGCCAGGTCGGCCGCGCTCTCGGAGTGGTCGAGGTGCCGGTGCGTGAGCACGATCCCGGCGAGCCGGCCACCCGCCGCGGCGAGGACGGCCGCCAGGTGCGTCTCGATCGCCGGCCCGGGATCGACCACCAGCGGCGGGCCCAGCGTCGGGTCGCCCACCAGCCAGGTGTTGGTGCCGTCCAAGGTCATCGGGCCCGGGTTGGGCGCTCGGACGAGCTGGACGTACGCGGGCAGGCCGGTCATGTCCGGTCCTTGGCCCGGCGCCCCGCCTCGGCGTCCAGGCGTGCGGCCAGAGGTGACGGGTAGCGGAAGCGCCAGCCGGCCGGTCCGCGCACCAGCTGCGGCAGCACCGGGCGCACCACCCGGTCGCGCGCGGCGCCCAGCAGCTCCGCCACGGTTGCGGCCGCGGCGAGCTCGAGCAGGACGGAGCGGGTGGGCGGCATCAAGCCGAGCTCGTCCCGGTCGGCGGCCGCCAGCGCCGACGCCGGGCTCCGCCACTCCGCCCGGTCGGTCTCACCCGAGACGTCGGCGGCCACCGCCCCACGAGGCAGCGCGGCAAGGTAGAAGGCGGTGTCGAAACGACGCGGTTCGACCTCGGGAGTCACCCAGTGCGCCCAGGGCAGCAAGGCTTCGGGGGCGAGCCGGACCCCGGTCTCCTCCTCGGTCTCGCGGACGGCGCAGGCCCGCAGCGGATCCGCCGCCGACGTGTCCGCCGGGTCCATCCCGCCGCCCGGGAAGACGACCATCGACGCCGCGAAGGACATCCGCGCGTGCCGGTGCAGGAGATAGGTCTGCACACCGGCCGCCGCGTCCCGCAGCAGGACGACGCTGGACGAGCGGCGCGGCGACGCCGGCACCGCACCGGAAGGCCATCCGGCGGCCTGCTCCGCGAGGGCCGGCGGAACGGCGGTCGGGAGCCGGCCCAGCACGTCCCAGGAGTGCGACACCGCAGGATCAGAGCGGTCGGACGGTGGGCGTGGCGGCCACCTCGACGACGAGCTCGACCTCCACCGGCGAGTCGAGCGGCAGCACGGCGACCCCCACGGCACTGCGCGCGTGCTGGCCGACGGCGCCGAAGACGTCGCGGAGCAGCTGGCTGGCCCCGTTCGCGACGTGCGCGTGCCCGGTGAAGCCGGGGTCGCTCGCCACGAAGACCGTCACCTTGACCACCCGGACGATGGCGTCGAGACCGCCGACCTCCGCGGCGATGGCGGCCAGCCCGTTCAGCACGGCGACGCCGGCGCAGGCGGCGGCCTCGTCGGGGCTGACCTCAGCCCCCACCTTGCCGGTCACGGCCAGGTGGCCCTCGACGCTGGGCAGCTGGCCGGCGGTGAAGACGAGCTGGCCCACCCGGACGGCCGGCACGTACGCCGCCAGAGGCGTCGCCACCGCCGGCAGGGTCAGGCCGAGCTCGCCGAGGCGGGCCGACGGTGAGCTCATGCCCCGGGTGAAGCGAGGGGTCGCTTGAGGTAGGCCACGAGGTTCTCGGGGTTGAGCCCGGGGACGACCTGGACCAGCTCCCAGCCGTCCTGCCCCCAGTTGTCGAGGATCTGCTTGGTCGCGTGCACCAGCAGCGGAACGGTCACGTACTCCCACTTGGTCATGGCCTCACTGTAATGAGGACGGCACTCTCACCAGGACAGCACCGTCACCAGGACAGCACCGTCATGAGGACGCACGACCGGCCCTACGCCCACCGCCACTACAATTTGCCCCATGCGCTCCCGGATCCCGTTTGGTCTGCCCCGGTGAAGGTCGGCATCCTCGGCGGGACCGGACCGCAGGGCCGTGGCCTCACCCGACGCTTCGCTGCCGCTGGCCATGAGGTGGTGATCGGCAGCCGCTCGACGACCCGCGCCGCGGAGGTCGCCGCCGGCTATGCCGAGGTCGGCCACGTCGTGGGCGGGACGAACGCCGAGGCCGCCGACGCGGACCTGGTCGTGGTGACCGTGCCGTACGAGGGCCACGCCGAGCTGCTCACCGGGTTGCGCGAGGAGCTGGCCGGCAAGATCGTGGTCGACTGCGTCAACCCGCTCGGCTTCGACGGCCAGGGCCCGTACGCGCTGCCGGTCGAGGCGGGGTCGGCGGCCCAGGAGGCGCAGCAGCTGCTGCCGGACTCGACGGTCGTCGCCGCCTTCCACCACGTCAGTGCCGTGCACCTCGACGACCCGGCCGTCACGCGGATCGAGGGTGACGTACTGGTGCTCGGCGAGGACCGCGAGGCCGTGGCCACGGTCTGCGAGCTGGCCACGGCGATCCCCGGTGCGCGCGGCGTGTACGCCGGCCGGTTGCGCCTCGCCGGTCAGGTGGAGGCGTTCACCGCGAACCTGATCGCCATCAACCGGCGCTACAAGGCCCACGCCGGGCTGACGATCACCGACCTGCCGCCGGCCGCCGCACCCACCGCCTCGTGAGCCGGACCCCCAGCCCGGACGGCCGACCCACGCCGCCCGCGCCGCGGCACGGGCTGCACATCGTCAGCGGAAAGGGCGGTACGGGCAAGACGACCATCGCGGCCGCCCTGGCTTGCGCGCTCGCGGTGGACGGTCGGCGCGTGCTGCTCTGCGAGGTCGAGGGCCGCGGCGGTCTCGCCGAGCTGTTCGGCGTCCCGGCGCTGGTCGGGGACGAGGAGCGCCGGCTCACCCGTACGCCGTCCGGCGGTCACGTGCACGGACTGTCGATCGACGCCGAGGACGCGCTGCTGGAGTACCTCGAGACCTTCTACCACCTGGGGCTGGCCGGCCGGGCCCTCGACAAGTTCGGCGCCATCGACTTCGCGACCTCCATCGCGCCCGGGCTGCGTGACGTGCTGCTGACCGGCAAGGTGTACGAGGCGGTCCGGCGCGGCCCCACCCGGCGTCCCGGCGCGTACGACGCCGTCGTCCTCGACGCCCCGCCGACCGGTCGGATCTCGCAGTTCCTGAACGTGCACGAGGCGGTCTCGGGGCTGGCCCGGATGGGCCCCATCCGCAACCAGGCCGACTCGATCATGACCGTGCTGCGGTCGGCGACCACCGTGGTGCACCTGGTGACCCTGCTCGAGGACATGCCGGTGACCGAGACCGAGGAAGCGGTGACCGCACTGCGACCGACCAGGATCGCCGTCGGGTCGGTGATCGAGAACATGGTGACCCCGACCCCGCTCGACCCCGACGAGCTCCAGCAGGCCGCCGCCGGCACGTTGACCGTCGCGGTACCCGGCTGGTCGGAAGCGCAGAACCGCGCGCTGGCCGCGGAGTTCGCTGTGGACGCGGCCCGGACCCAGCAGCAGCAGGAGCGGCACACCCGGCTGACCGGACTGTCGCTGCCGCTGGCCGCCGTCCCGTTCGACCCGGCAGGGATCGACGAGGCGGCGCTGTTCTCGATCGCCGACCAGCTGCGCGGCCAGCTCGAGCTCGAGGCCGCCTGATGGCCGCGCGCCGACCCAAGCGGCCCGCCCCGGTGGTCGACCCGGTCGCTTTCCTCGACCTGGACGCGGTGATCGCCGACCGGGGATGCGAGATCGTGATCTGTTGCGGCTCCGGCGGTGTGGGCAAGACGACCACCTCCGCAGCACTGGCCCTGCGCGCCGCCGAGGCGGGCCGCAAGGTGGTCGTGCTGACCATCGACCCGGCGCGGCGGCTCGCCCAGTCCCTCGGCCTCGGCGAGCTGGACAACACCCCGCGGCCGGTGCTCGGCGTCGACACCGCGGCGGGCGGCAGCCTCGACGCGATGATGCTCGACATGAAGCGCACGTTCGACGACGTGGTGATGGCCCACTCCACCCCTGAACGTGCTCAGGAGATCCTCTCCAACCCCTTCTACGAGGCGCTCTCCTCCTCGTTCTCGGGGACGCAGGAGTACATGGCCATGGAAAAGCTCGGCCAGCTGCACGAGCAGGCGGTCCGCGAGGGGCAGCCGAGCGCCGAGCGGCGCTGGGACCTGATCGTGGTCGACACCCCGCCGGCCCGGTCGGCGCTGGACTTCCTGGACGCACCTGAGCACTTGAGCACGCTGCTCGACGGCCGCTTCCTCCGGCTGCTGCTGGCGCCGGCCCGCGGTCCGCTGCGGCTGATGAGCGTGGGCTTCACGCTGGTCTCCTCCGCCATGAACAAGGTGCTGGGCACCCAGATCATCCGTGACCTGCAGACCTTCGTCGCCGCGTTCGAGGCTCTGTTCGGCGGGTTCCGGGCCCGCGCCGACGTCACGTACCGGCTGCTCTCGTCGCGGCACACGACGTTCGTGGTCGTGGCCACACCGCAGCGCGACGCCTTGCGCGAGGCGGCCTACTTCGTGGACCGGCTGGTCGAGGAGCAGATGCCGCTGTCCGGGCTGGTGGTCAACCGGGTCCACACCAGTGCGTTGTCGGTGTCGGCCGACCGGGCCCGGTCGCTGGCCGAGGACCTGCCCGAGGACGCCCGGATCGAGGTCGAGGCACTGCGCCGGCACGCCGACCTGATGCGGGTCGTCGAGGCCGAGGAGCAGCTGCTCAGCCGGTTCTCGGGGTCACGACCGCGAGTGGCGCGCACCCTGGTGGAGATCCTGCCGACCGACGTCACCGACCTGGCCAGCCTGCGCCAGGTCGGTGCGCTGCTGGCCAAGCAGGACTGAGCTAGCCAACGCTGGGTCACCGCCCGGGACGCCTGGGGTCAGGACTTGCCGACCAGCAACGTGCTCCAGGAGGTGACGTCGGAACGCTGCCGCAGCAGCAGCCGGCGCTCGCGTTCGGTCATGCCACCCCAGATCCCCCACTCGATCCGGTTGTCCAGCGCCTCGGCCAGACACTCGTAACGCACCGGGCAGCCAGCGCAGATCTGGCGGGCGCGCTTCTGGTCGGCGGCCTCGGGAAAGAGGCCATCTTCGAGGCCGCGACACTTTGCGCGCGTGGTCCAGTCCTGGTCGTGCAGTGTGGTCATGGTTCTACTTCCCCTTAGGCGACGTCGCACCAGGCTTCCCCGGCCTCGTGCGGTGCGACTCTCGTATGCTATGGACAGGGGTCAATCCCTGGCTAGGGGGAGGACTTGAACCTTTTCCCATTCGTGATCTTCGGCTCCGCCCGTGACCCACCTCTAGCGCCGTCGCCAGGTGACGGCCGCGACACCCCCAGACGGCGCTTGGACACCCTGCCGACACGGTCCGCGTGGACGCAGCGGAGATTTCGGCGCGGCAGGAAACCTCCCGTACCCTGGCACGCATGCCATTCAGCCCGAAGCGCGCGGGGAGCGTCGTGTACTCGCTGGTGATGTTCGTCATCGTCAGCGTGCTCGCCGGGGTCCTGGTTGCTGGTCTTTTCGTCCCCATCGCCGGCATGGCCGGAGTCGGCAGCAAGGCAGCCGCGACCGAGCTGGAGAGCCTGCCGGCCGAGCTGGCCACCCCGGCCCCACCCACCCGGTCGCGGGTGCTGATGGGCAACGGCAAGACGCTGGGCTACTTCTTCGACGAGAACCGCGTCCCGATCAAGCTGAGCCAGGTGGCGCCGGTGATGCGGCAGGCTCAGCTCGCCATCGAGGACCACCGCTACTACGAGCACGGCGCCATCGACCTCAAGGGCACCCTGCGCGCGCTGATCCGCAACCAGACGAGCGACACCGGCACCCAGGGCGGCTCCTCGATCACCCAGCAGTACGTCAAGATGGTCCAGATCGAGGCCTGCAAGAGCGACAAGAAGTGCGTGGCCGCCGCACAGGTCCGGACGATGAAGCGCAAGATCCGTGAGCTCCGGTACGCGGTCGCTCTCGAGCGCAAGTTCACCAAGGACCAGATCCTCGAGCGCTACCTCAACATCGCCTACTACGGCGACGGCGCGTACGGCATCCAGTCGGCCGCGAAGCACTACTTCGACGTGCCGGCCAGTGAGCTCACGCTGCCGCAGGCCGCGATGCTCGCCGGCCTGGTGCAGAACCCGGACTCCTACAACCCCGTGCAGCACCCCGCGGCGGCCTCCGACCGTCGCGACGTGGTGCTCAACCGGATGGTCGAGCTGAAGATCATCACCCTCGCTCAGTCCAAGAAGGCCAAGAAGGTCGAGTTCGACACCAAGGACGTCAAGGTCGTCCAGGCGGGCTGCAACGACACCCGCTACCCGTTCCTCTGCGACTACGTGAAGCGCACGCTCCTCGACAGCCCGGCCTTGGGCAAGACCGCGACCCAGCGCCGCGACGCGCTCTACCGGGGCGGCCTGACCATCAAGACCGCGATCGACCCGAAGACCCAAGACCTGGCACAGGAGAAGGTCTCCTCGGTCGTCGCGCCGACCGACCCGCTGATCTCGACGATGAACATGATCCAGCCGGGCACCGGACTGATCGTGGCGTCGGCGCAGAGCCGGCCGGTGATGGGCAGCAACGAGAAGAAGGGCCAGACCTACTGGAACCTGTCGGCTGACGTCGAGCACGGCGGTATCCAGGGCTACCAGGCCGGGTCCACCTTCAAGGCCTTCACGATCGCGGCGGCCCTGGAAAAGGGCATCCCGATCAGCAAGAAGTTCAACGCGAAGTCGCCGATGGACTTCTCGGGCAAGCGGTACGAGTCCTGCAGCGGCAACGTCCCGGTCTACGGCAAGTTCAAGGTCGCCAACTCCGTCCTCGGCTACAACCGGACCATCAACATGACCACGGCGGCCGAGGGTTCGGTGAACACCTACTTCGTCCAGCTCGAGCTGGCCGCCGGCATGTGCAACGTGACCAAGATGGCGCAGAAGCTCGGCGTCAAGGTAGGCCAGCAGATCGGTGACCCGCCCGTGGACATCGTCAAGGAGTACAACGACAAGCCTTCGTTCACCCTCGGTACGGCCGAGGTCAGCCCGATGTCGATGGCCGAGGCCTACGCGACTTTCGCGGCGCGGGGTGTGCACTGTGACCCGATCATCGTCTCCAAGATCACCAACGCCGCCGGCAAGTCGATCCCGGTGCCCAGCGCCAACTGCAAGCAGGTACTCGACCCGGACGTCGCCGATGGAGTCAGCAAAGTCCTCAAGTCCGTGATGGACAACGGCACCGGCAAGCGAGCGAAGGTGCTGAACGGGTACGACCAGGCCGGCAAGACCGGCACCATCGACAGCAACCGTGCGGTCTGGTTCGCCGGCTACACCCCCGAAGCTGCCGGCGTGGCCATGATCAGCGTCGACGGCACCCGTAAGCCGTTCGATCGGGACAAGTCGGGCTACATCAGCACGGGCGTGAAGCACTACTACGTCCCCTCGACCGACAGAGAGCTGGAGGGTTCGGGCAGCGGTGACGCGGGGGCGAAGATCTGGGAACCGGTGATGGAGAAGTACCTCAAGACCCTGCCGGACACCAAGTTCGAGCAGCCCTCCCGCAACCTCGTGGTGGGCAAGAAGGTCCGGCTGCCCTACCTCAGCTACGACATCGACGCTGCCACCAAGAAGCTGGAAAAGCTGGGCTTCACCGTCGAGCGCCGCTACGTCTACAGCTCGCGCGACAAGTACGCCTTCCTGGGCTGGTCGCCGGGCTCCTACGCCACGGTGCCGCAGTACAGCACCGTCTACGCGAACTTCTCGAAGGGCAAGGACCCAGCCATCGAGAAGGCGAAGAAGGCGGCGGCCAAGGAAAAGGCCGCCAAGGAGAAGGCCGCCAAGGAGAAGGCCGCTGCCGCCAAGAAGGCGGCCGAGGACAAGAAGAAGAAAGCCGGCGGCTAGCAGGGGCTGGAGCGCGGGTTGCCGCCGATCGTTCGTGCCCTTCAGCTCAGAGAGCCGGCGGAGCGTTGAGGATCGGAACGACGAAGCGGTCCCACACCGCTACTTGAACGACGCTCAGGCCAACGAAGGCGAGTGCTGGGATGAGCGCTCGCCACCACCACGGACGAGACCTGCCCAGTGTCGCCATCACGAGCATCAGTACGCAGGTCGCCATGAGCGGCAGAGCAAGCAGAGCTTCCTGGTAGCCGCGCGGCCAGCACGAGCGGTACACGCAGTGCGAGTCGAGGCCGGTGAACTCCCATCCGGTACCCAGGAAGGTGCAGCCGCCCAGGCAGATGAGCGTCCACGCCGCTGCCCCGAGCTGCAGGACGTCAAGACGACCTTCGACCCACGCTCGGGATCCCGTCGCCAAGACAGCGCCGACGGCCGTACAGATGACCATGAGCCCCCACGGTCCAGCGGGGGCGGTGGTATCACTCACCACATCGACCTGGGTAGTGAGCACCGTCGCCAGGCCGGCCTTGGTGAGGCCGACCCAGCCGGCGGCGACCAGTAGGATCAGGTACCCCAACACTTCACCGAGCACCGTGAGTGATCGGAGACTGCGCGAGCGTCCCGCTGGAGCGTGTTTGTCCGGACCCGTCAGGCTCGGTGGATTGCTCATGCGGATAGTTGACCAGGGTTTGATCCAGAACGGGTCAAGCCCTCCATGCTCCTGATGGAGGTCAGCCGGCGAGCTGGCGCCGCACCTCGGCGGCGACGGAACCGCCGTCGGCCTTGCCCTTGGTCTGTGGTGTGACCACGCCCATCACCGTGCCCATGGCTTTGAGCCCGAGGGCCGCGGCCCCGGTCTGCTCGATCGCGGCCTGGACGATCGCGGTCACCTCCGCAGCACTCAGCGCCTGCGGCAGGTAGTCGGCGAGCACGGCCGCCTCGGCGCGCTCCTTGTCGGCGAGCTCGGACCGACCGGCGGCGAGGAAGGCCTCCTCGGCCTCCCGGCGCTTCTTGGCCTCCCGGATGACTACGTCGAGCACCTGCGGCTCCGAGAGGGACACCGCCTCGGTACCGGCGACCTCGGCCGCGCTGATGGCCGACAGCACCATCCGGATGGTGCCGGAGCGGACCTTGTCGCGGCCACGGATGGCGGCGGTCAGGTCGGTACGGAGACGGTCCTTGAGCGGGGTCGAAGCGTTGGACATGCCTCCAGTCTGGCAGGACGGAACGCTTGTAGCCTTCGGGTTATGTCTGCCGCGAGTGCCACCACCACGCTGAGCCGGGCGGCGCTGGGCGCCGTCGGAGTGGGCGCCGCGTGCCTGGCGTACGCCGGCCTGGTCGAGGTACGGGCCTTTACCCTGCGGCGCGTGCAGGTGCCGGTCCTGCCGCCCGGATCGGAACCGGTCCGCGTCCTTCACGTCTCCGACCTGCACCTGACCCCCTCCTCGCGCGAGCGGCAGGCGTGGGTGGCCGGCCTCGCCGCGCTCGAACCGGACCTGGTCATCGACACCGGCGACAACCTTGCCCACCCCGACGCCGTCCCCTACGTGCTGCAAAGCCTGGGGCGGCTGCTGGAGGTTCCCGGGGTCTACGTCTGGGGCTCCAACGACTACGTCGCGCCGACGTTCAAGAACCCGCTCAGCTATCTCCGCCGGCCCAGCGAGCCGCACCGGCTGAACCAGGCCGAGCTGCCCTGGCCGGACCTCGACGCCGGCTTCCGGCGAGCCGGCTGGACCAATCTCACCCACGTCCGGACCACGCTGGAGATCCGAGGGGTCCGCATCGGCTTCCGCGGTACCGACGACGGCCACCTCGGGCGCGCCCGCTACGAGGAGGTCGCTGGGCCGGTCGACCGGGACGCCGTCGACGTCAGCCTGGCGGTCACGCACGCCCCCTACCTGCGCCTGCTCGACGCGATGGCGACCGACGGCCTCGACCTGATCGTCGCCGGCCACACCCACGGCGGCCAGGTCTGCATCCCCGGCTACGGCGCGCTGGTGACCAACTGCGACCTCGACACGCGCCGGGTCAAGGGCCTCTCCCAGCACACCGCCGGGGGGCACACGTCCTGGCTGCACGTCTCGGCCGGACTGGGCACCTCGCCGTACGCGCCGCTCCGCTTTGCCTGCCGGCCCGAGGCCACGCTGCTGACCCTGACCGCCCGTCCAGATGCGGGGGCGACGCCCGCGATGGGCTAGACTCTCCGAGGCTCTTGGGCCACGGGGTGTGGCGCAGCTTGGTAGCGCGCGTCGTTCGGGACGACGAGGTCGCAGGTTCGAATCCTGTCACCCCGACCATAAGCGTCTTACTCGAACCACCGTCCAAAAAAACAGCGGACAGGACGGTTCGGTCGTCTAGGGAGAGCCTGTCTGTGAGGACAGGCTCTCCTTCTTTCTTCTGCTTACCTTGCATCGCCAGACCGAAGGCTCGGTTGCCGTCCTGAAACTCGACCATGGGCTCCGTCAGCACCGCTTCGACTACACCCCGATCGTCGAGGAACAGTCGCTCGAAGAAGGTCAGGTTCAGCTCGCGGCGAGCGTCGTCGCTGGCCCGCCCGTACAGCTCGCGCGGCTGGTCGAGCAGGCGGAGGTAGGTCTGCAGTACCTCGGCTCCGACAACGAGCTGTCGGCCAGTCTCCTTGAGCCCTTGCGTGGCCCGCCCCCGCTCGATCTGCACCTGGCGCAGGCGGGCGTGGATCTTCTCCCGGGGAAGTTCACCGTCAGCGGCGAGGTCGAGGAGTCGCTCCTCCTTGACGTCCAAGCTGCGCAGCTGCTTTCGGAAGCCATCCTGAAGATCTCGAACGGTCTGCTGCTCATCGCGCATGACAGCTTCGACAAGGCCGCTCGTCTCCGCCAGGAAGTCCGGGGTGAGCTGTAGCAGTCCGTAGTAGCGGGTGACCACATCCTCAACCTGCCGCAGTGGCAGATGGGGCAGCGTGCAAACGCCGTCCTGACGTCCCCGGCAGAGGTAGTACTCGTAGACGACGCCACCCCGGCCCTTCGCCTCGGTGTAGATCAGTCGGCTCGTGCGACCCGCCTTCTGGCAGCGGTCGCAGAACAGGAGCCCTTTCAGGTAGTGGCGGAGAACACGGTCTCGTTGCCCTCGAGCCGAGCGGTGCTCAAGAACCGTTTGTACTCGGTCGAACAGCTCCTGGCTGACGATCGCGTCGTGCCGACCAGCGAAGATTTCGCCTTGGTAGACCACGACACCGGTGTAGTAGGGGTCGCTGAGCATCCGGTGCAGCTGACTTGCGGCCAGCGGCTGGGCGGGGCTTCGTCGGGACGGCCGGGTGGTTAAGCCGAGATCGGCCATGGTCGCGTACAGCCGCTCGATGGAGTACTCCCCCGTCGAGTACAACTCCCAAGCCGTGCGGACCAGGGGCGCGCGGTCGGCGTCCAGTCCAACGGTGTTGACCATTCGGCCGTCGTACTCGACCCGAACGTTCTTGTAGCCCAATCGCGCCCGCGAGATGGTCCCGCCATTCTCAGCCTTGTGCCGCATCTTGACGCGGATATCCTCGCCGCTCATACGCACTTGCACTTCGTTGATAATGTCGGTAACGGCCTCCATGGCGTCAGCCATGATGCCCTCGCCGAAGTCTTCCTTCGCAGACAGCAGTCTGATGTCCATCCGCGCGAGCCGGCGTTTGGTCACGACGGCGTCGCCGAGGTTACGGAAGGCCCGCGATCTCATGTAGATGATGACATAATCGACGCCCGGGTTCTCTGTCAGGAAGGCCAACAGCTCCCGAAAAACTGGGCGCTTCTCGATAGTCTGAGCCGAGTTTCCCGGTTCAACAAATTCACGGACGACAGTCGCATCAACCTTCCGAGCCTTCGCCAGGCAGAATTCTCTTTGGGTAGCGATCGAGTTACCTTCGGGATCGACATCCGCGGCGGTGTCCATCTGCCGCTTTGATGAGACACGCAGGTAGACAACGGCTTGCGGTTGCGGAGCCCGAACGGGCTCGAGCGGTACGGGTGCCGGCGTCACCGTCCTCAAGGCTCTTGTCATGCTGCTTCCGTTCGATAGGACTTCGGGCTGTTGGTTTGAGGAGTGCTTTTAGGCATAAGTTTGAGCTGCGCCAGCCGCACTTCCATCGCTCGTTCGGAGACGTCGAACCGAATCGCCAGATCTTGCGGGCGGCGGATGCCGCTATTCCAGGCGCGGATGACGAGGGTGCGCGGCATGAGTGTGCAGCCAGCGAAGTAGTCGGCGATGAACTCGGCGGCTGGCTGGCTGTAGCGCTGCTGGTCAGCGGATTCGAGAAGCTCGGGCTGGTCGTGATCGAGGATGTGCTTGTACTCATGCAGCAGGGTGAAGCGTTGCCGGGTGTGTGACTGGCTGGCGTTGATCGTGATCACCCAAGTACGGCTCTGACTGTCCCAGTGACAGGCACCGGACGCCGAGTCCGGCATGTCGAAGTCGTACTCCACCATGACCCGGCGCTGGCAGGTGATGACTTCGTTCGGCACCGGCAGTTCGTGGACGCCCGCGCTAAGCAGCAGGCTGGTCGCCTGGAGCTCGGCGACGCGACGCGCTTCGTCAACGGTGAGCGGACGAGCCGGAGCGAGGCGGCGCAGCCTGGCTATCACGCTGGCCACCTCAGTTTTCGTCTTCCTGATGTTGGGCTGCATGGGCTCCTCCTTTCGAAGTTCACGTTGGCTATCTGGCTAGTGCTCGTCCTCGCGGTCAACGGGACCGCTCCCTCCGCCGCGCCGGGCTTGCAGCCGGGTGAGGTAGTCGTCGATCTCGGCCGCGTCGCGGCTGCCGAGGCCGTACTTGGCGCGTAGGTAGGGCTGGAGGCTCGGCAGCTCACGTCTCGGGAGCCAGTCGGCAATCGCGAACAGGTCGCTGCTGGAAATTTCGAGCGCTTCGGCAACCGCCTTCAAGAGATCTGGCCGGGGTGCTAGCCGGGCAGCGTGCTCGAGCACATTGACGTAACTCGGGCTGACTCCGGCTTGGGATGCAACAGCCCGTACGGATAGGCCGAGCTCGGCGCGCCGGTCACGGAAGAGACGGGCAATTTCCTGTGCTTGGTGCATGGTGAGGTTATTTCGCGTCATGACATATCTATTGTAATACATTCTTGTCTTCAAACGTAGACATGACGCACATTTCACAACACCCCGGAAAACACCAGGACAGGCTCTCCTAATCGTTCCGAAAGATATAGATGCCGCCTTCATCGGAATGGGCATAGATGATGTCTCCACCAAATTGCAGGTCATGAGCGAAGAGCTCATAGTCGATTTTGGCGTACGACCGGACATCCCGCCGAAGTTCGTCGAGAGCGTCGTCGAAGCCCAGATCGCTTGCCAGCTGACGGGCATAGTCGACGACAGAGTCGTAGCGGCCGAGGTAGCTCTCCCGGAATCGCTCGACGGTCGCCTCCTCGGAGTCGCAGACGCGGTCGTTGGCGAAGACTGCGAAGGCTGGTCCATGAGTCGCGATGGCTTGGGCGAGGCGGCTGACCTCCTCGATACGTTCGTACTCGCCGAGCTGGAGCGGCCCGAAGCCCTGGTGGTCGAAGATGCCCCACTCCTCAGGGGTCTCCCCTCGACGGGCGGCGGGGCCGCTCGCCAGGATCCGCTGAATGTCGGCGTGGATCTCCTCCGGCTTCCGGGCAGCGTCCATCCAGTCGCCGTGCAGGTCGCCGTTGTTGTAGTCGGCCAGCGAGCCAATCCAGATCTCTGGATGTTCGTACTCAGCGTGCTCCGGATTCGCTCCAGGCTGCGACTCCTCATTTTCTGGTCTCGGTTGTTCTTCATGCGTCATAGCACCTCCTTTCGTTTACTGCTGATACTTGGGGTTACTGGCAGGGCGAAGCGGCGAGACGAATGTCGTCTCGAGTCGCGTGCCCTGCCAGGGTTTGGGGTGCACCGAGCGGTCAGAGCGGGCTGTGCGCACGCTTCCGCCTCTGAGGTTTGGCCAGGACACCAGCCGACTGTGCGGTCGACGTCCTGGCCTTTCAAGCCACCTCCTATCAGCTCACCGGCCGTTGGCTGCTCAGGCAGTCGGTTCGGTGTTCGAACCACGGCCCTTGCGGCGGCTGGCAGTCGGCTCGCTTGCGTCGGCGTCCTGCTCGCTGGCCGCACTGGGTGCAGTGGGGGCGAACAGCGTGGCGATGGCCGCGCGGCGGGCGACTGCTTCGCGTTCGATGGCGTCCAGGACGTCGTCGGCGCGGGCAGCGAGGTCGGGCTGGGCCTTGACGGACGCGATGTGCGTCGTCAGAGCGGCTCGGATCTCGTCGGTGATGGTGCTGCCACGGAGCTGAGCGATCAGGCTCAGTTGGGCGTGGATGTCAGGCTCCAGTCGGATCGCCAGCGTCTTGACGCCGCGGTCGGAACCGTTACCTGGGGTGTCCAGAGTGGACATTTGCGCTACCTCCTCGGTGCGGTGCGGTCGACGATTCGTCACTTGGGGACGGATCACGGGAATCGACCGCATGACAGCGACGAGCGGTGTGGGGCCGATGGGCTACTTCGGCCCGGCGCGGGCCTCAGGCAGCCGGTGCGCGGCCTCGCGGGCGAAGTCGGGGTTGAGCTCGATGCCGAGCCAGTCGCGGCCGAGCCGCTCAGCGGCCAGGCCGGTGCTGCCGACACCGAAGAACGGATCAAGAACGAGGCCAGGACGGTGCCCCGCGGCACAGCCACAGGTCGCGGCCAGCGCCCCGCGGACGGCACTCCCGCCGAGCTGGCGGATCAGCGGTCGACGCCATGGCTGGCGGCAGCTCACGCAAGCGGCTTCCGGGCAGCCGGCCTGGATCGCCCGTTCGGCCAGTGGCAGCGGAAATGTCGCCGGGTGGGGGCCGCGGTAGGCACTGGTGGCCAGCTGCCAGACGTCACCGGGGTTCTTGCCGAGCGGGTGCCCTGGCAAACCAGCGGCTTTGAGCGCTCGGAGGCCGTTGTCACCAGTGGCGTTCGGTCCCCGCCAGATGGCGCGATGATCGGCTGCCTGGCGCCTCGGCGGTGTCGACGGACGGGAACGGTGCGGCACCCGGACGGCGTCGAGATCGAAGAAGTAGGACGGACTGCGGGTCAGCAGGAACAGCGACTCGTGCGTCGAGGCGAAGCGGGTGCGAGCCGAGGTTGGCATCGGGTTGGTCTTGGCCCAGACGATCTTGTTACGGACCAGCCAGCCGTCCGCCTGCAGGGTCAGCAGCAGCCGCTCCGGGCCGAGCAGCAGCGATCGACTAGCACCACCCTGCCGCGGATGCGCCGAGTAGGTGTCGGCGACGTTCAGCCAGAAGCTGCCACTCGGTGTCAGCACGCGGGCGACCTCAGCGGCGACGGCGCGCAGCTGCGTCACCCAGTCGTCGACGTGGTCCTCGGCACCCAGCTGACCACTGACGCGGTAGTTGCGCAGCCGGAAGTACGGCGGGCTGGTCAGCACCATGTCGATACTGGCGTCGGCGAGGGACTGCACCGTTTCTCGGGCATCGCCGATCAGGACCTTGCTACGTGGCGCGTCAGTCATCGGTCGGCCTCTAGCACTGCCGGAATCAGCTCGTTGATCGTCGTCAGGCGATGCAGGTTGCGGTCGAGGGTGCGAGCGCGGCCCAGCGCCTCGGCCAGTCCCTGGCGGCGCTGCTGACTCGGCAGCAGCCAGAGGACACGGGGAAAGACGCCCTGCGCCTGCTGCTCGACGCCGGCCCGGCGGTACTGCTCGTACTGGACGCACTTGCCGAGCAGCGTCGGGATGCTCTCGGTGGCCCGGTCGACCTCGATGAACCAGTGATCTTCGTAAGCACCACCTGGCGCAGCGGTCACGGCGTAGAGGTCGGGCTTCAGCACGCCGCGGGCGGCACCGGGGCCGAGGTAGGACCGCCAGCAGGTCGGTTCGGCCTCGACGCGGATGACCTCGAGCTCGCCGCGCTGACCGGCCTCGAGCAACCGGATGTGGGTTTCGGCAGCCAGTAGGCAATGTTCCAGGTAGCGCAGCGACGGTTCCTTTCGGCGCAGCCGTCCGCCCTCGTTGTGCGTGAGCCGCAGCAGCCGATCGCCGACGGGGCCAATCCGCCAGACGTAGGACGCTGAGCCAGCGCGCACACCGCCAACGCGGCGGTCGAGGTGCTCGATGATCCGCAGACCGGCCAGCCGCTTGAGCACACGACGGCAGACCCGACCGGCCGCACCGTCCGTGGCGTGACTCGCGAAGTGCAGTCGTTGCAGTTGGGCGGTTATCAGGTAGGGATGTTGGTCAAGACTGGCCAGGACGAGTTGGTCACGGGAGCTGAGACCGTCGCGGACAGCGACGAGTTGGGCAGCAGTCAGTCGCCGCGCCGGAGCGAAAAACTCGGCGGCAGGACCGCCGCGGCGCTCGGAGGGCGTCGCCGGGCGCGCCGCAGGAGAGCTAGACGAAGCAGCGATACTTTCGGGCGCCTTAGCTGCCAGGAAGATGCGCTGATCAGGTGCGATGCCTGCCATCTGATCGACGCGGCTGGAGCGGCGACTGGAATAGCCGCCATCCACGAAAGCTGCGTCGCTCATACCGACCTCCGTCGACGTCCGGTTGGCCCGAGGTCGCCGCCGGTTGGGCTGAGCAGTGCCGCGAAGCTGGCTTCGACCTCGTCGAGTGGACGTCCAAAGCGGGTGGCCGAGGCCCGCCGGATGGCCTGGATGTCGGCGCTGGCTTGCTCGGGCGGCAGAGCCGTCCCGGAGGCGTACGGTCGGACCGCACCGCGGCCGAAGAGACTGGCGTACAGCTCGTACTGGCCGAGGCTCGTCAGATCGGCAGCTTCCAGTTCGGGATGTCCCTTGACGACCGCGGCGGCGTCCCCGTGGGGCAGCTGAAAGCAGACCCGCGAGCGGGCGTTGGCCAGCAGCCCGTCGCGCATCTCCGGGCTCAGCTGGCTGAGGAACTGGTGGGCCAGGGTGAATCCGACACCGAGCCCGCGGGCTTGAGCCAGCGCTTCGGCGATGTCGGTGGGCAGATGCAGGAAGTCCTGGACCTCGTCGATGTAGACCAGCACGGGGTGCCGCCGAGACGGTGCAATGCTGCCGCGGCTGAGGGTGGCCTGCCACAGGCGGGCGACGACCAGCGAGCCGATGAGGGCGGCGGCTTCCGGGCCCAGCCGGGCGCGGTTGAGTGGCACCAGCAGGATCTTGCGTTCGGTGAAGACCTGGCGGACGTCGAAGCGGGGCTCACGCTGCCCGAGGACGGCTCGGACACCGGGCCGCAGCAGCGGACGGAGCTTGTTCATAACGGGGGCGATCGCGGCCTGGCGCTCGCCGTCCGACCAGGCCTCGTATGCCGCCCAGAACGGACCGAGCGAGATCGGGTCGTGGATCGTGGCCGTCAGCGAGCGCCGGAAGCCGGGGTCGGTCAGCAGCAGCGGCAGCATGACCAGCGAGGCATCTGGGCGCTGCGCCAGCGTCAGCAGACCGGCGTGCAGGATGTCGGCGCTGCGCGGCCCGATGGCCGTGCCGTACAGGCCGCGGAAAACCGCCAGGACGCCGTCGGCGACCAGCTCCGGCGGTGTACCCGCGCTCGAGAGCGGATTCAATCCGACGGGTGCCGGGTCAGCGGGATCGAGGACGACAACGTCCTGTTGCCGCTCGGGCGGGATGCGGCCGAGCACCTCGTCGATAAGGTCACCCTTCGGTTCGATGACGACGACGGCTCGGCCGGCCCGGATGTCCTGGCTGATGAGACCGGCGAGCAGGGTGCTCTTGCCGGTACCGGTCGGACCAAGGACGTGCAGATGATGCAGCGCATCGGTCGCGCTGAGACCGATGGGTCGGCGGCTGCCGAGCGGGGACCGCGCCAGGACGCGGCCGGCGGTAGCTGTCGTGCCGGGTGCCGGTGGCAGCCGCCGCGGGTGGACGGCCGCGTAGCCCGGCAGATCATCACCACCGAGCGGCCAGCCAAGCAGTCCAACCAGCTCGGTGACGTTCAGTCGCAGCGGCCATCGCCAGGGTGCCCGGGCATCATTCAGCAGCTTGGGTTTTTCTCCGACGATGCGAAGTTGGAGACCGGCGGATTCACCGGTGCGCAGCGCCGCCAACATGCCGAGGAGCAGGCTGCGGCGACGAGCTGGGGTAGCGGCGTTCACCCCGAGCCGGACGACACAGGCGAAGCCATGCTCGCCGACCTTGCTCCGCAGCGCCGCCCGCTTTTCGCTGTCGACAGTCTTGCCGTTACCGCGGCAGGCGATCTCCCACCACGGCGAGACGATCGAGGACGGGCTGTTCGTCGGGATAGCCAGCGGCACCCGGCGGGGACCGAGCAGTACCTGGACGACCAGTTCCTCACTGCCGCGAACCTGGCGCAGCGCACTGGCCAGAGCCCGGACGGTAAAGAGCGGGTCGTCCAGGCGCAGCGCCCGGTGACGGGTCGATGCCTTGACCCGTGTAGCAGTAGTTGCGGCTCGGCGCGGGGAATCGGCGGAGGTCACAGTCGTACCAGGCAGGGCGTCCAGCAGGAGCGCGACGGCTTGCTGCAGCGCCTGGGGCCGACCGCCGAGGTAATTCGTCGTTCCGCTGGCCGTCGCTCTCGTCTCCAGAACCAGCTGGGGACTACGACCGTCGGCGGCCAGGTGGCGGAGCAGTCCGCTAGTGCGAGCCGGGTCGAGCGGTCGCTGCCAGTGCAGCTGTTGCCAGCTGATTCCAACGGGGGCGGTCATTCGGCACTCCCGTCCTCGATAGGACGGCTGTCGTCGTCAGCTGTCGACGACGACTGGCTGGCTTGGGCCTGGGCATCCGCTTCGGCCTGCGCAGCGAGCGCCATGGCAACGACGGCTCGGCCGAGCCGGGCGATGTCGGGCTGCTCGCGCCGGACAGCCCGAACGGAAATGTGGCGCGGTTTGCCGCGGCCTTTCATGGTGGTTCGCTTGGGTTTGGACATGGCTTCGCCCTCCTTTCAAATTAGTTGATGGATTCGCACGCGTCTGTTTATGAACAGAGACATTCGTGACTACTGCTATTTAATGTCTTTAGTCGTAGACAGTCAATGTCGCTTGCGGATTTCACAACACCGACTGGAACAAGTCGATTACTGGTCAGAAGCGTAAGATTCCGCTGGACAAATCCGAGCTACCAGCGGCTGTTGCGTTGCCGAACAAGCGCCACAAGTCCCACGACTGCCATTACGACGCCCGCCCCGATCGCCAGCTGCGGCCAGATCTCCTCGAAGATGCGCACCGCCCAGCGCAGCATGAGTGCCGCCAAGAGGACAGCTAGACATATGGCGAGGAGCTGCCGGGTGAGGCCGGCGTGGTTCATCGGCGAGGGTCGAGGTCACTTAGGGAGCGCCGCGCTTCGTCGAGCAGCTCGGACAGCGCCAGGTATGTCATGCGCTGCAGTTGGAGATCGGTCAGCGTGACCTCGAGGCGCCGTCTCCGGTTCCGCCGCTCGGTAAGCCACACCCGGCCGAATCGGCGTGCGACAAGACCGACGACGATGACGAACGCCGTGACAAGAATCGACATCAGGACGGTCACGAGAGTCGCCGCGGGGCCTGGGCGACGACCTCCGCGGTGGCCAGGGCGTGCATGTCCCCGATCGCCTGCAGACGGGACGTGGCCAGCGGCACGACCTGAGCCAGCTGCTGCTCGAGCTGACTGACGAGAGCGACGCCCTGCATGGCCCGGCCGGCGATCTGCTGGAGGGCGTCGAGCTTGGCGGACTCGATCTCGGCGACGGCGTTCGTGCGGGCGACGGCGACCTGGGCTTGCTGGCCAATGCGGGCGACGGCGCGGCCCTGCCCGGACAGGACTGACGGTGGTGCGTACGGCTGAAGGTTGGACATGAGATGACTCCTCGGTCGATGTGACGGGCGCCCGGCTTGCGGGGCTGATGCCGAGTGGATGACTACGAGATCGACCGTAGGCCCTAGTCAGAAGGCATAAAAGCATGAGCGTGATAACACTGCTACAGCCACCTGGAGTGCAACTGCGTACGGCGCAGCGTGCTAGAACAGGCATCATGCCGTCCCCGACGCCGCCCAACGACGCCCCGGCTGCCGCGCGCTATCCGACGGACCGCATGCCGCTGGCAGCCGCCCTGCCAGTCCGTGATCAGCGCTTCGAAGACCTCCGCGAAGACTTCCTCTTGGGCTACACCTACAACACCGCACGGGCCTATTGGTCGGACCTCGAACAGATCCATGACTGGGCGGCTGAGCGCGGCAAGGAGGTTCTGACTCTGTCTGATGCGGACATCAAGCAGTACTGCGCCCTCCTAAGACGGCGGAAGTACAGCGAGAACACGATCCGCCGACGCCAGGTCGTGTGGCGGGCGTTCGATAAGCACCGCAGCTGATAGGCAACTCCGTGACACGGTCTCAGATTGACTCAATGCTGCCTGGATCCGTGCCGCCGCGTTATGGCACGAGAGGGGAGAGAGCAGTCTCTCCCCGAAAGACATCTCGGGCGAACACGAATCACTTCGACTCGACTGTTCTCTCTCCTCCAGCTCGCGGTCTTGTCTGTCCGCAGTCCTCTGAACGATAGGAGGCCGCAGATGCCAGGCGAGTTCGGTCCAACAGAGTGAACCGGTCGTCGACAGTCCAAGGACGGCGCTTGCTGCACCATCCGTTGCTAGCCTTGCCATCGTGGGCGAGGCAGAAGACGAGGCCGCACGCCAACTGGCGGGTCTGTTTCGGAGCATACGTGAGGCTCACGAGGCAGCTGGTCGGCCGTCGATCAGAGAGCTCGAGCGGCAGACAGGCGTCAGCAATTCCGTCGTGAGCCGAGCTTTGTCAGGTGCCCGCGTCCCGTCCCGCGGTGCACTGAGTGGGATTGCAAGGGCGCTGCATGCTGACGAGGTCGACTGGGCGCTTCGCTGGGACGAGCTGCATGCAGTCGTACGTCGAACTTCTGCGGCGAAACGTGCAGCACTTCCCGCCGGCGACTGCGCGGTCTCCGGTTGCCCCAACAAGCCAAATGGATCACTCTGTACGACCCACCAACAACATCGAAAGCTGTATGGCGATCCGACAGCCGGACGCTTCTCGCCGAAGGTGCATCCCGCGACGTGCTGGGTGGACGATTGCTCTCGCACGTATTACGCGCGGGGATTGTGTCGAGCCCACTACGAGCGCGCTCGCAGCGGACGCCTCCAGGCCAGTGCGGCCGAAGCAGAGTAGCGCGCCTCAGGAACTGGCAGCGCGACCGCAGAAGCTGTTTGCGAGCTTGGGTCAAGATGGGCGCCTCCCGTGGCGCGAAGGCTGAAGATTGGACTTAACAATATTGCCCGAAGCTGAGACAATAAGAGTGAATGGACAACCCACTCCAGCGCATCTATAAACTGAAGGTCACGCTGCTCGCGGTAGTCACGGCGGTCGCCGGTCTGGCGCTGCTGTTCGTGGCAAAGCTTGCGGAAGGCAACGCCGCATCCAGCTGGCTCCGCCACTTGCCGGTGTTTGAGCTTGGCTCGACGCTCTTCATCACCGGGGCCTTCGTGGTTGCCTACAACTACGTCGACGGCCGCGACAAGGAACAGCGTGAGGACGAGCGCATTCGTCGTTTGCTCGGTGAGTCGGCGCCGGCTTTCCGCGACGCCGTGGTTCGCGGCTTCGCCGTTAACAGCGACGATCTCAAGCGCGTGGCTACGCCGGAGCTGCTCGACGACATCGCAACGAACGTGCTCGCGCTGCGGCTCGGCGACCGGCAGTTCGCCCAGGAGATCTACACCCAGGTGCGCGACCAGGCTATCCGTGCGCCGGAGCGCTGGTATGACGTCGATGTCTCGGTACGGCTCTCATCCATGGATGAGAGGGACGCCATCGGCGTCCCTCGTTTCAGCGTCAGCGTCCAGTGGGAGTACACCGTGACGCCGAGCCACCCCGTGCAGCGCTTCGCTTGCGTCTCCGACCGTGACGAGTTCCACGAGCTGGTGACGGATGTCCCGGCCACCTCAACCTGGTTGATGACGCCGCGACCCGGCTTCGATGCCAGCCAGCGTGAGGCCTTCGAGCTCCTGCAGTTCAGCGTCGACGGAGAAGCGCGCCCCATCCGGCGCAGTGCCAAGAAGTCGGGCCAGGTCTATAGTGCCTCGATTGGCGAGGACGTCGTCCGGGCTGGCAAGCCAGTGCGCATCCGGCATCTCTACCGCGTCATCACGCCGCAGTCGGGCCACCGCCTGTTCTTCGAGCTCACGCAACCAACCAGAGACATGACGCTCCAGGTGGATTACACCCAGACCGCGATCTCGCACCTCAGCGTGGGCGACCTGGTCTCGACCACCCAGCAGAGCCGCATCTCACAGCTGCCAAGCGAGCTCGACGCCAAGGTCATCGACATCGAGCTGCCCGGCTGGCTGCTACCGAAGGCTGGCCTTACCTTCGTGTGGACACTGGCTAGCGAGGAACGCCTGCCCCGCGCCGCAGACGGTCCCATGCCCGTCGCACCCACGACCCGTACCGCGTGACCGTCGACCCCGTGAAGTCCCCACCGCTCATGATCTACTCCTCGTCTCGTCCCTGCCCGGACGGCCGATGCTACTCATAAGTATGTAGACCTACAAGTAGCACTCCGGAACGCTCGACCACGACATGGAAGGCGATCTGCAGCGGAGGGTTGGCCAGAACCTGCGGGCCTACCGTGCCAGCCGCGGACTCAGCCAGGAGGCCTTCGCCGAGGTGATCGGCGTCCACCGGACTTACATGGGCGGGTTGGAGCGCGGCGAGCGGAACCTGACCTTACGGTCTTTGGAGCGGATTGCCGAGGCGATCGGTGCTGAGCCAGCCAATTTGATCGCCCGCCCAGTACCGTTATCTGCGGATGGTAGTGGTTCACGCCTTGAGATGTAAGGTACCGCTTGAATAGGAGGCTTTCGAGAGAATGACTTTTACTATGCTTCCTCCGACGTGTGCCATTCAACATTCCATCCGTCGATGCATCACTCCTGAGGACGTTCCGGAGATACTCGCTCAGCACGGCGAGGTGTCAGCCGACAGCAGCCTCGACTACACTCAGTGCAGACCGCCAGTTTTAACATTCCCTGCATAAGATAGACTTTATGAATTAAAACTGTTTAACAGGAGATTTGGTAACGGACGCCAAGTTCATCGGTTATGTCGTTGCACTGACTTGCAGAGTCGCCAGTTTGTCAGCGGCGCCCAAAGGCCTAATTCTCGTCGAGCTTTTGATTTGGAGGGATCTGTTGTCTGATGCCGAATACGATCGGGTATTGATCAAATACCCGAAAGCTATAGCCCACCTGCGTCGCCAACTCGAAGATCGCCGACTTGGATTCATTCTAGGAGCGGGCGTCTCGACGCCCTATAGCTTCCCAGACTGGTCCAAACTTGTTGAACGCGTAGCTATGGATCCAGAAGTCAATGCGGGATCCGACTATGCAGACTCAGCGTTTTTGCCCCTCCCGATCCTAACCGAGGTGCTATACCAGCGATTTAGGGAATTGAACTACGAGCAGTGCCGGATCGTGAGTAGCAGCATTGGCGACGTTGAGAGGCTCCTCTTAGCTAAGTGGCGTCGCGTTCTCCATCGTGCCTTGTACGCGGGCACACCTACGAATGACGAAGAATTATTGAAGGTAGACTCCGCGTACAAGCATTTTCTTGGTTCGATCCGGCAATCATCGCTCACGGTCACATATAACTTCGATGATGTCCTTGAGCGGTTACTCCTGCAGAGTAGAACTTCGGATCAGAAACGCACTTCCCAGACGTTTCAAACTATCGTTGATCCGCGTCCGCCATTCCGCAGAGGTCTCGCGATAATCCTTCACCCTAACGGCTACCTGCCGTATAACTTGATGGAGGTCCCGAGCGGTACGGTAGTCTTTAGCGAAGGAAGCTTCGCGGATCAGTTGATAGACGTTATGGCGGGCCAGTATAGTACGCTTCTTCACTATCTCACCAAACACACGTTTCTGCTGATTGGTTTGAGCCTGAGCGACGAATCACTTCGTCATATGCTACGCCAGGCCGCTCGTCTCAGTCCAGGTGGTTACCACTACTACATCAGGTTTGTTCCCGCTGGCAGTGAGATCTCCGAAGCAGCGAAGCGGGCGGAGGTGGCGAGCAACTTCGAAACATATAACTTGGTTACATTGCATCTAAGCTCGTCGGAGATAAATGCACTAGGGGATATCCTCGGCGACGATGTCGATGATTTGCGGGCGCGCGCAGAAGAGCTTGGCGTGAATCTTCAGTATACCTATTACTTGGCAGGCGTGCCTGGAGCTGGTAAGACGACAACCTTCAGTCACTTCAATAGTTTTGTAACTCACGACGAATGGCTCGAACCCCGTCTCGCCTTGATGTCGAAGCCATTCACTGAGCTTACAAAGGAGCAAGAGACGCAGGTCGATGAGTGGGTACTAAATCAGATCGGCCTAAAAAATCGGAAGATGCTCGATATCGCAACGAAGGGCTCGCCCGGCATCCACCTGATCGACAGATGCCCTCCGGATGCAATCAGTTTCACCAATCCTGCTGACTGGTCGTCGAAGGCTAAGCAAGTCCGGGCAGCTATCAGCCCAAGGCAATCAAAGCGTCAACTCCATGACGGGCATGTGATACTCCTTGCGGCGCAGCCTGAGGAAGTGGTAGTGCGTGCTGCTCTTTGTGGCAAAGAGACTTCGGTTCCGTACACTATGGAACGGCACGAAGATCTCCAAATGTTGTACCTCGGGTCAGGTACAACGGAGCTGGAGGTCCAGAGAATGAGTCCTACAGACGTCGTAAAAGAGGTTGCGCGTCTTGTCTACTTCTCCGAATATACAACAGCAGAGCTGGACCGCCGACTGAAAGAGGTAGAAGATGGAACAAGACAATCGCCGGCCCGTCGCCAGCAGTCCGAGTCAGCCCCTGCCGACCATCCTCCGACCTAGGCTAATTTACCTAGCGGCGCCTCTTTTTACGCAGGCGGAGAGGTCAGCAAATCTTGGGCTGTGTAAGCAGCTAGAGGAGCATATCGGAGATGTCTTTCTACCTCAACGAGATGGCCTACTGCTTCAGGATATCCGCGGGACCGGCACTGCCAGGCAAAGCACTGCCGTGGGAGAGGTTTTTTCATCTGATCTTAGGGCCTTAGAGCAGAGCATGATAGTTGTAGCCGTACTTGATGGCGTAGCGGTTGATGAAGGTGTAGCTTTTGAGCTTGGCTATGCTTATGCCAAAGGGAAATTTTGCGTAGGTTTTTCAACGGACAGCCGCCGAGGTGCTGGCTACTTCAAGAACCCGATGTGCGAAGGCTCGATCGTCGATACGTTCTGTCACGAATCTAGCCTGATTCAAAGATTGAAGCAGTTTGCAAGAGCATAGTAAGAATTTTAGGGCATTTGGCGAAGCGCCTTCATATTGGCAACTGCACTTGGCCGGACCTGGCCGCCTTCCAATTTCTCGGTGCTAGTGATTCGCCCGCGGAAGCTTTCCCGTCTAGGGTTATATCGACATACTTTTCAAAAACGGACAGGAAACTGCCATCGACCGCTATGTCTCCGGCGTGTTCGACGTTCCAGAGTCCACTGAGTCTTATGGCCTCGCGGGAGCTAGCCGTTCCGAGCCATCCGGGTGACGGTGGATCAAAAGTCGGTCCGACGGTCGAGAGTAGCGAAATCGAGTTTTGTTCTAAGTAGGCTCTATCGCTCGAAGCGCTTGGTGTATCTGATACTGAAACCCACGACACCAGCGTTTCACGCATGAACTTGCTCACTTCACTCTCCAGGAGAGATTCATTGCTTCTTACAGAAGTTGTAGCAGTCTGACCCAACCCCCACGATGAATTTGCTAAAGTAGGCGTTCGATTAGATAGCGCGTCTCCGACGTGGCGCCTAAAGACCGAGGAACGATGGCTGCCCCCGCCTGCCTGAGTACCTAAGTGAGTTCGAAGCCTGCCCCGCATCGAGGATTTAGCATTGATGCTGACACCATGCGTACCAACCCGGACAACTCTAAGTTGACCGGTCCATCGAGCCTCACTCGGCTCGAAGAAATAGTATACTCCTCGCTCTGGAAGCGTCGTCTCACTGAGCTGCCACAACGGTGTCGGCCCCTGAGTCTTGATTAGCCTTGAGATTTGTTGATAGAAACATTCTAGATAGATCGCGGGAATTGGACAGTTAGTCGCAGCTAATAGCCACTTCAATCGCCGCCCAATGCCCCGCTGCCTTAGCGGCTCTAGAACTTCTGTGAAATGCTGTCTCAGGGGCCGCAATAGCGGATCGGAGTAGTCGGAACCCGCGAGCATCACAATTCGCGTAGCCGGAGGGACCCTGCGAACCAAGTCACGGATAACTGACTCAGCCCAACTGGCGCGCTGCATTCGAGAAAGGGATGTTAGGCTAATGTCGTAGGGTTCGATGACGGTCGATGGTTGAAGAAGCCCATGCTTTGCGGATAAGATCATCTGGCGGCTGCCCGGCACGGCCCTTGCAAGATCCATACTCTTCCGAAATAGTGCTGATATATATATAGACTCCGCTGGCAGTCGTTGTGTGGACTTGGTCGCGGAGCATTGTACGAGGAACAAAAAGTCTGAGCCGGGCATGATCACCTTCAATTGTTGCATACTGTCATGAGTAGGGCAATGTTCTAGATTTGGGAACCCACCGCTTGAGGTTTATAAATCGACGGAGTGGACTTCGTCCATATTGCACTGTTGGATGAGCCCGTATGAACACCGCGAGCAATTTCGGAACTATAGTCTCCGGACGCAGCAACTCAGAGCAGTCCATGACCCATTTCCAAATGGCGCAGGTGGTGAACGAGTTCTACGTGGGGCGCATGGGATTAGCAGCTCGTCTGGAGCGTTCGTAGTGCCCTCGGCAAATTCCCTTGGCATGATACGGCCGATCACAGCCCTCGACCTCGCATGTGTCAGAGTGGTTCATCGATCTGAAGGGGCCGGCGGTCGCGTCGCCGTAACCCTGCTGGTGCCACTCGTGTGTTCTGCACAGTCGTCCATCTGCATTATTGGGGCATGCGTCGACTTGGCAGCGGCACAGGTCTTCGTCGAGAGGCCTAGTCCAGCGGGCGCCGGGCACCGTCCGCCATGCCGCATCAAGACCATCCCAGTGCGTTCCCAAACCTGCGGGTCGCCTCCCAGAGCTCTAGCCAAGGTTACCACCACTCGGCGAGACGGTCGACGGCGACCGCTGAGCGCATCGCATACTTCGGCCTCCTTAAGGCCAGCAGCGGTACTCGTACTGCTGATCGACGGGCGCCCAGCCGCCTCACGCAGCGCACGAACGCCGACGGCGAACTCAGCCGACAGTTCTGCCCGCCGCGCGTCCACACCCGCAACATAGAGCACTCCGGCGCTGTCGGGGCCGATGCTGAGAACCTACCGCGAGCAGTGCTAGTCGATCGATAGCTTGGTCCGCGCAAGCCACGCACGTCTTCCTCTGCCGCGTCCGCCAGCTCTTAGATTTCACGATCTAGTGAGCTGCCTCGTATGCGCTGACGATGTCCCCGGAGACGCGGCCACGGTCGGACACCTTGTGACCCTGAGCCTTGGCCCACTCACGGACGGCTTGGGTATCGATCCCTGACTTCGTCGGAGCAGGAGATGACGTACGAGTGCGCCGAGCCGCGGAGCTACCGCCCGACTTCCGACCAGCCGCCATGTAGGGCTGCAGGAACTCCGAGACCTTCTCGAAGTTTTTCTGAGACAAATCGAGTTCGACGGCCTGACCATCGAGACTGAGAGAGACAGTCCGAATCTCCTCGGTGCTGCCGTCGAGGTCGTCGAAAAGTGTGACTGTTGTGCGAGATCCCATGGCTCCAATCCTGCGGTATAAGTCCGCCGAATCCAAGTCCGACTCACCTTCCAGGCCGACGCGAACCAGCCAACGGGTTCATTCGGCTCGTGTTAACGAACGATTTGGCGGATCGGCGCGCAGTCGAGTGGGCAATATCGGTCAAGATCAGAGCTGATTACCGAAGTCATGCTCACTCAGTAGATGGAGCGCCATCCATCTCGAGACGCTGGCTGATCTGGGTCTCGATCAGCGCAACATGGCCTGTCTCGTAGTACCTCGCTGCGCTGACTTGGCTCGGCTGAAGCATCGAGGCGGTCCACCCTGACGAGTTCAGCCTCAAGCTCGCCCGTCAGTATCCACCCACTTGGGTTCGGTTGTTGGAGACTGCGCGTGACCGCACGATGGATCTCCTGCAGAAGCCGTCGTAAGCGCGTTCGCCCTCTGGATACTCGGCCAACAGGTCGCGGTTGTAGTCGTCGGCCATGTGCTGGCGGACAGTTTCAGCCCAACGCCGCCTAGACGTGCACGTGGATAGATCGCGTTGGCGCACTTGCGCTCCGCTGCCCACAGCAGCTCCTGATAATTGGCGATCGCCTGCAGGAAGGCGTCGTTCTTGGCGATGCTCGCCGCCTCTTCGTCCCACGACGCAGTGGACTGCGCGACACCGCTATTCGGGTCGACCGCCGCCTTGTCCAAACACCCTTGATGCTGACCAGCCACGCGTTGGCCTGCTCCCGGATGGCCGCGACCGCCTTCTTGATCGTCCGCGCCTCTTCGGTGAACACCTCGAGGGCCGTCGCAGCCTTGTCCAGGTTCGAGCCAAAGGTCGCGCCATTGGTCTTTACCGGGTTCATCGCCTGCAGCAGGGCCGCCGACTCCGGCGCCTCGTAGTCCGCTTTCAGCTTCCCCCAGGAGGAGACGACCGTCGCCGCTTGGCTGCTCACCTGGCTTCCCACCACACGGATGTCAGCCGCCGCGGTCAGGATCTCCTGCGGGAAGACGTCGTCCCCGGGCAGCGTGGTGGTATCGCGATCGGGTCAGGCATGCTGGCTCAGTCCTCACCCCGCTGCCACCGGTCCCCTCCGAAGGCGAGGACCGCACGATAACGGACAGGCAGTCCTCGGAGAGCAGCGTTGAATCAAGCAGTCTGGACTCCGAGTCAGCTCGGTGGTGGAGGCAGAAACCTGCATGGTTGGTCGGAATCCGCTCAACGAGCGCCAGCTCGAGGTGCTGCGCTGGATCGTTGCCGGGTGTCCCAAGCGTGACTGGCCTGATGCGACCTACAATCTACGGCGGTCGCTCTGCAGAGTCGACGGATCGCAGTCCCGACAACGGTCCTAGCACACGGGGTGCGGGGCGCTGCCACGTGGCGGAAAGGATTGAGTCCCGCCCGGTGGTGGGCTTTCGGGTGATTCTCGATGTCAGTCGCCGGCTCCGATTGCGGCGACCACATCAGTATCGCTGGCTGGGTGGAGCTTGGCCATGGAGGTCTCGGAGAGGTAGCGGCGGTCGGAGACCTGCCATTCGTCGTGGGCGTCGTTCAACACCGCACCGACCAGGCGGATGACGGAGGCGTCGTTGGGAAAGATGCCGACGACGCGGGCTCGGCGTTTGATCTCGCGGTTGAGCCGTTCGATCGGGTTGGTCGACCAGACCTTGACCCAGTGGCTGCGGGGAAAGGCGGTGAACGCCAGCACTTCGGCTTTCGCGTCATCCATCAGCGGCCCGATCTTGGGGAAGGTGCCGGCGAGCTGGTCACGGACCTGGTCCCAGGCCTGGGCGACGGCGGCAGCGTCGGGTTGGGCGAACGCGGTCCGAAACACCGCAGCGACCGTGTCCTTGTGAGACTTCGGCACCAGGGCGAGGAGGTTGCGGGCGAAGTGGACCCGGCACCGTTGGTGGACCACCCCTGCAGCTGCCGGGCGAGGGGCGGCGACCAGACCAGCGGTGCTGGTCGGAGATGACCAGCCGGACCCCGGACAGGCCGCGTTCGCGCAGGGTGCGGAGGAACCCGCGCCAGAACACCTCGTCCTCGGAGTCGCCGATGTCGACACCGAGGATCTCTCGGCCGCCGTTGGCGGTGACGCCGGTCGCGACCACCACCGCCATGGTGGTGACCTGACCGGTGCGGCGGACATGCAGATAGGTGGCGTCCACGAACACGTACGGAAACGTCGTGTGGTGCAGCGGACGGGACCGGAACGCCTCGACCTGCTCGTCCAGGCCGGCGCAGATCCGCGACACCTCCGACTTGGAGATGCCCGAGCCGATCCCGAGGGCAGCGACCAGATCGTCGACCGCCCGGTTCGAGACGCCGTCGACCCACGCCTCCATCACCACCGCATACAGGGCCTGGTCGATCCGCCGCCGCCGCTCGAGGATGACGGGGAAGAACGACCCCTGCCGCAGCTTCGGGATCGCCAGTTCCACATCCCCGGCCTGGGTGGAGATCAGCTTCGACCTCGACCCGTTGCGCTGGGTGGTGGGGGTCTCGGTGCGCTCGTAGCGGCCGGCGCCGATCTGCTCGGCCGCGTCGACCTCGATCAGGTCCTGCATGACCAACCGCACCGATTCGCGGATCAGGTCCACACCCTCCCCGGCCCGGAAGGCCTCTAACAGCTCGGATGCGACAGACTGGGACAACGCCATTGGCGGGAACCTCCTGGTGAGTACTTGCCGGTACACACCGAGAATCCCGCCGATGGCGCCCTCACCTGCAGCGACTCACCGAACCCCAAAACCCCACCACGCCAGGGGACCCACACGCGGAAAGGCACTCCGCCGTGGTGGAATGGCACCATGCGACCCGACGACATGCCTCGTGAGACAGGATCGTGGCCACCGGTGACCGGGTCGGGTGTTGGTCGAAGCCACGGGACAAGTCGAACGACCTCGTTCGATCGCTGGTTTCGCTACCCAGCTGGGTTTGCGGCCGACTACGTGGGGATGCTTCTGGACGAAATAGGGGTCACCGAGGGAACAGTCACTGATTGCTTTACGGGCTCTGGAGTCACCGGTACAGCTGCTCGTCAGCGAGGTCTCAACTTCACGGGGATCGAGGCACACCCGCTCATCGCGGAACTGGCGGCGCTAAAGCTACGTAATCCCACACCGAGTCCTAATGAAATTACAGTGGCTGGACTTGATTTATCCGATGCAGCGGAGGCAGCAGTCCGCGTGAAACACGAACGGGACATTTCCGAGGAGACGTCGCTAGTTATTCGCAGCTTCTTGCCGGCCACCCTTCTTGCGCTCCTCGAGCTGCGCGACCGCATCAAGAAAGAACCTTGGTCCGATTCATTACCGTACTTGAAGTGGGCGCTACTCGGCACCCTTCGAGATGTTGCCGCCGTCAAAGTGGGCTGGCCCTATCAGCGCCCAGGGATAGCGCGGGTACCGAAGCATCCGGACGTATTTCTGCGGTTTAAAGAACGTCTACGGTTCATGACGGCCGACATCAGCGGGCTCGACGATAGAGCGGCATCGTTCTCTAGTGTGATTGTGCGTGGCGATTCGCGGTCTACCGCTGCATGGAGAGCCATGCCGACAAGGTCTCAAGCTTGCATATCCTCGCCACCCTATCTCAACAATTTTGACTACGCCGACGCGACTCGATTGGAGCTCTACTTTTGGGGAGAGGTACGGACTTGGCGCGACATGTGTATCGAAGTTCGCTCGGATATGATCACCGCCACGACACAGCAGTCGTCAAAGGGCGACAAGCTCGCCGCCATTGATATCTTGAAGTCAGACGACGACGTGCCGAGCAGGAAAGTGATAGGTATCGTAGATGACTTGGCACGACTACGGAGCGAGCGGACGGGTCGACCGAAAGAATACGACCAGGTCGTGCCGTCCTACTTCGTCGCAATGAAGTCCGTACTCAAGAATCTTTTCAACCACCTCGAACCGGGATCTCCGGCGCTATGGTTGATCGGCGACAGCGCGCCCTATGGTGTATATATTGACACACCAGCGCTTATCGGTGCTTTCGCCCAGGAGCAAGGCTTCGAGTTGAAGGAGGACGTCGCCCTCCGGCAGCGCGGTGACCGGTGGTCGACAAACACCGGTCGCTCACAGGCGAAACTCTCAGAGCGAGCGCTGGTTCTACATCGTCCCTGACGTTACTCACTCAGCATCTCGCGAAAGTGACGGAAGAAAGTGTCGGCGGTCTGCGTGATAGTTCGTTCACGAAGCGTCTCCGGAAGACTGGCAGAGCGCCAAGCCGGCTGACGATACCTCGCGACCCACTCCTCAACATGTGGGTCTACGAACGGCGAGACCCACATCTCTAGGGCACGATAGGCGAATTGTTGCGTCTGCGTAACGGCTGTAATGTCAGGGTCACGCATACTGCATCCCACGTACAACCACTTGACGGAGCCGCCCTCGCCGGGAACGAGATGTCGTAAAAGATTCGCCGCGTGCTCATTCAGCCCGGGTAGCGTAACATCGAGGTTGGCGCGAACGGTGTTTAAGCGATCGATCGTTCCGTGCAATTTGACGAGTGGAACGGCACCGCCATTCAATCGGTAATTGTCATAGTATGTCGGAAACGCCTTGAAGTCGCTCGGTGTCACGAACATGCGGACGGACGCTGCCTCTCCTGGGTGGCGCGGCCGGGAGTCAAGTGGATCCGAGGCACCGGGGTCAAGTACCAGGCTATCGTGTTCAATCATTTGGTCGAAGTTGACCGTAAGCAGAACAAGTCGACGCCTCAGGTGCAGCAGTTCGCGCAAGTCACTCATAGACGGCCCAGGCGAGTCCAGGACCATCTTCTGACGCTCGTCAAACTGGATGAGGGTCGGGAGAGGTTCTTCATGGGCTCGCCCGCGTACCTCCTCACGCAGTACCCGTTCGAGTGTGAGCGTCTTGATGAAGTCTTCTTCCCGGATTCCGGCCTCGGACGGCATGAGCCGACGGTCGGAAGCAACCTGTCGGTAGAACTCGCCGGCCTGCTCGCGGAAACTCTTTCCCTGATTCGCTAGATTCGGTACGAGACGAGCTAACGCGCTGTTGCGGAGTTCATCTCCGAGCGGCAGGTCGGAGCTCATCGACGCGCCAGCCCCGAGCATGAGCACGATCGTGTCGTCGTCGGCAGTAGTTTTTGCGATACGGCTAACGTCCGTCTGAGACCGCTGACGCCATCGAATGTTGCCGTTTTCAAACGCCCAGCGTGCTCCAGCGCCCTCGCGGCAGTGACGGCCATACTCCATCGTGACGCAACCAACCAGCACAACCAGCGTCTTACAAATTGACCCAAGAGACTGCAAATCCTTGAGAATAAAGTTCCACATTCGCTCCCTACTATCAGCCGACAGGTCAGTCTCGTCATACGCTATGACTGCGGCTGAATGGGCCCGAAGCTCTCGGTCAAATAGCGTTGTCAAGAGCCCCAGCTGGTTGCGGTCGCCCGGGTTTGTTGGCACGCCGTTCTTCCCAATCCGCACCTGTAGATTACCGTTTTCGACAGTCACGCAGAGGCTCTCGCTGGTGCCACTACCGGTGGAGTCGAGAGACAATCTCTCGATTTTTTCTTTCAGAGTATCGTTGGGGTCAAGGTTCTCATCGAGCCATGGGAGGCTGTCAACCACAGACTCTGCGAGGAGGAACGGCAAACCGGCATGCCGGCACACCTCGGTCAGAAGCGGCAGTAGGCTTGCGAGGTCATCCATCACGACGACGGGGATCACGTTTAGCTCGGAACCGGTGCTTCGATCCGCCTCCTCTAGTACATCAATGAGGAATTCGAGCACTCTGGTGGTCGAGTAATCACTACTCATTAGCACCCGATGAATCCCAGGCGCTGCGGAAGGCTTCGCGCAGCTGAATCGCGTCGCTCGGCTTGCCCTGCGCAAGTCCGTACTGCGCGAGCGAAGGTCGCAGTACTTCGTATCGCTGAATTAGGGCCTCCAAGGCTGCCTGCGCCAGATGGGCCGGGACCTTTCGACGCCGCAGATCGCCAACGAGCCGCTCCGTGACTCGTTGGCGGCTACCGCTGGCGAGGTAGACCGGGTTTTCCGCGAGGTCTGATCCAAGTCGTCGACGAGCCTCTGATACGGCATAGCCGCTGTATAGGCTATAGGCACCGGAAGCGCGACCCCGCTTCGACGGCGCGATGCACTCCGCGAAAGCTGACACGACCTGGGCTACAGCATCGTCGAGGACCTCGCGATCGAGAGTATCGACCGGACGACGCAAGGCTCGCTCGGGTCCAAAGTTCCCATTGAGAATGAGGAGTAAGATTTGGCCAATTGCCTGGGGAAGTAGTGGCGCGCCATCGCCGGATCGAAGGTCGATTACCGAATGCAGTTTCGAAAGGACGGCGGATCGATACTCGTTCAACAGCGCGCGTTCGGCCGCGTCTGTCTCTGACCAGCGGAGACGGACTCGATTAGTGTCTGACTGCGCTTGCAGCTGTTTGAAGAGCAGGCCGAAGTAGGCGTGACCCTCCATGCTAACGAGGGACCGGCTTTCGTTCACAACCAAGACGAGTGGAGCGCCGAGATTGAGCGAATCCCAACTCGGGACGAGCTCGCGTACGGGCGGTAGGCTGTCGATCGCCGAGCGCAATCGTGCGCCACGGGCGAGCGGGTCGAACCATGCTTTTCGAATGGCGGCGTCGTCCTTGGCTCCCGCGGCTCGCCCCTGAGCGGCCCATACTGTGGACAGTGCTTTCGCTAGGTCCACTGCGTGTTCACGAGCGTAGACACGAGGCATCCCATACCAGCTCTCGGCGTCTGGCAACACCGACTGCTCGTCGCCCGGTTCCACCATCAGCTAATCACGCTCGCCACATAGCCGCCTCGTTGCACAAGTTCTTGTTGCTCACTCTCGGTAGGAGTTCGCCGAAGGGGAAGGATGAGGACGATCTTGTCAGCGGCCCTTCCGAGTGCCTGGGACTTTAAGAACCTCTTTAGTTCCTCGAAACGGTCTTGTGCGACGAAGCTGCCGAACTCGTCGAGGAAGATCACGCGGTTCTCGGCTCGATCACTAGTCAGGCGCTCTACCTGGACCCGAGTGTAGGCGAAGGCACGCTCGCCGCTGGAAAAGGCCTCCAATGGGCGCGTGTTGCGCTGCCCACTCGGCAGCGTCCAACTGGTTGACATGGTCCGTAGATCGACGGAAATGCCAGACCCGTTGGAGAACAGTGCAGCACGAACCATGTCTGTCGACAATTCATCAGCGAAGCGTCGCTGATAATGAAGTTCGACCCGGGCCGAGAATTCTCCGCGCTGGCCGGCCTGTAGTTGTCCAGCGGTGCCGCTCGCGCGCAGACGTGTCTCCAAACCAAACAGGGCCCGCTCAAGTGACTGTTGTTCGTTCAGCGTGCGAAGGAGCAGGTCGTCAACCCTGGAGGCGCCCTTCCCAAGAGCGCGCAGCGCGTCCAACTGCGCTTCTATCGACGCGGACGCTTGTGGCATTGGAAGCCCCTCGGCCTTCAGCCAGACGTGACGCGGGTTCTTGGAAAGCTCGGCTGTCGCACCGCGTACTGCTGACTCGGCCTGCACGAACTCAGTGCGAACGCGGTCCCGACTCTCCGTGACATTACGGAGTGAACCAGTCGCAGCCATAAGCTCGCGGAGCACGCCGCTCCGGAAGACCGCCCAGCCGTCAGCGTCTGTCGGCTGAGCCCGCGTGCCGAGGCCTGCAATCTGCTCCTGGACAAGGCGAGCTAGATCGCCCTCGTCCCCCTCTGCGAGCAATTCCGAACGCTCAGCCTCAGCTTGGGCGCGCTCCTCCACGAGTGCCGTCAACTCATCGAGCCGCTCGACCCGCTGCTTATTTACCGTCTCATAGTCGCCGGCGACGCCGTCAGCGAGCGTGCGCAGGAACTCTGCGAGCTGATCCTCTGTCTCTTGCAGGTCGGTCTCAGCGCGCGTCAATAGCCGCACTGCATCAGGCAGATCTGCACAGGCCGCGAGTTGGCGATCAATCTCGGCCACGGCACCGGTAATTTCGTCACCGGCGCTGCGCTCAATCTGATCTAGTACTTGGCGACGCACGGTCAGTCCGTGATCGAGTTCGTCCAGACTGAGTGGCCCGGCTGGCAGCTGGGCCACGACCTCTTCGGCGAGGCGGGCGCTCATCCCACGGTCGATCGGACCATCTAGCGCGTCTAGAAGCTCGAGTACCAAGCCCGCTCTGTCAACAGTCTGCCGCTCCTGCTCCAGGTCAGCTCGGCGAGCTCTTAGTAATTCGACCTCGGCCTGTGCCGCAGTTAGATCGACGGGGACGCTGACGCCCGCCGCGCGGCTCAGTTCCGCGACATCACGCCGACGCCGCTCCCGACGATCTCGACGCTTGCGTTGTAGAGCCGTCAAGCGGTTGACGTTCGACCATACCTCGTCCGTCTGCTGCGACTTTGTCAGTACTTCCGCTGCGCGCTCGTCGAGTTCCTGAGCCGCTGCGCGAATCGCTTCCTCGGACGAGGTCAGGTCGGCGATGCGTTTCGTCAATACAGGTCGCTTCGCAATGACGGCGTTGCGGCGGTCGTGTAAGCGCTCAGCCTCGGCCATCTTGTCGGCACGTACTTGCGCGGTCTCCAGCCGCCTCGCTACATCGACGACTTCCTCTTCTGACTTCGCAATGACTGATCGGAGTCGAGCGAAATCGAATGCGGCTGGAATTTCCGTCAGAAGCCGAAGCGCGCCGATCCGCTCGTTCCAGTTCCTTCGTGAGGGCTCCTGCTGACGAGTAACCTGACGGATTAACTCGGCGTCGGTCGCTACCTGCGCTGCCAGCGATTCGCCAAGAGTTTCGTCGCCGCCGATGCGACGGACTTGAAGGAGTGGAGGTACTGCTGACCACGGGACTTGCTCGTCATTGAGGTATACCGATCCGAGCCAGTCACCAGGCGACGACGGCTCGGGCGGCCACTCGTCAGGGTCGAGTTCAAATCGCAGCGTCTTCCCGCCTCGAAGACCCTCGGCCCAAATCGTGACCGGTTTGAGATTATCCTTTAGCGTCGTCCAGCTTTGCGGCTTGTCAGCGAAGGGTTGGGAGGTAGTGACCAGTTGGAGGAGACGGATGGCAAGGGTTTTGCCGATGCCGTTCCGGCCATCAATTTGCACCAGCTCCCCGTCCGGAACCCTCGATATGACTCGAAGGCCACCCTTCGGTGCTGCCTCAATCCTGAACTGCACGACGCATCCATGCAACGAGTTCGGGAATGCTCGAGCCCACGTCACCACTCAGCGCCCTGATGAAGTCCATCCGCTCATCCAGCGGCGAATCCGGGTCTTCGGTCCAGATGCTGCGCATCAGGTCGAAGGCCATGGGTGCGGGGTCCGATTGGAAGCCGAACTCCTCCGCTATCGTCATAGGTCGACCCTACTGCGTGCACGGCGTGGCCGCGTCCAACGAAGCTACGGCCGACGTCAGCGCCCAGCGAACTGCGGACTACCTGGTCGAGGTTGCGTCTCCTACCTGTCGGCGTGGTGGACGAGCCGTTCCAGGGCAGCGAGCGAGCGGCCCTCCCGATCGAACCGACAACCAGTAGTCCCGTCACCCTCCATGCTGTCGGCGCCAGGTCGGGTTGCAGGCGGAGAGCCAGGTCTCAAACACCTGGCTGAGTCGGCCCTAGACCCATGTCGAGCGGCTGCAGCATCACACGCCGACACAGGATGCCGGTGGGATCGCGGATGACTGCGAAGTAGTTAGGTACGAGGAGTGGGAGGGGTGAAATCGCCAATAGCCCAGAGCAGAACGCACGCCCTCGCTCCGGATGGGACCGGTGGTCATCAGCGACAAGAGGAGTGGGTCTCTGACGATGGGCGTCAAGCCCGCGTTCAGCCTTGCTCCTGCCATGAGGGCGATGGCCGCCACGTAGCGGGCTTAGAGAGGATGTCCAGATCTTCTCGACCAGGCCTTGCGGCGCCTCCGGTCTTGCAGTATCGTCCGAGCCATCGCAAGCTCTCAAAGGCAAGTGATTTCTTCTTACCGGGGATCGGGCTCCAACCCAGTAGGCATATATGCACTGGGAAATTCCAGACGGACCGGGCGCGAGCGCTTGTCGTCGTGTGTAGTTTCCACCTATAACTGACCCGGCGAATCGAAAGGTAAGCCCTGGCGAAGATGTTCTTACGGCTCAAGATCCTTCGAATTGTTTGAGCTGCAGCTGGGTCACCACCAGATAATCAGAAAACGGTTCGTGACTTCAGATTTAACCGGATGGGTTCGCATGAAAAGAATAGAAAGGGTTGACATGAGAAGGTTGTCAAAGCGTCTCTGCATCGGGGCTGCTGGGTTAGGACTGATCGCGGGAGGCGTAGTTGCCAGCACGCCGGCTGCTCAAGCGAGTGCGGTCAATGGGTTTCACCTCTACGTTACCGAAGCTAGTTTTGACGCTTTCGTGATCTACAAGGGCGCTAATTGTACGGGCGTTTCACACATCCTTGACAACAGGGAAGCCGCCCAGAGTACTGCTTGGGTGTCGTTCAAGCCATATGTGGCCTCCAAGCACACCGTGCAGGTGAGCGTCTACAACGGTTCTACCGGAGCCTACATTACTAGTAGGTTTTACTCGACCTCAACCTGTGTCAAAGCCTACGCGAGTAACGATTATGAGCTTGAGACAAACATTTATATCATTCCTTAAAGGCACGGCAACCCTCTTACACCTTAGCTCAAACAAGGTTCTGAGACGAGGACCGTTCATCCGATCGTGGCCTCACTTGGTCCTCATAACACACCCATACTGTGAGCGGCCGCGCCGGTAGCGGCGTGCCGAAAGCAATCTGGTCGAGCAATCTACAAGTTATTTTTTGACGACGCTCCGTCTTCTCGGCAGCCAGCCCGATATTACCGTCCGGTCACGGGCGGCTACCGTACCAGCCAGCCAAACCTTCCCGTATACTTGCTGGCGTGTCTGCAGACAACGAAGAGGGCCTTCGTCCGATGCACATTGCTCTCGCCGAGGTCGCGGTGGGAATGGCTGAAGTTGGCCTCAGTAATTACGAGATAGCAAAAGCAATCGGGTACCGACTTGTACGACTGGGAGCTTTCAGCTCATCGAACGTACGAGGGATAGCCGCTGCCATTTCGGTATTGCCACAACCAGTTGACCAGAATAGCGAGCGCCGCGAGATCCGCAGACAACTAGAGGAGCCGCTTGGTATACCGGGACCGGAACAGAGGCTTGCAGCGGCACTTCGAGCGCGAGAGGCCCTCACCGACCTTGCTTCAACGTTGGAGAAAAAGCAGTCAGCGTCGTAATAGCCTCGAATCTGTCGGAGCTAACTGCTACTTCTAACGAGGTGGAGTGTCACCGTAGTGCCGGAGGGGCTGCTCGAGATCTCCGCCCGGCCGTGCTGGCTCTCCATAAGTGCCCAAACTATAGCAAGGCCTAAGCCAGTACTTTGGCCTTCAGATGACCTTGAACGGCTTGAGTCAGCACGAGTAAAGCGTTCAAACGCCATCCTGGTCATTTCAGGGGACATTCCGGGTCCGTTATCTTCAACGCATATTACAGCACCGGTATTCGTCGTTCGCAGGATCACCGTCGCGGTTGTACCTTCAGGCGTGTGCTTCCTAACGTTCGCTAAGAGGTTGACTAGGATTTGATGAAGTCGCTCGGGATTCGCGGAGACCAACACTGTTTCCGCAGGTAGATCGACACCCCAGTCGTAGTCCGGACCTGCGGCCATAGCATCGGAGACGGCGTCCATGATCAGCGAATTGGCTTCTACTTCGGTAACGGCGATCGGGACATTCAGATCCAGCCTGGCGAGTAGAAGTAAGTCCTCCACTAACGACGACATCCGTTTGGACTCCGAATCTATCCGAATTAGAGCTCGATGCACCTCTGCAGGAACACTCTCTGAGAACCGGAGGCTTAGCTCAGAGTACCCGCGTATGGCGGCTAGCGGGTTCCGTAACTCATGAGAGGCGTCTGCAACAAACCGTCTTACCTGTGTCTCACTCGCTTGTCTAGATTCGAGAGCGGCTGCCACGTTGTCAAGCATATAGTTGAATGACTGAGCAACTTGATCAATTTCAGTGGGCCCATTCCGTTTTAATGAAGATACTCTCACAGATAGGTCGACAGAGCCGGTTGCGAGCTGCATCTGTGAGACGCGCTGCGATGCACGTTGGAGGCTTCTAAGAGGCCGCAGCGCGCGTGCCGTAACCGATCGAACGGCAGCCCAAGCTAGTAATACGGCAATTATAGAAGCGCTGAAGATCACGACTGCGAGGTCACGTGTCGTCGAATCTATCTCCGACATTGAAAGTCCGACCACAACCGTTGACGCACCTTGTTGCCGGGCCGACATCCTGTAGTGCCCGACGCCCGATAGCTGCACTGACCTGACTCGGTCGTCGGCAGACGTCGACACGATTTGGGCGACTACGGCGGTTGTGACTTCAACTGGAAGGCCCGCGTCACCCAGAACAGCGCACTCCCCCGCGCTGGCGTCAAATTGACATACGAGGGTCCCGGTACGCTGGCCAGGCCGGTTAAGTCCATTTCCACCCGGTGGACGCCCCGTATTCACAGGTGTCAATTGTCTACCCAGCGTCATCAGAAGCTCGCGGTCCAGGTTCGACAGAAGTACAGAGCGAACACTGAAGACAGCCGTCAGAGAAATCAAGGCGAGAACAATTACGATGACTCCGAGGACGCGTACTAAGAGCGCACGTCCTAGTGAACCCTTGTCGAACGAGGGGCGTTGCTCTGCATTAGCCGAGTTGCGCTTCAACTCGAAAGCGGCGCGAAACCGTCGTCGTAGATTCCAAACATTCATGACCCCAGTTTCGCACAGTCTCTACAGGCGCCGGCTATGTGCGCGCTGTCAGCTGGCTGTGTATGACCCCGTCAAAGTGTGTTGCATCGGCGCTCGCCGACCCGGGCGGTGACGCTCAGTCTACATATCTGGCAGAGCCCAATTTGCTGAGGAATCAGCCGTCGAAACGTTCTGCTGCGAGCATCACAATGCTGGGGCCCTATGTCGCCCTAAGGCCTCGAATGATGTCATTATACACCTACTGTTACAAACAGCCTCAGTACGGACGACGCCTTGCCGAGGCTGTACTTCTCCTGAAGCTCGGTCGAGCACATGCTGGCGGCGTAGTCGGCCACCAGGGCTGTCAGCCTCGCTGGATCCAGCCGCTGCTCCAGCTTGTGGACGTGTCGGGATGAGTTAGAACTCACCGGTTCGACCGGTTGGGGTGGCGCGTCCAGGATCTTCTGAACCCGCGTCGCTATCCGCCAGAGGTGCGGTTGCCTCGAGTAACGCCGCAGGACGCCGACCAGACAGACACCTTGTGTGGCTTACTCGAGACACCTGCGTCAGGGGTGGCGAAGTACCGATGGCCTCGTAGCTGCCGTCCTTCCGGCCTAAGCAGCCAAAGTGCACTGATCGGACGTGCAGCCTTGTCGAGAGAAGGCTGCGCTGAGGGAGCATTGGTACCTGTTTGCGGCTTTGTAGTCACAGAGGTCGATGTAGCAGCGGCAGCAGATGCAGCAATCGACGTTGAGTATAGTTGTGCTGTATTCAATGCTATCCAGTGTTACCCGGCATCCGTAGGCTTATAATGTCTCTCATCATGGTTCAACTTGCCCAACAGTCAGACTTCTTCATCAGCTATAATCACGCCGATCAGTCATGGGCTGAGTGGATGGCATGGGCCCTGGAACAGGAGGGCTACCGAGTAGTAGTCCAAGCCTGGGACTTCCGCCCCGGCAGTAATTTTGTGCTGGAGATGCACCAAGGGCTCGCTGGAACTGACCGCGTCATCGCGATCGTCTCGCCCGAGTTCCTGGCGTCAACGTTCACGGCTCCAGAGTGGGCAGCCGCTTTTGCCACTGATCCGACAGGTGCTAAGCGGAACTTGATCCCGGTACGGGTCAAAGAGTGTGATGTCAGCGGCTTGCTCGGGCAGGTAGTCAGAATCGACCTCGTTGGGTTGGACCAAGAGGCAGCACGCCGGGAGCTGCTGTCCGGCCTCCAGCTCGGTCGTAGCAAGCCTCTGACCCCGCCAAGCTTCCCTGGGGCAGTCACGGCATCCGACGATAATAACGATCTAGTATCAGGGCCTCAAGAGGCCAACAGTCCGTCACCGTCTACGGCGGACCCAGCTCTCACCTGGCGGCTCCTCGAGACGACTCTGCCAGTCGCCTGGCGCGAGAAGAGCCGCTATGGGTCGTCCGAGCACGCTGCGCTTGAGGTGCATCTTGTCCCTGTGGGGCCTCAGCGCATCGAGGTTCGTCGGCTGGCGGCGCTTGGCAACGACCTTGGGCGGGCCATGAGAGATAGTGGTCTGGTTGGCATGTCGGAAGGAATTGACCTGTCGACCAATGATCAACGAGCCATTGCGCAAATTTCTAATGCGAATAAGAGTGTGAGTGGCTTGGCGGTAGGTCGGAATGGTCAGCGCGGTGGGTGGTTTAGCCTCCCGCGCGATAACATGGGCGCGATCTTTGACCGAGATGACTTGGAAAGTAGAGTCGCAGCACTCCTTCGGCTCCTGATCGATCTGCCGATTTCGGTCGCCTCAGAGTATGCCGTGGCTTGTGGTCTAACTGATTACGGGATGCTCACCATTGGGAAAGCCAGTAGTTTGAGGGGACGGACGTCGGCATCACTCGCGTTTTCAAGCCGACCGGATCTCCGGATAGATGCAGAAGATGCTCTACCTTCGTCTGCGATACAGGCACACGCTCAAGAGGCCAGCGAAGAAATCGTGGCCCGCATCGAAGCACGATTAGCAACTTGAGTTGGTCGTACGTATGGCTCGCGTGTGCAGGACGAACTGGGCCAACTTTCACGTACCGGCCTCGATGAACAGTTGGTCGAAGGTACGTGCCGATACCAGAACGACGCTCGAGTCGATCAATACGGCCCAATCTCCATCAGTGAAGTGGAACTCAGGACCATCATTGAATATGTGAAGCCCGCCCGGACGTATTGGAGTGGCTGATTCTGCGACCAGTTTGCTTAATCAGGCCAGCAATTTCCATCTCATTCTCGTTCCTGCGGTACTGAACGGCCTCCACCGGTTTTGCAAGCAGGTACTTTTTCATGACTCCCTCATATCTCATTATGGGTAGTCGCGACGGAGGAAGCTCCGAGGGGGTCGGCGATGAGCTACGCGTGCAGCTTACTGTTGTCATCTCTCTTTATGAGATAGCTGATGGCGTCGGCCAGCGCACGCAGATCCTCGACGACCGATCTCGAGAACTCTTTCGGATCTGAGGCATCGTTGGTTTGGAAGTCGCGTGCGCGGGCAGCGATTTCTTGCATTCGAGCAATGTATTCTTCTGATGTACTCATCCGAACATCGTACGGCCTATTGCCAATCGATGTTCAGTCTCGGCATCTTTGCCTTGAGCATAGAACCGGATCGTCAACATTCGTACTCCTCGACGGCAGCCGGGCGAAAATTCAAGTATAAGTGCTTCCCGGCGTACTAACGCTCCGACCGTGGATGTCGCTGAAGGCGCAAGTTACGAACCTGGCTCGGCCCGTCGGTGCCGGCCACCGGCGCGCATCTGAACGCCCCCGTCAAGCTCTGTCGCGCATCTTCACCCCCGCCTCAGGAACTAGCTTGAGTACCAACGCCTTCCCGAGACCATACTCCTCCAGCGGCACCAAACCTGGACCGCTTTAGTTGGAGCCATAGTCCCTTGCTGAGGTCCTACCTTCATCGCGGCTCGGTCGATCTCATTCCGCTTCCGTAGTCGCCGGCCGGGCAGCGAGTGTCTCCTCGTCCAGCCGCGGCGCCAGCTTGTAGGCATGAGCATCCACCTCAACTCCACATGGCTCATGGTCGCCACTCGGATCTCGGTCAGCGTGCGCAACGAGCTCAAGAAGCATCTTCGCAGCGACGATGAGCTGCCGGTAACTGACGTTTCCGGTGATGCAGCCGCCTAGAAAAGGCTTCAGCAATGACGGCAGTACCTGGCTCAAAACCAATTCTGTGAGCATGGCATGAAGCGGTCAACCTGTGCTAGCGGGCTCCGAAGGGTGCGAGTTCGCCCCGCTGCTGGATTGAACCAACGATCCAAGACACCGAATCGGGACCACGGAATAGGCCGTGGTCCCGATTCTGATCACTCGTCGGTGCTGTCTTCGTGACCACCTCGAGATCGGCGGCCGACGAAGAGTGAGCCTGCCGCCCAAAGCACCTCTGCACGGTGTTGGGGTGGGACTCCTCGGATGACCATCGCGACTACGATGATCTTGGTGATGCTGATGACGGCTACGACCAGGAGCGAGACCCAGCCGACCGGCACCACGAGCGGACCGAGTGCTTCCATCTGACCCCCGAGCAACTAGACCGACCAGGCTCAGCACGCTGGGTAGACCCTCAGCCGCGCCGCCTGCTCGGGGGTTCAGGAACGACGGCCTTGACGTGTGGAGCGGTTCGGCCGAGTAAGTCACTGGTGGAGACATGGCTCTCGTCCGTGCTGACGGGACTGCTCCTGCCAGCTGAGACCAAGCATCAGGGTCGTTGGGTGCATTTTTCAAGGCCTTGACCGAACTGGAACCAACTTGAGTTCCATATTTTGGAGGAGGTCTGCCAATACTCGATCGCGCGGAAAGCCAAGCTGCGGGAGTAGAGAGGACTCTAGGTCTAGTCCCCTCGGCGCTGCCGCCCACCCGTTCGCATTTTCGTGCCCGACCGGCGTAGTGCGTCCTGCACCGTCGTCTTCGGGAGGCCCATCTCCGCCGCGACGCCGCGGATGTCCAGCCCAGCTTGGTATCGCTCGACCACACGGGTGACTTGCTCAGGCTTCAGGCTCCGTCGCCGCATCTCCACGCCTGCCTCTGCCAGCAGCCTCAGCACCGACGCCTTCCCGAGGCTGTACTTCTCCTGCAGCTCCGTCGAGCTCATGCCGGCGGCGTAGTCGTCCACCAGGGCTGCCAGCGTCGCTGGATCGAGCCTGTGCTCCAGCTTGTGAACGTGCCGCATCTGGTCCGGGCCAATCTCTTCAATCGGTTGAGGCCGTTCGTCGAGGATCTTCTGGACCCGCTTCGCTATCCGCCAGAGGTGCGGTTGCCTCGAGTAACGCCGCAGGACGCCGACCACATGTGTCGTGCTCGACACCACCGGTGAAAGCTCACCGGACAGCTTGGTCGACCGTTCGCGGAGAGTGCGTCCGCCAGCACAGACTCTCCTTGGTCGTTCTCGTTCCCAGACGTCAGGTCAAGCGTCGGTGATCGCCGGCGCTGCCGGGTCGCACCAGCTCGCTGACCCACAGGCCGGGCCGCACCTCGACGTCCATCCGGTGCACGAAACCCAGTCCTGCGTACAGCTGCTGGGCGGGAAGGTTCGCCCGGCCCGTCGCTACGACCGTCCGTCGCTGACCGGCACGGCGCAGGGCGGCCTCGACGAGGGTCCGGCCGATGCCTCGGTGCAGCGCGGACGGGTCGACCACCAGTCGGTGGAGCTCCAGCTCGGTCGACGTCTCGGTCCACGCCACCGCACCGACCAGGGCACCCTGCTCGAAAGCCCCGCGCCAGGTGAGACCGGCGGCGCGGAGATCCTCGAGGTCCTCGTGCAGCGCAGGGATGCGGTCGTCGCCGATGAGCTCAGCCTCGAGCCGGTACGCGGCCCGCTGCAGCGCGAGCACGGCTGAGGCGCTGACGTCGTCGTCAGCGGGAGCAAGGTCACGCAGCTGGAGCCCGGTTCCTCGTGGGGTCTGCGGTCCGGGGCACCGGCGGACGGCGCCGGTCGGCGAGCCGAACCAGAGGTGCTCCAGCCGCAGGGCCCTCAGCTGGGTCCCCCGGGGCGAGGCGTCCAGCAGGGTTCCGGCGTCGAGGGGCTCGTCCTCGGCGTGGCAGAAGTAGACGGCCTGGGTGAAGTCGCCGTTGTCGTGCAGCCCGACCAGCCCCCCGATCACCCGCGGGCTCAACGCGCTCACCCGCTCGACCAGCTGCGACGTGACCTCCGCACCGCGACGCCGCGGCACCCGACCCACCAGCACCTCCACCAGCGCGGCGTCCTCGGAGCCACCGTCGCCGAACAGGGTCACCCCGTCGTAGTTGTCGAAGCTCACGTCGCCGGCGAAGACCGTCGCGCTCTCGGCCCACCACTGCGCCTGCTCGACCCGGTCGCTGCTGTGCCGGGCGTCCGCGGCCGAGGCGAAGCGGACGAAGGAGATCAGCTCATGGTTTCGGGTCACGCCGGCGGTCGTGCCGAGCCATCCGCGGGTTCCTGGCGCCAGCTGCTGCAGCCACAGGTCGAGGCGCGCAAAGGTCAGTTCTGGATCGCGGACCACCCCGCGCACCACCTGGACGAACACCCACCACCGCCCGCCTGTCTTGACGACGCTGCCAAGGCCTCCATCATGCCTGCTACCGGGAATCGGTGGGAGAGGTGACGATCAATTCGAGAAAGTCCCTCGGCGCGCCGGGTGGCACGCCGAGGAACCCCTCGCCCCTGTGCGGTGATGCATCGCCTGTTGGTTCCAGACGTCCAGGCCCTCTTCGGTGCTAACCGGGGACCTGCATCTGCACGGGATTCGACGCCCACCGCGGGGCGGATTGGTCGATCCGAAAAAAACTTCTCGGTGCGGCTCAGCGACCCGTACCGGCGTAGACCACGGCTTGGGAGTCGGTGCTGTCGAGCCCGAAGGCCGTGTGGGCGGCGACGACCGCGCGGTCCACGTCGTCTCCGTCGACGACCACCGAGATCCGGATCTCAGAGGTGGAGATCATCCCGATGTTGACCCCGGCGTTGGCGAGGGCGGAGAAGAACTTGGCGGTCACGCCGGGGTGGGAGCGCATACCGACCCCGACCACCGAGACCTTGCCGATCAGGTCGTCGTAGAGCACGTCAGCAAAACCCACGTCGGCCTTGAGCGCGTTCAGGGTGGCCATGGCGGCGCGGCCGTCGGTCTGGGGCAGGGTGAACGAGATGTCGGTCCGGCCGGTCTCCACCGCCGAGACGTTCTGCACGATCATGTCCACGTTGATCTCGGTGGCCGCCACCGCCTCGAAGATCCGGGCCGCCTCGCCCACCCGGTCAGGGACGCCGACGATCGTGATCTTCGCCTCGCTCCGGTCGTGGGCCACGCCCGAGATGATCGCCTGCTCCATCACGCTTCCTTCCGTTCGTTCCTGCACCCAGGTGCCGTCGAGGTTGGAGAAGGAGGACCGGACGTGCACCCGGACGTTCTCCCGGCGCGCGTACTCCACGCAGCGCAGGTGCAGGATCTTGGCGCCGCAGGCCGCCATCTCCAGCATCTCCTCATAGCTGATGTCAGGGATCCGCCGGGCGCTCGGGACGATCCGCGGGTCGGCGGTGAAGACCCCGTCCACGTCGGTGTAGATCTCGCAGTAGTCCGCGTCGAGCGCGGCCGCCAGAGCTACGGCCGTGGTGTCGGACGCCCCCCGACCGAGCGTGGTCACGTCCTTGGTGTCCTGGGCGACCCCCTGGAACCCGGCGACGATGACGATGTCGTCCCGGTCGAGCGCGCTGGTGATCCGGCCCGGCGTGATGTCGATGATCCGCGCGTTGCCGTGGGTGCCGGTGGTGATGATCCCGGCCTGCGAACCGGTCAGCGAGCGGGCGTGCAAACCCTGGTCGTGGATGGCCATCGCCAGCAGCGCAGCACTCATCCGCTCGCCGGCGGTGAGCAGCATGTCCAGCTCGCGGGGCGGTGGCAGCGGCGAGACCCGCAGCGCCAGCTCCATCAGCTCATCGGTTGTGTCGCCCATCGCGGAGATGACGACGACCACGTCGTTGCCCGCCTGCTTGGTGGCCACCACGCGCTTGGCCACGCGCTTGATGCTGTCGGCGTCGGCGACGGAGGACCCTCCGTACTTCTGCACTACCCGACCCACACCGGCTCCTCCGTCTCGTACGGTTCCCGCGCGCGTCCCTGACGACCATCGCCTTGGCGCACCTGCTCGGACCGCCGCCCACTGTAGTGCTCGGGGCCCCGCATCCCGGCCCCCGCCGAACCGCGGACAGCGGTGCTCACCTCGGTGCGATACTCGGTTGGTGACCGTGTCCGGGAACCCAGAGCCCGACCAACCGGCCGACCGGCCGGCGCCGCTCCAGCGGCGGATCGGCGACGCCGAACGCGACCAGGCGGTCAACCACCTGCAAGAGCACATGGCCCAAGGCCGGCTGGACCGAGACGAGTTCGACGAACGACTGACCACCGCGCTGAACGCCAAGACCGCCGCCGACCTCGACCCGCTGTTCAGCGACCTGCCAGAACCGCGCCCGGCAGGGTTGGCCTCGCAGTCGCCCTTCACCCCGCCGCCGTGGTCGGGGAATGCTGCCGCTGCGGTGCCGGCGCCCATACCACCGGCCGTCCCGACGCCCCGCGAGGACACCCTGCCCCGCGGCGCCGGGATCGCCATCGCAGCGATCTGGCCGGCGGCGATCATCTTCTCCTTCGCCACCGACTTCCGGTTCTGGTGGATCTGGTTCGTCGCCGCCATGGCGACGTACTTCGTCCGGCGCGCGTTCGGCCCCGGCTCAGACCAGCACCGCGTCCGCGGCCGCGACGACGACCCGCGCTCGCTCGGACACTGAGGCTGCTGCTGCGCCCGAACACCTCAGCTCCCGTCCTACAGTGGCGGGGTGAGCAGCGCACACACCGTCCGGTGGGGCATCGTCGGGCCCGGTCGGATCGCCCGGTTGGTCGTCCGCGACTTCGGCCAGGTGGACGGGGCCGAGGTGGTCGCCGTCGCCAGCCGGTCCGCCGAACGGGCCCAGGCGTTCGCCGACGAGTTCGCCGTCCCGACCGCGTACGGTTCGTACGGCGAGATCATCGCGGCCAGCGACGTCGACGTCCTCTACATCGCCACCCCGCACCCGCAGCACCAGGTGATCGCGGTCGCGGCGCTCGAAGCGGGCAAGGCCGTCCTGGTCGAGAAGACGTTCACCGCCACGCTCGCCGGGGCCGAACGCGTGGTCGAGACCGCCCGCCGCTGCCAGGTCTTCGCCATGGAAGCGATGTGGACCCGCTTCCAGCCCGCCATCGTCGCGGCGCGCCGGCTGATCGACGACGGCGCCATCGGCGAAGTCCGCCAGGTGCAGGCCGACCTCGGCGTGGACCGACCGTTCGACCCGACGGACCGGCTGTACGACCTCGCCCAGGGTGGCGGCGCCCTGCTCGACCTCGGGGTGTACGTCGTCTCGTTCGCCCAGTACTTCCTCGGTACGCCCGACCGCGTCGTCGCGACCGGGTCGCTCGCCCCGACCGGCGTGGACGCGGAGGCCGGGCTGCTGCTGGGCTACGACGACGGTCGGGCCGCCGCCCTGCTCGCCACCATCCGACACCAGACCCCCGGAGCCGCGCGTATCCACGGCACGTCCGGCTGGATCGACGTCCGACCGCGCTTCCACCACCCGACGACGATCGTGCTGAGCCGACGCGGGCACGACCCCGAGACCATCACCAGCCCGCCGCGCGGTGGCGGCTACGCCCACGAGCTCGAGGAGGTCACCGCCGCCGTGCGCGCAGGACGTCTGGAGAGCACGATCATGCCGCTGGCCGACACGCTCGCGGTGCAACGCATCCTCGAGGACGCCAGCCGACAGCTCGGTGTCAGCCAGCACGACGACACGGAGATGACCTTGTGACCACCCTGCCCGCTGACGGCCCCACGTACCACCGTGATGTGCCTGGGCGGGCCGACTTCGGGTCGAACCCACCGGCACCGCCGCGGGAGTCCTCGCTCGTGCTGATCGGGGCCGCCGCCGGCGCATCCTCCTCGCTCGCGGTGATGTTCGTCTACCAGCTGGTGCGGATCGGCTGGCAGCTCGTGCAGGAGCTGACCCGGCACGGCGCCACGCCGGCCAGCGGGATGGAGTCCCCGGACCGCATCTTCGGTGTACTGGTGATGGGCGGCCTGCTCAGCCTCGCCCCGGCCGTGCTGGCCGGCCTGGTCCTCGGCGCGCTGCTCGGCGCGTTCCTCTCCTGGAGCGCGCGCCGCCAGGGTCCGGTCCGGGCCTGGCTCAGCGGCAGTCTGCTCGCCTACGTCGCCGCGCTGATCGTCAACGTGTCGGTGCTGGCCCGGCACCGGGGAGAGCCGCTGGAGTACCTGGAGTGGCGGCGTCTGGTCGGGCTGCCCTCGCTGCTGTTCGTGCTGATCTTCGGTGGCGTCGGGGTCTACCTGCACTACCGCCAGACCCGCCGCTCCCCCGACTGACCCGACCGACGCGTCCTGAGCTTGTCGAAGGACCCGAAGGGGTTGCGCTGATCGTCAGCTGGGACACCTCGACGCTGGTCACACTTCGACGCTGGTCACACTTCTACAAACCTACGGCCCTCGAACGCCCGGCCGAGGGTGACCTCGTCGGCGTACTCGAGGTCGCCGCCCACCGGCAGCCCGCTCGCCAACCGGCTGACCCGGACGCCCAACGGCAGCAGCAACCGGCTCAGGTACGTCGCGGTCGCCTCACCCTCGAGGTTGGGGTCGGTGGCCAGGATGACCTCAGTGACCGTGCCGTCGGCCAACCGCAGGCAGAGCTCGCGGACCTTCAGGTCGGCCGGGCCGATGCCGTCGATGGGGCTGATGGCCCCGCCGAGGACGTGGTAGCGACCTCGGAACTCCCGGGTGCGCTCGACCGCGACGACGTCCTTGGACTCCTCGACGACGCAGATCGTCGCCAGGTCGCGCCGCGGGTCGCGGCAGACCCGACACTGGGCCTCTTCGGAGACGTTGAAGCAGATCTCGCAGAACCGGACCGTGTCCTTGACCAGCTTGAGCACGTCCGCCAGCCGCATCACGTCGTCCGGGTCGGCGGCGAGGATGTGGAAGGCCAGCCGCTGGGCGCTCTTCGGCCCGATACCGGGCAGCCTCCCGAGCTCGTCGATCAGATCCTGGACCGGACCTTCGTACACTCCTGCTCCTCCACCTGCTGGTCCTGCTGCGAGCGGCTGCCGAGAGGCAGCCCGCCGTCGACCCGCCGAGCGGCGGGCCTGATCAGAAGGGCAGCCCGCCGCCCATGCCGCCGGCCAGCGGACCCAGCTTGGCCGCGGCCAGCGCCTGGGACTTGCCCGTGGCGTCGCGAACGGCCGCCAGGACCAGGTCGGCGAGGGTCTCGGTGTCGTCGGGGTCGACGGCCTCGGGCTTGATCACCAGACCGACCAGCTCACCCGAGCCGGTGATGGTGGCAGTCACCAGGTCACCTCCGGACGTGCCCTCGACCCGCGCCTCGGCGAGCTCGCTCTGGGCGTCGAGCAGCTGCTGCTGCATGGCCTGGGCCTGGGCCAAGAAGCCGGACATGTCACCTTCGGGAATCATCGTCGCGCTCCTCGGTCCTACGTTGCTCGGGTCGTGCTCACGGCCGTGCGGCTGTCCAGGCCAGCCTATGCGCGTTCCTCCTCCTCGCCGATGATCTCGGCGCCGAGGTGGCGGGCGAGCAGCTCGGTGTGGGACTCCGTCGAGTCCTCCAGGTCGCTGTCCAGCCGGCTGGCCACGGCGTCGCGCTCGTCGTCCGCCCCACCGACCGCCGTCCCCTGCCGGGTCGGCCGGATCTGCGACCGAGCACGTGCGCGGTCCGCCGTGTCGTTGGGGTGGGCCGTGTCGTTGGGGTGGGCCGCGGCGGTCGGCGACGGCTCGGCGGGAACCTCGGCCGCCGGCGCCTGGGCAGGCGGGGGGGCGGGTGCGTTCCACGAGGCGGCAGCCGACTCGCTCACCGGCGCAGGTCGGACCGCCGGGGTGGGTGAGCTGGGACCGCCCTCGACGATGGTCTCGATCCGGAAGTCGGCGCCCAGGACCACGACGAGCGCCTCGCGCAGGACGTCCTCGTTGCCGCCGCGGGAAAAGCTGTCGCGGGCGCCGACGTTGGCCATGGCCAGCGCCATCACGCCGTTCCGCAGCTCGGCGACCTGCGCGTTCTGGCTGAGCAGGATCCAGGTGAACCGGCGCTTGCCCTTGACCTCCTCGAGCACCTCGGGCCAGAGCCGGCGGACGTCGGTCACCGTCAGCTGAGCGCCCGCTCCGGCACTGGCGCTCGCCGCCGGCTCCTCGGCCGGCCCGAGCTCGGTGTCGTCGGACTCACCACCCGCGGGTCCGCGGAAGTCCGACGGGCCGCCGCTCGCGGGCTCGGGTGTCGGCGGCACGGCGGCCGGAGCGACCGTTGGCTGTTCCACCTCGACGTCGGTAGGCGTCACCGGCGCTGATGCGGTGGACGGGACGACGCTGGCCGGCGGGGTCGCCGCGGCGGCCCGTTCTGGGGGCGCGGCGGGGCTGGTCACCGTGCCGGGGGCGGCGGCCGGCATCCCCAGCCGACGTTCGAGCCGGTCGAGCCGGGCGTGGACCCCCCGCTGGTCGACGTCGGCGCCGGGCAGCAGCACCCGCGCGCACATCAGCTCCAGGTGCAGCCGGGGCGCGGTCGTCCCCCGCATGTCGGTCAGGCCGGCCGCGAGCACCTCCGCGGCCCGGGTCAGCTCGCCGGGCCCGAGCGCGGCCGCCTGCGAGGACAGCCGTTCCGCCTGGTCAGCCGCGACGTCGACCAGGCCCGAGCGCAGAGCGTCCGGTACCGCCGCCACGATCACCAGGTCACGGAGGCGCCGCAGCAGGTCCTCGGCAAACCGGCGCGGGTCCTGACCCACCTCGATCACCTTGTCGACGCAGGAGAACACCCCTCCGGCGTCTCCGGCGGCGAACGCGTCGACGAACTCGTCCAGCAGTGAGTCGGGGGTGTAGCCGAGCAGGGCCGTGGCCTGCCGGTAGCCGACGCCGGACTCCTCGGCGCCGCCCAGCAGCTGGTCGAGCACCGACAGCGAGTCCCGCACCGAACCGGCCCCGGCCCGGACGACCAGTGGCAGCACGGCCGGTTCGACCGTGATGCCCTCGGCCGCGCAGAGCTTGGCTAGGTAGTCGGTCAGCACCCGCGGCGGTACCAGCCGGAACGGGTAGTGGTGGGTGCGCGACCGGATGGTACCGATCACCTTGTCCGGCTCGGTGGTGGCGAAGATGAACTTGACGTGCGGCGGCGGCTCCTCGACCAGCTTCAGCAGGGCGTTGAAGCCCGCCGTGGTCACCATGTGCGCCTCGTCGACGATGTAGATCTTGTAGCGGCTCTGCACGGGAGCGAAGAAGGCCCGTTCGCGGAGGTCGCGCGCGTCGTCCACTCCACCGTGGCTGGCGGCGTCGATCTCGATCACGTCGATGCTGCCGGCCGCACCGCGGGCCAGGTCGCGGCAGGAGCGGCAGCGTCCGCACGGCTCGGCGACCGGGCCCTGCTCGCAGTTGAGGCAGCGGGCGAGGATGCGGGCCGAGGTGGTCTTGCCGCAGCCCCGGGGACCGGAGAACAGGTACGCGTGGTTGACCCGGTTGTTGGTCAGGGCCCGCTGCAGCGGCTCGGTGACGTGCTCCTGGCCGATCACGTCCGCAAAGGTGTCCGGGCGGTAGCGGCGATAGAGGGCCAACGGTGCGCGCTCGGCTGAGGACGCGCCGTCGTCGAACAGCGCATCGTCTGGGCTGTGCTCGGTCTCGAGCAGGGCGTCCTCCACGTCGAGAACCATATGCCCCGGGACTGACAGTTCTCGTGGACGAGTCGGCGCCGCAGGACCGCCGCAAGCCCGGCCGGTGCCAGCTGCGGGGGTCCAGCTATGGCTACCCTCAGCTGTGCGCAACGACCCTCAGCCCCTGCGTGCCCTCTGGCGTCACCACCGCCGGCACCGTCCTCGGGTCGTCGCGGCGGTCGCGGCCACCACGGTCAACACCGCCGCTGACGTCGCCCCGGAGCTGCTGCTCGGCGTGGCGGTCGACATCGTCGTCCGGGGCGCCGACTCGTTCGCCTCGTCCCTGTTCGGCATCGAGAGCCGCTTCGGCCAGCTGGTCGCCGTGGCCGTGATCAACGTCGTCGTCTGGGTGATCGAGTCGGCGACGGACTACCTGGCGGCCGTGCTGTGGCGCGGGCTGTCGCAGTCCGTCGAGCACGAGCTGCGGGTCCAGACGTACGCGAACGTGCAGGAGCTCGACGTCTCCTGGCACGAGGGCTCCGCGCCGGGCCGGGTCCTGTCGGTGATCAGCGAGGACGTCAACCAGCTCGAGCGGTTCCTCGACGTCGGTGCGCGCGTCATCCTGCACACCTTCTGGACGGTGGTCTTCGTCGGCGCCGTCTTCGCGGCCTCGTCGTGGCCGCTGATGGTGCTGGCCTTCCTGCCGGTGCCGGTCATCGTCTGGGGCTCGATCCGGTTCCAGCGCATCCTCGAACCTCGGTACAAGCGGGTGCGCGAGGCTGCCGGCGACGTGAGTGCCACCGTCTCGACCAACCTGGGCGGGCTCAGCACCATCAAGGCCTTCACCGCAGAGAGCCGTGAGGTCGAACGGGTCCGTGCCGTCAGCCAGGGCTACCTGGACGCCAACACAGCGGCCATCCGGTCCTCAGCCGCGTTCGTGCCGCTGATCCGGATGGCGATCCTCGTCGGCTTCACCTCGACGCTGCTGCTGGGCGGCTGGTTGGTCCTCGACGGGCGGCTCGAGATCGGCCTGTACACCGTGCTGGTCTTCATGACCCAGCGGCTGCTCTGGCCGCTGACGGACCTGGGCGAGACCCTCGACCTCTACCAGCGCGCCATGGCCTCGACCCGGCGGATCTTTGCCCTGATGGAGGAGCGCGGGCAGCAGCAGCCGGGCCCGGCCGCGCTGGAGCGCCCGGTCCGCGGCCGGCTCGAGCTGCGCGGCGTCCGCTTCGGGTACGCCGACGGGCCCGACGTCCTGCAGGGTCTTGACCTCGTGGTCCCGGCCGGCGAGACGCACGCCGTCGTCGGAGCGACCGGGGCCGGCAAGTCGAGCGTGCTGCGGCTCGTGCTGCGCTTCTCCGACCCGCGCGAGGGTGAGGTGCTGCTGGACGGCACCGACGTCCGCACCCTGTCCTGGGACTCGTTGCGGGGAGCGATCGGCTACGTCAGCCAGGACGTCTTCCTCTTCCACGGCACGGTGCGCGAGAACATCGCCTACGGCCGGCCGGACGCGAGCGAGGCCGACGTCCGCGAGGCCGCCCGGCTGGCCGAGGCGTCGGGCTTCATCGAGGCCCTGGCGCAGGGCTACGACACCGTGGTGGGCGAACGCGGACTGACCCTCTCGGGCGGGCAGCGGCAGCGGATCGCCTTGGCCAGGGCGATCCTGCGCGATCCCGCTGTCCTGGTGCTGGACGAAGCGACCTCGGCCGTCGACAACGAGACCGAGGCGGCCATCCAACGCTCGCTGGCCGCGGTCACCGCGCACCGGACCGCACTGGTCGTCGCGCACCGCCTGTCGACCGTGCGCGACGCGGACCGGATCTGGGTGCTGGCCGAGGGTCGGGTGGCCGAAGCCGGCAGCCACGACGAGCTGGTGGACGCGGGCGGCCTGTACGCCGCGCTCTGGGCGGTCCAGACCGGCGAAGCGGGGCACGCCGTCGCGCAGCCGGTCGAGGCGGGGGTGAGGCGGGGGTGACGTCCGGGTCGGCATCTCGGGCTGGACCTACCCGCCGTGGCGGGGCAGCTTCTATCCGCCCGGTCTGGTGCACCGGCGCGAGCTGGGCTACGTCGCGGAACGGCTGAACAGCCTGGAGATCAACGGGACCTTCTACGCCCGGCAGCGGCCGACCAGCTTCGCGAGCTGGGCCGCGTCCGTGCCCGAGGACTTCGTCTTTGCCGTCAAGGGTCCGCGCTTCATCACCCACCTGAAGAAGCTGGGTGACGTCGCGGTGCCGCTCGCCAACTTCTACGCTTCCGGCGTGCTGGCCTTGGGCCGGCGGCTGGGCCCGTTCCTGTGGCAGCTGCCGCCCAACCTCGGCTACGACGCCGAACGGATGGCCACCTTCTTCGACCTGCTCCCCCGGACCGCCGGCGAGGCCGCGGCGCTCGCCGCCTTCCACGACGCGCGGGTGCCCGAGGACCAGGCCCTGACCACCGCGGCCGACCCGGGGCTCCGGCTGCGGCACGCCGTCGAGGTGCGGCACGAGACCTTTCGCGACCCCGCCTTCTACGCCCTGCTGCGGGCGCACGACATCGGGCTCGTCGTCGCGGACAACCCGGGCAAGTGGCCGATCATCGAAGAAGTGACCAGTGACTTCATGTACGTCCGGCTGCACGGGCACGAGGAGCTGTACGCGAGCGGCTACTCCGACGCGGCGCTCGACGGCTGGGCGGCCAAGCTGCGGGGTTGGGCCGCCGCCGGCCTGGACGGCTACGTCTACTGCGACAACGACGTCAAGGTCCGGGCCCCGTACGACGCCATGGGCCTGCTGCGGCGGGTACAGGACGCCGGCGCCCAGCCCGGCTGAGAGGATGGGCGATATGGCCGTCCCTCCGCGCGCGATCCTCTTCGACGCCGACGGGGTGCTGCAGCACATGACCGTCGAGTGGCGCGACGAGCTCAGCGAACGATCGGGCGAGGAAGGTCCGGAGACCGACCGCCTGCACGACGCCATCGCCCAAGCCGAGAAGCCGACGATGACGGGGGAGATTGACCTGGCGGACTCGCTGGTCCAGGTGCTCGACGACCACGACACCGACCTCGAGGTGCACGAGGTCCTCGAGGTCTGGCAGAACATCGAGGTGGACGAGGCGGTCCTCGACGGCGTCCGTTCCCTGGCCGGCCGCGGCATCATCCGGGCCCTGACCACCAACCAGGCCGAGCAGCGGGCGGCGTGGATGCGGGCGAACCTGCCGTACGACGACCTGTTCGACGCGCACTTCTACTCCTGCGAGATCGGCCTGGCCAAGCCGGACCCCGACTATTTCCGGCACGTCCTGGACGCGCTCGGGGTGGCGGCCGAGGACGCACTGTTCATGGACGACACGCTGGTGAACGTCGAGTCGGCCGCAGAGCTGGGCCTGCGGGCTGAGCTGTTCGCGCGTGACGGTGGCCGCGCCGAGCTGGACCGCATCCTCGGGCTGCACGGCCTGCTCTGAGCCGGCCGGTGTGAGGAGCCCCCCGCGCACCCGACAGAGCTCACTTACCCTTGCTGCCGTCAAGCCCTGGGGGAGTTGGGCGAGATGCCGCCACGCGGGGGACCGAAAACGAGTGTACGGGATCGGTCCGGGCCCGCTCCGCGTGGCGGAGGGCCGTTCTCGGTTTCGTCCCGGCTCGGGTCACCGGGTAAGGTTCCGCGCGGAGGATTCGCCTAGAGGCCTATGGCGCTCGCTTGGAAAGCGGGTTGGGTTCACGCCCTCACGAGTTCGAATCTCGTATCCTCCGCCAGGCTGACCAGGGCAGACGTCGACGCTCGCTGTTCGATTACTGCTCGGTGCGCCAGGCGTGGTCTCAGTTTTGGTCCAAGATCCCTTGCGCCGGAGATAGACGACGACACGTGCAGACGAACACCACCAAACGTCGGCGCACCTCAAGGGACCCTGATCTGAGGCTCAAAGGTCTGCGGCCAACTCGGAAAGCGGGTTGATCGCGTTCGTCCACGATCGCGAGCGGTCGCCAGACAGTCTCGGTGCGAGGGCTCGGACCCGGCGTGGTCGCTTCGCATCTTCTGGGCTGTTGGCTTCTTGACGCTGCGCTCGACCGTCGGCTCGCTAGCAGTTCTCGCGGACATATCGCCACCTCGGTACTGGACGCCGTCCACGCTGCCCACCGCAGCTCACTCACTGCAGCCAAGCCAAGTTCCGCGGCCTCCCCGAAGCCGCTGTTGCCTTCGCGATAGGAAGCCGGGCGGAGATGACGCCGACCTCGCCGAGTACCAAGGGACCAGCGTCCAGACCTGCGGTCTGTGGCCATGGCGGCCGGCTCCAACCGGCCCAACATCGGCATGCCGATCGGTCCTGACCTGGTCACCGGGGCCACCGTGTGCTGCGACCCGCTCTCGTTGGTTCCGGAATGGCTTCATGTCTTCACCTTCGATGGCGGTGTTCGAGCTGCCGGGGTTCGGTAAGTCGTCGTTCGCGGGCCGTCAGATCGTCGGTCTGGCGCACCAGGGCGTCGCGTCTCTGGTAACCGACCTAAAGGCGGAGTACAGCCCGCTGGTTGGGCCTCTCGGCGGCCAGGTGATGGAGTTCGGCAAGGGCTACCGGCTCAACCTGCTCGACCTCGGTGCGATGGGTGACGCTGCCCGACGCATTGGCGGCAGCCGAGGCCAGGCGCTGCGCGAGCTAGCGGTCGGCCGGGTGGTGGACGCGGTCTCCGCCAAGGTGCAGCTCGTCCGCCGGCAGCCGGTCGGGACCTGGGAGGTCACCCTCCTGACAACAGCGGTGTGGGCCCTCGACCTCGCGTTCCGTCGCAAGAGAGCAGCCCCAACTTGGTCGGACCTGGTCCGGGTCGTCCAGAACCCCACCGACGGCATGCTGACCGCGGTCCTGGCGAAGGACGCTGCGGACTACCAGGAGCTGGCGACGGGGTTGCAGCGGTCCCTGCAGGCGGTGCTGGAGGGACCGCTGGGCCGGCTGTACGACGGCCAGACCACCGATCGGCTGCGGACGGACGCGCCCACGGTGAGCATCGACATCTCCGCGATCAGCCGTCAGTCGGAGAGCATCCTGGCCTCGGTGATGCTGGCGAGCTGGGGCGAGACGTTCGCGGCGGTGGAGACTGCGAATGCGTTGACCGACGCCGGCCTGACGCCGCAACGGAACTACCTGGTCGTCTTGGACGAGCTGTGGCGGCCGATGAGGCTGGAGGGCGCCGGTCTGGTCGACAAGGTCGACTCGGTCACCCGCCTCAACCGGGCGGCCGGGGTCGGGAACATTCTTGTCACCCACTCGCTGCGCGACCTGCAGTCGATGAGCTCCGAGGCCGACAACCGGAAGGCGGCCGGCCCCCGGTGACCCGCTGCGGCTGTTCGTCGACCTGGTCCGCGGCCACGCCCGCTGGACTCCCGCCGACACCTGGGCCGCCGCCGGCACGGCCGTCCTGGTCCTGGTCGGAGTCGTCGCCGGAATCCTGCTGTGGCCGAAGAGGCGGAAGGTCGAGGCGGACCGCGCCGCCCGGCACCTGGTACCAGCGCTGCTACCTCGCCACCGCCCACGCCCACCTCGGCGTCCTGCAGCCGCTGCAGACCGGTCACCAACGCCGAGGCCCGCGAGGTCACGGCCAGCGTCCAGCACGGCCAGGCCCGACAGCTGATCGGGACCGACGGCGTCCCGCTGGTCACCGCCCACGGCACCGCCATCACCGATACCGACCGGCGCCTCGCCGCCGGCGAGACAGGCGTCGTGGCGCCGCCAGAGCTGCGGGTGACCAACCCCGTGCTGCGGCTCCAGGTGTTCACAAGATACCGGGACCGGACTTACGTCGATTGGGGATGATCGGCTTGGATTACGGGATGGATCCCGAGACCAAGTCGTACCTCCAGGCGATGGAGGCTTGTGCCAGCGACCTCGATCGTTGGCGGGTCCGCGTTGGCTCTCTCGAGGTGCCTCAGAACGGCAGTCAACTACACGCCGACGACCGGATCTTTCCGTTTCACCGCATCAGCGAGACCGCTCGGCAAACTCTTGCGTCGGCAGGGGAGCACCTGCGCCTGGCCTGGATCGTGATTGAAGGCGGACACCTGTTTCCCAGCAGCCACTTCACGGTCTTGCGTGGAGCTCTGGCTGGTGCCGCGCAGGCCGTGTGGATGCTGGACCCCGTTGACGATCTCGAGCGTCGTGACCGAGGTCATCAAGTGATCCAGGAGATGTACGTCCAGTTGCGGAAGTTTCAACAAACCAACACCACGCTCCACGACTTGGCCTCAGCCGAGCTTCAGACCGTGCTGGCGCAGATAGCTTGGATCGACGAGCGGCTGGCCTCGCTGGCCGCCGTTCGAAGCACGAACAGACCGCTCAACCAGACCGACTACATCGCCGCCGCAGCGAAGATCATGTACACCGACGGGGGCAAGCAGGACCAGGTTCGGCTGTTATGGCGACAGATGAGTTGTGACGCTCATGTGCTGGGCTGGTCCATGTGGATGCGTGGGCAGACCGGGCCCACGAGTCGGACGACGGGGCTCTCGACCGGCACCGTAACCGGGGATGTTGGGCAGATTGCGCAGCCGTTTATCGCCTCGTTTGATCTGCTTAAGAGGGGCTGGAGCTGTATGACCAACGGTGCGAAGGCTCGTAGCGGATGGCTAACGGCGCTGGAGTCGCGAAGGGGAACCGGGCCCTTAGGTGCGGCCAGTCAGGTTGTGGAAAAAGCGCTCGGCCAGCACAGCCGGTTGCAGGCGCAGCGGAGTGCGCCGTGCATGGCGGTCGGCGACGAGCTGTCGCCATCCGGCTTGGCGCTCGGTCAGGGCGGGACGCCGGTCACCGGTGCCGCTTTGGGGCTCGTAGGGGCAGCACGCCGCGGTGGTGGCCTGGGAGTGCTCGAGTTGGTGGGGCGCGAGCAGGTAGCGCAGGGCGGCGGGGACGCCGCGGCCGCCGGGGTGTGCGGTCAGGCTGACGAACTGGGCGAGTAGCGCGGCACTCACGCTGGCCGAAAGCGCGGCGACGTTCTGGCGGGCTGGGACTGTTCGGCCGGAGCTTGCGATGTAGGTCGGGTCGTCGAGCAGGCCCTGCCGGTCGAGGGCCAGCTCGCCGAGGTCGAGCTGGCCAAGGCAGGCCATGCAGGGCCGGCCCGGGAGGAGAGTGTGGCTGCGCCAGGTTCCTGAGCGCAGTCGTCCGTCGGGGAACGGGTCGAGACCGATGCCGCCGTCAATCACCGGGATCAGGTCGGTGTAGGCCATCAGGTTGAGTACGGCACGGGGCCAGGGCCGGTCGACGCAGGAGAAGACGACGTCGTAGTCGAGGGCGGCTGCGAGGCCGTCGGGGTCGGTGATGCTGGCCTCGTGCACATGGGGGATGAACCGAGCGGCCGTGGCGGCGGTGGTCATTAGGCGGGTGGCGACGTCGACTTTGGCCCGGCCGATTGCGGCGTCAAGCCGGGTCGCGCCGATCATGCGGTCGAGGTTGACCACCTCGACCGCGTCAATGTCCATCACGCCAACGTCGAGCAGGCCGGTGGCAGCCAGCCGCTGGGCGACGTCGAGGCCGACGCTGCCGACACCGACCACCAGGACCCGCGTCCGGGCAATGGATGCCTGGGCGCGTTCGCCCCAGGCCGACACCGTGCGCAGCTGGGAGTCGGTCGGGGTCGGCGCGGGTCGCAGCGCGTCGTTCCAGCTGATCGTGAGCCGCTCGTCGACTGAACGCACCGACTCAGCACAAGTGGGCTGCTGGTGGTCCGACCAGAACCGGGCCGACCAGGCCAGGTCTTGTCCGGCCAGGGTCATCCCGACGAGCGGCAGCTCAGTGAAGCTGCGCGCGACCCGCTCGTAGTCGGCTTCGGTGTCGTGGTCCATGCCGCTCAGTCGCTGCCAGCCGGTCCCGCGGGGGTGGGAGTGGAGCAGCACGAGGCCCTCGCCGCGGGTGCGGGCCTGCGCGGCCGCGCGCAGCACGTAGCCGCTGGTGAACGACGCGTTGCCGTGCACCAGCCGGTCGCCCTCACCGGGTAACACCATGCTGCGCAGCAGCGCGGTGGTGCGGGCGCGGCCGGTCGAGGGCTGGTAGGTCGCGACAACCACGTCCTCCTGGCCGTCGGCGCGGACCAGCGACTGCCGTAGTTCGGCCTCCACGTCGCGGGTCAGGGCCACCGAGTAGCGCATCAGGTTGCCGGGCGGGCGATGGCGAGCAGCCCTCGGACGTGCCGCAGCCAGGTGCGGGCGAGCGGGATGGAGAGGTCGACGGGGCCGAGGTCGCGTGAGTGACGACGCCACCCGGGTGGGCAGTCGGTGGTGTCGCTGTTGGTCGGCTCGATGACCACACTGTCGGGCACGTGCACCCAGTGCGGCGGGGACAGCGGCCAGCCCTGGACCTCCGAGACGCTGACTCCAGTCGCCACGGTCTGTCCGGCCAGCGGCCCGGACGGGACCAGCACGTCGAACAGCAGCTGGTTGCCCGCGCCGCGGATCGGGGCGCCCTCAGCGGCCATGTCGGCCGTGAACCGCTCGGTGGGCGTCGCCGGCGTCGCGGCCGTCAGCGGCACAAGGGACACCGGGTCCCGGCCGGGTGGCTCGGTCACGCGACGCCGCCGACGCGCTTGGCGGTGACGAACTGATCCTCGTTGTGGATGGTCACGATCTGTCCGGCGCTGAAGGTCTCCGGAGTGTCGGAGACCCGGGAGAGGTCGTAGCCGGCTGGATCGACCTGGGCGAGGCGCAGCAGGTCACCTGCGGTCTGGTCCTCGTCGTAGGTCGTGTGCTGCTCGCCGTCGATGCTGAAGTGCAGCTTGCGGCGGGCGCGGAAGTGCTGACCGTCGGCTAGGTCGACGATCTGGGCGTCGTGGATGCGGTCCTCGACGCCGTGCCGGATGCGGAACAGATCGAAGTACTTCGGGTCGTGGCCGGCGAGGCGGAGCAGCGCGGCAGCGGTCTGGTCGTCGTCGGCGGTGGCGTAGGACGTGTCGTCGATATTGATGTGGATGGTTGGCATGGTGCCTCCTGTTCTAGTTCGAAAACAAGTGTTCCAGTTCCACAAGCATTGCGCAACTGGAACACTTGTTCCGGCCGGTGTAGGTTCGCGTCGTGACCCGACATGGCTAGCTCGTCCATCGACGTCGCAGCACTAGCCGCGGCTATGGAAGACCGCGTGAAGAACGATCACATTTCCTGGCGCACCGCGGCTGGCAGCATCGGCGTCAGCCCCTCCCTGCTGACCCGGCTACGCAACGGGCAGCGGCCCGATCTGGAGGCCTTTGCCGCCATCACCCGGTGGTTGGGGCACCGGGCTGACGATTACCTGATCGACCCGCGACGCGGACCCGAGAACAGCGGCGCACGACCGGAGGCGCCGCTGGAGTCGTCGGTGGCTGCGCTGCTGCGAGCCCGGTCCGACCTTAACGAGGTCGACAAGACGTTCCTGCACAGCATCCTCTCGGCCGGGATCCAAAGCGTGCAGCAGCGCCAGAAAGCCGAGGACGACCAGTAGCAGTGCGCACCAAGGCGGAGCTCGGCCGGCTGGCCCAGGCGGTCCGGGAGGAGACCGGGTGCGGCCGGTTCGAGCCGTTCGACCCGTGGGCGTGGTCGAAGGACAACGGCGTGCCGTTCCTCTCCCTCGACGATCTCGACATCAGCGCCGAGGCGCGGGACCACTTCACCGTCGACCGACCCGGGGCATGGTCTGCTGCGCTCACTCGAGCTGGCATGCAGCACCTGGTCATCTACAACCCCTCGCACTCCGCGGAACGAACCCGGTCGAACCTCGCCCATGAGGTCGCCCACTTCGCCGCCGAGCACGCACTATCCGACGCCTGGATGGACGACTCCGGACGGTGCGGTGCAACGTCAAAATCTGACGAGAAGGAAGCCACCGAGCTGGCTGGCGCCTTACTCGTGCCAGCCGAGGTGGCGAAGGCGCACGCCATCAGAGGCAAGACCGCCGAGTCGCTGGCCGAGACGTACGGCGTCAGTGCAGAGATGGCCAACTGGCGGATGCAGATGTCGGGAGGACCGACCATCGCCAAGCGCTCGGTGAGCAGGCGCGGCCTACGCCGCGGTTGAGCGCGACCGGGGGGATCGTCAACAACCGCCTCATCGTCGGCAGCTGCGGGACCGCTCGACGTGACGCCTTGGAACAGCATCACCACGCGGACCTAGGCTGTCACCGCGCTAGTATGACCTTGACATCATATGCCTTGTAGGTAATACTTTTGGGGTGTGGGAAGTGATCCTGCTCGACGAGGTCGACAACTGGTTCCTCAACCTCGTCAAGTCCGACCCAGTCGAGGCGGAAGCAGTTGCAGGTGCCATCGACCTGTTGGAGGCCGAAGGCCCAAGCCTTGGACGTCCGGCTGTGGATCGACTGAAGGGGTCGAAGCGGCACAATCTAAAAGAGTTACGTCCCCTCGGCACCTCGATTCGGATCCTGTTCGTTTTCGATCCGAAACGCCAAGCAGTCCTATTGGTTGCCGGGGATAAGGCCGGGTCTTGGAAAGAGTGGTACGTAGATAACATCCCGGTCGCCGAGCAGCGCTACAGCGCATGGCTCGACGGCCACTACGGTAGGAGTGATTGACATGGCGCGTTCGTGGTCGACCGTTCGGCACAGCGTTGTTGAGGCGGGGCTGATTGACGAGCAGAAGGTGACCAACGCTCGCAAGGAGCTGCATGAGGCAGTTCGGGCACAGCACCTCGTTGATCTCCGTAAGGAGCAGGGCTCCACCCAGGTACAGGTGGCCAGAACGATCGGCGTAACCCAGGGGTATGTTTCGAGACTGGAGCGCGGCGATCTTGCACACACGGAACTCGGAACGCTTGAGTCTTACGTGGAAGCATTGGGCGGCAGGTTGCGGGTCACAGTAGAGATCGGCGACGCCATCGTTACCCTCCACTAACAGGTCGAGCAGTGGGCTGGGCGGCAGCGAGTCACACGGACCAGCGCCCCGCGGCCGGCGGCCCCGTCCTGAGAGCGATGTGGGGACGGCAAGTTGTCCGGCGTGGCCTTCGCAGGGGATAGATAAAGGACATTGTCTATCCGCAGGGCGGTGGGTTGGACGACCCGCCAGTCGCTTATCTGCTCAGACCGCTCACGTCGAGCCAGCGCCTGCGGCGGTCGTGGCGAGCCCGATGGGATACTCCACCCGGCTTCATCGGGGGCCGTTCACTGCGCTCCTCTGGACGGTCTCAGTTTTGGTCTCAGTTCTCTGCGTCCGGCTCCGTGCACGACCGTCCCAAAGCCGACGAGCCAAGCGCGACAGCGCTGCACCAGACGTCGGCGGACCCCGACTTGCAGTCTTGGAAAGCGGGTTGGGTTCACGCCCTCACGAGTTCGAATCTCGTATCCTCCGCCAGGCTGACCAGGGCAGACGTCGACGCTCGCTGTTCGATTACTGCTCGGTGCGCCAGGCGTGGTCTCAGTTTTGGTCCAAGATCCCTTGCGCCGGAGATAGACGACGACACGTGCAGACGAACACCACCAAACGTCGGCGCACCTCAAGGGACCCTGATCTGAGGCTCAAAGGTCTGCGCCAACTCAGAAAGCGGGTTGAGTTGCGTTCGCCAGCCATCGCGACGCGACCAGATGCAGCTCATCGAGGCGGGACTGCTTCGCGAGCTTCGAGACCTCGCGCCCCATGCCCCCCAGGGCGTCGGCACCGTCGTTCGAGCAGGTCTGCGACGCGATCCCACCAAACGAATGCAGACTCCGCTCGACTTCGGTAATGCACTGGCGCACGCCGCCAGCAACATCCGTGACTTGGCGGCGCGAGGACACGCAGGTCACCGAATGTGCCTCGTCGGCGCTCCGCAAGGCACCAAGAAGGAAGTGCGGGTCTGTTGCATCGACGCTGCAGGTCGAGTGTCGGTCGCAGCGAGATACGCATGGCTATGTCAACTCGAGTTGGCCCCGGTGTGACGGCTTGATCTGGCCCCGGTATTTGAGGGTGCGGGGTCTTGGGGTCTTAGACGATGATGTTGACGGTGGAGACGGTGACGTTGTGGCGTCCGGTAGGTCCCGAGGAGCTCGCTCTGGTCGAGGCGGCTGGCTGGTCAGCGTGGCCGCCGCGGTTGCCGGAGCAGCCGATCTTTTATCCGGTGTTGAACGAGGAGTACGCGACCAAGATCGCTCGGGATTGGAACGTGCGGGCTAGCGGGGCCGGGTTCGTGACGCGGTTCGAGGTGCGGAAGGCGTATCTCGATCGGTATGAGGTTCACCAGGTGGGCGGTCGGACGATCCTGGAGTACTGGATCCCAGCCGAAGATGTTGACGAGTTGAACCGCAATCTGGTCGGCCAGATTACGGTGGTGGCCTCGTTCTCGTAGACGCCGCCTGGCCCTCACTGGGCCGAGGCCGAAGGCCTCAGCGATCGGGCGTGGGCGAGGCGGTAGCTGGTGGTGCCGGTCTCGATGATGTGACCGTTATAGGTGAGGCGGTCGACGATGGCGGCGCAGAGGCGGGGGTCAGTGAAGGTCTTGGTCCAGCCGGAGAAGGGCTCGTTGCTCGCGATCGCGACGGCCGAGCGTTCCTCACGCTCAGTGAGAACCTGAAACAGCAGTTCGGCTCCTCGGCGGTCGAGCTGGAGGTAGCCGAGCTCGTCAATTGGGAGCAGGTCGGAGCGGCCGTAGCGGGCGATGGTGCGGGCGAGTTGCCGTTCGTCGGCGGCTTCGGCGAGCTCGTTGACGAGTTTCGCGGCGAGGACGTAGCGGACGCTGTGGCCGCGTTCGGCGGCGGCGGTGCCGAGGCTGATGAGCAGGTGCCTCTTGCCGGTGCCGGAGTCGCCGATCAGGCAGAGCGGCCGTCCTTGTCGGACCCAGTCGCTGGTGGCGAGCTGGCCAATCAGGGCCGGGTTCAGCACGGGGTTGGCGGTGAAGTCGAAGTCGTCGAGCCGCTTCGACCTGGGGAACCCGGCCGCGTGCAGGCGGCGCTGGGTGCGTCGGATGGTGCGGTCGTCGCACTCGGCCATGACCAGCTCGGCGAGGAACCCGAGGTAGGACAGCTGCTCCCGTTCGGCCTGGGCGGCGACCTCACCGAACCGGGCCCGCATCGTCGGCAACCGCAGGGTCCGGCAGCCGGCGTCGATCGCGGCCTCGACCGCCGGCTGCGTCGGTTGACGCCGCCCGGTCACCACGTCTGGTCCTTCATCACATGGCCTGCGCTTTCGTCGTGGTGTTGTGGGTGAGGAGCTGGTCGTACTGGTGGACCGTCGGCAGCGGCCGCGGGTCCGTCGGGAGGACGACGACGGGGTGGTCGGGCTGGCCGTGGCGGCCGTGGTCGATCGGCGCCCGCCGTTTGAGGGCGAGGGAGAACGGGACCGGGCCGGTGTCGGGCTGGCCGTCGGCCTTGCGGGCCTCGAGGGCGACGACGTCCGATGAGGGCGACTGCAGCCGCAGCGCAGCGGTCAGGCCGGTCTCGACGTCGCCGGCGGGAATGTGGCGGTGCAGCAGCAGCACCTCGACCAATGCGCGAGTGCCGGCACTGTCGCCGAGCTTGGACCGGGCCATCGCCCAGAACGCGTCGTGCGCGGGGGTGAATGTGCCAGCCGCCCGCGCCTGGGCCAGCGCGGTCGCGCCGGGCAGAGCGCCGGGCTTGCGGGCCAGGACCTCGAGGTAGTGGTCCAAGATCAGCGACTGCCCACCCCGGGCGATGACCCGCTCGTGCACCGCGACCTGGCGCGGCCCGTCGAACACCGTCACCGAAGACGCACCGAGCTGGACCCGAACCTGGCGTCCGATCAGCCTGGCAGGGACCGAGTATTGGGCCTGGCGGACGGTGACCCGGGCATACCGGTCGACCCGTGGCGTCAACGTCAACCAGGTCGGAAACGCCTCGACCGGCAGCGGGCGGAGCAGGGTGCGTTCGAACGCGGCGTCGTGGCCGACGGTCTGGACCCGATTGCTGATGCGCCGATAGGCATCCTTGACGTCGGCCGCGGCGAGGTGTTCGTTGAGCTCGGCGATCGAGTCCACCACGGGCATCGGGACGCAGTGGGTGCGGCGGAACCGAGCCTGTCAAGATGTCTGTGTGAGTGATCTGGGTCACAGGGGTTAGAGGTAGGG
>NZ_CAXTHG010000007.1:0-156912 GCF_964244005.1 uncultured Friedmanniella sp. | reverse complement strand
CAGCCCCAGAGCCCGCCAACCTACACCATCGGCCGACCCTAACTGAACGGTATTGGGGCTAACCCGGACTAACCCGTCGCGGCCACCGGGCCGCCTTCCCTGCTGTTGCACCACCACAGACCCGAACGGGTCCTGATCATGAACGAGATCCGAGAGGAGGTGCCGCATCCGTGTTGAGGAACAAGATCACCAGCCCGACCATGATCAACTTCACGACCATGATCAGCTTCGCTGAGCTCCACGCTGCCGGCCCCCGTCTCGACCGGACGGCCTGAGCCCAGCGCTTCGGGTAAACCCGGCCCCCGTCGCTCCCGACCCGCATGCCGATCAGCCCGATCCGCTCGTCGAGGTCATCGGCCGGTCGGAGACGCCGGTCAGCGGCTGGATCGACGTGGCCAGGTCGTGCAGGCCTGAGCCGGTGGGCGGCCCGCCGGCCTCAGCGGCGGCGGGCCGCCCCGAACAGTCCACGGACGATTTCCCGGCCGGCGCTGCGGGCGAACTGCTTGAACACCGAGGAGCTGACGACCTCTTCGACGACGCTCTTCGGTTGGCGGCGGGACGCCGTCCGGGTACGCGGCGCGGGACGCCGTGCCCGGTCCCGTTCGACACGGTCGTCGGCGTCCCGGCGCTTCGCCTCGGCGTCGTCGCGGTCGGCGGCCTCCTTGGCCTGCTGCTCGGCCGCCGCCGTCGCGGCGCCCGCCTCGAGCTTGCGGGCGAGCATCTCCTGGGCGGAGTCCCGGTCCAGCGGCTGGCCGTAGCGACTCATCAGCGCGGACGAGGCGATACCCGGACGCAGCACGTCCTCCGGTGTGGGCGCCATCAACGACTGGGGCGCCTGCATCCGGGTCCGGGCCACCGGGGTCGGTGCGCCGTCGGGGTCCATCACCGTGACGACCGCCTCGCCGATACCGAGCTGCTGCAGGACGTCAGCCAGGTCGTAGTCCGACTTGGGGAAGGTGGCCACGGTCTGCTTCAGCGCCTTGGCGTCGTTCGGCGTGTGCGCCCGCAGCTGGTGCTGGACGCGGGAGCCGAGCTGGGCCAAGACGTCGTCGGGCACGTCCTTGGGCGTCTGGGTGACGAAGAAGATGCCGACGCCCTTGGAGCGGATCAGCCGCACGGTCTGCGCGATCGCGTCGAGGAACGCCTTGGAGGCGTCGGCGAACAGCAGGTGCGCCTCGTCGAAGAAGAAGACGAGCTTGGGGAGGTCCACGTCCCCGACCTCGGGCAGCTCGTGGAACAGGTCGGCCAGCATCCACATCAAGAAGGTGGAGAACACCGCCGGCCGGTCCTGCAGGTTCGGCAGCTCCAGCAGCGACACGACGCCTCGGCCGTCCGCCGTCGTCCGCATCAGGTCGGCCGTGTCGAACTCGGGCTCGCCGAAGAAGCTCTCCGCACCCTGGCTGGCGAGGGTGACCAGCGAGCGCAGGATCACCCCGGCCGTGGCGGCGCTGAGACCACCGATGCCCTTCAGTTCGGCCTTGCCCTCGTCGCTGGTCAGGTGCGTCAGCACCGCGCGCAGGTCGGCGAGGTCGAGCAGCGGCAGCCCCGCGGTGTCGGCGTAGTGGAAGACCAGACCGAGCGAGGACTCCTGGACGGCGTTCAGGCCGAGCACCTTCGACAGCAGCACCGGACCGAACGAGCTCATCGTGGCCCGGAGCGGGACGCCGAGGCCCTCGCCGCCCAGGGCGTAGAACTCGGTGGGACAGGCGGTCGGCTGCCAGTGCTGACCGATCTTCTGCGTCCGGGCGGTCAGCTTGTCGCTGACCTGGCCGGGGGAGGCCAGCCCGGACAGGTCGCCCTTGATGTCGGCGGCGAAGACCGGCACCCCGGCTGCGGAGATCTGTTCGGCCATCAGCTGCAAGGTCTTGGTCTTGCCCGTCCCGGTGGCCCCGGCGACCAGGCCGTGCCGGTTCAGCATCGACAGCGGGATCCGGACGACGGCCGAGGGCACCGGGGTGCCGTCCTCCATCAGCACCCCCAGCTCGATCGCCGGCTCGTCGAAGGTGTAGCCCGCCGCGATCGCGCTCGCCGCCGCCGACAGCGCCGGGGCGGGCGAGGACGGCGCAGGAGAAGCCGGGGCAAGATCGGTCATGTCCAGATCGTAACGACGGACGTCTGCGGCGACCGCCTGGTCCTGACTACAGTGGCTCCGTGATTTTCAAGCGTGTGGGGGACGTCCGCCCGTATCCCGACCACGGGTACGTGCAGAAGCAGTGGGCTGCCATCGCACCGCACCAGGTCCGGCTCGACTCCCTCGTCACGACCAAGCGGACGCTCGACCTCGAGGCGCTGCTCGAGGAGGACTCGACGTTCTACGGCGACCTCTTCGCCCACGTGGTGTCCTGGCGCGGCGACCTCTACCTCGAGGACGGCCTGCACCGGGCGCTCCGCGCGGCCCTGCAGCAGCGACAGACGATGCACGCCCGGGTGCTTGACCTGAAGTAGGTCGACCGCCCGGTAGTCTCGCGGCTAGCCAGGACGTGGACCCGGCCGCTGGAGGCCCACCGCCGAAGGCTCAGACCCCCGCACAAGGAGGAGCGTTGGTCGGTCGCATCTTCCGCGCTGTCCGCACGCCCTTCACCCTGTTGATCCTGCTCGCGATCCTGAGCTACGGCGCGTGGTGGGGCTGGACGAACGTCATCCGCACCGTCCCGCCCGCCCCGCCCACTCCGTGCGTCGACCAGCCCGTGAGCAAGGGTCAGCTGAAGTCGAGCCAGGTCACGGTGAGCGTCTACAACGGCGGCGACAAGCGCGGGCTGGCCGGTGACGTCGGCCGGTCGTTGCGCGACCGCGGCTTCAAGGTGCAGCAGACCGGCAACACCGGGGAGAAGATCCAGAAGACGGTGATCGTGGGCGCCGGGGCCAAGAACCCTGAGGTCCTGCTGGTCAAGGGCTTCTTCAAGGGTGCGGTGGTGCGCGCCGACAAGCGGCCCGACCGTACCGTCGAGGTCCTGGTCGGCAACGACTACGGCGGCTTCCGCAAGGGCGCCAAGACCACCTACACGGTCAAGGCGACGACCGTCTGCCTGCCCGCGCAGGCCACCGCCACCCCGAGCTCGGTCACCGGCGGCTGAGCGGCACCCGGCGTCCGGTCCGGCCGCCCTCGCGCCAGCCGGCCAGCCGGCCGCCGCGACCCACGACCCGGAGCCGCTCCTCGGTCCGCTCGCGGAAGTCCGACGGGGTGACCACCAGCAGCTCGTCGCCCACCCGGATCCGCTCCCGGGGAGCGGGGTTGAAGGGGGCGGCGCCGCGGATGATCAGGGTCACCACCGTGTCCGGCGGCAGCCGCAACTCCCCGATCTCGACGCCGGCGAGCCGGGAGCCTTCCGGGATCCGCACCTGGATCATGTCGGCGGAGATCCGGTCCAACGGAGCCACCTCCATCTCGACGTCGGTGGCCGCCTGGTCGTCCAGCAGCCCGAGGCGACGCGCCACGAAGGGCAGCGTCGGCCCCTGCAGGCAGGTGAAGACGACCACGAACACGAGCACGACGTCGAAGAGGAACTCGGATCCGGGGACGGCCTCGGACAGCGGGATGGTGGCCAGCACGATGGGCACCGCGCCACGCAGCCCCGCCCAGGACAGGAACCCCTGCTGGCGCAGCGGCACCCGGAACCAGACCGCCGACGCGTAGACCGCGACCGGCCGGGCGATGCAGGTCAGGAAGAGCCCGGCCAGCACCCCGACCACGGCCGCGCGCACCGTCACCCGGTCGGGGAAGGCGAGCAGTCCGAGCATCACGAACAGCCCGATCTGGGCGATCCAGCCGACCCCCTCGACGAACGAGCGGGTGGCGGTGCGGTGCGGCAGCTGGGCGTTGCCGAGCACCAGCGCGCAGGCGTAGACCGCCGCGAAGCCGCTGGTGTGGGCTACGGCTCCCACCCCGTAGGCGAAGATCGCCCAGACGATGGTCGCCAACGGGTAGAGGCCGGAGGAGGGCAGTGCGACGCGGCGCAGCAGCTGTGCTCCCACCCAGCCGAGGGCGACGCCGATTGCCAGGCCGGCGACCAGCTCGAGCAGGATCAGCCCCACGATCCCGGCGACGCCTCCTTCTGAGGGGTGTCCGAGGGCCGCGGCACTGGCGAGTCCGACGACGATGACCGTCGGAGCGTCGTTCAGCCCGGACTCGGCTTCGAGCACTCCTCGTAGCCGCTGCGGGATGGGGACGTGCCGCAGCACCGAGAAGACCGCCGCTGCGTCCGTCGGTGAGGTCACCGCCCCGAGCAGGACCGCGATCCAGAGGTCGAGGCCGAGCACGTAGTGGCCGAACAGAGTCATCAGACCCACGCTGATCCCGACTCCGACGGTGGCCAGCACGGTCGCCAGGACGGCTGAGGAGCGGATGTCGGCCCACTTGGTGGTCAGGCCACCCTCGGCCAGGATCACCACCAGCGCAGCAAAGCCGAGAGCGCGCGCCAGGTCCGCATCGCCGAAGTGGATGCCGAAGCCGGACTCGCCCAGCACCATGCCCAGGGCGAGGAAGAGCAGCAGCGAGGGCAGGCCCACCTTGGAGCCGACGCGGGCCGCCACGATAGCCACGATCACGACCACCGCGCTCACCAGCAGGATGAGGTCGAGGTCGATCATGCGCTCATTGTCCCTGACCGATGTTGCCGCGAGGAAACGTCGACCGGGTTCGCCGAGGATAGGGCGCCGGTCGAGCCTGCTCGACCCTCCGGGTGGCCGACGCGGACGACAGGTTCTTCCCCGAGGGCAGCATGCTCTTCCAGTACGAGGGCACCTTCTTGTTCGACAATGTGACAGCCGACCTGCCCAGGGGCCAGGTCATCGCCCACGGGGTGGCCATCTTCGACCGCGACTTCAACCAGCTGACCACCCAGACGTTGGCGATCGTCGGCGGGACAGACGACTACGAAGGGGCTCGTGGACAGGTCAGTCAGTCCGACCCGGACGGCACGATCCGTACGCTCACGATCAGGCTGTCGCCGCCGTGAAATCGCACGGGTCACGGTCGTGGCCGTGCTCGGGCCGGACCTGAGACGGGACCGAAAAGCCGGCCTGCACCTCCCTGGGCGCCGACCGGCGTTTCGCTTCGACCACGTTGGCGGTGGCGGAGAGATTTGAACTCTCGGAAGCTTGCGCTTCACGCGCTTTCGAGGCGCGCTCTTTAGGCCGCTCAGACACGCCACCGCCGAAGAGATTACCGAAGGTCCGCCCGATCCGACTAATCGAAGGCACCCCTCGAGGGGCCGAACAAGGCCGACTTCGAGCAGGCAACGAATCCAGCAACGCGTCCCGAGCTTGTCGAGGGCCCCGAAGGGGTTGCGACCACTCTTCCTGACAGTCAGCGCAACCTCTTCGAGGCCAACGACCAAGCTCAGGGCGCGTGTGGCTGAGCCCGCCGGCATCATCGGCGTCAGCGCCGGGCGAAGAAGTCGCGCAGCTGAGCGCCGCACTCTTCGGCCAGGATGCCGCCGCGGACGTCCACGGCGTGGTTGAGCCGGCGGTCGCGGACCACGTCGAAGAGCGAGGCCACCGCACCCGCCTTGGGGTCGTACGCACCGAAGACGAGGCGGTCGACGCGGGCCAGCACGAGGGCTCCGGCGCACATCGTGCACGGCTCGAGGGTGACGACGAGCGTGCAGCCGGTCAGCCGCCACTCCCCCCGGGCCGCCGCCCCGCGGCGCAGCACCAGGATCTCGGCGTGGGCGGTCGGGTCGCCAGTCAGCTCCCGCTCGTTCCCGGCCTCGGCCAGGACGGCCCCGTCCGGAGCGAGCAGCACCGCCCCGACCGGCACGTCGCCGTGCTGTTCGGCTCGTCGGCCCTGCTCGAGCGCCAGCCGCATCGGGTCGGCCCAGGAGAGCGTGCTCACCGCGGCGACCCGAAGGGAGGGCTCAGGAACGGAACGCGAGCTCGGCCACCCGCTGGAACTGCGGGTTGAGGTTGATCTTGCCGGCCACCTCGATCAACATCTGGTCGCTGCCGAGGTCGAGGTTGTCGATCAAGGTGCCGAGGTCGAAGTCGCTCATCCCGAGGTCGGCGAGGATGCCGAGGTCACCCATCGGCTCGGACTCGTCCTCGGGGTCGGGGATGTCCTCCCCGAGCAGGTCGGCCACGTCCCGCGCGACCGGCCAGTCCCCGGCCGCGGCCGCGTCGTTCAGCAGCACCTGCACGTGCTGACCGCGGACCCGCACGATCACGAACACCTCTTCGACCAGGCTCACGAAACCGAGAGCGCCGGCGTCACCCGGCAAGCGGCGGAGCTGGACGATCAGCTCCTCGAGGTCGTTCGCCAGGTCGGAGGCCAACGCCTGCACGAGCGGCTGGCCGTCCTCGCGGTAGGCCGCGATGACGAAGTCGATCTCGTCGTCCGCCGCGTCCTCGAGGTCGTCTTCGTCGTCGTCCTCGTCGTCCTCGTCGTCCTCGAGCGGAGCGACAGGCTGGACCACGGCCGGACCACCGGCGCCGTCCACGCCGAAGGACTCGTACTCATCGTCATCGAAGTCCGACATCCCGCCTCCTCCACGCTGCCCCGCCCCGGTGCGACCGTCGGGTCGCGGCCCCATCGTGTCAGAGTTTCCCAGCCGACACGACACCGATACCTGGACGACGCTGGACCCTGGACGAACTTCCGGAGATGACCACTAACGTGGCTCAGGTGGACCTCCGCATCGTCGACCACCCGCTCGTCGCGCACAAGCTGACCGTGCTGCGCGACCGAGCAACCGACTCCCCGACCTTCCGGCGGCTGACCGAAGAGCTGGTCACCCTGCTGGCGTACGAGGCGACGCGCGAGGTCCGGGTGACCGAGTACGCCGTGCAGACTCCGCTGGCGCCCGCGGTCGGCGTCCGGCTCTCCCAACCCCGACCACTCGTCGTGCCCATCCTCCGCGCCGGGCTGGGCATGCTGGAAGGGATGACCCGGCTGATTCCCACCGCCGAGGTCGGCTTCTTGGGCATGGTGCGCAACGAGCAGACGCTCGAGGCAGCGACCTACGCCGAGCGGCTGCCCGAGGACCTGTCGGGCCGCCAGTGCTACGTCCTGGACCCGATGCTCGCCACCGGCGGGACGCTCGCCGCAGCCGTCCAGTTCCTGGTCGGCCGCGGCGCCGACCACATCACCTGCATCTGCTTGATCGCCGCCCCCGAGGGCATCGAACGGCTGAGCGGGCTGCTCGAGGGGCTCGGCGTCCCCTGCACCCTCGTCCTGGCCGGAGTGGACGACAAGCTCAACGACGTCGGCTACATCGTGCCGGGGCTCGGGGACGCCGGCGACCGCCTCTACGGCGTTGTGGACTGAGGCCGAGCCGCACTGAGGTCGTCCATCTGGGTTGAATTGTCTTGTCAATGGACTGTAGTTCGGTGACAGCCCTGTGAGAAGATGAGCCGACAAGCCTCGGGGGAGTGCGCCGGCACGAAGGTGGGTGCCGCGCCGGGAGAATCGAGGCGAAGTTGGTCGACAACGCAGGGGCACCGCGGTCGCCGCGGATCGGTGTGTTCGTCCTGGACGACCACACCTTCGTGCACCTCGGCCTCGCGGGTCTCCTGGGCGCCACGCCGGACCTCGAGATCGTGGGCGAAGCCAGTACGGCGGCCGAGGCGCTGCGCCTGCTGCCCGGCGCCCACCCCCAGCTGGCCCTGCTGGACATCGGTCTGCCCGACGGCAACGGCATCGACGTCGGCCGCGAGATCCGCTCCCGCTATCCCCACATCACCTGTCTGATGCTGACCTCCCACGACGACGAGGAGGCCCACCTCGCCGCCGTGATGGCCGGAGCGGCGGGCTACCTGATCAAGCAGATCCAGGGTCCGACCATCGTCGAGAGCATCCGCCGCGCGGCGGCCGGTGAGTCGCTGCTCGACCCGGTCGCGACCGGGCAGCTGCTCGACCGGCTGCGCGGCATCGTCCGCACCAACCCCGCCGACGCGTCCTGGCCCCAGCCGCGCACCGAAAACCAGGGCAGCCGGCTCTCCGAGCGCGAGCAGGAGATCCTCGACCTGGCCATCGCCGGCCGGACCAACCGCGAGATCGCCGCGCAGCTCAGCATCGCCGAGGACTCCATCACCAAGCAGGTGTCGGTGATCTTCACCAAGCTCGCCCTCGAACGACGGGTGCAGGCGGCCGTCCGCGCCCACCGGTCCCGCTCGTCCAGCTATCAGCCCGGCGGCGGGGTCGATACCGCGGTCGGCTGACCGCCGGCGGTAGGCCCGTCCAGATCCGTCCGTCAGGTGCGGTCAGTAGTAGTAAGGAAAGGCCGACCAGTCCGGCTCGCGCTTCTGCAGGAAGGCGTCGCGACCTTCGGCCGCCTCGGCGGTCATGTAGGCGAGTCGGGTCGTCTCCCCCGCAAAGACCTGCTGACCGACCAGTCCGTCGTCGACCGCGTTCAGGGCGAACTTCAGCATGCGGACCGCGGTCGGGCTCTTGGCGCAGATGGTGCGAGCCCAGGCCAGCCCTGCGTCCTCCAGCTCGGCGTGCGGGACGACCCGGTTGACCATCCCCATCCGCATCGCGTCGGCCGCGTCGTGCTCGCCGCCGAGGAAGAAGATCTCGCGGGCGAACTTCTGCCCGACCTGACGGGCCAGGTAGGCCGAGCCGAAGCCGCCGTCGAAGGAGCCGACCGCGGCGTCGGTCTGCTTGAACCTGGCGTGCTCGGCGCTGGCCACGGTCAGGTCGCAGACCACGTGCAGGCTGTGCCCGCCGCCGGCCGCCCACCCGTTGACCAGGGCGATCACCACCTTCGGCATGAACCGGATCAGCCGCTGCACCTCCAGGATGTGCAGCCGGCCCATCGTCGTGGGATCAACCTCCCCAGGCGCGTCGTCATCGGCGTACGTGTAGCCGGACTTGCCGCGGATGCGCTGGTCGCCGCCGCTGCAGAAGGCCCAGCCGCCGTCCTTGGCTGAGGGACCGTTGCCGGTCAGCAGCACGGCCCCCACGTCGGAGGACCGGCGGGCGTGGTCCAGCACGCGGTAGAGCTCATCGACGGTGTGCGGTCGGAAAGCGTTGCGCACCTCCGGCCGGTCGAAGGCCACCCGGACGACCGGCGCGTCCACCGCGCGGTGGTAGGTGACGTCGGTCAGCTCGAAACCCGGGACGGGATACCAGAGGTCCGGTCGGAACGGACTGGCGTCGGTCAAGTTCACCCGCACACCGTAGGCGCTGCCCGCCCCCCACCTGGTCAGGCCGGACTGAGGGCCGAGACCTTTCCTGATCTGGCTCACTGCACGTCGAACTCGTTTCCCTCCGGATCGGTCATGGCGATCCAGTGCCCACCGGGCTCGCGCCACTCCCGGCACTCGACGGCTCCCAGCGCCACGAGGCGGTCGACCTCTCCGCGCAGCCGCTCCTTGCCGCCCGGACCCGACGACACGTTCAGGTCCACGTGCAGCCGGTTCTTGACCGCCTTGTCCTCCGGCACCCGCTGCAGCAGGATCCGCGGACCGGCACCCCGAACGGCGGTCAGGTCGCGCCAGCTCAGCCGGCCCCGGTGCACCAGCGTGTCGGACTGCTGCGCATGACCCGCCGCGAGCAACCCTTCGATCAGCCCGGCGTTGTCCTCCACCTCGGCCCCCAGGGCGGCCGCCCAGAAGTCGGCCAGCGCGTGCGGGTCCCGCGCGTCGATCACCAGCTGCCAGCTCACTGCCTCCACCGCTGTCCTCCATCCCTCGCCGGGCCTGCCTCGTGGTCAGCACGCTAGCCGGAGCCACTGACAACGGGCGGGCGGATCGAGGTCAGAGCGACGGGCGCAGCGTGGGAGGCGGTACGGGCTGGCTGCCGAGCAGGTCGGTGATCTCACGCAGACCCGACTCGAGCAGCCGCAGCTGGGCCCGGCTGTCGTCGAGCTGAGCCGCCGCGAGCTCCTGCCGCGCCGACTCCGAGACCACGTCGAGCACCCGGTCGGCGAAGGCCTCGGCTTCGGGCAGGGCTCGCGAGGTCGCCAGGACGGCCGCCAGCCGAGCGACCTCGGCGCGGTAGGCACTGAGCGCCCGCGTCCGGCGCAGCCCGTCGTCGAGGGAGGTGAGCAGGGCCCGCTCGTAGTCGGCGTAGGTCCGGCGGGCGGCCGAGCCGGGCGGTACCCGCACCGCCCGGCTGCGTACCTCGCCGAGCACGTCGGTCACCCGGTGCACGTAGTCGATGATCTCGGCCGCCTCGGCGACGGGGTCGATGGTGAGCTGGTGGTCGGCGAGCCAGGGGTCCCGCCAGGCCGGTGAGGTGTAGATCGCGTAGGCGTCGGCCAACGGGTTGATCACGGTACGGCGGTCCCGGTAGCCCACCGGCGGGGTGAGGGCTCGGATCCGGTGCGCCTCGTCGAGGATCTCCAGCTGAGCCGGCGTCGCGCCGGCGGCCCGCCAGGCCGGCAGCGCCTTGCCGAGGTGCGGGTACCGACGCCGCGGGGTCCGACCCTTGTAGCGCAGCCCGACCGCGGCGGCCACGAGCGCGGTGCCGCCGACGCCCCAGACGTCAGGTGCCGTCCCCGCGGTCGCGACGAAGAAGCCGAGCGCCCCGGCCCCGGCGGCGACGGAGGCCCGGTTCCACCAGGGCGACGGCGGTGGGGCCGCGGGCGCGCCGTTCAGCAGAGCCGGCAGCCGGCTCTCCACCGGCCCAGGGCGCCCGGCGGTCATCCCCGCTCGTCCATGTGCCGAAACTACACCGGCGCCGGTTCGGGCCAAGGCCCCTCGGCGGTGCTCGCCGAAGACCGTGCTGCGGTGTGCCGTGAGTAACCGGCACACCGCAGCACCGTCTTCGTTGGTCAGGCTCTGAGCAGCGTGGCCACCTTCGGCAGCACCTCACCGGTGGGTCCGCTGAGCCCGCACTCCATGGCCAGCCAGCCGTCGAAGTCGATCCTGTTCAGCGCCGCCAGCGTGGCCGGCCAGTCGTAGTGGCCCGCCCCGGGCTCCAGCCGGTTGCTGTCCCCCAGCTGGACGTGCCGGATGTGGGCGCCCGCCGCCATGATCGACGCCGCGCAGTCGGCTTCCTCGATCGACATGTGGTAGGTGTCCGCGATCACCGCAACGCCGGGCGAGCCGACCTCCTCGACGATCGAGACCGCGTCGGCGAGGGTGTTGACCAGGTAGTCCTCGTAGCGGTTGAGCGGCTCGAGGAAGAGCTGGGCGCCCACGGACACCGCGTGCTCGCCGAGCTCGACCAGCGCCTCCACGAGCAGCCGACGCGACTCCTCGGCGCTGCGGGGCGGGTCGAAGGGCGGCAGCTTGGTCGAGAAGACCCCGAACGCGTTCGGGCTCACGATGCCCAGCCCGCCAGCCTCGACGATGGTGCTCAGCAGCACCTTGAGGTCGGCGATCGCGGTCTGACGGCCCTCCGGGGCGAACGTGCCCAGGAAGGTCGGCGTGTGCATCACCGCCGAGCACATCACCACCCCCGCGGCCCGGGCCAGGCGTAGCTCCTCAGCCCGGGCGCCGAAGATCCCGCCGCCCTGACCGGAGAGCTCGATGCCGTCGAAGCCGCAGTCGAGGGTGAACTGGAACTTCTCCATCAGGTTCGCCCCCGGCAGGGTCGACTCCTGTGCCGCCAGCCGGACGCTCATGCGGCCGCCCCTGCAGCCGATGTCCCTGCAGCCGATGTCCCTGCAGCCGATGTCCCCGCAGCCGATGTCGCAGCAGCCTCGTCGAAGCTCAGCACGACCTGCAGGGCCTGTTCGGGGTGCTCGTCGAGCAGCCGGAACGCGGCCGGGGCCTCCGCCATCGGCATCGTGTGCGAGATCAGGTCGGTCAGCCGCAGCCGGCCCGAGACGGCCAGGTCCATCGCGGTCCGGGCGAGCCGGTAGTCGTCCCAGCGGTGCTGCAGGGCCGGCGCGACGCCCGAGATCTGTGAGCAGACGACCTGCACCCGGTTGTGGTGGAACTCCTCCCCCAGCCGCAGCCCGACCCCGTCGCCCTGCATGAAGCCGGCGGCGCAGACCCGGGAGCTGTAGGCGACCGAACGGATGGCCTCGTGCAGCGCGCGGTAGTTGCCGGTCACCTCCAGGCAGACGTCGGCACCCCGGCCGCCGGTCAGGTCGCGGATCCGTTCGGCCACCTGGCCCTCGCCCGCGTCCAGGACGACGTCGGCCCCCAGCTCGGACGCGAGTGCGCGCCGGCCGGCGATGTTGTCCACGCCGATCACCCGCGCCCCGTTCAGCCGGGCCAGCTGGGCCGCGATCTGGCCGGGGACGCCCAGTCCGAACACGGCCACCGTCTCACCGACGTGGATGTCGGCGTCCAGCACGACGTTCAGCCCGATGGCACCGATCTGGGAAAAGATGCCGACCCGGGGGTCAGCGGCCGGGTCGAGGATCCGGGCCGCCGCCTTGTCGGCCCGCTGCACCGTGTACGCGCGGTGGCCCCAGGTGCCCCAGACACGGTCGCCGACGGCCAGGCCCGCGGCCTCGGCGCCGAGCTCGGTGACCTCGCCGACCTCCTCGTAGCCCCAGCCGTCGACCGGGTAGGAAAAGCTGGTGGAGCCCTCGACGAAGAGCCGGGAGTCGTCCTCCCACTTCTTGGTCAGGTACGGGTTGCTCCCCCGGTAGGCGGTGAGCTCGGTCCCGGCCGAGATGCCGGAGTAGAGCGTGCGCAGCCGGACCTGGTCGGGCCCGAGCGGGGCCAGCGGTTCCTCGACCACCTCCGACTCGTGCGGGGAGGTGAACCTGATCACTGACGGCATGGTGGAGCTCTCTTTCGGGTGGAGTTGATCATGGTCTGGGGACGGGAAGCGCAACCTCTTCGAGGTTTTCGACAAGCTCAGGACGCGTGGTTCTCAGCCCTTGACGGCGCCGGAAATGAAGCCGGCGGTCACCTGCTTCTGCAGGACGACGAAGAGGATGATCACCGGCACGATGGTGATCAAGGTGCCGGCGGCGAGCGGGCCGATGTCGATCGAGCGGCCGCCCATGAAGTTGTAGAGACCAGCGGTCAGGGGTCGGAAGCTGCCGCCGGGCAGGTAGAGCAGCGGCACCAGGAAGTTGTTCCAGGTGCTCAGGAAGGTGAAGACGGCCAGCGCGCCGATACCGGAGGTGACCAGCGGCAGCATCACCCGGGTGAAGATGCGCCACTCCGAGCAGCCGTCGATCCGCGCCGCCTGCTCGAGCTCCTCAGGCAGGTCGGAGAAGAAGGCCCGCATGAAGAAGGTCCCGAACGAGATCCCGGTCGACGTCAGCACCAAGATCACGCCGGGCAGGGTGTCGAGCAGGCCCATCGACCGCAGCTGGAAGTAGAGCGGGATCATGTAGGTGAAGAACGGCACCAGCAGGCCCAGCACCACCAGGTAGAACAGGACCGACCGGCCCGGGAACGGCAGCCGGGCAAAGGTGTAACCGGCCATGGTCGAGATGACCAAGATCAACACCGTGCTGGGGACCGAGAGCAGGAAGCTGTTCAGCAGGTAGTCGCTGAAGTGGCCGTCGAACCACGCCGCCCGCACGCTGCTCCACGAGAACGAGGTGAACAGCCCGAACGGGTTGACCTTGACGTCGCTCTCGGTCTTGAGCGAGGTCGAGACCACGAGCAGGACCGGGATGATCGTGGTCACCGAGAGCATGATCAACACCAGGTGTCGGACCGCCAGCGTGACCCGCCGACGGCCGAACGTCCGGCTGGGCCCGGCCGGCCGGCTGGGCTCGGGCGACTTCACCGGCAGGATCGGGAGCGCAGAAGTGGTGGTGGCCATCAGGCGCCGGTCCCCTGCAGCGAGAGCCGCCGTTGCAGGCGGTTCAACGCGACCGCACACGGGACGGACAAGACGGTGATCAACAGCGCCAAGGTGGTGCCGTAGCCGATCCGGCTGAGCTGGAAGGCGTTGGTGTAGGCGTACGTGCCGATCACGTCGGTCGCCCCCGCCGGACCGCCGCCGGTCATGATGAAGATGATGTCGAAGACGCTGAACCCGCCCACCAGCGTCAGGGTCAGCACCATCAGGAACACCGGCATGATCTGCGGCAGGATGATGTACCAGAGTCGCGCCAGCCCGACCGCGCCGTCGATCCGGCTGGCGTCGACCAGCTCGACGTCGACGTTGCGGAGCGCGGAGATGAAGATCACCACGGCAAAGCCGGTCCCGCCCCAGACGGCGGTGACCAGGATCGCTTACAGCGCCGTCTTCGGGTCACCGAGCCAGCCGCGCTCCAGCGCGGACAGCCCGACCGCCCCGAGGGCCTTGTTCAACAGGCCCTGGACCGGGTCGTAGATCCAGCCCCAGACGATGCCGATCGCCACCCCCGGCAGGACGTACGGCAGGAAGAAGCACAGCCGGTAGATCAGGCTGCCGCGCCCGACGCCCCACAGCAGCAGGGCGATGGCCAGACCGAGGACCAGAGGTGCCGCCGTCCCGAGCACGATCCAGACGGCGTTGTTCTGCAGGGCGTGCCAGACCAGGTCGTCGGTGAACATCTCCTTGAAGTTGGCCAGACCGACGAACGGGGGGTTGGTGCTGAGCCCGTCGAAGTCGACGACGGAGTAGACCAGCGAGTTCCCCAGCGGCAGCAGGAAGAACAGCACCATCATCACCGTCACCGGGACGACCAGGAGGACGCCCAGTCGCTGCTGCGCCCGGCGGGTCACCCGTGGTGCGTGGCTGAGGACAGCGGCCACGTCAGGCCGTCGGCTTCTTGAAGTTCTTCTGCAGCTGCTCGGCGACCTTGTCGGGGGTGCTCTGACCGCTCAGGATGCCCTGGATGCCCTTGCCCATGGCGTTGTTGAAGGTGTCGTTGGTCAGCACGTCGATGTTGTAGCCGAAGTCCCCGGTGCCGTCGGCGATCTTGCCGGTGTCGTCGAGGATCTGGGTGAACAGCGGCGTGGCCTTGATGCCTGAGGTGTCCACCGGGAAGGCCGGGATGTCCTGCAGCGTCTCGACCGCCCAGCGGCCGTGCTCGGGACTGATCTGGTAGTTGAGGAACTTCTCCGACGCCTCGATCTTCTTGCTGCTGGCGGAGATGAAGGTGCCCGAGCCGAGTCCGCCGCTGAAGATGCCCTTGCTGGCCGAAGCGGGGAAGGGGATGAATCCCACCTTGAACTTGGCGTTCCGCTCGATGTCCTGGGCGAGCCAGCTGCCGGTCGGGGCGATCGCGGCCTTGCCGGAGTAGAACAGTGCGTTCGCGTTGTCGTAGGTGACCGCGGTGGGTGAGGGGGTGAGCAGCTTCTGCTTGCTCATCTCGTCCCAGATCGAGAGCGCCTTGACCACGGTCGGGTCGTTCCAGGGCGTCTCGCCGGCGATCAGCTTGTCCATGCCGGTGCTGCCGACCTCGCTGGACAGAGCCATGCTCAGCAGGTGGCCGCCCTGCCAGCCCTCTTTGTCGCTGACCCCCATCGGGATGTAGCCCGCGTCCTTGATCTTGGTGGCGGCCGCCATCAGGTCGTCGACGCTCTGCGGCTCGGCTAGACCCAGCTTGGCGAAGATGTCCTTGTTGTAGAACAGGCCGACCTCCTCCAGCTGGCTGGGGATGCCGACGAGCTTGCCGCCGAAGGTCACCCGCTGCTTGGCGAAGTCGTACACCGGCCAGTTGTTCTTCGCGTACGCGTCCGTCAGGTCGTGCACCAGGCCGGCCTTGGCCAGCGCGCCGGCGAAGCCGGGACCGGTGTCGTAGCCGAAGACGTCGGGTCCGTTGCCCGAGCGCAGCTGGGTCTGCAGGATCGTCTTGACGTTCTCGCTCGGCACCACGTCGAGCTTGACGGTGACCCCGCCGCTCGTCTCCTCGAACTTCTTGAGGTCGGCCTTGATGTTGTCGAGGTCCTTGGGGCTCTCGGGCTGGCCGATCAGGTACCGGATCTCGACCGGTCCGCTGGAGACCTGCGGGGCCGGTCGACTGCTCAGCCGTCGGTGAGCCGCCGAAGCAGGCCGTCAGGCTCAGCGCGAGCGCTGAGGAGGCGAGCAGGACCAGGGGTTTACGAGCGTCCACGTGACTTCCTTGTCGATGGGAGTGGTCGTGCGGCGGGCCGGCGACACAGCCGCAACCGACCGGCCGGCTCCGTCGCCGTTGATTATCACGTTGAAACTTCTTACGTGAGAAAACCATCGCGGACGTCTGTCGCCTTGTCAAGGTTTCCGGTAGAAACGAGGCATGACCTCTTTCCCCACGACTCGCGCGACCCCTCCCGCGGCCGGGTCGGGGGGCGGAGGCGTCCAACCGGCCAGCCTCACGGCAACCGGAGTCACGGCAACCGGAGTCACGGCAACCGGAGTCACGACAGCAGGAGTCACGACAGCGGAAGCCAAGGCGGCAGGGATCAAGGCGGCCGGGATCAAGGCGGCGGGCATCAAGGACGTGGCGGCGCTGGCCGGCGTCTCGCCGAAGACGGTCACCAACGTGGTGCACGAGCGGCCGTACGTGAAGCAGACGACCCGGGCCCGGGTGCTGGCGGCGATCGAGGACCTCGACTATCGGCCGTCCCGTGCGGGTCGCCAGCTGCAGAGCGGCCGGAGCCACCTGATCACCCTGGTGGTGCCGCGGATCGACGAGCCTTACCTGGCCTCGCTCGCCCACGCCCTGATCGCCGCGGCGTCCGCGTCCGGCTATCGGTTGCTGATCGATGAGACCGGTGGTCGGCCCGAGCAGGAGCACCAGGCGGCGTCCGGCTATCCGGGCCACGGGATCGACGGGGTGATCATCAGCCCCTTCGCCCTGAAGCCCGACCAGCTGGCGGCGCGGAGCCGGGACGTGCCGCTGGTGCTGCTCGGCCAGTTCCTGCCCGGAAGCACCGCCGACTACGTCGCCATCGACGACCGGGGCTCGGCCGCCGACGCCGTCGCACACCTCGTGGACCGGGGACGACGCCGGTTGGGCTACCTCGGCGCCGAACCCGGCCGGCCGGGCGCGCTGGGGGAGGTGCGGCTGGCCGGCTACCGGCGGGCCCTGGGCGAGCACGGCCTCCTCGAGCCGGACGGCGGGGTCGGACCAGGGCTCAACTTCGACCGCGACTCCGGCGAACGTGGCGCCGCCGAGATGCTGGTGCGGGTCCCGGACCTGGACGGTCTGGTGTGCGCGAGCGACCTGATGGCCATCGGAGCGGTCCGGGCGCTGCAGCGGCTCGGCCGGCGGGTGCCCGAGGACGTCGCCGTGCTCGGCTGGGACGACATCGCCGAAGACCAGTACGTGACGCCCACCTTGACCACGATCGCCTCCGACCTGCCGGCCCTGGGCCAGCAGACGATGGCCGCCCTGATCCGCCGGATCGAGGGCGACCGCTCACCCGGCCGGGCCTACGTCGTCCCTCACCGGCTCGTCGCCCGTGCGTCCACCGGCGGCTCCTGAGCCTCGGCAGGACCTCGAAAGGTGGTGTCAAACGCCACCCTCCTAGCGCAGCTCGGCCTGGACCTCGAGCTCGGCTCCGGACTCCGGCTCAGCGGCACCGGACTCAGGTGCGGTGGAGGTGAGGAAGAGCGCACAGATCACCGCGCCGACACCGACCACGGCCGCCACCGCGAAGGCCCGTTGCAGCCCCTCGCCCGAGGCCAGCAGCGCGGGCGTGCCGCTGCCGGCGAGCGTGGCCGCCCGGCCGGCGTAGATGCCGACCAGCAACGCCGTACCGGCCGCCCCCGCGACCTGCTGCAGCGTGGAGAGGATCGCGCTGCCGTGGGAGTAGAGAGACGGCGGCAGCGGGTTCAGCGCGGTGGTGAAGGCCGGGGTGAACAGACAGGCGAGCCCGAGCGACAGCACCAGGTGGTAGGCGACCAGCAGCCAGGCCGGCGTTGCGGGATCGACGGTGCTGAGCCGCCACAGCGTCACGACCAGCAGGACCGAGCCGAAGGTGGACAGCCCCTTGGGCCCGTAGCGGTCGAAGAGCCGACCGACGACCGGTCCCATCAGACCCATCAGCAGGCCGCCCGGCAGCAGCAGCAGACCGGTCTGCAGCGAGTCGAAGCCGCGGACGGTCTGCAGGTAGATCGGCAGCAGGATGAGGACGCCGAACAGCGCGACCATCGCGATGCAGAGCATCGTCAGGCTGACGCTGAACATCGGGTAGCGAAAGGCGCGCAGGTCGAGCAGCGGGTCACCCGAGCCGTGGGCCAGCCGCTGCTGGCGCCAGCCGAAGGCCACCAGCCCGACCACGCCGATCGCGAGGAAGACCAGAGCGGTGCGGTAGCCGTCGGTGGCGGCTTCGCCGAGCCGGCTCAGCCCGTACACCAGACCGCCGAACGCGGGCACCGACAACAGCACCGAGATGACGTCGAGACGCTGGTGCCCGGCGGCGTTCACCGTGCCGAGCTGGCGCGAACCGAGCACCAGGGCGGCGAGGGCGATCGGCAGCACGATCACGAACATGAAGCGCCACGACAGGTACTGCAGGATGACGCCGGAGACGGTCGGTCCGATGGCCGGCGCCACCGAGATGGCGATGCTGACGTTGCCCATCACGACGCCGCGGCGCTCGATCGGCACCAGGGTCAAGATGGTGGTGATCAACAGCGGCAGCATGATCGCCGTTCCCGAGGCCTGCACCACCCGCGCCACCAGCAGCATCCAGAAGCCGTTCGCCAGCGCCGCGACCAGGGTGCCGGTCGAGAACAGGCTCATGGCCAGCAGGAAGACCGTCCGGGTCGGCAGCCGCTGCAGCAGGAAGCCGGTCGTCGGGATGACGACGCCCATCGTGAGCAGGAAGGCCGTGGACAGCCACTGCACGGTCGACGCGGCGACCCCGAGGTCGCTCATCAGGTGCGGCAGGGCGACGCCCATGATCGTCTCGTTCAAGATCACGACGAAGGTGGCGACCAGCAGGGTCATGATCACCCGGGTGTCGCTGGCTCCGGACCGCACCGTCGGCTCGGTGGTCGCGGTGGCCGACCCGTCTCTGTCCGTGGCGGTCATGCCACCGTCCTTCGCGTCGTGGTTCTTGGTCGTCCGGCGCCGGTGCCGTGCCTGTGCCCGAGGCAGACCTCGCCGGGCCGCAGAACTCATCGGACCGTAGGAGGCGTACGCCGGGCGGGCAACGGGTTTTCGCGCCATCGACGCGAGCAACACCGGTCGTCGGCGTTCTGTTCCGCGCCCGACTACGGTGAGCCGGTGGATGGACGGCAGCTGGTGGTCGGCGCGGTGATCGTGGACCGCCTCGACCGCCCGACCGAGATTCTCGCGGCACGACGGACCCGGCCGCTGGCGCTCGCCGGTCAGTGGGAGCTGCCCGGCGGCAAGGTCGAGCCGGGTGAGGCGCCGCTGGAGGCGCTGCACCGCGAGATCGACGAGGAGCTGGGGGTCCGCATCCGCTGCGGCGACGAGCTGCGGCCAGCCGTTGGCACGGCCTGGCCGCTGACGGCGGGCCTGGAGATGCGGGTGTGGTGGTGCGAGATCACCGACGGCGACCCGCAGCTCAGCGACGCCCACGACGAGCTGCGCTGGCTCACCGCCGCCACCTGCGACGACCCGCCCTGGCTCGCCCCGGACCGACCGCTGCTGGCCCGCATCCGCCCGGCCCTGCATCCCGCCTGAGGGCCGGTCGGTACGTCGCGCCGGCTAACGTCAGGGCTGCAGCACGGCCCAGGAGTGCGGGGCGACCGACTGGTCCTGGACGGGAGCGCCGGCATCCACGACCTCGCCGGCCCGCGGCAGCCGGAACGGGGTGTCGGCCAGGTTGAGCCCCAGGGTGAGCTCTTCGCCGTCCGGTCCGACCGCCTCGACCACCAGGTGCTCGTTCGCGACGTCAGTGGTGTGGATCACCGCCCGGGTCAGCCAGGGATAGCGGCGGCGCAGGCTGATCATCCGCTGGTAGACCGACCAGATGGCGTCATCAGTACCGGGCAGCTGGTGCGGCGCCGCCGGCATCTCCGGCCGGATGGCGTCGTCGCCGCCGAACCGTTCCTCCTTGGTGGCCCGCAGCCCGTACTCGTCGCCGTAGTAGATGCTCGGCACTCCGGGCAGGAAGAGCAGCAGTGCGACCGCGTGCGGGACGTGCCGTGGGTCGGCGATCTGGCTGGCCACCCGGGTGACGTCGTGGTTGCCGAGGAAGGTGAGCGGGTCGAGAGCGGCCACCAGGTCGCGGTGCCGGCCCAGCGTCCAGTCCAGCTCCCAGAAGTTCTCCTCGGTGAGGGAGGACCAGATCGCCTTCCAGAGCTCGTACTGGGTGACCGAGTCCAGGCCCGAGGCGGCGACGTAGTCGTCGTACGGCCCGTGGATCATCTCGCCCACGAACCACGCCTCCGGGAACCGCTCGCGGACCCGCGGCACCACGGCGGCCCAGAACTCCGGCGGCACGGCGAACGCCGCGTCCAGCCGCCAGCCGTCGGCCCCCCGCTCGAGCCAGGAGATCATCACCTCGGCCACGAAGTCCTGCACCTCGACCGCTCCGTGGTTGAGCGCGACCAGCGCGTCGTGGCCCTCGAAGAAGACCGGCCAGCCGTCGCTCCAGTGGATCCAGCGACCCGCTTCGGAGTCCGCGCCGCCCGCCAGCGCGTCCCGGACGGGCGGGAAGTCGCGGCCAGCGTGGTTGAACACGCCATCGAGCAGGATCCGGATGCCGCGCTCCCGGCAGGCGGCGACCAGGGCGTCGAAGTCGCCGTCGTCGCCCAGCCGGGGGTCGATCGCCAGGTAGTCGGTGGTGTCGTAGCCGTGCGTCCGCGACGCGAAGACCGGTCCGAGCGCGAGCCCGTTGCAACCGAGCGCGACGAGGTGGTCGAGCCAGCCGTGCAACCGGTGGAGCTGGTGCGGCTCCGGTTGCGCGGTCGCCAGCTCGGGCCCGGCGCCCACGAAGCCGAGCGGATAGACGTGCCACCAGATGACGTGCTCGACCCAGCTGCTCACGTGTCCGCCCTCCTCGCCGGCCGGTGCTGACCGGTGACTCAGCATGGCAGGCCCCGGGCGCGTCTCCCCACCCCTGGCCGTCGCGCAGCCGATCGGGGTGGGAAGCCGTGCCCTACGCTGGGACCTCTACGCGACCATCCCGCACAGGAGCCACGATGTCGATCTCCCCCGCACCCACCGACGACGGCCTGCCCGAGGGCGAGACGCCCGGGACCGGGACGCTTCCCGACGGCAAGGAGTTCGGCAGCCTGTCGATCGAGGACGACCCGGAAGGCACCGTCGACCCGGGTGAGCTCGCCGGCGGCGCCAGCGAAGAGGACCAGGACGTCCGCTAGCCCTACGCGCCCTGAGCTTGTCGAAGGACTCGAAGAGGTTGCGCTAATAGCGTGAGGAAGAGCTGGCGCAACCCCTTCGGGGCCCTCGACAAGCTCGGGACGCGGGTACTGGGCTTTCTGCACCCAGGACACGCTCGGGCGCATCACTGGGTTCTCGGCCCCCCGGGCAAGGTTGGTCAGCCCGGGTCCGTGGCGAGGACGACGAGCCGGGCGTACTTGGCGCTGAACTGGTTCTGGTCGAGCGGGGTCGAGGTGAACTGCCAGAAGGTCGCCCACTGCCAGCTGCCGGGCAGCTTGCCGGGGTCCTTGGTGCCGTAGCGGGCGAGCCAGAGCGGGTTGGTCGAGCTGAACTTCGTGGTGTTGCCCGTGCAGCGGGTCCACCAGTCGGTGGTGGTGTAGATGACTGCGTCGCGGGTGGTGAGGCGCTTGTACTCGACCACGAAGCTGTTCACCCACGCGACCATCTTCTTCTTGCTGAGGCCGTAGCAGGTCTTGCCGTACGGGTTGTACTCGATGTCCAGGACGCCCGGCAGTGTCTGCCCGTCGGCGGTCCAGGCGCCGCCGTGCTTGACGAAGTAGGCCGCCTGCTTCTTCCCGCTGCTGCCCGACGGGCTCGCGAAGTGGTAGGCCCCCCGGATCAGCCCCGAACCGGCGGCACCGTCGTACTGGCCGCGGAAGTACGGGTTGCGGTAGGTGGTGCCCTCGGTGGCCTTGACGTAGGCGAACTGCTTGCGCGCCTTGGCGTGCTTGGCCCAGCTGACCTTGCCCTGGTGGCTGGACACGTCGATCCCCAGCACCCCGGAGGGGACGAACTTCTTGGCCGCAGCCACGCCGCCCGAACCGGCGGTGACCCGCTGGCTGATCAGCGCTGAACGCCAGCCCATCGGGGCGTTCCCCGGCTCGACACCGGCCCTCAGCGCCGCGCGCGTGGGGGTGGGGAGCTGCGAGGCGGTCGTCGTGGCCGGTACCGGTACCGGTGCGGCTGGCGCCGCGGCGGCCGGCACGTGGGACAGGCCGGCCAGACCGGCGGCTGCCGCGAAGGCGACGGCAGCGATCCGTCGAGAGGGGTGGCGGAGCAGCGACATGGCGGTCCTTCGGGGAAGGGGGATCGGGCGCGACATCTCGCCGCAGCACCTGCTGCGCCGGCCCCTCGAAGACGTCGAGACGGCAGCCTAGATATCAGGGTGCCCGGTTGGGAAGAGGTCGGAAGTGGGGCTTGAGAGTTGCCACGAGCGGACCCGGGAGGGCCGCCCCGCCCTCAGGCGGCCGACGCCTCGGCCCAGGGACGCCGGAGCGTCGCGCCCGGAGCCTCGCCGTAGGCCGCCCGGTACTCGGCGGAGAAACGGCTGCGGTTGGTGAAACCCCAGCGGTGCGCGACCGCGAAGACGGTGTCCGTCCGCGGGTCGCCGGCCAGCAGGTCCTGCCGGGCACGGGCCAGCCGGACCGCTCGTACGTACGCCCAGGGCGTGGTGTCGGCGCCGCGGCGGAACGCCAGCTGCAGGGCCCGAGGCCCGCGGTGGCAGGCGGCCGCGATGTCGGCGATCCCGATCGGGCGGTGGGCGTTCTGCTCGATGAACAGCACCGCCTGGCGCAGCACCACGGCCTGGGTCCCGTACGGGTCGTCCAGCCAGACGGGTGTCGTTGAACGGTCAGTGAGGTGCTCGGCCACGTTGTTCGTCATCGTCGCTCCAGGAGGCTTCACGGAGGACGGCCGACTTTTTGACCGCGGTCGACACCATCGCGTCGACCTGTGACGTGCAATCTACAAGGTTGTGGGACCGAAAGCACCAAGACCGTCACGATTTCTTGTTTTGAGACGTCTGTCCACTGATTGAGACCGACTGGACCCTCCCATCGCGAGGGCCGAAGATTTCTGTCAGTTTCCCGAGTCGTCGGGTAGGGATAGGGGAGTTGGACATGAGCGGTCGCTTCGGACGACAGGCCTGGGCACGACCCGCGGCGGCAGCCGCGGTGGCGATGAGCTTGCTGCTCGCCGCCTGCGGCGGAGGTGAGGCTGCGGCCCCGGGCAGCGAGCTCTCCCTGGTCGCGTTCTCCGTGCCCAAGCCGGCTTATGACGACCTGCAGAAGGACTTCGCCGACAGCGCCGACGGGAAGGACGTGAAGTGGAAGTCCTCCTACGGCGCCAGCGGCGACCAGGCTCGCGCCGTCATCTCCGGCCTGCCCGCGGACTACGTCGGCTTCTCGTTGAGCACCGACATGACCAAGCTGGTCGACGCCGGCCTGGTGGCCAAGGACTGGGACGCCAACGCGAGCAAGGGCATCGTCAGCACCTCCGTCGTCACGATCGTGGTCCGCAAGGGCAACCCGCTGGGCATCAAGGGCTGGGCGGACCTGATCAAGCCGGGCGTCAAGATCGTCACCCCCAACCCGGGGTCGTCCGGCTCGGCGCGCTGGAACGTCTTGGCCGCGTGGTCGCAGATCACCGCCAATGGCGGCAGCGAGGCTGAGGCCAAGGACTACCTGACCAAGTACTACGCGAACGTCGTCAGCCTGCCGGCCAGCGGTCGTGAGGCCACCAGCGCTTTCACGAGTGGGACCGGTGACGTCCTGATCTCCTACGAGAACGAGGCCATCGCGGCCCGGCAGAGCGGGGCCGACGTCGACTACGTCATCCCGGACACCACGCTGAAGATCGAGAACCCGGGTGCGGTGACCGTCAAGGCACCCGAGACGGCCAAGAAGTTCCTGGCCTACGTGGAGTCCGACGCGGGTCAGAAGGTCTTTGCCAGCCACGGCTTCCGGCCGCTGAACGCCTCCGTCGACCCCGGCCAGGTCGAGGGCGCGAACGACCCGGCCGCCCCGTTCCCGACGGTCAAGAAGCTCGTCACGATTGAGGACCTCGGCGGCTGGCCGGCGGCCGCCAAGAAGTTCTTCGACGAGGACAACGGCATCGTGACCCAGATCCAGGACGCGAGCGGCGTCTCGTGAGCGCCCGAGAGAAGGACACGGTCTCGTGAGTGCGCCAGCCCTGACCTCGACCCCGGCCCCTGCCGCTGGCCGACCGAAGGCCTCCGCGCCCCAGGGCGTCCTCCGGCTGGGCGCGGGCTCGGGGTTGGCGCTGGGCCTGTCGGTGCTCTGGCTGAGTGTGCTGGTGCTGCTGCCGCTGGTCGCGGTCCTGGTCGCCTCGACGACGGACGGGCTGAGCGGATTCGTCGACACCGTCACCAGCCCGGCCGTCGCGGCGGCGATCCGGCTCACGGTGGCCACCGCGGCTGCGGCGACCGTGGTCAACACGTTGATGGGGACCCTGGTCGCCTGGGTGCTGGTGCGGGACCGCTTCTGGGGCCGCTCGCTGCTCAGCCTCGTGATCGACGTCCCGTTCGCCCTGCCCACCATCGTGGCCGGGCTGGTGCTGATCGCCCTGTACGGCAACAAGAGCCCGTTCGGGATCGTGCTCGCCCAGACCCGCTGGTCGATCTTCGTCGCTCTGCTGTTCGTCACGCTGCCCTTCGTGGTGCGTGCCGTCCAGCCGGTGCTCGAGGAGCTCGAGCGGGACGTTGAGGAGGCCGGCGCCTCGCTGGGGGCCAGCCGGTTCACGATCTTCCGTCGGCTGATCCTGCCCAACATCGCCCCGGCGATGGCGGCCGGCGCCGCGCTGTCCTTCGCCCGTGGGCTTGGCGAGTACGGCTCGGTCGTGCTGATCTCCGGCAGCCTGCCGCGGCGTACGGAGGTGGCCAGCGCCCGGATGCTGGGTCAGATCGAGAACGACAACCTCGCCGGCGCCTCGGCGGTCGCGACCGTCCTGCTGGTCGTCGCCCTCGTGGTGATCATCAGCCTCGGCGTCGTCCAGCGACGGACGGCTCGTCGTGGCTGAGAGCGGAGCGGCCACGGCTCGGCGCACCGGCACCCGCTGGGGGCTGCGGCTGGTGGCCGTGGCCTACGTCCTGGTGCTCGTCGTGCTGCCCCTGGTGGTGATGGTGGGCCGGACGTTCGAGGACGGCGTCGGCGACTTCGTCGACTCGATCACCTCACCCGAAGCGGTGGCCGCGGTCTCACTGTCGCTGCGGGTGGCCGTGATCGCGGTCGTGGTCAACACCGTCTTCGGTCTGACCGTCGCCCTGCTGATCACCCGCTACCGGTTCGCCGGCCGGACGGTCCTGAACGCTCTGATCGACCTGCCGGTCTCGGTCTCCCCCGTCATCGCCGGCCTCGCGCTGATCCTCGTCTACGGCAAGAACGGCTGGTTCGGCGGCGCGCTCTCGACGCTCGGGGTGCAGGTCATCTACTCCGAGCCCGGCATCGTGCTGGCGACCTGCTTCGTGTCGCTACCCCTGGTGGTGCGCGAGCTGATCCCCGTGCTCGAGGAGATCGGGCTCGAGCAGGAACAGGCGGGCCGCGCGCTGGGCGCGACAGCGTGGCAGCGGCTCTGGCGGCTGACCCTGCCGAGCGTGCGCTGGGCCCTGGCGTACGGGGTGGTGCTCAGCCTGGCGCGGGCGCTCGGTGAGTTCGGGGCCGTCCGCGTCGTCGCCGGCAACGTGCTCGGCTCCACCCAGACCATGCCGCTGCTGGCCGCGCAGCGCTACGCCGACCTCGACGAGAACGGCGCATACGCCATCAGCTTCGTGATGGTGGCGATCGCCATCCTCTGCATCGTCATCGTCGCCGTGCTGCGGCCCCGCGCCGACCCCGACCACCGCTGAACCTCCTCGAAGGAGCACCGCCATGGGCATCCAGGCCTTGAACATCTCCAAGCGCTTCGGCAGCTTTGTGGCGCTCGACGACGTGACCGTCGACGTCCGTAGCGGCCAGCTGACGGCCCTGCTCGGGCCGAGTGGCGGCGGCAAGTCGACGCTGCTGAGGGTGATCGCGGGGCTCGACTCCGCCGACTCGGGCACCGTCCGGATCGAGGGCGAGGACGCCACCCGGCTGCCGCCGCAACAGCGCGGCGTCGGTTTCGTCTTCCAGCACTACGCGGCGTTCAAGCACCTCAGCGTCTTTCGCAACGTGGCCTTCGGGCTCGAGGTCCGGCACCGCCCCAAGGCCGAGGTCCGTCGTCGGGTCTACGAGATGCTCGAGCTCGTCCACCTCGACCAGTTCGCCGACCGGCTGCCCGCGCAGCTCTCCGGCGGACAGCGGCAGCGGATGGCGCTCGCCCGAGCGCTGGCCGCGGAACCGAAGGTGCTGCTGCTCGACGAGCCCTTCGGGGCGCTGGACGCCAAGGTCCGCAAGGAGCTGCGCGACTGGCTGCGCCGGCTGCACGACGAGGTGCACGTGACCACGATCTTCGTCACCCACGACCAGGAGGAGGCCCTCGAGGTCGCCGACGAGCTGGTCGTGATCAATGCCGGCCGGGTCGAGCAGGTGGGCAGCCCGAACGACCTCTACGACCGGCCCGCGAACGAGTTCGTGATGGAGTTCCTCGGCCCGATCACCCGGCTGGACGGGCTGCTGGTCCGGCCGCACGACATCGACGTCTTCGACAGCGAACGCCCGGGCACCGTGGCGGCCGAGGTCCAGCGGCTGCAGCGGATCGGGTTCGAGGTGCGCGCCGACCTGCGCAGCGCCGACTCGGCCTTCTGGGTGCAGCTGACCCCCGGCCAGGTCGACGCCCTGGAGCTCGTCGCCGGCTCGCGGGTGTGGGTGCGGCCCACCCGGGGCGCGGCCACGATCGCCCCGCCGACCAGCCTGCCGGTACCGGTGGCCTGACTCGGTCGCGCGAATCATCGAGTAGACCTAAGCCGCGACTATGCGGCTCAAGTCTTCTCAGTCTTTTTCGCCAGCCGCCGGGACGGCCTTCACGCAGTTCCAGCCCTCAACGTGGTGGTTCGACGAGTACCCGACACCGCGCCAGAGCCTGGTGAAAGCGGACGAAGGCCTTGGCGCTCAGCGTCAGCAGATCTAGCACAACCCTTGGTCGAGTCTCGTGACCCGCTCACGGATTGCGGGAAAGCGTCACTCCGGATCGGCGTGTCGGATGTCGGTTCTCAGCAGTTCGTCGGGCTCGCCGCCAGGCGGGCTGCCCGGTCCGGCGCCGACGTCGTAGAATCCATCCGGTCCGAGCGCCGCGGTCTCGAGGCTGGACGCCAGCAGTTCGCTCAACTGACGGGCCGGTGGCAGCCTCAGCTTTCTGCGGTCACCGAAGCTGGCGGCGTAGGTCTCGTTGGCGGCCAGGACTTCATCGAGACGGGCATCAGGTTCTCCCAGAGTGGTCCGGATATTTCCTAGCGCCAGTATAGGGAACACGGCAAAGTGCGGTCAGGCGGGCGAGCGGCCGTAGCGGGTCCAGACCGACGCACACTCCTCGCAGACCTCGGGACTGATCAGGCCGGCCCGCATCAGCTGCCCGAACACCCAGCAGCCGGCGCAGAAGCCGAGCACCGACTCGAGCAGGGCGAACAGCAGCAGCACCACCAGCAGCCCGTTGGCCAGCACGACGTACCCCAGACCGAGCCCGAGCACGGCGGCCGCCGACGTGAGGACGAGGCCGATCAGCTGCGCGAAACGCTTCGGCGGGCCCGGGACGAATCGCGGCATCCCGAGCCGGGGAGCCACCACCCCGGTCGCCAGCCGGCCGAGCAGGCTGAAGCGGGGACCGGCCAGCGCGCGAGCGGCAAACCCGAGCACCAGCAGCAGGACCAGGGCATGGACGCCGCTGAGCAGGGTCACGATGGTCAGCAGCGCAACTCCGCCCGCCACCACCCGCGCGGCCAGGTCGTTGACCGGGTTCGGGAACGTCGCCCACGTCGGCAGTGCCATGCTCGCGACCGTAGCGCGGGGGGGTCGACAGCGTTCCCCTGTCCGCCTCCTGGGACGGTAGGCAACCGGCGGACGTTCGTTATTGGTCCCCACCCCCGCCTACACTGGCGTTACCTGTTCCTGAGCTTCCAGCCCGGCGCCTCGTCGCGGACCGGTAGGAAGCATGGATCCTTGTCCTCGTTCAGCACACCCATCCGCACCCCCGGAGCCGCCTCGGCTCAAGGTAGCGGCCACAAGATCACCCACACCTACACTGCACTCGCCCAGGCTTCCCGCGAGCTCGGTCTGCAGGGACGGACGCGCTGGTTCTACGCGCTGGTCTTCGCTGGCCTGATGCTTGCCCTGGGTGGCGCGGTCACCGGCCTGATCCTGCTGGACAGCTCCTGGCTGCAGCTGCTGATCGCCGCCGCGCTGGGCCTGATCTTCACCCAGTTCGCCTTCCTCGGTCATGAGGCGTCACACCGTCAGGTGCTGGCGTCCGGTCCCGCGAACGACCGGGTGGGCCGCATCCTCTCCACCCTCTTCGTCGGCATCAGCTACGCGTGGTGGATGAACAAGCACAGCCGGCACCACGCCAACCCCAACAAGCTCGGCAAGGACCCCGACATCGAGATCGACACGATCTCCTTCGTCGAAGAGGACGCGGCCAGCCGGACCGGCGTGATGGCGTGGTTCACCCGTCGCCAGGGCTGGTTCTTCTTCCCGCTGCTGCTGCTCGAGGGCATCAACCTGCACATCCACTCCTTCCGCGGGCTGTTCCGCCGCGGCAAGGTCGAGGGTCGCTGGTTCGAGCTGGGGCTGATCAGCGGCCGCTTCGCGATCTACCTGACGATCCTGTTCTGGCTGCTGCCGCTGGGGATGGCGTTCGCCTTCCTCGGCGTCCAGCTCGCGGTGTTCGGCCTCTACATGGGGGCGTCCTTCGCGCCCAACCACGTCGGCATGCCGATCGTGCCGCGCGACGCGAAGCTCGACTTTCTCGACAAGCAGGTCCGCACCTCCCGCAACGTGTCCGGCGGCTGGTGGGCGACCGTGCTGATGGGCGGTCTGAACTACCAGATCGAGCACCACCTCTTCCCGAGCATGCCCCGGCCGCACCTGGCCAAGGCCCGGCTGCTGGTCCGCGAGCACTGCCGCGCACAGGACGTCCCGTACACCGAGACCTCGCTGATCAGCGCCTGGGGCATCGTCATCCGCTACCTGAACGGGGTCGGGCTCTTCGCCCGCGACTCGTTCCAGTGCGCCATGGTCGGCGAGCTCCGGGGTCGCTGACCCCTCCGGGTCGCTACGGCAGGTCCCGACGAACTTCCGGGAACGACCACTATCGCCGACCGGGGGAGAGCGTACGGACGCGGCGCCGCAGGCTGCGGGACAGGCGTTGCAGGTCGGTGGGCGGCGGGTGCGCCAGGGTGCGGCTGACCGCGTCGAGGCGGCTGGACAGGTCGAGGACCTGCTGGGTCAGCTCGTCCAACGTCGTCGCCAAGCCTGCTTGCGCGGCCTCGACCCGCGACGTCGACGCGGCGATCCGGTTCTCCGCCCGCCGCGCGATGGTCGGCGCCTCCTGCTCGAGGAGCCGGGGGCTCGTCACGACACCCTGGGTGTCCATCCGCAGGAAGCGGGCCAACGGGTGGTCGCCGGCCTTGAAGGTCGTCACCGGCGACCCCGGCCCCTTGCGGCCGACATGGTAGACCGCCCAGTGCTCGCGCCAGCCGCCCAGGTGGTCGACCGGGACCGAGTCCATCCCGCTGCCCCAGAAACCGGGCTGGTCGGCCCGTCGGTCGCTGAGGTCGTACCCCTTCTCCAGCAGCTCGAGGCCGCCGAAGAGGAACTCGAGGCACTCGGCCGAATAGCGCCAGTAGTCGATCGGGCAGGGGTGGTTCCGCCACGAGAACAGCGTCCAGGTGATCGCGATCCCCCCGGGCTTCAGGATCCGGCTGATCTCCTCGGCCGCGAGCCAGGGCCGGTCGATGTGCTCGAACACGTCAGAGGAGAAGACGACGTCGAAGGACTCGTCGGGGATGGTGGCCCGGCAGTCGGTGATATCGGCGATGATCGTGTCCGGGATGTCGGACGCCGCGAGGTTGAGGTCGTGGTAGGCGAACCGCGGGGCCGGAAACTCTGCCACCGCACACTTGGCCAGTCGGTGCCCACCGATCTCCAGGACGTCGCCGTGCAGGTCGAGCTCGTTGACGTAGTGCTGGATCAACGCCCGGGTGGTCGGTCGCATCAGCGTTCCTCTCGTGCCTCTAGGCGGGATGGTGCTGCCGCATCTTGCCGCGACGCAGGTACGGGCAGACCGGGCGCGGGTAACGAGCCGACGACCGCGCGGCAAACGCTGGGCGACAACCTCAGACCGTCGGCGGGGCGCGGTGTTCTCGCCTACGCTGTGCGCAGGCTCGGGGCCCGTTCGACCCCTGAGGATCACTTCCATGGCTCCGTCCCGCGCCGCGCACCCGTACCTCCCATCGCGCCGGCTGGCGGCCCTGGTCGCCGCGTCAGTGGCCCCGTTCCTCCTCGTTCCTGTTGCTCCGGCAGCGCAGGCCGCTACGGGGCTCTGCACGGGGACGCCCTTCCTCACCTCGGTGTCCAAGCGGGTCGTCTACCGCATCCCCGCCCTGGTCGCCACCCCGCGCGGCACGCTCGTCGCGTTCGCCGAACGTCGACGGAGCACCGCGCCCGAGAGCGACCACGCTGACAACGAGGTCGTGGTAGCCCGGTCGACCGACCGCGGCTGCCACTGGAGCGCGCCTCGCGTCATCGCCGACTCGGGGACCGACACGGTGGGCAACCCGGTGCCGGTGGTGGACACCACGACGGGCACCGTGCTGCTGTTCACGGCCGACCGTCCGCAGCAGGGCGCGCGCGGCGGCGGCCTGCACGTGCAGCGGAGCACCGACGACGGGCTCACCTTCACCCGCTACAGCGAGGCGCGGATCACCCTCGCACGCAACCCCGGCCGCTCCGGGGGACTGACCGGTCCGGGACACGCCATCCAGCTGCAGTCGCCGAACAGTCCACACCGCGGCCGGCTCGTGGTGCCGCTTGGCTACAAGTCGGGTGACCGCTACGGCACGTACGGGCTGATCAGCGACGACCACGGGGCTCACTGGCGGGCCGGCTACGACGTCCTGACCGGCGACGCCCGGATCGAGGGGACCGTCGCGGAGCTGCCTGACGGTCGGTTGTGGGTCAGCTACCACGCCCGCAGCGGCAAGCCGGCCGTCGGTGCCGGCCGGGTCGGCGCCTACTCCAGCGACGGCGGCCGCACCCTCGACGGCCCGTTCCGCCTCGCCGGTCTGCCGGTCGTGTCGGTGCAGGGCAGTGCCCTCGCCCTGACCGGCACCCACGCCGGCGCACTGCTGTTCTCCTCACCGGCCGGTCAGGACCTGAACCGACGGCACCAGATGGCGGTGTTCACCAGCCGGGGCAGCACGGCCGGCAGCCGGTGGAGCGCACCGTACGACGTGGAGCTCGACAGCCGACCCGCCTCCTACTCCGACCTGGTCCAGCTCGACGACGCCACGGTCGGGGTCCTCTACGAGACCGGTCGTACCTCCTGGCACGAACGGATCCGCTTCCGGAGCCTGGCGATCACCGACGTGCTCGCACCCGACCGCGTCGCCGCCGAGCTGCGCGTGACCCTGCCGAGCCGGGTCCGCACGGGTAGCGCCCCTCGCCCCACGCTCCTCGTCACCGTCCCGGGGGCGACCTCACCGGCTGGGGAGCTGCGGGTACGGCTGCGCGGCCCAGGGGTCGACCGGTCCCAGGTCCTGCCCCTGATGCCGGGCAGCAACGGACGTCGCGTTGCCAGCCTGGGCAAGCTCAGGAAGGGGACGTACCGGGTCGGGGTCCGTTACATCGGCACCGCCCGGATCGCCAGCACGTCCACAACCAAGACGATCACGGTGCGCTGACGGGCTTGCTCGAGCCTCAGCCGGGTGACCCGCGCCGACGGCAGACCAGGGTGTTCGGCTCGTCGAGCACCGGGTCGCCGCAGTCGAAGCTGGCGTCGATCGCCTGCTGCACGCGCGGGTCGGCGTTCGGCAGATCGACCCAGCCTGTCTGGATCAGGACGTACGCCGTCCCGGGATCGGCGAGGCAGTCGAGGTTCTGCTCGAACCCCTCGAGCCGGCCGGCGGGCAGGTAGCCGCTGCGCTGCAGGTAGGTGGCGGCGGCATACCGGCACCGGCTGGGGTTGCCCAGCCAGTAGCCCCGGTCGCCAAACCCGAGGTAGACCACGGTCGCCGTCGTACCGATCCGGGCGTGGATCCGGGCGGCCAGCGCCACCTCCCGGTGCCGCTGGGCCCGCAGGTTCGCCGCGGTCCGGTTCGCCGACTGGGTGTTCAACGAGTACGCGGTGCTCGGTAGCACCGACTCGACCTGACCGACCATGACCAGCAGCACCACGAACGCACCCGTCCACGCCCTGAGCTTGTCGAAGGCCCCGAAGGGGTGGCGCTCATCGCCAGCAAGAACTGGCGCCCGGCTCAGCACCGCAGCCAAGAGGCCAAGCGCAGCCACCCCGAGCCCGAGGGCGTAGGCGAGGTCGACCGCACTGAGCCCCTCCCACACCGCGCCGCTCCCGGCACGGACGCGGGTGGGGAGGCTCAGCAACGCCACGCTCGCGGCCGTGGCCGCCCCCATCAGCAGGAGGCTCACCCATGGCGGCCGTCCGCGCTGCTGCAGCACCGACCCAGCAGCCCAGCCCACCCAGCCGCCGGCCAGCACGGGCAGCGCGGCCACGTGGTAGCTGAACCACTGACCCTGCACCGCGGTGGTCGCGAGGGTGGCGGCGATGGTCGCCGCCGGGATGACGAGAGCCGCGATCCGGACCGGCCCGGCGGCGGCCCGAGCGAGCCACAGGACGGCCGCCGGCAGCAGGAGCAGGACGGGTGAGGTCAGGGTCTCGTTCAGGACCAACGTCTGCGCGCGGCACTCTACTCGTGGTGCCGCGAGGGGGGTGCACCACTCCAGGGGCTGGTCTGGTGGGTTGAGCTGCGGGATCTCGCGCAGCCAGAGCAGCTCCTGGGGGACGAGCAGCAGCTCGAGGCCGAGTACGAGGGGTAGCACCACCGCCGTCGCCACCGTCAGTCGCAGCAGCCGCCGAGGCTGCTGCCGGCAGAGCAGGGCGGCCGCGGTCCAGGCGGCGGCCGCCGTCCCGATCGTCGTCCACTTCATCAAGACGGCGGCCGTGAGCAGCGCGGCGCCGAGGAGAGCGAGGAACCACTCGCCGCGCCGCGAGCGGGGGCGCTGACCGACGACGGCGACGGCGGCGATCCCGAACACCACGGCGTACCACTCCGGCTGCATCAGGCTTCGCGGCGGCGCCCAGACCAGGCCGACGAGCAGCCCGCCGCACAGCCCCGTCGCCGCCAGCCGCCCGATCCGTGACACCAGCGGCGGATGCAGGGCGCCGACCGCTACCGCGGCCATCAGTGAGCTCCACGCGAGCAGCTGCTGCTCCCGGTACGGACCCCTGGTGAGGTGGTCGAGCCCCGCCATCAGCACCCGATTCAGCAGCGGCCGGTGCGTCCAGACCTGCCAGGACGGCCACCCGGCGGCCGCGGTGACCCGCTCGACCCCCAGTGTGTACCGGACGTCGCCCCACAGCTCGAAGCTCGGCAGCCGCAATGCCGCCAGCGCCAGGGCGGCGCCGACCCAGACCAGCAGCGACCGTACGCGCCAGCCGGTGACCGGCGCCTCGTTCATGCCCTCTTCTATGGAGGTCCGATCCGACAGCGGTCGCAACGGTGCATGACGAGTCGGGAACGGCCGAGTGAACAGTGGGTACTGGCCGACAGCCTCAGGTCGGTCTTCTCGGGGGACCATCCTCACCGGCGCGCCGGCCACGAGTTGCGGGGCACTTTTCAGACGAAGGACAACAGGTGAACGACCGCAGGGCCGTGGACACCGACCGGAACCTACCGGTCGTGTTCGAGGTCGACAGCACCTTTCCGCTTCCGGTCATGGATGACCTGGCTCGCACCGAAGGCCGCTGGACGACCGCGGAAGAGGAGTTCGAGGACGTCTACCTCGACACTCCGTCGAGCCACCTCGCCCAGTTCGGGATCACCCTGCGGTACCGCGAACGGGCCCCGGCACTGGCTGGTCCTTGATCAGCGCGGACGGCGACGACCAACGAACGATCGAGAACACCTCGACCTCCGACACCCCTCCTGAGGTGCTGCGTCGCCTCGTCACCGGTGTTTGCGCTGACGAAGAGCTGACCCTCGTCGACCAGGCGTACCGTCCACACGCTGACCCAAGCGGACGACGCACCGCTCCTCGACCCGTACGACGACCGTTTGTCCGGGGTAGCGGCGGGTCAGACGGCCAGAACCAGCGCGTGGCGAGAGGTGACGGTTACGCTCCGGACCGCTGGCCGCCGCCGCCGGCTACGGCGGTCGGTGACGGAGCGGCTGAGTGCCGGCGGAGCACGCCGCTCTCGACACCGTGGGCGGGCTGGTCTGGGCCTATCTCGCGGACCAGTGTCGGGAGATCGTCCGGTGCGACATCGGTCTGCGGCAGGACGAGCCGCTCGTGCACAATGCCCGGGTGGCGATCCGGGGGCTGCGCAGCACCGTACGGGTGTTCGCGGCCCTCTTCCGACCTGACGAGGTCTCCACGGGCCGACGATCTCCAACGCGCGGTTCGGGACGACTCCGCTCAGCAGTGGGCCAAGAACAAGCGTCAAGCCGCCTGCGGCGTGGGCAGCCCGGTCAGTCGATCCAGCCGGGCTGGGGTGGCGCACCTGGAGAGACTCGAACTCCCAACCTTCTGATCCGTAGTCAGATGCTCTATCCGTTGAGCTACAGGTGCCAGTCGTCCGACGAAGCCGGACAACGGTCCACCATCATAGCGGCCGGCTGAGAGACAGGCGAACCCGTTGCCGACGAGGCATCCCGTGCAGATGTCTCACGCGTGATACATTCCCCGCGTGAGCGATGCTTCGGTGCGAGAACTGCGTAACCAGGGTGGCCACGTCCTGGATCGAGTGCTGGCCGGGGAGCAGGTGACCATCACTCGTGACGGCGAGCCGGTGGCGCAGCTCATTCCCTTGCGTCGCAAACCTCTCTCGGCCGCGGCGCTGGTCGAACGGTTTCGAGCGTTGCCACCGATCGACCCAACGACCTTCCGCCGTGACGTCGACTCGATGATCGACCAATCGTTGTGACGACCACCCGCGCCGGCATCCTCGACACCAACGCCGTGATCCTGCTCGACGCCCTCGCTCCGGAGCACCTTCCGGTCGAGCCGGTCATCACTGCCGTCACTCTGGCCGAGCTCTCGGTCGGGGCGTTGGTGACCGACGACCCGGCGGAACGAGCCGCCCGTCAGGTGCGCCTGCAGGAGGCCGAGAGCAGCTTCGACGCCTTGGCCTTCGACGCGGCCGCCGCCCGTGCCTACGGCCGAGTTGCGGCGGACCTTCGTCGGTCAGGGCGGCGAGTCAGCGCGCGAGCCTTTGACGCCCTGATCGCCGCTACGGCCCTGGCTCACGATCTCCCGGTGTACACATGCAACCCTCGGGATTTCTCGTCCATCGATGGCCTCACCGTCGTCACGCTTCCCCACCCTGACGCCTGATCTCGCGGCCGGTGAAACACGACACCGCCCTGACTCAGCGGAGTCGGGGCGGTGTCGAGGTGGCGGAGGCGGCGAGATTTGAACTCGCGATGGGCTTTAAGACCCAAACCCGCTTAGCAGGCGGGCGCCATAGACCGGACTAGGCGACGCCTCCCAACCTGAACGCCCGCGAACGAGCGCTGGGCAAGACTACCGACGCGGGTCATCCCGAGCAAAAACGAAAACGCGCGCCGTCGCGCGATCGAGTCCGGAATGTGCCGCTGACCTGGCCGGGGACGTACAGTGGGGCCACCTCGTCCCTCCTCGACCCCTGTGTCGCCGCCTCTCGTGGGAGCTCCATGTCCGACCAGCCGCCCGACGAGACGCAGGCGAACGCCGGCGAACCGGACGGCGGTTGGACGTGGGACCTGACCGAGCGGTCGGGCGCGACGGCATTGGCGACGAACCGCAGCTTTCGCAGCACGGCACTGCTGACGGTGGCCGGCACGGTCTTGCCGGGCCTCGGGCTGATCCTGGCTCGGCGTCGGGTCGTCGGCAGCATCATCCTCGGCGTCTTCGCTGTCGCGGCCATCAGCCTCGGGATCTGGGCGCTGACGGACACCCAAGGCTTCCTCGGCCAGTTCGTCCGGCCGGCAGTGCTGATGCGGCTGACCGTGGCCCTGGTCGTCGTCGCCGTGGTCTGGGTGGGCGTCGTGGTGGCCAGCCACCTCAGCCTGCGCGGGCGTCCGAGCCGTCGGCACCGGGTCTTGGGGGGTCTGCTGGTCGGCGTACTGGCCTTCGCTGTGGCCGCGCCGATGGCGGTGGCCGCGCGCTACAGCTACGACACCGCGACGTCGGTGGCCGGCACCTTCAAGAGCGAGGCGGACAGCAAGAGCGCCACCCGACCCACGCTCAACGCCGGCAAGCCGACCAAAGGCCAGACCGCGCCGCAGGACCCGTGGGCCGACAAGCCCCGGCTCAACGTGCTGCTGCTCGGCGGCGACGCGGGCAAGGGCCGGACCGGTACCCGCACCGACACCGTCATCCTGGCCAGTGTCGACACTCACACCGGTGACACCACGCTGTTCAGCCTGCCGCGCAACACCGCCCGGATGCCCTTCCCGAAGAAGTCGCCGCTGCACCGCTACTACCCGAACGGCTTTACCAACGGCAACGGCGAGGACCAGGAGTTCGCGCTCAACGCGTTGTACCAGAACGTCCCCGCCTCCGTGCCCAAGAACGTGCTCGGCCCGACCGACGACCTGGGGGCTGACGTCCTCAAGATCTCGGTCGGCGAGGCCCTCGGTCTGGAGGTCGACTACTACGCCCTGATCGACCTGAAGGGCTTCAGCACCTTGGTCGACGCGCTCGGCGGTATCCGGCTGAACGTCAACTCCTACATCCCGATCGGTGGCAACACCGACCTGCACATCCCACCGTCGGAGTTCCTGCACCCCGGCGCCAACCAGAAGCTGGACGGCCGCAGCGCGCTCTGGTACGCCCGGGGCCGCTACGGTGCCGACGACTTCGCCCGGATGGACCGGCAGCGGTGCGTGATCAACGCGATGATCAAGCAAGCGAGCCCCGCCACCCTGCTCTCCCGCTACGAGGACATCGCGAAGGCCGGCAAGGAGATCGTGCAGACCGACGTGCCGCAGGAGGTGCTGCCGCTGATGGTGGACCTCGGGCTGCGGGTCAAGGACGGCAACGTCCGCAGCATCGTGTTCAAGAACGGCGTCGACGGCTTCTTCAGCTCCAATCCCGACTTCCCGGAGATGCGACAGCGGGTCAAGGTCGCCCTCGGGGAGGCCGCCAAGCCGCCGAGCACCAAGAAGAGCAAGAAGAGCTCCGGCTCGAGCTCGGGCAGCAGCTCGGGCACCAGCTCGAAGACAGCCGAGAGCGAGGACGTCGACGACACCTGCGCCTTCAACCCCGAGATGGCGGCGACGGCCACCCCGTACCGGGGCTGACCTCTGCCGCTTTCCGGACCGCGCGCTCAGACCAGGTCAGGCGACGGGTCGGGCAGGTCGCGGTAGCCGCGGTTGCCGTCCAACCGCTGCCGCACCTGGTCGACCAGAGCGTTGAACACCGGGTTGTCGGGGCGACGCGGGTTGACCAGCACCAGACTGGTCGTCCGCTCGCCGGTGATCAGGCTGAGCCGCGGGTGCGCCAGGCTGACCTCCGTCACCTCGCGCCAGGACACCGACCGCTCCTGCCGTCGGTGGACGACCGTGATCGCCGTTGCGTCCAGGCACACCTCGGTGCGGAGCCGGGCCGCCAGCACCAGCGCGGCCACCGCCAGCGCGACACCCAGCACCAAGAGCAGCACGGCCAGTCCCGCGAGGGCGACCGGCAGATCGAGGCTGCCCCACAGCACCAGCAGCACTGCGGCGACGACGACCGTGCCGGCAGCGATGGCCAGCGGCCGTACGGGTGGCGGTGCGTTCAGCGTGAACCGCTGCGCGGGCACCTGGGCCGTGCTCGCTTCGCTCACCCCCGAACCCTAGTGCCGCGAGGCTGACGACCGCGTACCAGCGGATTCCGGGCGCTCACGGCCATGTGTTCAGCCAGACCTGAGATTCGGGGGCAGTCGAGGCGATCTTCGGCCAACCTTGAGATCCGTCGGTCCCTGGACACGGCGGCCCCTGAGGTCGGACCGGCAGTCTCTGTCCTGCCCCCGGCGCCAGCTCTCACCGAGCAGGCGCCGGGGTGCCCCTCCCAAGACACACCGAGCCTTGGCCCCCAGGATCACCGACCACCATGACCGGCACCCCACGCCGCCGCACCCGCCGGATGGCGAAGCTGTCGCCGGCGACCATCCCGCTGGCCTGATCGTCTCCGGTCTCGTCGTCTCGCAGGCCTCCTCCTCGGCCTGCTCGGTCAGCACCGCCGACCTGGCCGGCTACCTGAACCTCACCCGTCACCCAGGGCACCGGCGGCTCGTTCGGCTCCTGCATGGGCTTGGTACCGCTGGCCAGCAGGTCCGACCTGGACAACGGCACGTTCCTGGGCTTCGGCACGGCCTATCCGAGCTACGGCAGCGGACTCGGCGCCTGGAACCCGAGGGGTACGGCTGAGGAGACCCGCACCTTCAGGATCACCTACGCCCTAGACCACGCAGCCTCGAACAGCACCCAGGGCGGCACCGCCTCTGGCGCCTTCGTCTGGGAGACGCAGACCAGCTGATCGGGTTGACGCAGGCGGCGAGGGTGGGATTCGAACCCACGGAACGGTCTCCCGCTCGGGCGCTTTCAAGGCGCCTGCACTAGTCCACTATGCGACCTCGCCCGGTCGGCACCTGCTGCCGCCGGAACCCCAAGATCGTAGCCGACCAGGCCGGTGGCAGGCTCGGACGCGTGAAGGCGATGGTGGTACGGCAGCCGGGCGGACCGGAAGCGTTCGAGCTGGCGGAGCTGCCCGCTCCCGAGGCCGGCCCGGGGGAGATCCTCGTCGCGGTGACGGCGTCCGGGGTCAACCGGGCCGACCTGATGCAACGCCAGGGCGCCTACCCGCCGCCGCCGGGAGCCAGCGACATCATCGGGCTCGAGGTGTCCGGGCACGTCGCGGCGCTCGGGACCGGCGTGACCGGCTGGGAGGTCGGTCAGCCGTGCGTGGCGCTGCTCGCCGGGGGCGGGTACGCCGAGCAGGTCGCCGTACCGGCCGGACAGGTCCTGGCCCCGCCTCCCGGACTGGGTCTGGTCGAAGCGGCCGGGGTCATCGAGGTGGCCGCCACCGTGGTCTCGAACCTCGGCCTCGCGCAGCTCATCACCGGTGAGGTCTTCCTGGTGCACGGCGGCTCCGGCGGGATCGGCTCGTTCGCCATCCAGTACGCGCGGCACCTGGGCGCGACCGTGGTGGCGACGGCCGGCAGTACGGACAAGCTCGACTACTGCCGCTCGATCGGCGCCCACCACGCGCTGTCCTACCGCGACGACTGGGTGGCGCAGCTGCGCGAGCTGGCCCCGCAAGGCGTCGACGTCATCCTCGACAACATGGGCGCGAAGTACCTCGGTGACCACCTCGGGCTGCTGGCCACCGAGGGTCGGCTGGTGGTGATCGGTCTGCAGGGCGGTACGAAGGGAACCCTCGACCTCGGCGCCCTGCTGGCCAAGCGGGCGGTTGTCCGGGCGACCACGCTACGTTCCCGACCGCCGGCCGAGAAGGCCGAGATCTGCCGTCACGTGGTCGAGCAGGTCTGGCCGCTGCTCGCCGACGGGTCGATCCAGCTCACGCCGCAGACCAGGTTCGCCCTGGCCGACGCCGCCGAGGCCCACGCGCACCTGGAGTCCGGCGACAACCTCGGCAAGGTGGTCCTGACGGTCAGCTGACCATCAGCGAAGCTCGGGCGCACCCTGAGCAGCCGCGGCTGCTTCGGCCCGGTCGGCCGGCACGTCGAGGCCGCGACCGCAGGCGGTGCAGGTGTCGTCGTAACGCGTGCTCACCGGAAAGATCGGGATGAAGAAGAGGGTGAAGCGACGCACGCGCTTCACCAGGTGGTGCGCGGCGTTGTTGCCGCAGACCTCGCAGACGTAGACCAAGGTGGCCAACAGGAACTGCTTGGTACTGAGCCCGAAGATCAACACGGGGGTACTCCTTCTCCCGCTCCGGGATCGGAGCGATGGCCAGCCTGTCACGGAGGCGGGTCGCCGAAGAAACCGTCGCCGCCGCCGAGGTATGCATAGGGTGACGCATCCGTCCATCCGCCGACCACGACAGGGGGGGCGGCTGCCGATCTCAAGCAGCTCGAGGAGGCCGACCTGTCGGATGCCTTCTGGACGGTGACGCTGCCGGCGGCGCTCGGGACCACGAGCACGGGTAGCCCGTTCTTTCAGACCTACCTCGCGGCCCAGGTGGCCGGTGGCGCGCGCGGCTTTCTGTCGAAGATCGACTCCGTGACCATGGTGGACAAGCAGACCCACACCGGCACCTTGGTCCTCGGCGAGATCGTCCAGTCCGAAGACCTGCAGGCCAACCTGTCGGAGAACGCGGTGCCGTCCTTCGTGCGGGAGGTCACCACCGCTTCGTACCGGGAGTTTCTGGGCGAGCGCCGTCGGCTCATGGCCGCGTCCATCCGGCGGTACTACGAGGCTCTCTGATGGCGCCGGTGGCGCAGCGGTGTGGATCAGCGTGGTTCGCGTGTCACGCTCGTGAAGTAGCCCGTGTAGGTATACTCGCGAGTATGTCGACCGTCACCACCATCAAGGTCTCGAGGGAGCTGCGCGACCGGCTCGCTGCCCGCGCTCAGCGCGATCGAGTCCCCCTCGGCGTCGTGATCGCCAGGGCCCTGGATGAGTCCGAAGAGCGATCGTTCTGGTCGGCCGTCACCGCCGAACATGCCGCCCTCAGTGAGGCGGACCGTGCTGCCTACGCTGCCGATTCGACGGTGAGGGACTCCATCGATCCGGCAGATGACGCAGTGAGCGTCAGGAACGGTTGGTGAGACGGGGCGATCTCTATCTCGCGGACCTTGGCGAGCCTGTCGGTCACGAGCAGGCACTGCAGCGGCCTGTCCTGATCGTCAGCGCCGATCCCTGGCTGCTGAGCAATCCGCCCGTGATCGCCGTGCTCCCGCTCACGCGCACTCACCGGAGCCGCTCCACCCACGTCGAGCTCGAGCCGGGCGGCTCGGGTCTGGCGGCGGTCAGCTACGTCAAGTGCGAGGACATCCGGGCCATCTCCCCGCTCCGGTTTCAGCACAGGATGGGCGAAGCCGACTCAGTCGTGATGGCGCGGGTAGACCTGATCCTGAGTCGACTACTGGCACTCTCGCCCTGACCGCGGACTCAGCGACCGTCTCGCCCGTCGCCCAAGGGCAGACGGTACAGTCATTGTGGGTCAGAAAGTACAGTTAGGCGCGGTCAGACGGTACAGTCGCCTCCGTGTCCGTGCCAGCTGCCGTGCCGTACCGGCCGCGGGTCATCGACGCTGAGATCGATCTGCTGATGAGCGATCTCGCGGCGGTGTCCCTCGACGGCCCCAAGGGAGTAGGCAAGACCGAGACCGCCCTGCAACGAGTCGAGCGTACGTTTCGCTTCGACAGGCGCGAAGACCTGGAGCTGTTGGCTGCCCAGCCCGATCTGCTGCGTAGCATCCCCTCCCCGGTACTGCTGGACGAGTGGCAGCGGTGGCCCGAGATCTGGGACTTGGTACGCCGGGCGGTGGACGACGGAGCGCGGCCGGGTACCTACCTGCTGACCGGATCAGCCAGTCCGCTCGCGAACATCCACACCGGGGCGGGGGCGGATCGTGCCGCTCCGGATGCGACCGATGACACTTCCCGAGCGAGGCGCGGCAGAGCCCTCGGTGTCGCTGGGCGCCTTGCTGCGCGGTGACGCCGACGTCGGGGGCGAGACCGACCTGGGAGTTGATCGCTACGTCGAGGAGATCCTGGCTTCGGGCTACCCGGGCATCAGGACCGCGAAGAGCGGTCGCGGGCGCCGTGCGCAGCTCGACGGCTATCTGGACCGCCTGTTCGACCATGAGCTCACCGAGAACGGCTCGCGGCGACGTCGTCCGGCTGCCATCCGACCGTGGCTGACGGCCTACGCGGCCGCGACCTCGACGACGGCGGCCTACGAGACCATCCGCGACGCGGCGACTCCCGGCGAGAGCGAGAAACCAGCCAAGGTCACGGCGATCGGTTACCGCGACACCCTGCAGCGACTCTGGATCCTGGACCCGCTCGAGGCGTGGTTGCCCACGAAGAACCTTCTCAACCGCTTGACGGCGGCACCGAAGCACCACCTGGCCGACCCAGCCCTGGCTGCTCGCCTCCTGTCGTTGACGGCGGACTCCCTGATCGGCGGGGATCAGGTGGGCGAGCTGCGGCACCGTTCGATGCTCGGTCCCCTGTTCGAGTCCCTGGCCACCCTCAGCGTTCGAGTCTTCGCGCAGGCGGCCGAAGCACGCGTAGCGCACCTGCGCACCCGGGCCGGACGTCAGGAGATCGACCTCATCGTCGTGGGTGAGGGTGGCCGCGTTCTGGCCATCGAGGTCAAGCTCGGAGCCACGCCCGACGACGGCGACGTCCGACATCTGCACTGGTTGCGAAGCGAGATCGGGGACGACCTGATCGATGCGGTGGTCGTGACGGCCGGGCCTTACGCCTACAGGCGTGCGGACGGCATCGCAGTCGTGCCGCTTGCCCTGTTGGGCCCCTGACCCGGTGACGTGCGGAGTAGGGGCGCGAAACCGACCCGAGGTTTCATCCCTCACTGCCCGGGTTATGTTGCACCCGGGAGGCGTGACATGGATCTCAAGAAGACGTTCCTCAGCTGGCCGGTCGTTCGTCAGCTGACGGGCAACGACCCGCTCGGCCGGGGCGCGGCCGTGCAGTCGGCGCACACCCGAGCGGTGGTGCCGCGGACGACCAGCGCGGACCGGGTCGTGCAGAGCATCTGCCCGTACTGTGCCGTCGGCTGCGGCCAGAAGGTCTTCGTGCGTGACGAGCACGTCGTCCAGATCGAGGGCGACCCCGACTCCCCCGTCTCCCGCGGCCGGCTCTGCCCCAAGGGCTCGGCCAGCGAGCAGCTCGTCAACTCCCCGGGCCGCGCGACGACGATGCTCTACCGCCGTCCGCGCAGCACGACCTGGGAGAAGATCGGCGTCGAAGAGGCGACCGACATGATCGCCGACCGGATGGTCGAGTCCCGACGTACCCACTGGCAGGACACCGATGCCGAGGGCCGACCGCTGCGCCGCACTATGGGGTTCGCCTCGCTCGGCGGAGCGACGCTGGACAACGAAGAGAACTACCTGATCAAGAAGCTCTTCACTGCGCTCGGCGCGATCCAGATCGAGAACCAGGCCCGTATTTGACACAGTGCCACGGTTCCCAGTTTGGGAGCCTCGTTCGGCCGTGGCGGTGCCACCGGCTTTCTGCAGGATCTCCAGCAGGCTGACTGCATCGTCATCCAGGGCTCCAACATGGCCGAGTGCCATCCCGTGGGATTCCAGTGGGTGATGGAGGCCAAGGCCCGCGGGGCCAAGATCATCCACATCGACCCGCGGTTTACCCGGACGTCGGCTGTGGCGGACACCCACGTCCCGATCCGGGCCGGCAGCGACATCGTGTTCCTCGGTGCGGTGATCAACTACATCCTCAGCAACGACAAGTGGTTCCACGAGTACGTCGTCGCCTACACCAACGCGGCCACCCTGGTCAGCGAGGACTTCGTCGACGCTGACGACCTCGACGGCGTGTTCTCCGGCTACGACCCCGAGACCGGTACCTACGACACGACCAGCTGGGCGTACGAGGACCAGAACGACGTCGAGGACGGCAGCGGTAGCGGCGACGAGAGCGAGGAGTCCGAGGGCAGCCGGGGAGCCGGCCACGAGCTCGGCGGCCACGGTGCCGCTATGGACCCGTCCCACATGGTCCGGGACGAGACCCTGCAGCACCCCCGTACGGTGTTCCAGATCCTCAAGCGGCACTACGCCCGCTACACCCCCGAGATGGTGCAGGAGACCTGCGGGATCAGTCCCGAGCAGCTGCTCGAGGTCTGCGAGGCGGTCACCGACAACAGCAACCGCGAGCGGACGACGACCTGGGTCTACTCGGTCGGCTGGACCCACCACACCGTGGGTGTGCAGTACATCCGCGGCTCGGCGATCATCCAGCTGCTGCTGGGCAACATGGGTCGCCCCGGTGGCGGCATCCTCGCGCTGCGCGGCCACGCCAGCATCCAGGGCTCGACCGACATCCCGACGCTGTTCAACCTGCTGCCGGGCTATCTGCCGATGCCCAAGGCCGGTCCGCACGACTCCCTGGACGAGTTCGTCGCCGAGATCGCGAGCCCGGACCAGAAGGGTTTCTGGACCAACGCGAAGAGCTACACCGTCAGCCTGCTCAAGGCGTGGTGGGGCGACGCGGCGACCGCGGAGAACGACTTCGCCTTCCACTACCTGCCGAGGCTGACCGGCGACCACGGCACGTACGCGACGGTGATGTCGATGCTGCGAGACGAGATCGACGGCTACTTCCTGCTCGGCCAGAACCCGGCCGTCGGTTCGGCGCACGGCAAGATGCAGCGGATGGGCCTGGCCCGCCTCAAGTGGCTGGTGGTCCGCGACCTGAACATGATCGAGTCGGCCACGTTCTGGAAGGACGGGCCGGAGATCGAGACCGGTGAGCTGAAGACCGACGAGATCGACACCGAGGTCTTCTTCTTCCCGGCCGCAGCGCACGTGGAGAAGGGCGGCACGTTCACCCAGACCCAGCGGATGCTGCAGTGGCACCACAAGGCGGTCGACCCGCCCGGGGACGCACAGAGCGAGCTCGAGTTCTTCTACCTGCTCGGGCAGAAGATCCGGGAACGGCTGGCCGGCTCGACCGACCACCGGGACGCACCGATCCTCAACCTGACCTGGGACTACCCGCTGGACGAGTCCGGCGAGATCTCCGCCGACGCGGTGCTGCAGGAGATCAACGGTTTCCACCTGACCGGGGAGAAGGCGGGCCGGACGCTGAACACCTTCAACGAGATGAAGGACGACGGCTCGACCAGCGGCGGCTGCTGGATCTACACCGGCGTCTACGCCGACGGGGTCAACCAGTCGATGCGGCGGATGCCTGGTCGTGAGCAGTCGTGGGTCGCGCCCGAGTGGGGCTGGGCCTGGCCGATGAACCGACGCATCCTCTACAACCGCGCCTCGGCCGACCCGCAGGGCAAGCCGTGGAGTGAGCGCAAGGCGTACGTCTGGTGGGACGAGGAGGCTCAGAAGTGGACCGGGCACGACGTCCCGGACTTCGAGGTCGGCAAGGCGCCGTCCTACCGGCCGCCCGAGGGCGCGTCCGGTCCGGCCGGGCTGGCCGGCGACGACCCGTTCATCATGCAGGCCGACGGAAAGGGCTGGCTGTACGCGCCCAGCGGGCTGCTGGACGGGCCGCTGCCGGTGCACTACGAACCGCAGGAGTCCCCGATCAGCAACCCGATGTCGCGGCAGCAGTCCAACCCGACCCGGGAAGTCTTCCCGAGGCAGGACAACCTGCAGAACCCGTCCGGCGACGAGCCGGGCTCGGGGCTCTACCCGTACGTGTTCACCACCTACCGGCTGACCGAGCACCACACGGCCGGCGGGATGAGCCGGTGGCAGCCGTACCTCTCGGAGCTGCAGCCGGAGTTCTTCTGCGAGGTGTCGCCGGAGCTGGCGCGTGAGCGCGGGCTGGTCAACAACGGCTGGGCGACGATCATCAGCGCCCGGACCGCGATCGAGGCCCGGGTGATGGTGACCGAACGGGTCGTGCCGCTGCGGGCGGGCGGCAAGACGATCCACCAGATCGGCCTGCCGTACCACTGGGGGGTCGGCGAGGACGCCATCATCAGCGGCGACTCGGCCAACGACCTCTTCGGGGTGACGCTCGACCCGAACGTCCACATCCAGGAGACCAAGGTCGGCTCCTGCGACATCCAGCCCGGACGTCGTCCGCGGGGTGCGGCCCTGCTCGACTTCGTCGCCGAGCACCGCGCCCGCGCCGGCGTCACCCTCGCCACCGGCAACCAGCAGCGGACGCCACCTGAGGGCGCCGATGGCAAGCACCGAAGCGATGCCGGCGACCGTACCGACGGAGGAACCCCATGAGTGAGCCCGACGGCCACCTCGGCCGAGACCAGGCCTTCACCTCCGCCGGCTCGGACGGGCCCGCACGACGCGCGGGGTATTCGACACCGCCCGCCCGGAAGGGGTTCTTCACCGACACCTCGATCTGCATCGGCTGCAAGGCCTGCGAGGTGGCCTGCAAGGAGTGGAACGGCGTCCCGCAGGACGGCATCTATGAGCTGCTCGGCAGCTCCTACGACAACACCGGCGCCCTCGGGGCGAGCACCTGGCGGCACGTGGAGTTCATCGAGCAGCGCCTCCCCATGGGCAACCTCGACACCGGCATCACGATCGGCGTGCCGGAGACCTTGCGTCCTGAGGCTGTGGAGGGGCTGGGTCTGGACGCAGCGGTGTCGGAGGACATCCTCGGCTCGCTCGCGCGCTCGGTGCACGACAAGCCGCTGGTCGACCTCGGGATGCCGGCGTTCGACCTGCCCAGCGCGTCCCCGGACGCGGGCGAGCGGACCGACTTCCGCTGGCTGATGGCCTCGAACGTCTGCAAGCACTGCACGAACGCCGGCTGCCTCGACGTCTGCCCGACCGGGGCGCTGTTCCGGACCGAGTTCGGCACGGTCGTGGTGCAGGACGACATCTGCAACGGCTGCGGCTACTGCGTGGCCGGCTGCCCGTTCGGCGTGATCGACCGGCGGATCGGTGAGAAGACCGCGAAGGGCGTACCGGCGGTCAAGAACGGCGGCATCGCCCAGAAGTGCACGCTCTGCTACGACCGGCTCAGCCACGACCAGACCCCGGCCTGCGCGAACGCGTGTCCGACCCAGTCGATCCAGTTCGGCGACGTGGACGAGCTGCGCGAACGGGCGGAGAAGCGGGTCGCGGCGCTGCAGGAGGCGGGCGTGATGGGCGCCCAGCTCTACGCCGAGGACCCGGACAACGGGGTCGGCGGCGCGGGGGCGTTCTTCCTGCTGCTGGACGAGCCCGAGGTGTACGGCTTCCCGCCTGACCCGATCGTCACCACCGCCGACCTTCCGCGGATGTGGCGGCACGCCGGCCTGGCCGCGCTCGGCCTGTTGGCCGCGGCGGCGACCGCCTTCCTCGGGCGGCGCCCCACGGGAGGACAGCGGTGAGCCAGGAGGGGTACGACCGCGGTCAGCAGCCGGTCGGTCAGGCGGCCAACCCCGACATCAACGCCGACGGTCCGAAGAATCCGGTCGACGGCCTCAACGCCGTCCCCGGTTCGGCCGGCGGCGGCAGCGCGGCCGCGGCGGCTCAGCGTACGGCCGGTGGCGGTCGCGGCGGCGAAGGCCGGAGCGGGGGTCGCGGCGGCGGCCGGCGGAAGAAGGGCCGCGCCGAGGAGATGATGGTCCCGGACGCGACCTTCACCTCTTACTACGGGCGGCCGGTGGTCAAGGCCGCGCCCTGGGAAGCGGCGATCCCGCTGTACCTGTTCATGGGCGGCATCGCGGGCGGCTCGTCGTTGCTCGGCGCGGGCGCCGACCTGTCCGCCCGGCCGACGCTCCGGCGGGCGGCCCGGATCAGCGCCACGGGCGCGATCACCGTCAGCCTGGTGGCGCTCGTCGCCGACCTCGGCCGGCCGGAACGCTTCGTCAACATGCTGCGGGTGTTCAAGCCGACCTCACCGATGTCGGTGGGCACGTGGATCCTGACCGCGTACGGGCCGGGGAACGTGGTGGCCGGTGCCGCCGAGATCGCCAAGCTGCTGCCCGTCCGCTTCGGCGTCCTCAGCACCCTGCTCGACTGGGCGGCCCGACCGGCCGGACTGACGGCCGCCGTGTTCGCCCCGGCCGTCGCCTCCTACACCGCCGTGCTGCTCACCGACACCTCGACGCCGGCCTGGCACGACGCGCACCGCGAGCTGCCGTTCGTCTTCGTCGGCTCCGCCGCGGCCGCGTCCGGGGGGTTGGGCATGCTGCTCGCCCCGCTCAGCGAGGCTGGTCCCGCCCGCCGGCTGGCCGTCGCGGGAGCGATCGCCGAGCTGGCCGTCGAGCACCGGATGGAGCGGTCGATGGGTCTGTCCGCCGAGGCCCTGCACCACGGCAAGCCGGGGAAATTGATCCGCGCGAGCAAGATCCTCACCGCCACCGGCGCGACCGGCGCCTTGCTGCTGGGTGGCCGGAGCCGGATCGCCGCCGCCCTCTCGGGGGTCGCGCTACTGGCCGGCTCGGCCTGTACGCGGTTTGGCGTCTTCGAAGCCGGTATCGAGTCGGCGCACGACCCGAGGTACACGGTCGTCCCCCAACGGGAACGACTGGACCGACGCCGCGCGGCCGAAGCCGCCGCGGCGAGCGAGGGCGCCGAGCAGGAGACCCGATGAGCACCGCAGCCCGGACCTCCGCTTCGACGACCGGAGGCAACCTCGCGGTGGGTCGTTGGGGGCTGGTCATCGCCGCACTGCTGCTGCAGCTGTCGCTCGGCGCGGTCTACGCCTGGAGCGTCTTCAGCTCGGCCCTGCAGAAGGCCGGACCGTTCACGCTGACCAAGCCCGAGGCGACGCTGCCGTTCGAGGTGGCGATCGGGATGATCTTCATCGGCACCTACCTCGGCGGCCGGATCCAGGACCGCCGGGGCCCGCGTACGGTCGCGGTCATCGGCGCGGTCATCTACGGCGTCGGCGTCATCGTCGCCTCGTTCGCCACGGACAGGGCTGACCTGCCGCTGCTCGTGATCGGGTACGGCGTGCTGGCCGGCTTCGGCCTTGGGCTGGCCTACATCGTGCCGATCGCCATGCTGCAGAAGTGGTTCCCCGACAAGCGCGGCCTGATCACCGGGCTCGCGGTCGGCGGCTTCGGCTTCGGCGCAGTCGTCACCGCCCCGATCGCGCAGGCGCTGATCAAGCGCAACCCGGACGTGCCGACCTCGGCCTTCCTGCCGCTCGGCATCGCCTACCTGGTGCTCGCTGTCGCCGGTGCACTGTTCTTCCGCAACCCGCCGGAGGGCTACGCTGTGCCGGGCTACACCCCGGCCACCTCGGGCAAGGTCGTCGACAGCGGCCGCGACTACACCCAGGGCGAGGCGCTGCGCACCTGGCAGTGGTACACCCTCGCCGGCATGCTGACGCTGGCCGTGCTTGCCGGTATCTCGTTCATCTCCCAGGCCGCCGCCAGCTTTGCCGACGTCGCCGGGTACACCGCCGCTGCCGCGGCCACCGCCGTCGGGCTCCTGGGGCTGTTCAACGGCGCCGGCCGGATCTTTTGGGCCACCGTCTCCGGAAAGCTCGGCCGGATGCCCACCTTCGTCGCGATCCTCGCGCTCGAGGGGATCTGCCTGCTGCTGGTCCCGCACGCGCACAACGCGGCGCTGTTCTTCGTGCTGGCCGCGGTGGTCTACCTCTGCTACGGCGGCGCCTTCGGCACGATGCCGGCGACCGCGGGCGACTTCTTCGGGGTCAAGAACGCGGGCGGCATCTACGGCCTGATGCTGATCGGCTGGAGCCTCGGCGGGGTGGTCGGTCCGCTGATCGCCGCCAAGCTGATCGGCTCGGACAAGGACTACACCACCGGCTACACCACGATCGGCATCATCGCCCTCGTCGCGATCATCCTGCCGATCCTCACCCGGCTGCCCCGGGTCCGCAAGGACCCGAACGAGGGCGCGCTGGGGACCAAGGCGAAGCCTCGCCGCTAAGACCCGCAAAGATGGTGCGACATGGTGCCGCGAGTACCCGGCACCATGTCGCACCGTATGCCGTTCAGGGCCTCACCGCCGTGGCCAGAAGCAACGGTCAGCGGACGACCAGCGGGTGGTCCCCCGCCACGACGACCTCGCCGACCACCGGTGAACCGGGGATCTCCCCGATCACGAGCAGCCCGCCACTGGTCTGGGCGTCGGCGAGCAGCAACAGCTCGTCCTCACTCACCGAGGCGTCCAGCTGCGGCCGCACCCACTCCAGGTTCCGCCGGGTGCCGCCGCTGACGTAGCCGTCCCGCAAAGCCTCCCGCGCCCCGTCCAGGTAGGGCACGGACGCCGCGTCGATGCGGATCGTCACCCCGGAGGCGCGGGCCATCTTGTACGCGTGGCCCAGCAGCCCGAACCCGGTGACGTCGGTGGCCGCCTCGACCCCGGCGGCCAGCGCGGCCTCCGACGCGGCGCGGTTCAGCCGGGTCATCGCCTCGATGGCGTGGGCGAAGACCTCGCCGGTGGCCTTGTGCCGGTTGTTCAGCACCCCGACGCCGAGCGGCTTGGTCAAGGTGACCGGCAGCCCGACCCGCGCCCGGTCGTTCCGCAGCAGCCGGTCGGGGTCGGCCAGGCCGGTGACGGCCATCCCGTACTTGGGCTCGGGGTCGTCGATGCTCTGACCGCCGGCCACGTGCACCTCGGCCTGGCGCCCGATGTCCATCCCGCCCCGCAGCACCTCGCGCAGCAGCTCCATCGGCAGCACGTCCCGCGGCCAGCCGACGATGTTGAGCGCGACCACCGGACGCGCCCCCATCGCGTAGATGTCGGAGAGGGCGTTGGCCGCGGCGATCCGGCCGAAGTCGTACGCGTCGTCGACCACGGCAGTGAAGAAGTCGGTGGTGCTGACGATGGCCTGCCCGTTCTCGATCCGGACGACCGCTGCGTCGTCGCCAGTGGCGAGACCGACCACGAGGTCGTCCGACGTCCACGGGGTGAGTCCGCCGAGCATCTGCTCCAGCTCGCCGGCCGGGATCTTGCAGGCGCAGCCGCCGCCGTGCGCGTACTGAGTCAGCCGGTAGGGCGCCGTCGTCGAGGTCATGTCGGGGACAGTACCGAGACGGGCTTGAGGTCAAACCTCGGCTACTCTCGGCGGCGGAGGCGTACAGGCGCCTGGTGGCCCTCCCGGTCTTCAAAACCGGTGAAGTCGAGCATCTCGGTTTGGCGGGTTCGATTCCCGTCCGCCTCCGCCACTTCCCTGCTACCCGGCCCCGCGCGCCCGCGCCACCAGCTGCTCGAGCGCGTCGAGGTAGGTCTCGAAAGCGCTCCGCCCGTGCGCGGTGAGCCGTACCGAGGTGCTGCGCCGGGCGCTGCGGTCCTTGAACGACTCGACATACCCGGCCTCCTCGAGCGCTCGGAGCTGCTTGGAGAGAGCCGAGTCGCTGGTGGCGATGGTCTCGCGCAGGAACGAGAAGGCGACCCAGTCGGCCGGGGCCAACAGGGACAGGATCGCGAGTCGGGCGGGGGTGTGGACGAACTCGTCCAGACCCCCGGTCCCCGGGGCGACCGATCCTGTCCCGAGCTGCGTCACGGCCGTCGCGCGGCCGCGATCCGCGCCTGCATCGGGCGGACCAGCAGCAGCAGCAGGGCTGCGGCCAGCGCGCCGACCGCGTTGGGCAGTGGCCCGTCGGCCCACCGGACCAGCGACTGGACGGCGATGTCGACCACCAGCATGGCCACGGCAACGGCGAGGGCCAGCGCCCAGCGCGAGGGCGTGTGCGTCCCTCGCAGTCGGACCATCCGCTGACCGCCCGCCAGGAGGGCCGCGATGATGAGCAGTCCGCCCACCCAGACCAGGTCGAGGTCGAGGGCCAGACCGTACGCCACGAGGGCCCCGGCCCAGACCCCGAGCAGACGCCAGGGCCACGGCGCGACTCCGGCGGTGACGGTTTGCTGACGGCGTCGTTCGGCCTCGGCGAGTACGGCGGAAGCTTCGTGCGCGTCCATGGTGGATCCTTTGCTCGAGTTACTTTCCTGACAGGCAACTTACGTCTTATTTTCCTGATAGGCAAGTACTGGTCCTTCGTGGCCGCATAGGATCGCCGGGTGCCGACACCGGAGATCTGCCTCGCCGGCGACCCGCGGCGGCGCATCCCACGGACCGACGACCTGCTGGCCGACCCGCGCCTGGCGACCGCGGCGAAACACCTCGGCCGCGAGACCGTGAAGCTGGCGGTGGTGGCGGCTCAGGTCGCCGCCCGGTCCGGCGAGATCACCCCCGAGGCCGTGGCCGACGCGGCCGTCGCCGCCCTGCCGACCTCGCTCAGCAGCACCCGTCCGGTGCTCAACGCGACCGGCGTCGTGCTGCACACCAACCTGGGCCGCGCGCCGCTCTCCGCCGCGGCGGTCGAGGCGGTAGTCCGCAGCGCTGGGTACGCCGACGTCGAGTTCGACCTGGCGGACGGCCGTCGCGCGCGCCGGGGGCGGGGAGCGCTGGCCGCGCTGGCCGAGGCCGTCCCGGACGCCGGCTCGGTGCTGGCGGTCAACAACGGAGCCGCGGCTCTCGTGCTGGCTACCACGGCGTTGGCGGCCGGCCGCGAGGTGGTGATCAGCCGGGGCGAGATGGTCGAGATCGGTGACGGCTTCCGGTTGCCGGACCTGATCGCTTCGACCGGCGCGCGGCTGCGCGAGGTCGGCACGACGAACCGGACGGTGCTGGCCGACTACGCCGCGGCCCTCGGCCCGGACACCGGCTGCATCCTCAAGGTCCACCCCAGCAACTTTCGCGTCGAGGGGTTCACCGCGGCGACGAGCGTGCACGAGCTGGCCGGGCTGGGCGTCCCGGTGGTGGTCGACATCGGTAGCGGGTTGCTGGCGCCCGACCCGCTGCTGCCCGACGAGCCGGACGCGGCAACCGCACTGCGGGACGGTGCTTCGGTGGTCACCGCCAGTGGCGACAAGCTGCTCGGCGGACCCCAGGCTGGCCTGCTGCTGGGGGACGCGGACGTCGTCGAACGGCTACGCCGCCACCCGCTCGCCCGGGCGTTGCGGGTGGACAAGCTGACCCTCGCCGCGCTGGAGGCGACGCTGCGCGGGCCGGTCACCCCGACCTGGGCGGCGCTCCGGGCCGACCCCGAGACGCTACGGACCCGGGCCGAGGCGGTGGCGGCGGCGCTGGTCGCGGCCGGCCGGTCTGCCGACGTGGTCGCCTCCGCGGGAGCTGTGGGCGGCGGCGGGGCCCCCGGTCTCACCCTCCCCGGCTGGGCGGTCGCCCTCGACGAGGCGTACGCCGCTCCGCTCCGGCTCGGCGACCCCGCGGTCGTCGGCCGGCTCGAGCACGGTCGCTGCCTGCTCGACCTGCGCTGCGTCCCGACCGAGGCCGATGCTGACCTGCTGGAGTCCGTGCTCGCGATCACCGGCGACTGAGGTGCACGTCGTCGCCACGGCCGGTCACGTCGACCACGGCAAGTCCACGCTGGTCCGGGCACTGACCGGGATGGAGCCGGACCGCTTCGCCGAGGAGCAGCGGCGCGGGATGACGATCGACCTGGGGTACGCGTGGACCGAGGTCGCCGGTCGGACCCTCGCGTTCGTCGACGTCCCGGGGCACGAACGCTTCATCGCGACGATGCTCGCCGGCCTCGGTCCGGCACCGGCGGTGATGTTCGTGGTGGCGGCGGACGAGGGGTGGCGGCGGCAGTCCGCCGAGCACCTGGCCGCGGTCAACGCCCTGGGGCTGCAGCACGGGCTGCTGGTGGTGACCCGCAGCGATCTCGCCGACCCGGCGGACGCGGTGACCGAGGCCCAGGCGCGGATCAGCGGGTCCAGCCTCGGGTCGGTCCCCGCCGTGGCGGTGTCCGGCCGGACCGGGGCCGGGCTGGACGAGCTGCGAACGGCGCTGGCCGGCCTGGTCGTGCGGCTGCCGCCGCCGCGTACGGACGGTCGGGTCCGGCTCTGGGTCGACCGCTCGTTCACCATCCGGGGCGCCGGCACGGTGGTCACCGGGACCCTCGGCGCCGGCACCGTACGGGTGGGCGACGCGCTCGTCCTCGGCGGCCGGACCGTCCGGGTGCGCGGGCTGCAGAGCCTGGGCGCGGACCGCAGCGAGGTGGCCGCCGTCGCGCGGGTGGCGGTCAACCTGCGCGGGGTCGAGGTCGAGGAGGTGGGTCGCGGCGACGCGCTGCTGACCCCCGAAGCCTGGCCGACGACCGCCGTGGTCGACGTCCGGCTGAGCCTGCAGACGGGTGAGGTGAGCGACCTGCCGGCTGAGCTGGTGCTGCACGCCGGGACGGCCGCGGTGCCCGTCCACGTCCGACCGCTCGGCGCGACGACCGCTCGGTTGACCCTAGCTCAGCCGCAGCCCCTGGAGCCGGGCGACCGGCTGGTGCTGCGCGATCCCGGCCGGCACGCCGTCGCCGCCGGGGCCGTCGTGCTGGACGCCGATCCCCCGCCGCTCAGGCGCCGGGGAGCCGCCGCCGCTCGTGCCGTCGCTCTCACCACGGTCGGGGCAGCAGACCCCGCAGCGGCGCTCGCCGACCAGGTCCGGCGCCGTCGGGCCGTCCGCGCGCCCACCCTGACCGCGCTGGGCGTCCCGACGACGGCGACGGACCGGGTCAAGGTCAGCGGCGAGTGGCTCATCGATCCCGACCAGTGGCAGGCGTGGCAACAGGCGCTCGGGTCGGCGCTGGACGAGCAGGCCCAGGCGCAGCCGCTCGACCCGCGGCTGACCCTCGACGCGGCCCGCCGCAAGGTCGGGGTGCCGGACCGCGACCTGCTGCTGGCGGTGGCGCAGGCGGCCGGCCTCGCGTACGGCGACGGACGGCTGTCCCGGCCGGGCGCGACCACCGACCTGGGGGCCGCCGAAGCCGGACTGGCCGAGCTGACCGCCCACCTGACCGCGTCCCCGTTCGGCGCGCCGGAGCGACCGGACCTGGACCGCTGGCGCCTCGGCGCCGCCGAGCTCGCCGCCGCCGAACGTACCGGACGGCTCGTCCGGCTCGGCCCCGACGTCGTGCTGCTGCCCACCGGGCCGGCCCAGGCGATGCGCGTCCTCGCCGCTCTGCCCCAGCCCTTCACCACCAGCGAGGCGCGGCAGGCCCTCGGTACCACCCGTCGGGTCGCCGTCCCCCTGCTGGAGCACCTGGACCGCCGCGGCTGGACCGTACGGCTCGACAGCGGCCACCGCCAGGTCCGCGGCCGCTAACTTCTTGCCGCCTGAAGGTGCTCTTGCCACCGCTCGAGCGATGGCAAAGCCACTTTCGGGCGGCAACGAGATGAGTTGTCCACAGATCGCCCTCGCCCTCTCGCCCGGCGGTGCACCGTCTGCTGGGCTGGGCAGATGTCGAACCTCCCGCCGCCGCCCGTGCTCCTTGCGCGCGACCTGGTCGCTCAGGGCTACCGCTACAGCGACCTCCGTCAGCTGGCTCGAAGGGGCGAGCTCCAGCACCTCCGTCGCGGGGCGTACAGCCGCGACGACGCGGAGCTGGGCGAGGAGAGCCGCCACCGTCAGCTCGTCGCGGCCACGATGCCGATGCTGAGCGCGGCTGTGGTCAGCCACGTGTCGGCCGCCGTCCTTTACGGTCTGCCGGTGCCGCCCGGCCCCCTTGACCACGTCCAGGTCACCAGCGCCGGAGCCGCATCCGGCCGTCGCGGACACGTCCACCGGTACGCCGCACCCCTCGCCGAGGGGGAGATCGCCGTCGTTGCCGGCCTCCCCGTCACCTCCCTGGCCCGTACCGTCGTCGATCTCGGTCGCACACTCCCGTTCGCGGACGCGGTGGCCGCCGCGGACGCTGCGTTGCGTACGGGTCTGGACCGGACCGAGGTCGAGCAGGTGCTGGCCAGGGCGGCCGGTCGGCCCGGTGTCGCCACGGCCCGTCGGGTGGTCGCCTTTGCCGACGCGCGGAGCGAGAGTGCCGGGGAGTCCCACAGCCGGGTCGTGCTGCACGCCATCGGCCTGCCACCCTCGTCCCTACAGTACGAGGTGGTCGACGCCAACGGCCGGGTCATCGCCCGGTGCGACTTCGGCTGGGAAGAGCACCGCACCGTCGGCGAGTTCGACGGCCTGGTCAAGTACGGCCGGCTGCTCAAGCCCGGCCAGACCGTCGGCGAAGTAGTCCACGGCGAGAAGCACCGAGAGGACTCCGTCCGAGACCTCGGTTACGCCATGGTGCGGTGGGGTTCGTCAGATCTCCAGCGCGAGCGGGTGCTGGGCGATCGGCTGAGGCGGGCCTTCGCTCGTGCTCGCTGATGCCTCCTGGAAGTGACGTTGCCACCGCTCGAGCGGTGGCAAAGCCACCTTCGGGAGGCAAGAGCAGGGTCAGGCCAGCGCGGCCGTACGGTTGCGGCGTCCGGGCAGGACGTTCCAGGCGCGACTGACCAGCAGGAACGTCAGCAGCACCACCAGCAGCGGCGCCCACGGGAAGCCGGTGAAGCCGGCCGAGAGCCCGTCGGCGTTGGCGGCCGCCTGGACGTGGGTGCCCAGGAAGCTGCCGGTGGCCGGGGCGGCGGTGCCGGTGGACGCCAGGGCGTCGAGCATGCCGACGGTGTAGAAGAGGGTGGCGTACAGCCAGGCACCGAACGCCACGCCCGCGGCGAGGGCCCCCGAGGTCCAACGGGGCCGGTACACCGGTTCGGCCGCCACGTACTCCCTCGCCAGCGCCGCGGGCCGGCCGAGGTCGGCGATCGCGGAACGCATTCCCCGCTCGGCGGCGGCCGCGTCCAGATTGTCCCGCAGCTCGCGCAGCACGGCCCGGCGGCGGCGTCCGGGCATCCAGTCCAGGCGCAGCTCGAGGCTCTGCAGGTAGCGGAACCGCGCCCAGCGGTCAACCAGCGACATCGTCATGAGATCTCCTTCGTCCGGGGTATGGATCGAGGTAGCGCGCGGCTCACGACCTCGGCGAGGGACTCCCAGGCAGCCTGGGACGCGTCGCGGTGGCGTAGACCGGCGGGGGTGGGTCGGTAGTACTTGCGAGCGGGTCCGGCGTCGGAGGCGACGAGCCGGGAGCCGAGCCAGCCCTCCCGCTCGAGCCGGGAGAGGACGGGATAGACCGTGCCGGTCGCGATACCGGCCAGACCGCCGGCCTGCAGCCGGCCGACGAGCTCGTATCCGTACGACTCTTCCTCAGCGAGCAGCGTGAGCACCAGCAGCGGCAGGACGCCCTTCAGCAGCTGCGGGTCTCGGGTGACCAGCTCTGCCGTGCTCATGCACTCAGGCTAGACCCACTATTTGGCATTGTCTACTAGCTGGCGACGACTACTACGAGAGCGCGATGCGCAGCCGGTCACAGCTGGGCAGCAGCCGACCCGGTATCTGGGTCGCCGTGGGCCCGGGCTCAGGATCGGCCAACGCCGGCTCGACCGCCCGGTCGGCGCCCGCGGGCAGGCGTACGAGGTGACCGAGCAGGGTGCTGACCCCGACGACCAGACTCAGGAGGTCCAGGCCCGCCAGAGGCTCGCGTACTCGCCGTCGGCGGCCACCAGCTCGGCGTGGCTGCCGAGCTCGGCGATCCGGCCGTCGATGACCACGGCGATCCGGTCCGCGTCGTGCGCGGTGTGCAGTCGGTGCGCGATGGCCACGACCGTACGGTCCTCCAGCAGCGCGGCCATCGACCCCTCCAGGTGCCGGGCCGTCCGCGGGTCGATCAGCGAGGTCGCCTCGTCGAGCACCAGGGTGTGCGGGTCGGCCACCACCAGCCGGGCGAGCGCGACCTGCTGCGCCTGGGCCGGCGTCAGCTTGTGGTGGCCGGCGCCGAGCAGGGTGTCCAGCTGCCCCGGCAGCCGGCTGACCCAGTCCTCGGCGTCGACGGTCCGCAGCGCCTCCCGCACCGCCTCGTCGCCGGCGTCCTCGCGGGCCAGCAGGATGTTGTCCCGGACGGTCCCGACGAAGACGTGGTGCTCCTGGGTGACCAGCGCCACCTGGGTCCGCATCACCGGCAGCGGTAGCTCGGTCAGCTCGACCCCACCGACCGTCACGGACCCGGTCCGCGGTCCGTTGATCCCGGCCAGCAGCCGGCCCAGCGTCGACTTGCCCGACCCGCTCGGTCCGACCACCGCCAACCGCTCCCCCGGCCGCAGGTCGAGGTCGACGCCGTGCAGCACGTCGTGCCCCTCGCGGTAGGCAAAGCGCAGGTCCTGCCCGACCAGCCGGTCGTCGACCGGTAGCGCGTCGCCGGCTTCCCGGTCCTGCGGCACGGTGGCGATGCCGAGCAGCCGCGCGGTACACGCGATGCCGACCTGCAACCGGTCGATGTTGCGCAGCAGCCGCTGCAACGGCTCGACCAGCGCCTGGACGTAGAGGGTCGCCGCCGTGATCTGACCGAGGGTGACCAGCCCGGCCGTGTACCCGTACGCCCCGACCAGCAGCACCATCACCAGCGGCGTGTCGAAGACCAGCCCGAGGACGCCGAAGAGGAGGTTCCGCAGCGCCATCGTGTACCGCTCGGCCTGGCTGGACACGGCGGCGTCGTTGTCGCCGACCTCGACCCGGACCCGCTGCAGCCCCAGCGCCTCGATCGTCCGGGCGCCTTCGACCGTCTCGGTCAGGCTGGTGTTGATCCGCGAGTACGTGCCGCCCTCGGTGATGTAGCCCTTGGGCGCGCGCGCCAGGTAACGCCGGGCCGAGACGTACAGCACCGGCATACTCACCAGCAGCGGCAGCGCCAGCAGCCACGAGTTGAGCACCATCGCGCCGACGGTCAGCACGGTGGTCATGGCGGCGATGATCGCCTCCGGCAGTCCGAACCGGACGCTCTCGCTCATCGCCCCGACGTCGCGGGTGACGCGGGTGACCAGGTCGCCGGACGAGGCACTCTCGACCCGGCCGAGCGGCAGCCGCAGCACCGTCCGCACGATGTACTCCCGGGCCTCGGCCAGCAGGTCCTGGCCGAACCGGACCGAGGTGAGCAGCGCCGCGAACGTGAGCGCAGCCTGGCCGACCACGACCGCGGTCACCGCGAGCGCCAGCCCGTCCAGCCGCGCGGTCGCCGTCGGGCCGGCCGACGCCAGGTCGACCAGGTGGCCGAGCACCCGAGGCACGATCAGCCCCGTCACCGCCGCGAGGGCGTGCAGCACCAGCAACGCGGTGACCAGCAGCCGGCGGCTGAGGAACAGCCCGCGAAGGAACACCAGCACCTCGGTCCGGTCAGCGACCGGCAACGCCCGCTCCGGTCGACGGGAGGTACGGAAATAGTCATCAGCCCGGGTCTCGCGCAGCAGGTGCCGCCCACGCCAGGCCGTCAGCCGCGCGCGCAACGAGCCCGTACGCGGGCGGACCAGCTCGTACGGCAACGCCGGCTCGGGGGCGCCCGTCCGCCAGGTCTCCGCCGAGCCGGACAGCTCGGTCTGCAGCTCGGTCATCGCGCCTCCTCCGGCGTGCTGTCGGCTGCCGCCCCATCGGGAAGAGCGCCGTCGGACTCCTCGCGCGAGACCACCCGGCGATAGCCGGCGCTGGTGGCCAGCAGCTCCTCGTGCGTACCGGTGGCGGCAATGTGGCCGTCCTCCAGGAACGCCACCCGGTCGGCGTGGTGCAGCAGCAGCGGGGAGACGGTCGTCGCGACGGTCGTCCGGCCGCGCCGGTGCTCAGCCAGCCGGCGCGCGATCAGCGCCTCGGTGTGGGCGTCGACCGCGGACGTCGGCTCGACCAGGACGAGGACGGGCGGGTCGAGCGCCAGGACGCGGGCCAGCACGAGCCGCTGCCGCTGACCGCCGGACAGGCCGCGGCCGCGTTCGTCGATCTGACCCTGCCAGCCGCCGGGCAGGCCCGCGAAGACGTCCTCGGCCGCGGCGGTGTGCAGCGCGCGCTCAGCCTCAGCGAGACTGAGCCGGCTGTGCGGGTCGACCAGGTTCTGCAGGGTGCCGGCGAAGACCTGGCTCGCGGCGTCGCTGACCACGATGGTGTCCCGGACCTCGCGCAAGGCGACGTCGCCGAGGTCGACCGGTCCGAGGCTGACGCCCCAGCGCTGTTCGGCGAGCCGGCGGTCGCGGTCGACCAGCCGGGCGCGTTCGAGGCGCTGCTGGGCGCGGGCCTGGCGGGCCGCGCGACCCTTGACCCCCTCGATGTCGAGCGGCACCGGCTCGTACTCGGCCGGCAGGTAGCGGCCGAGTCGGTCTGCCAGCGCGGCCGAGTCGTCCGGCAGCGCCGAGACGATCACGGTCAGCTCGCCGGGCTCGGCGGTGAAGCCGGACGCGTGGTCGTGCAGCTGACCGCTGGCGGGCAGCCGGAGCGGTTCGGCGGGGCTGTGCCAGGGCGGTTGCTGGTCAAAGACCGCGATCGCCTTGCGCGCCGACACCAGCACCCGCACCCACTTCTGGGCCGACTCGAAGAAGACCTGGATCGGCCAGACCATGAACACGGCGTAGCCGAACAGGCTGATCAGCTCACCGACCGTGAGCCGGCCGGCCGACACCTCGCGCGAGCCGAGCCAGGTGAGCACCACCAGGAACAGGCCGGAGAACAGCACGCTGGCCGAGTCCACCGCCGCCTGCCAACGGCCGGCGGCCAGCCCGGCTGCGCGGGTCCGCTGCGACTGCACCGCGTAGTTGCGCGAGAAGGTGTCCTCGCCGCCGATGCCGCGCAGGATACGCAGCCCCGCCACGATGTCGGTGGCGAGCGAGGTCAGCTCGGACAGCTGGGTCCGCTCCTCGGTCTGCCGTCGCTGCAGCGGTCGGAGCAGCGGCAGCGCCAGCACCACCAGCACCGGTGCGGCGATCAGCACGATCAGGCCGAGCGGCACGGAGGTGGACAGCACCAGGACGGCGATCACCAGGTACGCCACGAGCGCGCCCGCCAGGTTGGACAGCACCTCACCGAGACCGCCGAACTGGTCGGAGTCGCCGGTCGCGACGCTGAGCACCTCCCCGGTGGGGGTCCGCTGGGGCAGCACGTGACCCATCTGCGTCACCTTGCGGGTGACCAGCTTGATCGCGGCGAACATCCCGACCAGCCAGGTACGCACGATCAGGGTGTGGCCGAGCACCCCGGCGCCGGCCCCCACCAGCACCAGGGCGAGCAGCACCAGGCACCAGCGGCCGACCACCCCGAGGTCGCGGGGGGTGATGCCGTCGTCGACGATCCGGCCCACGATGTACGGGCCGAGTGCGCCGGGCAGCCACTGGACCACGGTCACGCCGGTGAGCAGCAGCAGCAGCGGCCACTGCTGGCGCAACAGCCAGAGCACGAACCGGGTCGGGGTCCGGGCGTCGGGGGCTCCGAAGTCCCGCGGCCGCCTCGGCGCCGGATCCTCGAAGTCCGGGACGACCGGCGGGAAATCATGCATGACCGCATCACTGTAGGCGGGTCGGCTCGCGCGTCTCCACCCGTTTACGGTTCCGCCAGGACTGTTAGCGCCCCTCCTATGATCGAGCGCATGACTGAGCAGCAGACGGACGGATCGGACTCCCACGGCGGCCAGGCTGTCGCCGGGGCCACCGAGGACGGCCGTGTCTTCGTCGTCACGCCGCAGGCGATGGCGGTCGAGGGGCCGCCGGCGGACCGGGTCGAGACGTCCGACCAGCCGATCAGGTCGGTGACGGACATGGTTGAGCAGCCCGCCAAGGTGATGCGGATCGGCAACATGATCCGCCAGCTGCTCGACGAGGTGAAGGCCGCGCCGCTGGACGAGGCGAGCCGACAGCGGCTGCGCTCGATCCACGCCGCCTCGATCGCCGAGCTCAAGGACGGTCTGGCCCCCGAGCTGGTTGCTGAGCTCGAACGGATCGCGCTGCCCTTCAGCGCCGACGAGATCCCGAGCGACGCCGAGCTGCGGATCGCCCAGGCCCAGCTCGTCGGCTGGCTCGAGGGCTTGTTCCACGGCATCCAGACCGCGCTCTTCGCCCAGCAGATGGCCGCCCGCGCGCAGCTGGAGCAGATGCGCCGCGCCCTGCCCGCCGGTACGGCCGTGCCCGTTCCCCAGGAGGGCCCGTCCGGCAACGGAGGCATGTACCTCTAGTCGCTAACACGTTGCGACCCCAATAACGTGCGACACAGTGCCGCGAGTACGCGGCACCATGTCGCAAGTTGTTGTGGGAAGCAGAGGAACCGGATCGCGTTCGGCCCCGTCACACCCGAGCCCGGGCCGCCTGAGGCAGACTCAGCCGAAGGTCTCGCCGTAGAGGACCTTGTTCGTCTTGGCGTCGACCAGCGAGGCCAAGCTGACCATCTGGTACAGCGTGTATGACTTCTGGCCGGGCGCCGAGCCAGGGTGGCTCACGTACTGGCGTTGCTTGCCGAAGACAACCACCCAGACCAGCCGGTCCTGGATCAGGCGCTTGCCGGTCGCGTCGGGGTCGCTGGACGACACGTTCTGGTAGTCCCGAACCGTCGCGCGAGCGAGGGACACCTCGACCGGCCGCTTGGTGGAAGAGTCACTGGCCGCCTCGACGGCCGCGTCAGCCGACCGGTCGGTCTGGACCACCGTGAGCTCGGTGCCCTGTGAGCGCAGCGCAGCGATCGTTGCGTCGCTGACGGCGGCGTACGGCTCCACCGTTGGGCTTTCGGTGAAGGTGTGGGACGCCTGGATCAGCCGAAACCGTAAGTCGGTCACGGAGCGGACGTCGCGGCTCAGCTGCGCCTGCCCGTACCGGTCGAAGTCGACTGCGCTGAACCCGACGACAAGACTGTCGGCGGTGTTGCTGAGTGCGACACCGTTGGGTTGCGGGATCGCCCCTCGACGGCCGGCGGCGATGAGGTCGTGCGCAGCACGGCTGGCGTCGCGCTGGCTGTAGGCGGCAGGGACGATCGAGACCCTGACGCCGGTGGCTGTGGTCCCCTCGAGGTCACGGACGAGCTTGGGCACCGCGCCCTTCCAGTAGATGGTGGCGGTCTGTTGTTCGATCGACACAGACGAGGTGGCGTAGTGGGGGTCGTTCCCGCCGTCGTTCTTGACGATCTTCGACATCGGCTCCAACGCCTTGTCGACCCGCTGCTGGTCGGCGATCTGCTTCAGGGTCGGCCAGTCGCTCGTCGGCTCCTCGGTCGGGGCTGGAGCCGAGCTGCTGGCCGGCGGAGCCACCGGGACCGCGGTCTGGAGGGCCGGTGGGGTGGTGAGCCCGACGGCAACGGCGACCATGGCCGCGGTGGCCAGTCCCGCGGCCCAGCCTCGTCGCACCAGCGCCGCGCGACGGTACCGCTGGGCCCGCCCCAGGTCGTCGCTGAGCGGCGGTCGGCCGGGCTGGTCGAGGAAGCAGTCCTCGAAGTTGGTGGGGTCGATCAAGGTCATCGCCGGATGCCGTCCTCGGTAGTCTCGCTGAGCAGGTGGTTGAGGTGGAGCAAGGCCCGCGCGCAGGTGCTCTTGACCGTGCCGGTGGTGACGGCCAGGATCTCGGCGGTCTCCTGCACCGACAGGTCCTGGTAGAAGCGCAGCACGACGACCTGCCGCTGACGCGGGGGCAGAGCCAGCAGCGCGGCCCGTAGCACGAGGGCCTGCGGCAGGTCGTCCTGCTCGCGGGCCGGTCCGGCGTCGAGCAGGTGGTCGGGGGTGCTGACCTCCCGCCGCCACGGCCGCCGGCGCTCGTCCACCGCGGCCCGGACGACGATCTGCCGGGCGTACGCGTCGCGGCTCTGCTCGACGCGGTGCCACGCCAGGTAGAGCTTCGACAGCGCGATCTGTGTGACGTCCTCGGCCCGGGCCCAGTCTCCTGAGAGCAGGTAGGCGGTGCGCAGCAACCGGTCGCGCTGCTCGGCGACGTAGGCCGAGAACTCGGAGTCACGGCTCGGACGAGTGATCACCGCTTCGACGCCGCCTCTCCGGAGCGGAACCGCTCCCTCCGGTAGACGCTCGCCGAGGCCTCGAAGGTTGCTTCCCCCCGAGGGAATCTAGTCCCGCCCCACACCCGTCGGTGGCGGCGGCAGAGGTCAGCCGAACCAGTGCCGCAGCTCAGCGACCGGACCACCGTCGGCGAAGAGGTCGGTGACCACGTCGGCGGCGGCCTGCACCTCGGCGGGTGCGTCGCCGATCGCCACCCCGCGGCCGGCCCAGCCGAGCATCTCGATGTCGTTGCGGCCGTCGCCGAAGGCCAGCACCCGGTCCTGAGGGACGCCGAGCTGGGCGGCCACCTGGGCCAGCGCCGTCGCCTTGTTGACGCCTTCGGGAGCGATGTCGATCCACGCGCTCCAGCCGACGAAGTAGGTCACGCCGTGCAGGCCGAGGTGCGCGGCCAGGGCGATGAAGTCCTCCGACGAGCCGTGCGGGTCGCGCAGGATGATCCGGGTCACCGGCCGGGCGCTCAGCTGGGCGGCGTCCTCGATGATCATCTCCCCGGTCAGGTCCTCCTCCGGGAAGTGTCGGTTGAGCCGGTAGCCACGGCCGATCTCCTCGACCGCGATCAGCGTGCCCGGGGCGAACTCCTCGACCCGGGTGATCACGTCGCGCGGGTCGAAGGTGATCGCCTGCACGATCTCCTCGGGCGGGTACTGGACGATCACCGCACCGTTCGAGCAGACCGACGGTCCGGGCGGCAGTCCGAGCAGGTCGACCAGGTCGCGGGTGCCGTGCCAGCTGCGTCCGGTGGAGAGCACGACCGGGACGCCGGCCTCGACCACGGCGGTGATGGCCGCGCCGACGGCAGGCGGGAGGAGGCCGTTGCGGTCCACGACCGTGCCGTCGACGTCGAGCGCCACCAGCCCGGGACGCCACCCCGGTGCTGCGGAGATGTTCATCAGCGGGCGCTCATCAGCGTGGGCTCAGCTGCTCGCGTCCGCCGAGGAACGGTCGCAGGGCCGCCGGCAGCCGGACCGAACCGTCGGCCTGCTGATGGTTCTCCAGGATCATGATGATCGTCCGGGTCATGGCGCACAGGGTGCCGTTCAGGGTGGCGACGGGACCCGTACCGCCGGGGAAGCGGGCCCGGATGTTGAGCCGGCGGGCCTGGAAGTCGGTGCAGTTCGAGGTCGAGGTGATCTCGCGGTAGCGGTCCTGGGTGGGCAGCCAGCCGTAGCAGTCGTACTTGCGGGCGGCGCTCAGGCCGAGGTCGCCGCCGGCGAGCTCGAGCACCTGGTAGGGGATCTCGAGCGCGTCGATGAACTCCTTCTCCCAGGCCAGCAGCCGCTGGTGCTCAGCCTCAGCGTCCTCGGGGGCGCAGAAGACGAACATCTCGACCTTGTCGAACCAGTGCACCCGGAAGATGCCGCGGGTGTCCTTGCCGTAGGAGCCGGCCTCGCGCCGATAGCTGGGGCTGTAGCCGGCGTACCGCAGCGGCAGGCCCGCGGCGTCCAGCACCTCGTCGGAGTGGTACGCCGCCAGCGGCACCTCGGCGGTACCGACGAGGTAGAGGTCGTCCTCAGGCAGGTGGTAGACGTCCTGCGCCGCCTGGCCGAGGAAGCCCGTGCCCTCCATCGCGGACGCCTTGACCAGCGCCGGCGGGATCATCGGGGTGAAACCGTTACGGATCGCCAGCCCCATCGCCAGGTTGATCAGGGCCAGCTCGAGCTCGGCGCCCTGACCCGTCAGGTAGTAGAACCGCGCGCCGGACACCTTGGCGCCACGTTCGACGTCGATGGCCCCGAGCAGCTGGCCGAGCTCGAGGTGGTCACGCGGGGCGAAGCCATCGGCCGCGAAGTCGCGCCGCTCGCCGTGGGTCTCGACCACCACGTAGTCGTCCTCACCGCCGGGCGGGACGTCGGGAAACACGAGGTTGCCGACCCCCTTGAGCAAGGCGTCGAACTCGGCGGTGGCCGTACCGGACCTGGCGTCGGCGGCCTTGACGGCCTCGGCCAGCTCGCGGGTCCGGGCGAGCAGCGCAGCCCGCTCGTCGCCGCTGGCCCTGGCCACCTGCTTGCCCAGGTCCTTCTGCTCGGCCCGTAGCTCCTCGTACGTGGTGATCGCCCCGCGGCGGGTCTCATCAGCCGCCAACAGCTCGTCGACGAGCGACTCCGACTCACCGCGGGCCCGTTGGGACGCGCGGACGCGGTCGGGGTCGGAGCGGAGGACCTTGACGTCGATCACTGCCTCAGCCTATCGAGGTAACCGGCAGGCCCAGGGTTCGGGACCTGCGAGAATCGACCGTGCCCCGTCGCCGTCCCCGCCCCGCCGCACTGGTGATCGCGAGCGTGCTGCTGGCGGCCTTGGCGGTCTGGACCTGGCTCACCTTCACCTGGGCGCCGCTGCAGACCTACGACCGCCGCGCCCTGCCGGCCCCGGTCGACCCGCTGTCGGCGGAGGCGCAGATCGCGGGAGCGTTCGCGCTGGTCACCTGGCCGGCGGTGGACTACGTGGCCCTGCTCGCGGTCGCCGCCTGGGCGTCGCGTCGACGGCTGCGGCAGCTGTCGGTCGCCCTGGTGCTGATGGTCGTGCTCGGCTGGGGCGGCGCCACGCTGCTCAAGGTGCTGCTCGGACGCGACCGGCCGGCGCAGGCGCTGGGGCTGGTGACCGCGAACGGCTACAGCTATCCCTCCGGCCACCTGGTGGCGGTCACCGTCCTCGCCATCGGGGTGGGAGCGACCTTCGCGGTCAGCCGACGCAGCGTCCGGGCGCGGCTGCTCTGGCAGACCGGCTCGGTGCTCGTGCTGATCGCGGTCGCGCTGGACCGCTGGCTGCTCGGAGCGCACTACGTCACCGACATCGTTGGCGGCCTGCTCCTCGGCGGGCTGGCGGCCGTGCTCAGCCTGATCGTCGCGGGCGTCCGGCTGCCCGTACCGCACGACCTCGTGACCGAGCTGGTCCGAGGCCGGTCGGGCCACGACGCGGACGGCGCCACCCCGCGTCGGGCCGCCGTGATCTTCAACCCGGCCAAGGTCGTCGACTGGGTGACGTTCCGTCGACAGGTGGAGTACGAGCTGGCTGAGCGCGGCTGGGCGCCGCCGCTCTGGCTGGAGACCTCGGTCAACGATCCAGGTCGGTCGCTGGCCCGGCAGGCGGTGGCCGAGGGGGTCGACCTCGTCCTGGGGGCCGGCGGCGACGGGACGATCCGGGTGATCTGCTCCGGACTGGCGGGGACGGGCGTGCCGTTCGGCCTGATCCCGTCGGGGACCGGCAACCTGCTGGCGCGCAACATCGGCATCCCGCTCGACCGGGGCGCGGCGCTCGACGTGGCGCTCGACGGCGTCGACAAGGCCGTCGACCTGGTCGAGATCCGCGTTGACGGCGGTGAACCCGACCACTGCGCGGTGATGGGCGGCATCGGCATCGACGCGGTGATCATGGACGGCACGAACGCGGACCTCAAGAAGGCCGTCGGCTCGGCCGCCTACTTCGTCTCTGCCGCCCAGAACGCGAACCACCCCGCGCTGCACACCACCATCACCGTGGACGACCAGCCGCCGCTGCGCCGCCGCGCACACGTGATCCTGGTCGGCAACGTCGGCTACCTGCAGGCCAACATCCCGCTCATCCCCGACGCCAAGTACGACGACGGACTGCTCGACGTGATGATCGCCTCGCCCCGGACCGCGGCCGACTGGGTCCGGATCACCACCCGCGTTCTCACCCGCCAGCGACGCGGCGACGAGCAGCTCGACCGGCTGACCGGACGCAAGGTCACCATCACCGTCGAGGAGCGCGACTCCTACCAGCTGGACGGCGACACGGTCGGTGAGTGCGGCACGATGGTGGCCGAGGTGCTGCCCGGCGCGCTGACCCTGCGCGTGCCCCGGACGTTGAGCGCCTCCCGCGAGCAGCCCGCCGACGCCCTCGAACAGTCCGCCGCCGACGCCATCGCCGGGGTCGAGAACCGCTGACGCCACCCTCCCCCTGGTCCGACTTGTCAGCGTGGGTGGCGGCTATGGCGACCACCCACGCTGACAAGTCGGGGGAACTTCAGCCGTGCAGGCGTCGGAGCCAGGAGGCGGCGGCGGTGAAGTCGGCGTTGGCGGTACCGACCCGGATGGCCGGGCGCTCCTGGTCGGCGCGGGGATAGCTGCCCAGGAAGACCACCTCGGCGCAGATCCGGTGCAGCCCCATCAGCGCCTCGGCCAGCCGCGCGTCGTCGAGGTGGCCCTCGGCGTCGATGGAGAAGCAGTAGTCGCCGAGGGTCCGCTTCGTCGGCCGGGACTCGATCCGGCACAGGTTGACCCCGCGACTGGCGAACTGCTCGAGGATCTCCAGCAGCGCGCCGGGATGGTCCTCGCGCATGAACAGCACCATCGTGGTCTTGTCGGCGCCGGTCGGTGGGGCCACCGGGCCGGGCCGGGACACCAGCACGAAGCGGGTGACGGCATCAGCGTTGTCGGCGATCCGTTCGGCGAGCGGGGCCAGCCGGTACATCTCACCGGCCACCTGGGCGCAGATGGCGGCGTCGAAGCGGGACTGCGGGTCGGCCACCTCCGCTGCGGCACCGGCCGTCGAACCCCCCTCGGTCACCACCGCCTCGGGCAGGTGCGCGGCCAGCCAGCCGCGGCACTGGGCCGCCGCCTGCGGATGGGTGAGGACGTGCCGGACGTCGGGCAGCGCGGTGCCGGGGCGCGCGAACAGGGTGAACTGCACGGACAGCAGCACCTCGCGGGTGATGACGAGGGGGTCGCCGTAGGTGAGGTTGTCCAAGGTCGCGGTCACTCCGCCCTCGACGGAGTTCTCGATCGGCACCAGCACCGAGGTCACCTCGCCCTCGCGCACGGCCTGCAGGGCCTGGCCGACGGTCGCGTACGGGATCGGCTCGCCGCGCAGGGCCGGCAGGGTCAGCAGGGCCTGGTGGGTGAACGTGCCGGCCGGTCCGAAGTAGCCGTAGTGGGCGGGCGGGACTCCAGGCACCGGGCCAGGCTAGTGGTTAGCCGTCCGCAACGTCGCGGTGACGGTGTCGGGCGAGGCGTTGAGCGCGGTGATCGCCGGCGGCGGGCTGACCGGGTCAGGGGCTGCCGGGTCGTGGGTCAGCCAACGCGTCCAGTGCTCGCCGTCCCACCAGCGGTAGGTCGCGTCCGCACCGCCGGGTCGCTGTGCCAGCCCGGTGCAGGGCGCCTACGCCGTTCAGGACAAGTGCCGCTCAGGTCGGGGCCGGATCGTCATAGTGTGAGTGTGTGTCCCGATGTCAGGACACACACTCACACCGTCACGTCCGGAGGGCCACATCGAGGACTTCATCGCCGGTCTGCCGAAGGCGGAGCTGCACGTGCACCACGTCGGCTCGGCGTCGCCCCGGATCGTGGCCCAGCTGGCGGCCCGGCACCCGGGCACCGTACCGGCCGACGAGGCGGCGCTGGCCGACTTCTTTGTCTTCACCGACTTCCCGCACTTCATCCGCACCTACCTCTCGGTGGTCGACCTGGTCCGGACCGCCGAGGACGTCCGCTTGCTCACCTACGAGGTGGCGCGCGACATGGCCGCGTCGCAGATCCGCTACGCAGAGCTGACCGTCACGCCGTCCATCTCGGTCTCCGACCAGCTGCCGCTACCGGCCTTCCTGGAGGCGATCGAGGACGCCCGGGTGAGCGCCGCCCGCGACTTCGACGTCGAGCTGGCCTGGATCTTTGACATCCCCGCCGACTTCGGGCTGCCGGCCGCCGAGGTCACCGCGTCGGCGGCGCTCGACCAGGACGTCCCGGGGCTCGTCGGCTTCGGCATAGGCGGCTCCGAGATCGGGTTCCCCCGTTCGATGTTCCGCGACCAGTTCGACCGGACGCGGGCCGCCGGGCTGCACAGCGTCGTCCACGCCGGCGAGACCAGCGGACCTGAGACGGTGTGGGACGCGGTGCTCAACCTCGGCGCCGAACGGATCGAGCACGGCGTCACCAGCCTCGCCGACCCCCGGCTGGTCGAGCACCTGGTCGAGCACCGGATCGTCCTCGACGTCTGTCCCACCTCCAACGTGGCCCTCGGCGTCGTACCCGACCTCGACGCCCACCCGCTTCCGGCCCTGGTCGCCGCCGGTCTGCTCGTCACGATCAACACCGACGACCCGCCGATGTTCGGCACCGACCTCAACCGCGAGTACGGGATCGCCGCCCGGCTGCTCGACCTGGACGCCGACGGCGTGGCCGACCTCGCCCGGGCAGCGGTCGACGCCTCGTTCGCGCCCGCGACCAGCAAGGCCGCCCTGCGCGAGGAGATCAGTGCTTACGTCGCGCGCTCGGGCTCGACGTCGGCTGCGGGCGCTTCGGGGCGCTGACCCGGCCGACGGTGACCGGAGCGGCCGTCACCGGCGCCGCGACCGGAGGCGTGTGTCCAGCCTGGGTGCGGTGCGGGAAGAGCTCGGGCCGCTCAGGGTGGCGCCACCACCAGACCACGGCGAACAGGACAGCGAACTGCACGATCGGTGACACGGTGTCGCGCATCCGGTTGGCGGTGAAGTCCAGGCTCGGCCCGACGTCGATCGCCCGACCGGGCACGTACGCCAGCGAGAGAGGCGCGATCCGCAGCAGCATGATCCGGTCCAGCTTGTTGGCCGCGAGCGCGGCCAGCGGCATCCAGGCGATCAGGTCGTACCAGCTGAGCGTGTACATCGACGTGATCAACCAGGCGACGCTGAGCACCAGCGAGGTACGCAGCGCGATGGTCAGCGGGTCCTGCCGCAGGTCGGCCCCGCGGGGCAGGCCCGGCGCCGCCGTCCACGGCACGGCCCGGGACAGCATCCAGCCGATCACGAACAGGCCGGCGTAGGAGATCACCCCGGTCACGACCTTGGCGTGGAAGCCGGTGGTGAAGAGGTCCAGGAAGCGGAAGACCGGATTGGCCCACGACCCGACCGAGACGTAGCCGCCGTTGCGCAGCACCTGGAAGAACGCGGTCGGCTGCCACAGCACGTAGGACAGGCCCATCGGGATCGCCGTACCGAGGCAGAGCAGCAGCGCCTTCTTGGGCTCGCGGCGGTACGCCCACAACATGGCGAGGCCCCAGATGCCGATGCTCAGCTTGACGCAGCCGGCGAGGCCGATGCCGACGCCCGCGCCGAACGGGCTGCGCCGCATCAGCAGCAGGCCGCCGACGGCGAACATCACCGAGAGCGCCTCGTTGTGCGCCCCCGCGACGACCGCCCAGATCAGCACGGGGTTGGCCACGGTGAGCAGGACGGCCCGGCGCTGGCGAGCGAGGTCGCCGTGCGCCAGCGCCACGATGCCCGCGCCGGCGAGCAGGAAGGGCACCACCGCGAACACCTGCAGCCAGAACACGATGTCGTGCATGTTCTCCCCGCCGAGGGTGTTGGCGAGGCGCTGGGTCCAGGTCGTGATCGGCCCGTAGACGCTCGGGGTGTCGTACCAGGGCCGCTCGGTGAACCGCATCACCGGGTCGAACTGGCCGCGGAACACCTCCGCGGGCGTGATCTCGTACGGGTTGCGCCCGAGCACCTGCAGCCGACCGTACCCGGCGTACATCAACACGTCGGCCGACGTCATCGGCGGCACCGAGATCGTCGCCAGGCTGAGCACGGCGCCGAGGCCGAAGAGGCGCTTGACGCTCGGCTTCCACCCGTCCGCCATCGCCCGCACGGCGACGAACAGCCCGACCGCACCGACCACGATGGCCAGCCAGATCATGACCGAGACCAACCACTCGTTCGGGTGCACGAGGCCGGCCGGTAGGTACCAGGGCGGCAGCAGCGAGTCCCGCGGGCCCAGCGTCAGGGTGACCGCCGAGGGTCCGAGGAAACCGGTGACCACGGTGAGCACGGTCGCGCTGACGATGCCGACCAGCCCGTACCGGTGGTTGCGGTGCCACTGCATCGGCCGGTAGACCACCGTCACCTTCGCGGGGTTGCCGCCCGAGCGCCGGCGGTGGCGGACCGAGCTCACTCGGGCCGTCCGCGGCGCCGGAGCAGGGAGGAGAGCCCTGCGCTGCGCACCTCGTCGAGACCGACCGACACCCAGCCGCGAGACACCAGGGCCCGGGTGACGTCCCGCAGCTGCTTGGCCCGGTGCAGCTGGCCGGCGAGGTCGCGTCCGGTCGCCCGGTGTCGCAGCTCCACCGGCACCTCGAGCACGGTCAGCCCGGCCCGCACCACGTCGACGGTCATGCCCACCTCCACCCCCCAGCCTGCGGCCAGCGGACTGGCCAGCTCGAACGCCCGCCGGGTCAGGCAGCGCTGGCCCGACAGTGGCGCCTGGGGCGTCCAGCCCGTCAGCTCAGTGATCCCGCGCGCGGCCGTCCCCATCACCAGGCCGAAGCCGCCGGGAGTCTCGCCCGACTCGGTCTGTTGGGCGGGCAGCACGGCGATCGTGAGGTCAGCCCGGCCCGCGACGACCGGTTCGATCAGCGGTGCGCACGCAGCGGCGGAGTCGGCCAGGTCGGCGTCCAGCAGCAGCAGCGTGCCGCACTCGGGCCGGCCGTCGCGCTGCTCCATCACCCCGAGGGCGTTGACTGCCGACTCGACGGCTGCGGCCTTGCCGCGGTTGCGGGAATGGGTGACCACGATGGCGCCCGCTGCGCCGGCGTGCTGGCCGGTGGCGTCGGAGCTGCCGTCGTCGCAGACCAGCACGACGTCGACGTGCGGCAGGGACTTGGCCGCGGTGACCGTGGCGGCGATGCGGTCCTGCTCGTCCTTGGCCGGGATGACGCAGGCGACGCGCGCCAGGACTGGGCTCACGCGGCCAAGGTTATAGCGTGCGGCGGTGATCACCAGGGCTCTGCGGCGGCATCGACGACGGGGTCGGCGGATAGGGTGCGGGCCATGAGCCCGACCCCGGTGATCCCGGTGACCGACCCGACGCCTGGCGTCCGCTCCGAGGTCGGCCGGCTGCGGACGGTGATGTTGCACCGCCCCGGCCCCGAGCTCAAGCGGCTGACCCCACGCAACAACGACGCGCTGCTCTTCGACGGACTGCCGTGGGTCGACCGCGCGCAGACCGAGCACGACGCGTTCGCTGCCGTGCTCCGCAGCCGCGACGTCGAGGTGCTCTACCTGGCCGAGCTGTTGACCGAGGCCCTCGCCGAGGCGGACGCGCGCGAGCAGGCGATCCGGCTGACCCTCTCCGGCCTCGGACTGGGCGACCGGCTGCGCGCGTACCTGACGGGGATGGCGACCGACCTCGACCAGCACGACCTCGCCACGATCATGATGGCCGGGCTTCGCAACGACGAGGTGCACGAGTCGGGCAGCCTGGTCACCGCACTGCTGCCGGACCAGGAGTTCCTGGTCAACCCGCTGCCCAACCTGCTGTTCACCCGCGACTCGAGCGTCTGGGTGCAGGACCGGGTGACGATCACCTCGCTCGCGATGCACGCCCGGCGGCGCGAGACCCAGCTGACCGAGCTGATCTACACCTTTCACCCGCGGTTCGCCGGGGTCGAGCGGATCCACGGCTGGGACCTCGAGCACCTGGAGGGCGGCGACGTGCTGGCCCTGGCGGACGGCGTCCTCGCGGTCGGCGTCGGCGAGCGGACCACCCCAGCCGGCGCCGAACGGTTGGCCCGGACCGTCTTCGCCGAGGGTCTGGCCCACACGATCCTGGCCGTCCCGATCGACCAGGACCGGGCGACGATGCACCTGGACACCATCTGCACGATGGTCGACACCGACGCGGTGGTGATGTACCCGAACGTCGCGCACCGGCTCTCGGCGCTGGCCGTACGCGCCGGCCACGACGGCGAGCTCGAGGTCGACGGTCCGATACCGTTCCTGGAGGCGGCGGCCGCGGCGATGGGCATCGCCCAGCTGCGGCTGATCGACACCGGCCTCGACCCGGTCACCGCCGAACGCGAGCAGTGGGACGACGGCAACAACACCTTGGCCATCGAGCCGAAGGTGGCCATCGCGTACGAGCGGAACGAGGAGACCAACGCCCGGCTCGCCGACGCCGGGATCGAGGTGCTGGCCATCGCCGGCTCCGAGCTCGGCTCCGGCCGAGGCGGCCCTCGCTGCATGTCCTGCCCGATCAGCCGCGACTGACGACGCGTCCCGAGCTAGCTGGCTTCGGCCAGGACCGGGGTGGCGAGCACCTCGGTGACCAGGTCGGGGTAGTCAGTCGTCAGGCCGGTGACCCCGAGGTCCTGGCAGAAGCGGATGTCGTCGGGGTGGTTGACCGTCCAGACGTGCACCTCGTTGCCCTGGGCGCGGGCGCGGGCCACGAAGCCGGGGTCGGCGCGCAGCAGCTCGAGCTCGGGGCCGACGACGTGGACGCCTTCCGGCAGCCGGCCGTCGCGCCACGGCTCGAGGTCGAACTCCACCAGCAGGCTGCGGGGCAGGGCGGGCAGCAGCTGGCCGAGCCGCTCGAGCGCAGCCAAGGAGAACGAGATCACCCGGACGGGTGAGCCGGCGGCGTCCCAGCCGATCTCGGTGAGCATCTCCGCCAACCGGTCCTCGATGTCGAGCGAACGGGGGTTGGGGTGCTTGGTCTCGATCACCAGCGAGACGGCCACCCCGTTGGCGCGCGCGGCCATCGTCATCGACAGCAGCTCGGCGAGGGTGATCAGCTCTCGCTGGTCCTCGGCCGGGTCGACCTGCAGCCACGAGCCGAAGTCGATCTGCTTCAGCTGGGCAACGGTGAGGTCGATCGCACGGCTGGGGATGGCGGCGGTGCGGTGGAGCGTCAGGTCGTGCAGGCAGACGAGCTGGTCGTCCGCGGCGAAGTGCACGTCGCACTCGAGCCCGAGCTCGCTGCCGGTGGCGGCAGCCCACTCGATCGCCGCCTGATAGGCGGCACGTGTCATCTCGGGGAAGCGAGAGGACAAACCACGGTGCGCGAAGATTGCCGGCACAACGTCAGCGTCTCATCGGTCCCGCCGCCGCGCGAGGCAACCGAAAGCGAACCCACGAAGTGTGACCGACGTCATAGTGACAGAGAGGAAGGTCCCGGAAGGCGTCGGCGACGGCCTCCCGGGACGGCGACGAGCTAGCTGTTCTCGGCGATCTCGATCTCAGCCGTGGCCTGGATCAGCGAGAGCAGCTCCGCGTCCAGACCCGGCGCGAACTCCTCGCGCCGCTCCGGCGCGATCGTGATCGGCGTGCCGCCCTCCGGCATCTGGGCGGTGCTCAGCTCAGTGCCGTCGTTGGAGGGGGACGCACCGCGGTAGAGCTTGGCCGCCTGGCTCAGGTTCTCGGCGTCGAAGGTGTACTGGATGCTCTGCAGACCCTTGTCGACCAGCTTCTTGACCTCCGGGAAGGCTTCGGCGTTGGTCTTCGGGATCGGCAGGGTCTTGCCCCAGTTGACGCCCAGGCTCTCGAGCGCCTTCGCGAACGCGTTCTCGTGGGCCTGGTCCCGGACGATCAGGTACGCGATCGTCGAGCGCGCGGCCTTGTTGCTCGTCATCTCGTAGATCCGGCACTTCTGCAGCCGACCGGTCGACTCGAGCATCAGGTTGTAGAGCAGGTCGAGCACGAGGTTGCCCGAGTTGTAGACGTAGGAACCGCTCCACGGGTTGCCGGCGGCGTCGACGGGCAGCGCGCCTTGGGCACCGACGAGGAAGTGGTGGATGTTGCCGGCGTCCTTGGCGATGGTCAGCGGCGTGGCGCCCTTGGCGCCGGGCTTGTCGACCGGGTCGGTCTTCTTGCCCGAGTAGCCGGGAGCGCCGTCGAGCAGCCGGGCGATGGTGGTGCCGATCAGCTCGACGTGGCTGATCTCCTCGGTGCCGACACCCTGGAGCAGGTCCTTGAAGGGCTGCGAGGACGGGTCGCCGCGGAAGTTCATCGACTGGAAGAGGTACTGCATCATGGTGCGCATCTCGCCGAACTGGCCGCCGAGGCCCTCCTGCAGGGCGTTCGCGGCTGCGGGGTCCGGCTCGTCGATCGCGATCTCGTTGATCAGCTTCTGGATGTGCAGGTACATACGGCTCCTTGGTATCGGGACGCGACGCGTCTCCGAGGAGCGGCTGAGCTGCTTAACCGCGCGTTCTGTGTCTTGTCGTACCCACTTTGCGGTGGACGACACGGGTCGAACAGCGCGTCAGGCCTCGATCGCTCCGCCGCCGGCGGCCCAGCCGTGCACGCCGCCGTCCACGTTGAGCGCCTCGCGGCCCTGACCGCGGAGGTACTGGGTCACCCGGGCCGACCGGCCCCCGACGGCGCAGACGCACAGCACCCGGTCACCGATCTCGGGCAGCCGGTCGACCACCTGGTCCATCGGCACGTGCTGAGACCCGGGGATGCGCCCGCTCGCCCATTCCTCGTCGGTGCGGACGTCGAGCAACGTCCACCCTTCCGAGACCAGGCCCTGCACGTCGGCAGACTGGATGGTCGGCACGTCCCCTGAGATCACGGCGCCAGGATAGCGACCTCTCGCGCCGAGCCACGAGATCGACAAAGATCTACGACCGGCCCCGAACGCTCCGCCGGCCCTACTTGAGCAGCTTGGACAGCCGTCGGTCGGCCAGCTTCTTGCCGCCCGTCTGGCAGGTGGGGCAGTACTGCAGGGCCGAGTCGGCGAACGACACCTCAGCGATCGTGTCGCCGCAGACGTCGCAGGCCTGGCCCTTGCGGCCGTGCACTCGCAGGCCCGACTTCTTCTCGCCCTTGAGGTCCTTGGCTGCCAGGCCTTCCGCCCGGGCGATGGCGCCCGACAGCTCGTCCTTGACCGCGTGGAAGAGGATGTCGAGCTCGGCATCGGTGAGCGTGGCGGCCGGCTTGAACGGACTCAGCCGCGCCGCGTGGAGGATCTCGTCGGAGTAGGCGTTACCGATCCCCGCGATGGTGCGCTGGTCCTTGAGCACCCCCTTGAGCTGCGATCGCCCCGCCCCCACGAGGACGGCGCGGAGGGCCTCGCGGTCGAAGTCCGGGCTGAGCGGGTCGGGTCCGAGGGTGGCGACCATCGCGATGTCCCGCGGGTCGGCGACCACGTGCACGGCCAGCTTGCGCTGGGTGCCGGCCTCGGTCAGGTCAAAGCCGGAGCCGTCTTCTAGCCGTACCCGCAACGCGAGCGGCCCCTTGCCCGGCTTGGCCGGCGCCTCGGGCAGCGCGTCCCGCCAGCGCAGCCAGCCGGCCCGGGCCAGGTGGAAGACCAGGTGCAGGCCCTGGGCGTCGATGTCGAGGTACTTGCCGTGCCGGGCGACGCCTGAGATCTCGAGCCCGTTCAACGCCGAGAGCGGCGGGTCGTAGGTCTTGAGGGCGCTGAACGCGGCCAGCTCGACCCGCGCGATCGAGTGGCCGACCAGGCGTTCGGTGAGGAAGTGGGCGAGCGACTCCACCTCCGGCATCTCAGGCATGAGCCATTATGGCTGCATCTTCTGCCCTCGCTCCGCTCGGGCGCGGATCGCGCTCTGGCCCTCCGTCGACGTCGTCGCTGGTGAAACGAAATGCGCACAAGCTCGCTCCGCTCGCGGGGCGTGTTTCACCAGCTCCTCCTTTCGACGGAGGCGCGCGATCCGGCCCAGTTCGGTTCCGGCAGCGTCAGGGCCTTGGCAAGCCGCGCCAGGTACTGCTCGCGCGTCACCTCCACCACGCCGAGGCTCTGCAGATGCGGGGTCGCCCACTGCACGTCGAGCACGCGTCCCTCGGCCCCGGCTGCGGTCAGCAGTCCCACCAGCGCCACCAACGCGACCTTGGAGGCGTCCCGGCCGATGTCGTCGCGGTGGAACATGGACTCCCCGGCGAACAGCCCGCCCTGGCTGAGCCCGTACAGGCCGCCCGCCAGCTGACCGTCCTGGGTCCAAGCCTCGACCGAGTGGACGACCCCTTGGCGGTGCAGCCCGCGGTAGACGCGGCGGATGTCGTCGTCGATCCAGCCGTCCGGGCGCCGCTCGTCGCCGCAGCCGTCCAGCACCGCGTCGAAGGCAGAGTCGACACGGATCTCGTACCGGCGGACCATCTTGGCCAGCGAGCGCGTGACCCGCAGCCGATCGAGCGGCAGGACCGCCCGGTCCAGCGGGGACCACCATCCCATCAGCCCACCGCGGGCCGGCATCGGGAAGACCCCGCTGCGGTACGCGCTGCAGACCAGGTCGGCGTCGAAGGTCCGGCTCACCGCGATCAGGTCGTCCTCGCGCCAACGTTCCGGCGGTCCGAAGGGGCCGTCGGCAGGCTCGGAGCGGCGCGACACAGCCATCTGCGCATTCTCCGCCCGGGGCCGCGACCGGGGGAAGACCGGGGTCGGTCTGGGCGGGCGGCTGAGCCGTGGCACGTACGCTGGGCGCATGCCATCGGCCCAGGACGTGGGAAAGATGATCGCGCGCGGGATCGGCCCCGTCGCGACTGCGGTGGCCAAACCCCAGGCGGCCGGCGGAGCGCTCCGCCGGGTGCTCGAGCTCGCGATCGACGGCTACGGCAAGCTGCCAGGCGCCAAGGCCAGCGCGGCCCGCCAGCTGCAGCGCAACGCCGGCTCGACCGACGCCGCCGTGGAGTCCCTGATCGACTTCCACGTCCGGCTGGCCTCGGCCCAAGGGTTCGTCACCAACCTCGGCGGGGTGGCCGTGCTGCCCGTGGCGATCCCGGCCAACCTGACGGGTGTAGCCGTCGTCCAGGTACGGATGGTGGCCGCGATCGCCCACCTGCGCGGCTACGACCTCGACGACAACCGGGTCCGGACCGCGCTCGTGATGTGCCTGCTCGGCGGCGAGCAGGTGGTGAAGCTGATCATGGAGGGCAAGCTCCCCACCTCGCCGATGGCGGTGGCCACCGCCCCGGTCTTCGACCCTGACCTGGACCGCCGGGTCGCCGAAGAGGTCGTCTCCGACCTCGCCGGTCGGATCGGCGGCAAGAACCTCGCCCTGGTGATGACCAAGCGGATCCCGCTCGTCGGCGGTGGTATCGGGGCCGTGATGGACGGCGTCGCCACCGCCCAGATCGGCAAGTACGCCAAGTCCGAGCTGGTGGCTCGGCGCGCACTACGCCGCTGAGGATTCTTGTGTTGAGAAACCTCGCGACTACGCAAGGTTTCTCCACACAAGTCGCTGGACGTCAGCCGGCGAAGCGCCGGTAGATCCCCAGCGGCAGCAGCCGCATCGGTACCGAGAGCGCGGCCCAGGGCCAGGCGGGCACGTACGCTCGTGGCGCCTCCCGGTCGATCGCGCCCACGATGGCGCGAGTGGCCCGGGGCAGGTTGCTGATCAAGATGGGCTGCGGAAAGGCGTCCGCCAGCGAGGTGTCCACGTAACCAGGATGGATCGCACTGACCCGGATGTCGGTGTCCCACAGGTCCGAGCGCAGGCCCTCGGCGAGGGCGGAGACCCCCGCCTTGCTGGCGGCGTAGACGCTCATCGCGCCGGCCATCCCGCGCAGCGCCGACATCGACGAGATCACCGCGAAGTGGCCGGCGCCGGCCAGGCGGAAGATCCGCAGGGCCGCCTCGGCCTGGTGCAGCACCCCGACGAAGTTGGTCTGCGCGGTCAGCCGGTTCCCCGCCGCCTCGTCGAGGCCGAGCGATCCGCTGGCTGCGACCCCGGCGTTGGCCACCACCCGGTCCAGCCCACCGAGGGCCAGCACCGCGTCGTCGAACGCGGCGTCGACGGCTGCGTGGTCGCCGACGTCCACTGGGTGCACGCTGACCGTGATGCCAGGCCGTAGCGCCACCAGCTCGTCCCGCAACCGCTCCAGCTCGCCCAGCCGCCGGGCACACAGGGCCAGGTCTCGCCCGTCCGCTGCCCACGCTCGGGCCATCGCCGCTCCCAGACCGGCCGACGCCCCGGTGATGAGGATCCGCTGTCGGTGGGGTGGCTGACGGCGGAACACGTGCAAAACCTATCTGCCCTCGCTCCGCTCGGGCGAAGGCAGAGTAGGTTCCCTCACACTTACTTGCGAGTCAGGGCAGGCTGACTTAAGTTAGGAGAGGCTCACCTACAGGAGCTGCCGGCTCGATGGCCGACCGGGCACCAGCTGGGGACGGACATGCTCGCGAACTTCTTGATCGGCCTCCGGGAGGGCCTGGAGGCGGCCCTCGTGGTCAGCATCCTCCTCGCCTACCTCGTGAAGTCCGGCCGCCACGAGCTGATCTGGCGGGTCTGGGTGGGCGTTGCGGTCGCGGTCGTCGTCTCGCTCGGTTTCGGAGCGGCGCTGACCTTCGGCCCCAAGGGCCTCACCTTCTCGGCCCAGGAGCTGATCGGCGGGTCGCTCTCGATCATCGCTGTCGGCTTCGTCACCTGGATGATCTTCTGGATGGCGCGCGCGGCCCGTGGGATGGCCGGCCAGCTGCGTTCCCAGGTCGACCGGGCGGCCGGAGCCGGCCTCTGGTCCCTCGCGGTCGTGGCCACGCTGGCGGTGGGCCGAGAAGGTCTGGAGACCGCCTTGTTCCTCTGGGCGACCACCGAGGCGGCGACCCGGCAGACCGCCGGTACGGCCATGCCGCTGGCCGGTGCGGCGCTCGGCATCGCCGTGGCCGTCCTGCTCGGCTACCTGATGTACCGCGGCGCGATCAAGATCAACTTGACCAAGTTCTTCACCTGGACAGGCGCTTTCTTGATCATCGTGGCCGCCGGCGTGCTGGCCTACGGCGTCCACGACCTGCAGGAGGCCGGCTTTCTGCCCGGCCTGAACACCCTCGCTTTCGACGTCTCGCGCGCGATCCCGCCAACCTCCTGGTACGGGACGCTGCTCAAGGGCATCTTCAACTTCTCCCCCGCCACCACCGTGCTGGAAGCCACCGTCTGGCTCGCCTACTTCGTGCCGACGATGGTCGTCTTCCTGCGCCGGGTCCACGCCCGCACCCTGCCTCAACCTCGGCCGGCCACGCCGGTCCCCGTTCCTACCGGAAGGACCCGACCGTGACCGGTCGTCGCCACTCCCGGGGCTTTGCCCTGGTCTCCTCCTGCGCCGTGCTCAGCCTGCCGCTGCTGTCTGCCTGCACCGACAACGCTCCCGCGGGCCAGTCGGGTGACGGCACCGTCGACAGCCGGGCGATGACCGTCGAAGCCAGCGACACCGGCTGCCAGGTCTCGGCCGCGTCGGCACCCTCGGGCAAGCTCACTTTCTCGGTAACCAACGCCGGGACCAAGATCAACGAGTTCTACGTGCTCGGCTCCGACGGGCTGCGGATCCTCGGCGAGGTGGAGAACATCGGTCCGGGCCTGTCCCGCGACCTCGTGCTCAGCGCGCCGCCCGGGTCGTACTTCACGGCCTGCAAGCCCGGGATGGTCGGCGACGGGATCCGGGCTCCGTTCGCGGTCTCGGACTCGGGGACCGACCTCGCCCCCAGCGAGGACGACCAGGTGCTCGTGGCGACGGCCAACAAGAACTACAAGGCCTACATCCAGGACCAGGCCGAGCAGCTGCTGGCCAAGACCGACGAGTTCGCCAAGGCCTACGAGGCCGGCGACGACGACGCGGCCCGGACGCTCTACCCGCAGGCCCGCGTGCACTGGGAACGGATCGAGACGGTCGCGGAGTCTTTCGGCGACCTCGACCCCAAGATGGACCTGCGTGAGGCCGACCTCGAACCCGGCCAGAAGTGGACCGGCTGGCACCGGTTGGAGAAGGACCTGTGGCCGGCCGGCGCCAAGAACTACACACCGCTGACCACCGCGGCGCGCAAGGCCTACGCCACGGACCTGGTCAAGAACACGACCACCCTGAACACCAAGGTGCGCACCCTCACCTACACCGCCGACCAGATCGCCAACGGTTCCCGCGGGCTGCTCGACGAGGTCGCCACCAGCAAGGTGACCGGCGAGGAAGAGACCTGGTCGCGGACCGACCTGTACGACTTCCAGGCCAACGTCGACGGCGCCCGGGTCGGCTTCGAGGGGCTGCGACCGCTGCTGCAGAAGAAGGACCCGCAGCTCGACACCCAGATCGACGCCCGCTTCACCGCGCTGCAGAAGCTGCTGGACGAGCACCGGTCCGGCGATGGTTTCGTCTCCTACGACGACCTCTCCAAGGCCGACGTCAAGGCGCTGTCGAACGCCGTCAACGCCCTCGCCGAGCCGCTGTCCACGCTGACCGCCGCCGTCGTCTGAGGATCCACGCACCGATGACCCTGCCCAGCTCTGAAGCCTCACCCGAGCTCGGCCCCCAGCCGAGCGCCGTCCCACCCACCCGGCGTGGCGTCTCTCGGCGCGGCCTGCTCGGGGCCGCGGGGGCGGGCGCGGCCGGAGTCGGTGCCGGGCTGGCCGGCGGCTTTGGGCTTGCCAGCCACGGACCGTCCTCCACCGCCGCAGCAGCGGCGCCGGGCTCCGCGGCGTACCCGTTCTACGGCGAGCACCAGGCCGGGATCGTGACCCCGGCGCAGGACCGGCTGCACTTCGCCGCGTTCGACATGGTCTCCGACGACCGCGCCGACCTCGTCACCCTGATGCAGGACTGGACCGCGGCCGCGGCGCGGATGACCCAGGGCCGCGACGCCGGCCCGTTCGGCGCGACTTCTGGTCCCTACGACGCGCCACCCGACGACACCGGCGAGGCGATCGGGCTGCCGTCCTCGGGCCTGACCCTGACGTTCGGCTTCGGGCCCAGCCTGTTCCGCCAGGGTGGCCGCGACCGGTACGGCATCGCCGAGCGCCAGCCCGCGGCCCTGCGCCGGCTGCCGCACTTCCCCGGCGACAACCTTGACCCGGACCGGTCCGACGGCGACCTCTGCGTCCAGGCCTGCGCCGACGACCCGCAGGTCGCGGTGCACGCGATCCGTAACCTGGCCCGGATCGCCTTCGGCCGGGCCGCGATCCGCTGGTCACAGCTCGGTTTCGGCCGGACGTCCTCCACCTCGACGAGCCAGACCACCCCGCGGAACCTGTTCGGGTTCAAGGACGGCACCATGAACCTCAAGGCCGAGGAGCCGAGCCTGCTCGACTCCCACGTCTGGGTGCCGCCGACCTCTGGGACCAAGGACGCCTGGCTCAGCGGCGGCTCGTACCTGGTGGCGCGGCGGATCAACATGACCATCGAGATCTGGGACCGGCAGCCGCTCAGCGAGCAGGAGAAGGTCGTCGGCCGCAGCAAGGCCGAGGGCGCGCCGCTGTCCGGTGGCGGTGAGTTCACCCAGCCGAACTTCGCCCTGCTCGGCTCCGACCAACAGCCGCTGGTCGCGGCCGACGCCCACGTCCGGCTGGTGCACCCTGACCAGAACAAGGGCGTCCAGCTGCTCCGCCGCGGCTACAACTTCGTCGACGGCAGCACCAGCCTGGGGCGGATGGACGCCGGGCTGTTCTTCCTGGCCTACGTCGTCGACCCGCGGACGCACTACATCCCGATGCAGACCAAGATCGCCCGCGGCGACGGGATGAGCGAGTACCTGCAGCACACCGGCTCAGCGCTGTTCGCCGTTCCGCCCGGGGTCGCCCAAGGCGGCTACCTCGGTCAGGCGCTCTTCGCCTGATCCGAACGGGGGACCAGGGTCGGGACGGGACGCTTGGCCGTGACTCCCAGGCCGTGCGGGATCCGGCGCAGGTTGCGACCGAACCACGGGGCGAGGAAGTGCACCGCCCAGTCGAGGTCGGTGGCCAGCTGCTCGCGCGGCCGGGACTGCGGCAGTGCGTCGGGCAGCGGAGCGGTCCAGCTGTCGTCGAATCCGGCCACCCCCAGCCGGTGCGCCAGCGCGGCGGCGACCAGCTCGTGGCCCAGGGTGTTGCCGTGCAGCCGGTCCTCGAACCAGAGCCGCGGGTCCTCAGCGACCGGGTAGCGCTCGAAGTCCACGACCAGGACGCCGTAGGCCTTGGCGGTGCCGCGGATGATCGCGTTCAGGGCGTACATCCGCTGCCGCAGGCCTCGGCCGAGCGGGTTGATGGCGGCCGGGTCGGGCATGGTGAAGGTGAGCACGGTGGCGCCCTGGTCGGTCGCGGAGCCGAAGACCGCGTCGTAGTCGGCGGCGATCGTGCCGAAGTCGCAACGCATCCCGATCGCGTCGTTCACCCCGCCGAAGACGGTCAGCAGGTCGGGGGCAAGCGCCAGCGCCGGCTCGAGCTGGGTCGTCCGGATCTCGTGCATCCGCAAGCCGCGGACCGCCAGGTTGGCGTACTCGAGCGGCTCGTCCTGGCCGTTGGCGAGGTGGCTAGCCAGCCGGTCGGCCCAGCCGCGGTAGCCGCCGTGGCCGTCCGGATCCTCCAGCCCCTCCGTGCTGGAGTCGCCGATCGCTACGTACCGTCGGAACATCACCCGACTATTGTCCTCCGCCGTTCGCGGGAGGTGATCCCCGTCCCCCGGTCAAGGTGGCCGGAGGAGTCGGACAGCGGGGTCCTCTCCGCGACGACGGCAACGAAGCCCGGTGCGTGCCCGGTGCCGCGCAGTCGGTCGACGTTTGACACCACCCTTCTAGGATCGGTCGAGGAGGGTGGTGCGATGAGCGCGAGTTCTGCCGGGTCCGTGCGCGACCAGGACTTCGTCGCCTTCGCCGACCGTTACCGGACGTTGATCCACGGGTGCGCCCTGCTGCTGGCCGCGGACCCAGACCGGGCCGACCGGCTCGCCGAGTCGGTACTGGCCCGCAGCGGCGCCCGCCCACCAGATGGCGACCGGCTGACCAACGCCTTGGGCGAGCTCGTCCGGCCCCGTCCGGCCTTCTTCGCCCCACCGTGGTCGGCGGGCGGGCGGGTCGAGCTGCGCGAGGGCCGCACCCGAGACACGCCACGGATGCTCGCTGACCTGCAGCGGTTGGCGCCGGAGCCCCGCGCCGCCCTGGTCCTCCTCGTCTACGCCGGGCTCTCCTCGGCTGAGGCTGCCACCGTGCTGAAGACGAACGCGGCGACCGTGGAGATGTGGGCGCAGCAGGCCTCGGCCCTGCTCACGGCGGCCAGGCCCGGTATGCGGCCGCTCGGCTGGCTCCCAGACGAGCTGCGGGCTGTCGCCAGCGCGCACCTCGAGCAGCGACCACCCACCGACGCGGCCGCGGACCTCGCGCACGCAGGTCAGCTGGTCCGGCAGCGCCGCGCCCGGCACGCCGCCGCGCTGGTCGCCGCCGTCGTGGTCCTCGTCCTGGGCCTGGTGGGCGCCGTCCGCGTCGGCACGGGCACCCCCGCGGCTGCACCTCCGCCGGTCTCGGCACCCCAATCCGTCCTCCCCTCGCCGACGGTCGATCACCCGGGAACCGTGACGGCGCAGTGCGACATCAAGGTCCCCTCCTGCCAGGCCACCGTCATGCGGGACTGGCGGACCGCCATGGCCAGGGTCACCGCCGACCGCCTCGACCCGGACAGCCAGTACTTCACGGGCTACAGCTTTTCCTACGACCCGCGGTACGAGACCCCGAGCTTCTGGAAGGGCGGCGACGGTGCACTCGGCCTGGAGGTGTTCCGGCAGGACCGCGGCGGCACCGAGGTCTATCTCCAGATCGCGACCGGCTACAGCGCCGCAGTCCGCTGCGGTCGGACCACGGGTCAGGGATGCGTGAGCCAGCGGTTCCTGGACGGCAACCGCTTCAGCCTGAGCGAGAGCACCCAGCTGTCGGAGGGGATCGAGGTGCAGTACAGCCCGGACGGTGACCAGGTGATCACCGTCGTGGCGCGCAACGCCAGCCGCGGTCGCCCGCTCAGCGTCACCCGGGGTGACCTGATCGACCTCGTCCAGGACCCGCGGTTGCGGCTGCCCGTGATCTGAGGCCGGCCGAGCGGGAGGGGCGACGGTCGTGCGGGTCGGAGCCGGTCTCCATGGCGGTCGGGACGATCGCCATCAGACCGACGAGCACCATGCCGGCGACCGAGCCGGCGGTCAACAGCAGCTGCGTGGTGTCCATGCCCTCCAGCGTGCTCGCTCCTTCTGTGAGGCGCATCACACCAGAGTCCGAGGTTCCTGTGGATCAGGTCAGACCGTGGGCTCCGCGACCACGAGCCCCGAGCCCCGGTGACCGAAAGACGTTGGCCCGCGCGTCGAGGCGCCTCTTGCTCGGGCGCGGTTCGGGAGGTTGCGCACACCCCTTCAGGGCTTCGACAGGCTCAGGGCGCGCTGGTCGCGGTCACGCGAGGAGCGCCTGCTCGGGCTTCAGCGCCGCGCCGAGCGCGCCGATGTCGGCGGGGGCCACGCGGCAGCAACCCCCGACCAGGCGGGCGCCAGCGGCGACCCAGCCTGCGGCGGCGTCCACCGGGAAAGACGCCGGACCCGACCAGCGCCGCTGCGCGGCGTCCCAGGTCTCGCCCCGGTTCGGGTAGGCGACGACCGGTCGACCGCTGGCGGCGGCCGCCACCGCGACCAGGGACTCGACCTCGGCCGGGGCCAGGCAGTTGACGCCGACCGCAACGACCTCATCGACCGAGCCGGCCAGCGCGAACGCCTCCTCGACCGGTTCCCCCGCCCGGGTCCGACCGTCCGCGCAGGTGATCGACAGCCAGGCGGGCCGGCCGAGCCGCGACAGCTCGGCGACCAGCGCCTCGACCTCGGCCAGGCAGGGTACGGTCTCGCACGCCAGGACGTCCGCAGCGGTGTCGGCCAGCACCTCCAGCCGTGGCCGGTGCCAGGCGCGCAGCTTGTTGACGCTCAGGCCGTAGTCGCCCCGGTACTCCGAGCCGTCGGCGCGGGCCGCCCCGTACGGGCCGACCGACGCGGCCACGTAACGCTCGGGCTGCCCCGCCTCGTCGCGCGCCCGTTCGGCGAGGGTGACGCTGCGGCGCAGCAGCCGCGCAGTCTCGGCCCGGCCGACGCCCGCGGCCGCCAGCCCGGTGAACGACGCCTGGTACGAGGCGGTGGTCGCCACCTCGGCGCCGGCGGCGAAGAACGCGGCGTGCGCGGCGACGATCGCGTCGGGGGCATCGGCCAGCAGCCGTGCCGACCACAACGACGAGGTCAGGTCGTGGCCCTGCGCCTCGAGCTCGGTCGCCAGCCCACCGTCGAGCAGCACGACCTCACCGCCCGACAGTCGCTCCCGTAGCCCGGGCGCAGTCATCGGCCAGCGTTGAGCTCGTCGCGGTACTGCACCCAGTCGCGGGTCAGCGACAGGTCGAAACCCGCGTTGCCGTCGGTGTCCAAGGTGATCAGCCGCTCGCCCATCCCCGTCAAGGAGGCGGCCACCTCATCGGGTCCCTGCTGCACGGCGGTGGAGCGTTCGATCTCGCCCGGGTCGCGGCCGACCTCGGCGCACCAGGAGTTGAGCACCTCGTTCTTGTGCGCCAGCTCCTCGAGCGTGCCGAAGCCGTGCCAGATGTCGGCGTGCTCGGCCACCAGCCGCAGCGTCTTGCGCTCCCCGCCGCCCCCGATCAGCACCGGGATCGGCCGGGTGGGCGCGGGGTTGAGCGCGCCGAAGCGGCGCCGGATCCGGGGCAGCGCGTCCCCGAGCGCGGCGATCCGGCTGCCGGCCGTACCGAACTCGTACCCGTACGCGGTGTAGTCACGCTCGAACCAGCCGGCACCGATGCCCAGGATGACCCGGCCGCCGCTGATGTGGTCGATGGTCCGGACCATGTCGGCGAGCAGCTCGGGGTTGCGGTAGGAGTTGCAGGTGACCAGGGCGCTGAGCTCGACCCGTTCGGTCTGCTCGGCCCAGGCGGCGAGCATGGCGTAGCACTCGAAGTTGGGCCCGTCGGGGTCGCCGGACAGCGGGAAGAAGTGGTCCCAGGTGAAGACGATGTCGACGCCCGACTGCTCAGCGGCGTCCACGGCCGCTCGGAGCTCGGCGTACGTCGCGTGCTGCGGCTGCAGCTGGACCCCGACCCGCAGCGGACGGTGGGCGTAGGACGGCTCGGTCTCATCGGTCACCCGTTGAGACTAATCCTGCCCATCGACAGCGGTCCCTCGTTGCGCCGCCAGGCAGAATGGCGGTGCACGACCCGCCTTGGCCAACCTCTCGCACTCGACGAAACCCGGAGCACGATGAACCCGTACCTACGTCCGACCCTTAGCCGCAGGCAGCTGATCCGTGCCGGCCTCAGCGCCGCCGCGCTCGGCGGACTGGCCGCCTGCGGCAGCGACGGCACCTCCTCGTCGGCGCCGCCCGCGACCGGCACGCCGGTGAGCTCGCCGACCAGCGCGATCCCGGTGGGTGGCGGCACGATCTTTGCCGACGCGAAGACCGTGGTCACCCAGCCGAAGGCCGGGGAGTTCAAGGCGTTCTCCTCCATCTGCACGCACGCGAGCTGCCCGGTCGCCGACGTCACCACGACGATCAACTGCAACTGTCACGGCAGCGCGTTCAGCCTGACCGACGGCGCTGTCGTGGCCGGTCCTGCCCCGAGCGCCCTGCCGGCCAAGACCGTCACGGTCAGCGGGGACACCCTGTCGGTCCCCGCCTGAGGTCCCCGGACGGGGTCAGACCTCGCCGACCAGGGCCTCGCTGTGCCGCTTCGTCGTCAGGTCGAAGATCGCGTAGCTGAGCACGACCGCGAAGCCGAAGGCCGGGATCAGGAAGCCGGCCGCCTGGCTGCCCGTGGCGTCGACGATCGCCCCCTGCACCGGCGACACCAGCGCTCCGCCGAGGATGGCCATCACGAGGCCGGCGGCGCCGAACTTCGTGTCGGCACCCAGCCCCTGCAGGGCCACGCCGTAGATCGTCGGGAACATCAGCGACAGGCAGAGCGAGATGCAGACCACGGCGATCAGCCCGACCATGTTCGGGCTGAGCACCCCGGTGAGCGCGAGCACGACGCCGAGACCCGCCATGGCGGCCAGCAGCTTGGTGGGACGGAAGATCCCGAGCAGCACGAACATCACGAACCGGCTGACCAGGAACAGGATCAGGCTGGCCTGCAGGTACCAGCCGGCGGCCCGCGGGGTCGCGCCCACGACGTTCTCCGCGTACTGGATGGTGAACGACCAGGTACCGACCTGTGCCGCGATGTTGAAGAACTGCGCGACCACCCCGTAGCGGTAGTGCGGGTTGCGGGCCAGCCGGCCGAGCCACCCCTTCTTTTGCTCGTCGCCGCCGGCCAGCAGCTCCTGCTCGATCTGCTCCTGCGGGACGGGGATCTTCTTGAAGGCGATCAGCAGCCAGATGACCACGAGCACGGCGGCGATGCCGAGGTACGGGCCGAGGACCACGTTGAGGTCGTGCTCCTGAGCCGCGAGCAGGTCCGGTCCGGTCGGGTCCGGCACACCCTTGCGACCCAGGATGATGTTCGGCGTGATCACGATGGCGCCGAGCAGCACGCCGACGTTGGCGCCGACCGGGTTGAACACCTGGGCGAGGTTCAGCCGCCGGGTGGCGGTCTCCTCCGGTCCCATGGCGATCGCGAACGGGTTGGCGGACGTCTCCAGGATCGACAACCCCGCGGCCAGCACGAACAGCGCGGCCAGGAAGGCTCCGTAGGTCAACGCCTGGCTGGCCGGGAAGAAGAGGACCCCGCCCACAGCGGCCAGCCCGAGTCCGGTCAGCACACCGGTCTTGTAGCCGAAGCGGCGGTTGATGAAGGCCGCCGGGATCGCCAGCAGGAAGTACGCCCCGTAGTAGGCGAAGGTCACCAGGCCGGACTGGAAGTTCGACATGCCGGTGAAGATCTTGCGGAAGACGCTGACCATCACCTCGCTGAGGTTGGCGGCCGATCCCCACGCGGCAAAGCACAGGATCAGCAGCACGAAGGGCACGACCAGCTGGGGGTAGACCAGATGGGTGTCGCTCGACTCTTCCTGCTGCTCGACCTCGGGCTCGTTCCTCGTCGTCATTGACCGCTCCCCTCTGCTGCGGCGCTCAGCTCCAGTCGCCGCTCTCTCGCAACCTATCGGCAGACCGGCGGCACTGCTACTTCGCCCTGTACAGGCGCAGCTCGGACGGCTGGCGCAGCAAGGATTCGAGCGCGAGGTTCCCCTCGGTGTTGTGCTTGGTCAGCATGTGCTCGTCCCAGGCGGCACGGGACCGGAAGTGCTCGAGCATCACCCAGGTGTCGGGCTCGTCGTCGGCCTGGACGAGGTGCATGAAGACACAGCCTTCCTCCTGCAGCGTCGCCGCCCGCATCGACTGCAGCTGGGCCTCGGCCTCGGCCATCCGGTCGAGGCGAGGGCGGATGGTCACCACCAGAAAGAGTGGGCCGTCAACGTTGTCGTCCATCGTGTCCTCCTCAAGAAGTGGGTCGGTGGCCATCCTGCTCCCGGCCGAGGCCTCCTACGTGGGTGGGGTGATCCGTCCGGTCCGGGCCCGCTCGATGACGTGCTGACGAAACAGCTCGGCAGCGGGCAGCAGCCGCCGTTCGGCGGGCCAGGACAGCGCGATCTCGCGGACCGCGGGCACGTCGACCACCGTGAGGTAGCGGAGGGACGCCGGGGCGCCGGCGGCTCCCCGGTCGGACCCGGGGACGAGGGCGACCCCGAGGCCGGCGCCGACGAAGCCGCGCACGGTGTGCACGTCCTCGCTCTCGAAGCCGACGGTGGGGGTGAAACCGGCCGCGTGGCACAGCTCGTCGCACAGCCGGCGCAGGGCCGATCCCGCCCGCAGCATCAGGAACGGCTCGGCCGCGACGTCGGCAAGCCGGACCTCGGACCGCCCGGCGAGGGGGTGGTCGGCCGGTACGGCCAGCCGGAGCGGTTCGTCGAAGAGCCGCTGCCGCACCACCGCCGGGTCCTGGGTCGCTACGGTCGACAGCACCAGGTCGGCGTCCCCGCGCGCCAGCACGGCGGGGCCGCCGTCGTCGCCGACCTGGGTCAGGGCGAAGTGCACCCGCGGCCACTCGCGGCGGAAACCGCGCACCAGGTCCGGCACCAGCCAGGTACCGAGCGAGACCTGGAAGGCGAGCGCGACCGTTCCGGTATCGGGCTCGATGACCTGCTCGACCGCCGCCAGCCCGTCGTCCAGCTGGTGCAGCAGTGCGTCGACGTGCCGCTTGAACGCTGAGCCCGCGTGGGTCATCCGCAAGGTGCGCCCCGACCGGCGGAGCAGCGGGGTGCCGATCTCGGCCTCCAGCCGGGCGAGTGCCCGGGAGATGCCGGGCTGGCTCACGCCCTCGACCTCGCTCACCTCGGTGACCGTGACGCCGTCGGCGACCTGCTGGAACCAGCGAAGAGCATCGGTGTCCACACCCATAACTGTCCGGCATGGATGCGATGAGCGGCAGACATTGGACGCCGCCCGCGTCCCGGCGGATCCTTAGTACCAGACCGCACGAGCCGCACAGGGGGCATCCCAGCGCTGGCCGCGGTCTTGCGAACGGGACCTCAACGTCGGAGGAACCCACCCCACCCTCCTGATGGAAAGAGCACCCCCATGTCCGTTGTCCCCGTCATCATCTTCGTCCTTGCCCTCTTTGCCCTGGTCGGGCTCGTCGCCTGGGGCGCCGTCCTCCAGGCCACCTACGTGCCGCGTACCTCCCCGGAGCGCACCCCGCGCACCGAGGCCTCCCGCGAGCTCGCCGACCAGCGGGCCAGCTGACCTCCTACCTCCCCACCACCCGGGCGCTCACCGAGACACGGTGAGCGCCCGGGCGCGGTTGAACTCCGCTCCGGGGACGAGCGGTAGGTCCAGGACGTCGGTGACCAGGTCGGCAAGGTCGCCGTTGCGGATGGGCTGCCTGCCGCTGTAGCTGGTCCGGGCCGCACCGGGCGTGCGGTAGGTCGGGTTGATCGCGTAGAGGTCAAGGCCCGCGGCGACCCCAGGACCCCAGACCATGAACGGCAGTCGAGGGCCCGGTGCACGGTCGTGCCGGTGTCGGAGTTCATCGTGATGCCGTGGCCGCCGGACCGCGCGTCGATCCGCCGGCCGGTGAGCATGCTCGTGTGGTTGGGCAGCGTGCGGGTCTGCTCCCGGACGGTCCGCGCGTTCAGCGTCACGGCCCCCTCGCGGATCAGATGGAAGTTCGGCGCGCCGGACGCGCCCAGCGTACGGATCGCGTTGGGGTTCAAGCCGTCGACCGAGATGGCGACGACGCGGCTGACCGGGTCGTCGGCTGAGCTCGTCGCGGCCGCGGCGGTCGGGGCCCTGACCGCCGGTCCGAGGGGCGGATCGGCGACCTGCGCGGTGGCCGGTCGTGGTGCTGCCCCGGCGTGAGCGGCCGGGCCGGCGAGCAGCCCGAGCACCGCCAGGCCGACTCACCACCCGCCCGCCCGACGCGCCGGGACCATTGAGGACATGTCGCAGTAGGTCGGCGTTTGACACCACTCCTAGTCGTCGATCCGGTTGCTGACCATGTCCCCGTTGTCAGCGTCGACCTGGACCGACCGCTGCTCCGAGCCAGCGGTGACGTCGGCCTCCCACATGGTGCGACCGTTGTCCCGGTCCAGGCTCAGCTCCTTGACCACGCCGTCGGCGATCTCGCCCTCGATGGCCTTGACGGCGTCGCGGTAGTCGAGGTCGGCCTGGGCGTACTGCTGGTTCTCGGCCCGGTCCTCGGCGTCGGCCGGGTCCTCGGTGGGCCCGGACACGACCCGCTTGCCGGTGGCGTCGACCCGCAGCTGCTGCTCCTTGCCGTTCGCGGTCACCACGTGCACCTCCCAGCCGTTGCCTTCGGACTCGATCGAGGAGACCGAGCCGGCGGACACCTCACGCGTCCCCAACCGGCCTGCCGCCAGCAGCACGTCGTTGCCCGCAGCGGCCGCCGGTGCGGACGCGCTCTCGCTCGCACTGGCCGACGCTGAGGCGCTGGGCGCGGCGGTCGAGGGAGAGGTGGTCGGGGACGCGTCGGCCGGCGGTGCGCTGGCCGACGTGCTCGCGGCGGGCGGGACGGCGGCTGGCTCGTCTGAGCCTGAGCAGCCGACGAGGGCGAACGTCAGGGCGGTGACTGCGCTCAGGGCCAGCGGCTTCTTGAGGGCGGCGATCGAGATCTTCATGGTGGTTCCTCACGGGCAGTCTTGGGGTCGGTGTGCGTCAAGTTCACCGTCCTCAGATGACGGACACGTGGGGCGAACCTGAAAGACCTGTCATCTCCCGCGCCCTTGGGTCAGGCGCCGGTGTTGACCGGGAAGGCCAACGACACGGTGGTCCCCTGCGGGCCGCTGTCGAGCGTGACCTCGCCGCCCTGGGCCTCGGTGACCGCCTTCACGACCGCGAGCCCGAGCCCGGACGACCTGCTCGGCCCACCCTCTTTGGTCGTCACGAACGGTTCGAAGACGCGAGGCAGGACCTCAGGCGCGATGCCCGGTCCGTCGTCGATCACCCGGAAGACGATCCGGTCGGCACGGAGGTCGGACTGGACGCTCACCTGGGTGCCGGCGGGGGTGTGGGTCCGCGCGTTGACGACGAGGTTGAGCAGCGCCTGGGTCAGCCGGTCCTCGTCCCCGAGCAGGACGACCGGCGGGGCGACGCCCAGGTTGACGTGCGGCAAGTCGAGACCCTCGACCCGATGAGCCAGCGCGTCCAGGACGTCCGGAGCGAAGACCGGGTCACGGGCGGTCGCGCCAGCGACCTCGCCCTGGTTGAGGGCGGTCAGGTCCTCGACGATCCGACCGAGCCGGTCGAGCTCGCGCCGGACAACGGCAGCGGTGTCCGTCGCCGAATAGCCGGGGCGAGCCCCGAGCGTCTCGAACAGCTCCAGGTGACCGCGAGCCACGGCGAGCGGACTGCGGAGCTCGTGCGAGATGGCCGACAGCAGGCGCTGCCGTTGCTCCTCGTCGTCGCTGACCCGATCCAGCATCCGGTTGAACTCCCGGGCCATCACGCCGACCTCGTCCTGGCGGTCCTGGTCGGGGACCCGCGACTTCAGGTCGGACAGGTCCACCGACCGGGCGGCGACCGCGAGCGCCCGTACCGGTTGCAGGGCGCGGCGGACGGCGAAGACCAGGATCACCCCGCCGACGGCGAGGCCGATCCCTCCTGCCAGAGCGATCCGGACCAGCGCCGTCCGGCTCTGGTGGCGCCCCTCCGACAGCGGTCCGACGACCGTGACCGTGCCGATGGTCTGGGTCGCGTTGGTCAGCGGGGCGCTCAGGATGCGCACCGGTCCGGCCGGGGAGTCGACGGTGCGCAGGCTGCCGAGCGTCCCGGCCGGCAGGGTGCCGAGTCGCTGCAGTCGCAGCAGCTCCGGTGGACCGTCGCGGGTGCTCAGCTGGCGGGAGCCGATCTCGAAGACCATCAGGTGCCGGTCGCTGCCGGGATGCACCGCGAGGTAGCGCTGAGCAGCGGCGTCGACCTCGGCGGTGGTGGCCTCGCCGTCGTCGCCGGCCGCCTCCCTCAGCTCCGTCGGCAGACCGAGGCGCACCTCGTCGAGCTCCTGGGACAACACCCGGTCGAGCTCTTGACGGTAGCCGACCTGGATCAGCTCCTGGGTGACCAGTGCGGCGATGACCAGGGTCAGGGCGCTCACGCCCACCGCGATGGCCGCCACCCGTACGTGGAGCGCGTGCCTCACGGGCTGACCAGGCGATAGCCGGCCCGCCGGACGGTCTCGATCCGTTCGGGGCCGAGCTTGCGGCGCAGGTGCCGGACGTAGGTCTCGACCACGTTCGACGCGCCCTCGAAGTCGTACCCCCAGACCAGGTCGAGCAGCTGGGTCTGGGAGAGGACCTGTCCGGGGTGCCGGAGCAGCACCTCGAGGAGGGAGAACTCGCGCGAGGACAGCCTTACCGACTGGCCTGAAACGGTGGCCTCGCGGGTCCGGACGTCGAGCCGGATCCCTCCGGCCTCCAGCACGACTGAGGACGGTTGGGCCGGGCTGCGCAGCCGAGCCCGCACCCGGGCCAGCAGCTCGCTGAAGCTGAACGGCTTGACCAGGTAGTCGTCGGCGCCGGCGTCGAGGTTGGCCACCCGGTCCGACACCGCCGCCTTGGCCGTGAGGACGATCACCGGCAGGGCCGGCCGCAGCGTCCGCAGCCGGGTCAGCACCTCCTCACCCGGCAGCCCGGGCAGTCCGAGGTCGAGGACCACGAGCTGGACGTCCGTACGCTGGGCGGCCTCCAGCCCGAGCTGACCGTCTGACTCGACCTCGACGGAGAAACCAGCGGCCTCCAGTCCGCGACGGACGAAGTCGGCGATCCCCGGCTCGTCCTCGATCACCAGGATGGCCATGGCCCTCAGCTACCGAGACGCACGTCGAGGACCTGGGCAAGGGCGTCCAGCAGGACGGTGTGCTCACGACCGTCAGCCGCGATGACGTCGACCTCCCACGAGACGTCGCCGCCGCTCTGCCACTCGAGCTCGTCGACGATCGCGCCTGGGCCGACAGCGGCGGCCGCCGCGGACCGGATCGTCTGCCACGACGCCGCGTCCGCGACGTCGGCGTCCAGGTCGATCCAGGGTGGCCGTCCGCCCGCACTGTCGCGGAAGGTGAGGCCGTTCAGTCGGTAGACGTTGGCCTCGTCACCGTCGTCGTCGAGTCGCACCAGCACCGTCACGGGGCGGCCGACCAGGCCCTTCAGCTCCGCCACCAGCCGCTCCCGCTGGCCGTCGCCGTCGAAGTCCTCGCTCGGCCCGGCCGCCGTCATCCAGGCTTCGGGGCCGAACTCCAGCTCGACGGGGCCGACGGAGAAGCCTGCGGGGTCGTCGCCCGGCGAGCTCAGCAGACCGTCGAGCTGTTCCAACGCCTCGACCTGCTCCCGACGCGGACTCGTCCCCGCCGCCGGTGTGGCCACCTGGACCTGGTCGACCGAGACGGCTCCGACCTCCACCGCGGGGTCTTCCTGGGCCGTCACGGTCAGGCCCGCCCCGATAGCCGCGGCCGTGAACACCGTCGCCGTCCCGGCCACGATCCTCCTGTGCCGGCTGACCATGTCGGTTCCTCGCCTCGAGGGACGCGTACGACGTCCCATAACTGGTCGAGGCTGGACCTGCCCCGTTCAGGGTGGCCCAGCCTCGATCTTGTGAGGAGCGTTCCCTCGACGTGTGCGCGAGGGGGGACTTGAACCCCCACGTCCTTTCGGACACTGGCACCTGAAGCCAGCGCGTCTGCCATTCCGCCACTCGCGCCCGATCCGCCGGGCTTTGCCCGTGCGAACCAGCCGGAGAAGGCTAGCACGTCGGCGGGATGCGGCCTGACCGGTTTCGGGCCGACCAGCCGACCCGACGCGACGGCACCGCGCGGGACTGACGGCACAGCGCGTCACTCCCGTTACTCTTCTCGCGAGACGAGAGCCGGAAGGAGGGGACATGGGGATCTTCGGACGCTTCGAGAAGCGAGTCGAGGGAGCGGTGAACGGTGCGTTCGCGCGGGCGTTTAAGGGCGACGTGCAGCCGGTCGAGATCGCGGCCCGGCTGCAGCGCGAGCTGGACGCCGAAGCCAAGCTCATGTCCCGCGACAAGCGGCTGGTGCCGAACGAGTTCGTCGTCGGCCTGTCACCGCACGACCACGACAAGCTCGCCCCGTACAGCAAGACGTTGACCAGCGAGCTCGCGACCGAGCTGCGCTCGCACGCCTCGGACACCGGCTACGTGTTCAACGGCCCGATCCGGATCCACTTCGAGCTCGACGCCGCCCTGCCGACCGGGCGGTTCACCGTCGCCTCGGAGGCGGTCGCCGGGGTCGAGGAGCGCGCCGCGGCCGAGGACCGGCCCGCGCCGCCCCGTCCGGCCGACCGCGTGACCGACCCAGGTTCGGCGGTCCGCGCCCGGTCCCGGCTCGTGCTCGAGGTCAACGGCACCCGGCACCCGCTCGAGCCGCCCGGCCTGGTCATCGGCCGTGGCACCGAGGCCGACCTGCGGATCAACGATCCCGGCATCTCGCGGCTGCACGCCCAGATCCGGGTCACGCCCAGCGGTCCAGGCGTCTCGGTCGACATCGTCGACCTGGGCTCGACCAACGGCATCACGGTGAATGGTCACAAGGTGACCGAGGCCGCTCTGCAGGAGGGGTCGCGGATCGAGATCGGCTCGACCCGGATGCTCGTGCACGCACCTGCCGGTCGCTGACCCGTGTCCGAGATCGCGCTCACCGTCATCAAGGTGCTGTTCCTCGCGCTGCTCTGGCTGTTCATCTTCTCTGCGGTCTCGGTGATCCGGACCGACCTGTTCGGCCGGACCGTCCCGACCCCCGACCAGCCCGAGGCGCGCGAGCTCGAGACCCCGCCACCCCCGCCCCGCCGGGTCCGGCGCCCGCGCGGGGCCCCGCGCGTGCTCAGCATCGTCCAGGGCGCGCAGACCGGTGAGTCGGCCGAGCTGGCGCCGGGGGTCGTGCTGATCGGCCGCGGCGCGGACTGCCAGCTGATCCTCGACGACGACTACGTCTCGACCCGGCACGCCCGGGTCGTGGCCGCGGAGAGCGGCAGCTACGTCGAGGATCTCGGCTCGACCAACGGCACCTACGTCAACGGGTCGCGGATCACCGCGCCGACGGCGATCTCGATGTCGGACACGGTCCGGATCGGCAAGACCATCCTCAAGCTGGAGCCCTGAGGCGATGACGCTGCTGCTCCGCTTCGTCACCCACTCCGAGATCGGGCTGGTCCGCAAGAACAACCAGGACTCCGGCTATGCGAGCCCGCACCTGCTGCTCGTCGCCGACGGCATGGGCGGCGCCGCGGCCGGTGACCTGGCCTCCGCCGTGGCGGTCGAGGCGATCCGGCAGGTCGACGGGCCGCTGGACGGCGACCAGCTGCTGCCCGTGCTCGCCGCCGCGGTCGCCGACGCCAACGACCGGATCGCCGCCCTGGTCCGCGACGACAGCTCGCTCGACGGCATGGGCACCACGGTGACGGGCGCGCTGTTCGACGGGTCCGGGCTGGGCCTGGCGCACATCGGCGACAGCCGGGCGTACCTGTTCCGCGCCGACCGGCTCGAACGCCTCACCCACGACCACAGCTGGGTCCAGTCGCTGGTCGACGAGGGTCGGATCGCCGAGTCCGAGGCCGCGTACCACCCGCACCGGTCGTTGCTGCTCAAGGTGCTCAACGGCCAGCCGGCCAACGACCCCGACCTGACCCGGATCCCGGTGCAGGCGGGCGACCGACTGCTGCTCTGCAGCGACGGCCTCTGCGGACTGGTGGACGACACCGGGATCGCCGCAGCGCTGCGGCTCGCCGACCCGGGTGCGGCGATGGAGGTGCTGATCGCCGACGCGCACGCCGAGGGCGGCATCGACAACATCACGATCATCCTGGCCGACGTCGTCGAGGGGCCGCCGGCCGCCGGGCCCGACACCGTGGAGGCGGTGGTGCTGGGCGCGGCCGCCGAACGGACCCTCCCGGTCGCCGGCTCGTCCCCTCGCGGCGGGTCCGCGGACGACGAGGACGACGACGTCCTGGCGGACGTGCACGGCGCCGAGGCGCCCGGCGCGACCGCCGTCAGCAGTGGGCCGCGGGCCACCAGCGGCGAGGACGAGGCCCGCTACAACCCGCAGCCGCCGCACTCCCGCCGGTTCCGCCGGCCGCTGCTGGGGGTGCTCGTGCTGCTGCTGGTCGTCGCGGCCGCGTCCGGCGCCGCGTACGCGTGGGGCCGGACGCAGTACTACGTCGGCGCGTCCGGCGACCAGGTCGCGATCTACCAGGGGCTGCCCGAACGGATCGTCGTACCGCTCTCCCGGGTGTACGAGCTGCAGCCGGTGACGCTGACGGGGCTGCCCACCTTCTACCAGGACATGGTCCGCAACGGCATCGAGGTCTCCAGCCTCGGCGCGGCCCGGCAGACGGTGGCCGAGCTGACCGAGACCGCGAAGCGGTGCGCCCGCAAGGGCGGCCCGGCCCCGACACCGACCGGCAGCGGCTCACCCACGCCGACGTCCACCCCGAAGTCGACGCCGAGCACCAAGGCCCCGCCGTCGGCCAGCGCCTCGCCGTCGGGCTCGGCCAGCACCGAACCGAGCTGCTGAGCGTGAGCACCGCCGCTCCGGTCACCGTCCTGCCGCGCAAGCGCCGGGGGGTCGAGCTGCTGCTGATCGCGTTCGCCGTGGCCATCGGGCTCGGCGGCTACACGCTGGTCGACCTCAACGCGCTTGGCGAGCTGACACCGAGCTTTCCCTACCTCGCGGGCGGCTGCGCCCTGCTGGCGCTGCTGGCCCACGTCGCCGTCCGCTGGCGGCTGCCGTACGCCGACCCGGTGATCCTGCCCTGCGTGGTGCTGCTCAACGGGCTCGGCCTGACGATGATCCACCGGATCGACCTGATCAACGCACCCCCCTCGGCCGGGGCTCGTCAGCAGCTGATCTGGACCGTGGTCGGGGTCGCGATGTTCATCCTCGTCGCGGTGCTGCTGCGCGACCACCGGCCGCTGCAGGGCTACACCTACACCGTCGGGCTGGCCGGCATCGTGCTGCTGCTGCTGCCGCTGGTGCCCGGGCTGGGGACGGCGAAGTTCGGCGCCCAGATCTGGATCCAGGTCGGGCCGTACAGCTTCCAGCCCGCCGAGGCCGCCAAGGTGTGCCTGGCGATCGCCTTTGCTGCGTACCTGGTGGAGAAGCGGGACGTGCTCGCCCTGGCCGGCTGGCGGGTGCTGGGCCTCGACCTGCCGCGCGCCCGCGACCTCGGACCGATCCTCGCGATGTGGCTGCTGAGCCTGGCCATCCTGGTGCTGCAGCGCGACCTGGGAACCTCGCTGCTGTTCTTCGGGTTGTTCGTCATGATGCTCTACGTCTCGACCGAGCGGGCTGGGTGGGCCGTCCTCGGCACGTGCCTGTTCGCCGCCGGTGCCTACTTCGGCTACCTCAACTTCGGTCACGTCCGGGTCCGGGTGGGCGCCTGGCTGCACCCGTTCACCGACTACGACCTCTACTACCAGGTGATCAACGCGCAGTTCGGGATCGCCTGGGGCGGCCTGCTGGGTACCGGGCTCGGCCTCGGCCGGCCCGGTCTGACTCCGCTGGCCCGGAGCGACTTCATCGCCGCCGCCGTCGGCGAGGAGCTGGGGATGACCGGGTTGATGGCGGTGATCCTGGTCTACGGCCTGGTGGTGGCCCGCGGGCTGCGGATCGCCCTGCAGTGCCGTGAGCCGTTCGGCAAGCTGCTGGCCGCCGGCCTCTCGTTCGCGTTCGCCCTGCAGGTCTTCGCCATCCTCGGTGGCGTCACCCGGCTGCTGCCGCTGACCGGACTGACCACGCCCTTCATGTCCCAGGGCGGCTCGTCGCTGGTCTGCAACTGGATCGTGGTCGGTCTGCTGCTGGTCATCTCCCACCACGTCCGCAAGCCCGCGGTCACCGTCAGCCCGCTGAGCGCGGACGCCGAGACGACCCAGCTGGTCAAGGTCCCCGCGAGCGGGGGGAGCGCGCTGCGCTCTGGACGAGTGAGTGAGCGGACACGCTTCTCCGTCCGCGAGGGAGCGAGGAAGCGCGGAGCATCAGCGCGGACCCTGCGCGCGGCAGGTGATGCAGGATGAACAGACCCATTCGGCGGGTCGCGTTCGTGGCGCTCTGCATGTTCGCGCTGCTGCTGGTGAACGGCACGTACACGATGTTGTTCCGGCAGCAGTCGCTGAACGCGAACCCGCAGAACCGTCGGGTCCGGGACGCGGAGTTCGCCCAGGACCGGGGCGCGATCCTCGCGGCGGGCAAGACCGAGATCGCCGTCACGAAGCCGTCGAAGGACCGGTTCCGGTTCCAGCGCAGCTACCCCGCCGGCGAGCTGTACGCCCCGGTGACCGGCTTCTACTCCTACGACCACGCCAGCACGGGTCTGGAGAGCGCCGAGAACACCGAGCTGGCGGGGACGGCCGACGCCCTTTTCGTCCGGCGGCTGATCGACCTGGCCTCCAACCGGGCCCCGCAGGGGGCCAGCGTCCAGACCACCATCGTGCCGGCGATGCAGGAGGCGGCGGCCAAGGCGCTGGGCGACCAGAAGGGCGCGGTCGTGGCGCTGAACCCGAAGACCGGGGCCGTGCTGGCCATGGTGACCAGCCCCACGTACGACCCGAACGACATCGCGAGCCACGACATCGAGGCCGCCGGCAAGGCGTACGACACCCTCGCCGCCGACTCCGACCGGCCGCTCGCCAACCGGGCGGCCCGCGAGATCTATCCGCCCGGGTCGACGTTCAAGCTGGTGACCGCGGCCGCGGCGCTCGCCGACGGCAAGAAGCCGGACTCGAAGGTCGCCTCGCCCAACCGCATCAAGCTGCCGGGGACGACCACCTACCTGCCCAACTCCTCCTCCTGCGGCGGCACCACAGTCACGATCGTCCAGGCGCTCAAGGTGTCGTGCAACACCGCCTTCGCCAACCTCGGGCTCGAGCTCGGCCAGGCCAAGCTGCGCGAGCAGGCCCAGCTGTTCGGGTTCAACGCCCGCCACCTGCCCGAGCTGAGCGGCGCGGCCAGCCAGTTCCCCGGCGACCTCGACCCGGCCCAGCTGGCGCTCAGCTCGATCGGCCAGTTCGACGTGGCCGCCAGCCCGCTCCAGATGGCGATGATCACCGCCGGGATCGCCAACGACGGCGTGCTGATGGACCCCTACCTCGTGAGCACGGTGCAGGCGCCCGACCTCAACCCGCTCTCCACGCACAAGCCCACCGTGCTGTCGCGCGCCATGACGACCGAGAACGCCAAGGAGCTGCAGCAGATGATGGTGGACGTGGTCCAGTCCGGTACGGGCGTCAACGGCCAGATCCAGGGCGTGGCGGTCGGCGGCAAGACCGGGACGGCGCAGTCGGACCTGAAGCGCAAGCCGTTCGCCTGGTTCACCTCGTTCGCACCTGCCGCCGACCCGCAGGTCGCCGTGGCCGTGGTGGTCGAGGACGCCGACATCCCGCGCGCCGACATCGGTGGCGGCCGGGTCGCTGCGCCCATCGCGCGGGCCGTGATGGAGGCGGGGCTGTGAGGCTGGGGTTCGGCCGCTCGTCGGCTCGCCGACAGACCGGTGGCCCACAATGGCACGGGGCTCGGGACGGGAGAGGAGGTCGGAGATGACCGAACGCGCGGGAACCACCGTGGGTGGACGCTATGAGCTGGGCGACCTGCTCGGCCGCGGCGGGATGGCCGAGGTGCGTGGCGCGCTCGACCGCCGGCTCGGCCGCCGGGTGGCGGTCAAGCAGCTGCGGACCGACCTGGCGACCGATCCGACCTTCCAGGCCCGGTTCCGCCGGGAGGCGCAGTCGGCGGCCGGCCTGAACCACCCGACGATCGTGGCGGTCTATGACACCGGCGAGGAGCTGGACGCCGACACCGGCATCTCGATCCCCTACATCGTGATGGAGCTGGTCGAGGGCTCGACGCTGCGGGACGTGCTGCGGGACGGGCGCAAGATTTTGCCCGAACGCGCGCTGGAGCTGACCCAGGGCGTGCTCGAGGCGCTCAGCTACAGCCACAAGGCCGGCATCATCCACCGCGACATCAAGCCGGCGAACGTGATGCTGACCCCCACCGGCGGGGTCAAGGTGATGGACTTCGGCATCGCGCGCGCCGTGGCGGACACCTCAGCCACGATGACCCAGACCGCCGCGGTGATCGGGACGGCCCAGTACCTGTCGCCGGAACAGGCGCGCGGCGAGACCGTCGACGCCCGCAGCGACATCTACTCGGCCGGATGTCTGCTGTACGAGCTGTTGGTGGGCCGGCCACCGTTCATCGGCGAGTCGCCGGTCAGCGTGGCCTACCAGCACGTCCGCGAGGCACCCGTCCCGCCCAGCCAGCTCGACCCGGTGATCACGCCCGAGATCGACGCCGTCACGCTCAAGGCGCTCGCGAAAGACCCGGCCGACCGCTACCAGTCGGCGCGGGAGATGAAGGCCGACATCAGCCGGGTGCTGGCCGGTGAGCAGGCGACCGCGGTCGTCCCGCGGGTCGCGGCGCCCGTGCCCGACCCGTCGCCGACCCGGGTGGTACCGCGGCCGCCGGACGCGACCGTCCCGCCCGCCGACGAGGAGGACGAGCCGCCCAAGCGGCGGGTGGGCCTGATCGTCGGGATCGTCGCCCTGATCCTGGTGCTGCTCGGGGTGGGCGCGTACGCGTTCTCCCGCGCGCTCGGACCGTCCACGCCCGTCGTGCAGCAGGTCGAGGTGCCGAACGTGCTGACCTATCCGGAGACGTTGGCGCGCGATCGGCTGACCCAGGTCGGGCTGCAGGCCAAGATCACCCGCGAGAACGGGCCGGACGAGACCATCAACACCATCACCGCCCAAACCCCGGTCGGCGGCACCCAGGCAGCGGTCAACAGCGTGGTCACCCTGACCCTCAACGTCGGGCCGAAGACCGCGAAGGTGCCGTCCGACCTGGTGGGGACCGACGTCGACGACGCCGAGAAGGCGCTGAAGGACGCGAAGTTCACCAACGTGAGCACCGAGCCGGCCGAGAGCGAGGACCCCGACGCCAAGGAGAACGAGGTGCTGACGGTGAGCCCGGACGAGGGCGAGATCGTCGCGCTGGATGACAAAGTCGTCCTCACCTACGCCACCGGCGAGTCCGAGGTGCCGATGTTGACCGGTAGGACCCCGGCCCAGGCCCGGTCGGACGCCGCGACCGCCGGCTTCCCCAAGGTGAAGGTCGTGGAGGAGGAGACCGCGGACGAGCCCGCCGGCATCGTCTTCAAGCAGAACCCGAAGGCCGGGACGCGGGAGCCGAGGAGCAAGGAGCTGGTGATCACGGTGGCGGTCGCACCCGCCCCGGTGGTGACGCCGATCCCCAAGCCGACACCGACCCCGGAGCAGACTCCCAGCAGTACCCCTTCTGCGAGTCCCAGCACCGGAGGCTGACCCCTTATTAGAGCGTTCGTACGAATGAGGTGCTAGCCTCATGGGATGGCCAGTATGGTGCAGACCTCGCTCTTCGACCTTCCCGTGGACGGGCTCGGGCTCGGACCGTTGGGGGGCATGGTCACCCGGCAGGTGTTGGGTCGCGGTGCCTGGGTCGACCTGCTGCCCGGGTGGTTGAGCGGCGCCGACGCGCTGTTCGACGAGCTGCTGACCCGGGTGCCCTGGCAGGCCGAGCGTCGGCAGATGTACGAGCGGCTGGTCGACGTCCCGCGGCTGCTCTGCTTCTACGGTGAGCGCGACCCGCTACCGACGGCCGACCTGGTGACGGCCCGCGAGAGCCTCAACGCCCACTACGCGCCGGAGCTCGGCGAGCCGTTCGCCACCGCCGGCCTCTGCCTCTATCGCGACGGCCGCGACTCGGTGGCCTGGCACGGCGACACCATCGGCCGGGGCAAGGTCGAGGACACGATGGTGGCCATCGTCTCGCTCGGGTCGCCGCGCCACCTGATGCTGCGACCGCGCGGCGGCGGCGCCACGATCAGGCACCAGCTCGGCCACGGCGACCTGATCGTGATGGGCGGCTCGTGCCAGCGCACCTGGGAGCACGCCATCCCCAAGACCAGCAAGCCCGTCGGCCCCCGGATCAGCGTCCAGTTCCGCCCGCACGGCGTCCGCTGATCCGAGGTCAGCGCAACCGCTTCGAGGCCTTCGACACGCTCAGGGCGCGTCGGCCAGGCTCAGGCGCGTCGGCCAGGCGCGGCGTGAGCAAGACCCGACGCCACCCAACCCAGGCTGATCGATCGCCGCTCGCTGACCGCTCAGCGAGCCGACATCAGGGGCGCCATCCCGACGGCACGCCCCGGGGCTTCGGTGTCGCCGCAGACAGCGAGCCAGTTGGCCAGCATCTGGTAGCCGCCCTCGGTGAGGACCGACTCCGGATGGAACTGGACGGCCTCCACGGCCAGCTCACGGTGCCGGACGGCCATGATCACGCCACTCTCGGTGGTGGCGGTGACCTCCAGCACGGACGGCATGGTCGCGGGCTCGATGGCGAGCGAGTGGTAGCGGGTGGCGGTGAACGGCGAGGGCAGGCCGGCGAGCACGCCGATGCCGTCGTGGTCGATCAGCGACGTCTTGCCGTGCAGCAGCTCCGGGGCCCGGTCGACCACGCCGCCGTAGGCGACACCGATCGACTGCAGCCCCAGGCAGACCCCGAAGATCGGCAGTACGCCGCCCTGCTGGCGGACGACGTCGACGCAGACCCCCGCGCCCTCGGGCGTCCCCGGCCCGGGCGACAGCAGGATGCCGTCGAAGCCGCGGGCGAAGTCGGGGTCGTCGAAGCGGGGGTCGTCGTTGCGCCAGACCTCGACCTCAGCGCCCAGCTGGGCCAGGTACTGCACCAGGTTGTAGACGAAGGAGTCGTAGTTGTCGATGACCAGGATCGTGGCGGGCACGGCCCCCATTCTCCGCTATCGCGGGCTGGTGCCGTTCGGAACGACCGTCGGCGAGCTCGTGGTGCTGCCGAGCGGCCGGGCGTGCTGCAGGTCGAGCAGCCCCTCGTGCGCGCCGAACTCGGCTCGCTTCACCGACTTCTCGGTGTATACCAGTCCGTACGCGGCGACGTACTGCCGATAGATCTGCAGCGTCTGGGACGTCGCCAGCGCCGCTTGCAGCCGTTTCGGGTCGCCGATCGCGCTGATCACGTACGGCGGCGCGTACGGGATCCCGTGCAGCACGACGGTGTTGCCGACGCACTTGATCCCCGTCGTCGAGACCACCCGCTGGCCCTGGATCGTCATGGCCTCGGCGCCACCGCTCCACAGCACGTTCGCCACCCCCTGGATGTCTTGCTGGTGCACCACGAGCAGGTCGGCGTCGACGCCGTCGGCCGCCACCGAGGCGGGTGCGTCGTCCAGCGTGACCGTGACCGCCGGCCCTCGTACGGCCGCGAACCCGGCTTGCTGCGCCGCCCGGTCCAGCTCCGACTGCAGGGTCGACCCCGAGTTCTGGGCCGCCGACAGCTGGTCGACCTGCGCTCGCACCTGGCTCACCTGTCGAGTCAGGTCGGCGTTGCGCCGGGACTGGGACTGGACCAGGCTGACCAGGTCGGTGTTGCGTCCGGGCCGGAGGTCGGTACCGCGGGCGTTGACCGCGCTGACCACCACGAGCAGGCCGGCCAGCAGGCAGACCAGACCCGTCAGCACCCGGTGGACAGGACGCCGGTCTTGCTGCCGGAGACGCTGGGCGGCGCGGGCCCGGGTCAGCGTCCGCTCGACCCGCAGCCAGATCGAGGGATGGGTCGGTACGGTCACCGTCCCCCCTCCGCTGCGCCCGACTGCTCACCGTGCCGGTCGCCAGAAATGGCTCCGGTCCAGGTCATTGACTACGCTACCTACTTCAGGAGCGAGGAGAGAGCGTGCCCGAGTCACGAACACGCAAGTCGGCCGAGGACAAGCAGAAGCTCAAGGCGCAGCGCGCCGCGAAGCCTCAGAAGGTCAAGGCGCCGTCGAGCCGTCGGTGGGTTCCGCCCACCTTCATCACCGTCGGGCTGCTCGGGGTGGCCTGGCTGATCACCTTCTACGTCGCCGGGCCGCGCATCCCCTACATGAGCGACCTCGATAACTGGAACATCCTGATCGGGATGGGCGGGATGGCTGCCGCTTTCGGCATCGCCACCCTGTGGCGCTGAACCGGGAGCGAATACCACCGGTGTAGTTCTCCACAATGGGGATAACTCCTGTGGACAAGCCGGGTGCGGGCCGTCGCCTCGACCGCGAGATCGTCAGCCTCGCCCTGCCGACGTTGGCGACGCTGGTGTCGGAGCCGCTGCTGCTGATCGCGGACTCCGCGATCGTCGGGCACCTGGGGACCAACCAGCTGGCCGGCCTCGCGCTCGCCGCGAACGTGCTCGGCGTGCTGACCGGGCTCTCGATCTTTCTGGCCTACGCCACCACCGGGACGGTCGCCCGCCGGCTGGGCGCCGGTGAGCGGAGCAGCGCGCTGAGCGGCGGCTTCGACGGGCTCGTCCTCGCTGTCGGACTGGGCGTCGTGCTGTGCCTCGCCCTGCAGGCCGCGATCCCGGCCGTGACCGGCGCGTACGACGTCACCCCGGCCGTGGCCGTCGCGGCCACCACCTACCTGCGGATTGCCGCGTTCGGGCTGCCGTCGGTGCTGCTGCTGCTGGCTGGCACCGGGGTCCTGCGCGGGCTGCAGGACACCCGGACCCCGCTGCGCGTCGTGATCGGGGCCAACCTCGCCAACATCGGCCTCAACTTGCTGCTCGTCTACGGGGTCGGGCTCGGCATCGCCGGGTCCGCGTTGGGCACGCTGATCGCCCAGACCGGCGCGGCGGTGGTGGTCGCGGCCGTCGTCCTGCGGCGGATGCGCGCCGCCCGGGCGCCCGCACGTTTCCGGCCGGGCGGGGTGCTCCGCGCCGCCCGGGCGGGCGGCTGGCTGGTGTTGCGGACGGCGACGCTGCAGGGGGCGGTCACGCTGACCACGCTGGTGGCCGCGACCGCCGGCACAGCGGCCTTGGCGGCGCACCAGGTGGTGACCAGTCTCTGGGTCCTGTTGGCCTTCGCGCTGGACGCCGTCGCGATCGCCGGCCAGTCGCTGATCGGCCGAGCGCTCGGCGCCGGCGACGTCGCGCTCGGCCGGGCCCTGACCCGCCGGATGCTGGGCTGGGGCGTGACCGCCGGAGTGGTGTTCGGGCTCGTCGTCTGGCTGGGTCGGCCGCTGTACGTGGGGCTCTTCTCCCCCGACCCGGGCGTGCAGCAGCTGGTTGGCCGGGTCCTGCTCGTCGTCGTGGTGGTGACCCCGGTCGCCGGAGTGGTCTACGTGCTCGACGGCGTGCTCATCGGGGCCGGCGACGGCCGCTACCTTGCGGGCGCCGGGCTGGTCGCCCTGCTCGGCTACGTGCCGCTCGCCCTCACCGTCGGTCACACCGACGCCGGTCTGGTCTGGCTGTGGGTCGCGTACGGAGGCTTCATGCTCGCGCGGGCGGTCACACTCTCGCTGCGGGCCCGCACCGACCGTTGGTTGCGGGTCGGGGCTTAACGCTGCGGCAAGGTCCGCCAGTCAGCGAAGTCGAAGCCGGGGGAGACGACGCAGGACACCAACGCCTCGCCCTCAGCTGCGGGTTCGGCCGACTGCCAGGCCGACGCCGGGACCAGGACCTGGGGCTGCTGACCGGCGGCCAGGTCGGAGCCGAGCAGCACCTCGGTGACCTGCTCGCCCGGAGTGTCGCCGGTACCGCCCAGACGCAGCCGCAGCGGGACGCCGGCGTGGTGCAACCACAGCTCGGCCGAGCGGACCTGGTGCCAGGCCGACTTCTCGCCCGGCCCGAGGACGTAGTAGATGGCCGTCGCCGTCGGTCGCGCGCTGCCCTCGGATCCGCGAACGACCACCGAGGACGCCCAGGTACGGCGGAACCAGCCGCCCTCAGGATGCGGCTCGAGGTCGAGGGCGGCAGCCAGCGCCGGCCGGGTCACCCGTTCCACTCCAGCGCAGCGATGTAGGTGGTCTGGTCGACCCGCTTGCGCGCCTCCATCCCGCCGAGGATCAACACCAGACCGCCGAGCAGGGCGAACACCCAGGCGCTGCCCAGGAGGGTGGGGACGCCCGAGGACGCCAGCAGCTGGTAGCCCGTGATGGTGATGACAGCGCTGAGGGACAGGAACCAACCGGCCAACAGCAGGATGCGGCGGACCCAGACCCCGAGAGTCTCGGCGGCGAGCGCCCAGGTGGAGAACAGGGCGAAGAGCAGACCGACCTGGTGCGCCGCGAGCCCCACGTAGGTGACGTTGAGGCCGGCCGAAACTGCCGTCGGGTCGTAGCCGACGAAGTACGGAGCGTCCGCCTGGGCCTTGATGAAGAACCGGCTCGCCGGCAGCAGCGAGCGACCGTACGCGTGGAAGTCGGCGACGGCGACGTGCGGGAGGAGCACGCTCATGAGCATCAGCACCACGGCCAGCCCGCAGACCACGCCGCGCCGTTGGTAGCCGCGGCGGCGGCGTTCGAGGGCCTCGGCGGTGGGGAGAATCACGCGTCGACTTTATGCGAGCAGCAGCGGATTTCTTCGACAAAGTCAGGTGCGGAAAGGCAGAACGCCCCGAGGCCGGAGCCACGGGGCGTTCTGGGGGTGCAGTCCTAAGACTGAGCGACGACCGCGAGCTGGACGTGCGCGGTGACCGCGTCGTGCAGCTTGACGCCCACGGTGTGGGTGCCGAGGGTCTTGATCGGCTTGAGGATCTCGACGGCCCGCTTGTCGATCGCGACGTTGCCGGCCTTCTTGATCGCCGTGGCGACGTCACCGGGGGTGACGGCACCGAACAGCTTGCCGGTGTCGCCGGCCCGGACACCGAGCTCGACGCTCAGGCCCTCGAGGCGCGTACGCACCTCCTGAGCGTGGTCGAGACCCCGGATCTCCCGGGCGTCACGGCTGCGCTTGATGCCGTCAATCTGCTTCTCGCCACCACGGGACCAACGGATGGCCACGCCGCGGGGCACGAGGAAGTTACGGCCGTAGCCGTCCTTCACCTCGACCACGTCGCCAGCCACACCGAGGTTGTCCACGGCAGCAGTCAGGATGAGCTTCATCTGACGTCCCTTTCTCAGCGCGCCGTCGAGGCGTACGGCAACAGCGCGACCTCGCGGGCGTTCTTGATGGCGATCGCGACCTTGCGCTGCTCCTGGACGCTGAGTCCGGTGACCCGACGGGCCCGGATCTTTCCACGCTCAGAGATGAACTTCCGCAGCGTGGCGGTGTCCTTGTAATCGATGTGCTGACCGGCGCGGAGCGGATTCGACTTCTTCTTCGGGATGCGCTTCGCAGGTGGGGTGCTGGCCATTGTGGTGCTCTCCTCTCGAAAGCCCGGCGCGAGACCTGTGCTCGATTGCCGGAATGTGCCTGACGTGGTGTCCTGACCTGCTGGTCAGAACTGTCCTGACCGACAGGTCAGAACGGGGGCTCTTCGCTCTGGGGCGTCGCCCAGGGGTCAGAACCTTGAGAACGGTTACCGCCGCCGCTGCTGGCCCCGGTGGCCCAGGGGTCGTCGCCCCCGGCACCCCCGCTGCTGGACCCGCCGCCGGAGCTGCCTCCGCCGTAACCGCCGCCGCCCCCGGAGGGACGACCGCCGCCGCCCCCGCCGCCACCACTGGTGGTACGGGTGACCTTGGCGGTGGCGTAACGCAGCGCGGGACCGACCTCGTCGACGTCGACCTCGAACACGGTGCGCTTCTCGCCCTCGCGGGTCTCGTAGCTCCGTGACTTCAGGCGGCCCTGGACGATGACGCGCATGCCCTTCTGCAGCGACTCCGCGACGTTTTCCGCTGGCTGCCGCCACACGGCACAGCTGAGGAACATCGCGTCACCGTCGCGCCACTCGTTGCTCTGGCGGTCGAAGGTGCGGGGGGTCGACGCGACCGTGAAGTTCGCGACGGCCGCACCCGAGGGGGTGAAGCGCAGCTCCGGGTCGGCGGTGAGGTTGCCGACCAGGGTGATGGGTGTTTCGCCTGCCATGGGGTCTCCCTGGAGATGAGGAACGACGTACGTCGAGTGAGGTGTCCGTCCGGGCAAGATCCTGCCAGTCGGCACTGACGAAAAGTGTCAGCCCGGCTGATCTGTGGACAGCGCCGGACAGGCTCGCGGCCTGTGGACAAGCCGCGCCCGCACTCGATGCGGATCGAACTCAGTGGGCGTCGGTGCGGATGACCTTGGTACGCATGATCGACTCGTTGATGGAGAACTGGCGGTCCATCTCCTTGACGTCGACCGGGTTGGCCTTGATGGTGATGACGGCGTAGATGCCCTCGGACTTCTTCTGGATCTCGTACGCCAACCGGCGACGACCCCAGATGTCCAGGCTCTCCACGGTGCCGCCACCCTTGGTGATGACGGTCAGGTACTGCTCGAGCGTGGGTTGGACGGAACGCTCTTCGGTCTCAGGGTCGAGAATGACCATGACCTCGTAGGGGCGCATGCGCGAACTCCACCTCCTCTGGTCTCAGCGGCCACGGGACGTCCCCGTAGCAGGAGGGCGAATGCCACCGCCCCACACGGGTGGGGCGATGTCGTGCCACCACTGATGGCGGCAGCACAGCGGTCCAACCTACCGGTTTCGGCCGTCTCCTGGCCAATCCGCGGGGACCCCTCCTCCGCCCTCACCACCACCCCGGCCGAGGTGCGACCCCCACTTCACACTTCCGCGGCCGTTGGTGCGCCCCCTGCACGGAGCGCACGGACGCCCGACAGGGTGTGAAGTGGAGGACATGGGGGTGCCGGGTGCCGGGCTACCCGACCTCAGCCCTAGGCGGCCAGGACCCGGGCGGTGCCCGCCCGTTCCTCGGGCGTGCTGTCGGGCAGGACGTCGGCGGCCATGTCCACGAGCGGAACGGCGAAGGCCATGGGACGAACGCTACTCGTAGACGAACATCTGCTCGCCGGGGAAGATCCAGCTCAGCCCCTCGCGCAGCCGGTCGCGCCACGACACCCAGTTGTGGCCGTCGCGGGACTCGACGTAGCTGACCTCCATCCCCGCGTCGGCGAAGACCTGCAGCATCGAGCGGTTCTGCACGATCAGGTCTTCGTACACCCCGCACGAGATGAAGAGCCGGTCCGCCACCCGCACCGGCCGGGCCCGGTAGCGGTTGACGAACCGCACCACCGGGTCGAACGCGGAGTCCTCGCCGTGGTCGGCGCCGATGTCGGTGAAGACGAACGAGCCGGACTGCAGCAGCAGCGAGCCGAAGACGTCGGGATAGCGGACGGCCGTGGAGAGCGAGGCGACCGCGCCGAAGCTGGAGCCCATCAGGCAGCGCGAACCCGGCCCGTCAGCCAGCGGCAGCTGCGCCGACAGGTGGTCGACCAGCTCGGTCGCGATCCAGCGGGCGTGCGCGCTGGAGTTGGGATACTCCCGCAGCCGGTCGCCGGGATAGGTGAACGCGACGACCGTCTCGGCCATGTCGAGGCGGTGGATCAGGTTGTCGAGCACGGTCTTCATCGACGCGTACGCGAGGAAGTCGCCGCCGTCGTGCACCACGAGCAACGGGTACCGGGTGGTGCGGCGGAAGCGCGCCGGCAGGTAGACCGTGACCCGGTTGTCCCGGCGTTGGGCCCGGCTCGGGACGGTCAGCTCGACCAGCTGGCCCTGGCGGGCGTCGGGGTCGAAGATCGCCCAGTCCGGGGTCTCGTAGCCCTGCCCGTAGCAGACGGATGAGTTGCCGAACGGGCCGTCGGCCGTCCGCGGGTTGGCCGGATCGTTGAACCGCTCCCAGGTGTCGCCGCCGCTGAAGGCATCCGAACGACGGAGCGCCTCGAACTGGTACTCGACCCGCGAGTCCGGCGGGATCTCGACCACGACGTACCAGAAGTCGGTGCCGGGCAGCCGCCGCAGCGGCAGGTCGCCGGGCAGCCCGACCACGCGGTGCCGGACGTAGACCGCGTCGGCCTGGCAGCGGACGGCGAAGGTGCAGCGGACTCCTTCGACCACCGGGAAGGGCTGCCGGGCGAAGAAGCGGTCGATCGTCGCGTCGGGGGACTCCTCCGACGACAGCCGGCGCAACCGGTCCCGCAGCCGGTTGACGGCGAGCTTGCGCTGGGTCGCTTTGGCCCCGGTGGTCGGGCCGAGGGCGACGCCGGGCGAGCTGGTCACCAGGCCCGGCTCGCTCGGCCGCTCGCGGGAGCGGCGTCGGCCCCGGTGACCACCCGTCCGGTCTCGGACAGCCGCGGCGCCCAGTCGGGCAGCGACTGCCCGTCACGCAGGTCGAGCCGAGCCCCGTCGTTCATCACCACCCCGCGGCCAGGAGCCAGCCGCCGCGCCATCAGACCAACATGATCATGGTCGTCCAGCCGCAGCCGGCGACGCGCGTGCGGCAGCGGGACAACTCCTGTGTACGCAGCGATCCCGACGGCGTAGACCTCGGCCGGGCGGGCCCCGTACGGCGGATGATCATGGAACAGCACCACCCGCTCGGCCAACGCCATTGCCCCGGCCGACCAGGCGATGACCGGGAAGCCGATCGTGGAATCGCGTAGCTGGTCGGCGATCCCGAAGAGCTGCAGCAGGTGCAGCAAGATCGCGACGTGCCCGCCGGTGACCACCAGACCAGCACTGTCCCCCAGCAGTCGCGCCACGTCTTCCCGGTGCCGGGCGAGGGTGTCGCTGTTGCTGGCTTGGACTTCCTCGGCCGCGGCGTCCCGGATCTGCTGGCCGCAGCGCAGGTTCCACGCGTCCAGCGCGCGGATCGCCTCGACCCCGTCCGCGTCGGCCGCCTCACGAAGTCCTTCGTCGCGGACCTGCCGCCGGACCGCGGCCACGGCCGCGAGAGCCTGGGTGAGCCGCAGTCGGTAGGCGGTCCGCAGCTCGGTGAGCGCGTTGGACAGCCGCAGCTGGCTCGCGTCGAAGTCGGGGTCGTCTTCACGCAGCGTCTGCCAGCGCTGGTGCAGCTCGAGGTTGACCAGCCGTCCACCGAGCACGTCGTCCAGCTCGCCCGTGTCGGCCTCGCGCTCGAGCCAGCCGGCGTTGACCGCCGCGACCGGCCCGTCGGGCACCAGCTCGGCGACGGCCGAGCGGGCCCCCGCCACCCGGCGCTGGGGTCCGAGCAAGGTGACGTCCACCCGAAGAGGTTAGTCGTGGCCGGGCTGTCGGTGGTCACCGTTAGGTTCGGGGCATGACGACTCTGGTGATCGGTGGGCACGGCGAGCAGGCAGATCCCCTGGCCGAGGCGCAGGCCCGCTCGGCCACGCTGGCCCAGTTCTTCCTCGGCGACCCCCAAGGCTGGAAGGGTCCGGAGCTCGCCTATCCGGGTGGGGCGGCGGCGCTGCGGGCGGCCGCGGTCGAGGCGGGCATCACCCTCTACGTGCACGCCCCGTACGTGCTCAACGTCGCCACCAGCAACAACCGGATCCGCATCCCCAGCCGCAAGTTCCTGCAGCAGTACCTGCACGCGGCGGCCGAGGTGGGCGCGGCCGGGCTGGTCGTGCACGGCGGTCACGTGCTCAAGAACGACGACCCGGCGGTCGGCTTCGACAACTGGCGCAAGTGCGTGGAGCGGCTCGAGCTGGAAGTCCCGCTGCTGATCGAGAACACTGCGGGCGGCGACAACGCGATGGCCCGCGGGCTCGACCGCCTCGCCCAGCTCTGGGAGGCCGTCGGAGCGGCGCCGGGAGCCGACCAGGTGGGCTTCTGCCTCGACACCTGCCACGCCCACGCTGGTGGCGAGCCGCTGGACGGGCTGGTCGACCGGGTGCGGGCCATCACGGGCCGGATCGACCTGGTGCACGCCAACGACTCCCGCGACGCCTTCGACTCCGGGGCCGACCGGCACGCCAACCTCGGCGACGGCCAGGTGCCGGCCGAGGCGCTGGTCGAGGTCGTCCGTGCCGCCGGGGCGCCGGTCGTCGTGGAGACCCCCGGCGGACGGGAGGGTCAGGCTGCCGACATCGCGTGGCTACGGGAACGAGCAGCCTGAACGTACTTGCCAAATTGGAAAGTAGCCAGACTCGAGCCATGGACAACTCCTCGACCCCGGCCGTGCTCCCCGACGCTCCCGAGCCCGCTACCGCGCCTGCCGACGTGCTCCGACGGGCCGCCCAGCTCAGCGGCCAGGCTCGCCGCTCCGGCCGCTGGTACGGCACCTACCTGCTGGTCTTCGCCGCCGGCTCCTTCGCCATCTCGATCCTGACCGGAGCGCTGCGGGGGCCGTCCGGCGTCCTGACCACCACGCTGCTCTGGGGAGCTTTCCTCCTGGTCACCACGATCTGGATCAGCCGCAAGCAGACCGCGATCCGCGGCATGACCCGGCTGCACGCGGCGGTGATGATCAGCTGGGGCCTGGTGTGGGCCGCGAACGTGATCCTCGGCCAGTACTACTTCGCCACGTCGATGGGCTGGTGGCTGGTCGGCGGGATCGCGGTCGCGACGCCGCCCGTGGTGGGCGCGGTCGTCGCCTACCGCCGTACGGCATGAGCCCCACCTCGACCGCTGCCGGTCAGCATCCGCGGCACGGCCTCGACGAGGTGATCCACGCGCCGGTGCGGTTCTCGATCATGGCCACCCTGTCCGCCGTCGAACGGGCCGAGTTCTCCTTCGTCCGCGACACCGTCGAGATCAGCGACTCGGTGCTCTCCAAGCAGGTCGCGGTGCTCGAGCAGGCCGGCTACGTCCGAGTGACCAAGGGCTACGTCGGCAAGCGACCGCGGACCTGGCTGAGCCTGCACGCCGAGGGCCGGCGTGCGTACGCCGCTCACCTCGCTGCCCTGACCGATATCGCGTCGGGCTTCGTCCCGGCGGCCGGCGACCAGACCGCCGGTTAGCGCACGGTTAGCCCACGGTTAGCCCGGCTGTTGCAGGTCGACGGGGCTGAGCCGCTCGCCGCGGCCGAAGATGCAGCGGAAGAACCGGGCGTCGCCATCATTCGGTTGTGGCGGCAGGGACAGGATCTCCCAGTCGGTCTTCCTGGCCTCTTTGTCCAACATCCGCTTCAGGACGCTGCTGGAACAGAGCTGCTTGACCTCGGCGTCGGCCTCGAGGCTGGACTGCGTCCGGACGTCGAAGTCCAGGGGGCCGGCGACGAAGGTCTGGTAGACGTGGTTCTTGTCGCAGTCCACCAGGTTGCCCAGCCGGGGCGTGTCGAACACCGAGATCACGCTCGTCCAGCACTCCCGCTCGGCGCTGCAGTAGCTGGGCTGGCCCAGTGCGGTCGAGCAGTCGGAGAAACCGAGCGGCACCGCCGCCACGTCAGACGGCGGGGTCGGGGAGCTGCTGGCGGTGCTGGCTGCGGTGCTGGCGGGGACGGGATCAGCGACGACGGACTGCCGGCCGCGGTTGATCACGACCAGCGTGCCCACCAGCACGGCGACCAGGACGAGGGCGAGCAGAGCGGCCACGAGGCCACGTCGGCGAGGGTCGCTGACCCGCCGACTGCGGCCGCCCGCCGCGGACCCGATCGCCACCGCAGCCTTCCTCGGGCCGGCCTCGGCCGCGGCAGCCTCGGCCGGGACGAGGGCATCGTCTCGGTCCTCGGCCGTCTCACCCAGGGGCAGCGCGGCCAGTCGGCGACCGAACTCGGCCGCGTCCGGTCGCCCGGCGGGTTCGAGCGCCAGCGCCTCCAGCAGCAGCTGCATGAACGCCGGGTCGATCGTGGACAGCGGTTCGACCGGCTGCTGCTGCCGCTCCAGCACCTCCACCAAGGTGGGCGTGCCCTCAGCGGGCCAGCGCGGCGGCCGGCCCGACAGCAGGGCGTAGAGGGTGGCGGCAAGGGAATAGACGTCACCGGTGGCCGACGGCGGTCGCCGGTGCAGGATCTCCGGGGCCGTGTACGCCGGGGTCAGGACCTCGAAGGCCTCTTTGGGCGGCGTCTCGGGGCCGGCGATCGCGGCCAGCCCGAAGTCGGCGAGGCCGACGTTGCCGTAGCTGTCGATCAGGATGTTGGCGGGCTTGACGTCGCGGTGCAGCACCCCCCGGGCGTGGGTAGCGGCGAGCGCGTCGGCGATCCGGACGCCGATGTCGCGCACCCGCGTCGGGGTCAGCCGCGCGTCGGCGGCGAGATAGCGGGTCAGCGAGCCGCCCGGGCAGAGGTCCATCACCAGGTACGGGCGGTCATCGGACAGGATGCCGGCGTCGTGCACGGTGATGATGCCGGGGTGCGCCGACATCCGCCCGGCCGCTCCGGCCTCACGGAGGAAACGTCGCCGTTCGGCCTCGACGTCGAGCCGGCGCTGGTCGACCTTGACCGCGACCAGCCGGTCGAGCGTCTCCTGCCGGGCCTCCCAGACCGTGGCAAAGCCCCCACGCGCCAGCGGACGCCAGTCGGTGAGTCCCGGGATCTGTGGAGGTGTGATCGCCACCGGGACAACATAGACGCGCCGTGGTCCGCGGGGGGCGGAACCGAAGAAGCCTCAGGCGTTCCTGAGCCTGGGCCGGCGACGGAGCGGCCCCTTGCCGCCCCACGATGTCGGCGTCGGCCGCTACCCTCACCGCATGAGTCGTAGCGTCTACGTGGCCTCACCCGAGGGCCTGACGGGCAAGTCGGCCGTGGCGCTCGGGCTGCTCGACGCGCTCACCCGGGAGGCCGGATCGGTCGGGGTCTTCCGACCGCTGACCACAGCCGGCAGCCTGGACGCGGACGAGGACGTCGACCTGGTCGTCGACCTGCTGGTCAACCAGCCGGGGATCAACCAGAGCTACGCCGACGCGCTCGGGGTCACCTACGAGGCCGCCCGGCACGACCCGGACGAGGCGCTGCACGTCATCGTCGAACGCTTCGGAAGGCTGAGCGAGCGCTTCGACGTGGTGGTGGTGATCGGCTCCGACTACACCGACGTCTCCACCGGTACCGAGCTGTCCCTGAACGCCAAGATCGCGGCCAACCTCGGCTCGCCGGTGGTCCTGGTGGTGCACGGCCGCGAGCGGACGCCCGAACAGATCCACTCCGCCGCCGACGGGGCGATCCACGAGCTGCGAGCCAACCACGCGCGGGTGGTGGCCGTGGTGGCCAACCGGGTCGAGGCCGACGCGGTCGCCACGATCAAGGCCGAGCTGGCTTCGGGTACGCGGTCGGGATCCTCGGAGCAGGGTGAGCCAGCCGGGCTGGTCATCGCGGCCATCGCCGACAACCCGATCCTCTCCGCGCCGACCTTCCGGGCGTTGGTCGAGGCCGGCCAGGGCGAGCTGACGCTCGGCAACGAGAGCTGGATGGACCGTGAGGCCATCGGCATCATCGTGGCGGCGATGAGCCTGCCCAACGTGCTCGACCGGCTGCGCCCGGACGTGGCGGTGATCGCGCCCAGCGACCGGACGGACCTGATCCCCGGCTTGATGCTCGCCCACCAGAGCGGGACGTTTCCCGCGCTCGCCGGCATCCTGCTCACCGGCGGGTACCCGTTGCCGGAGAGCATCCGCCGGCTGTCCGCCGGCGTCGAGCAAGACCTGCCGATCGCGCTCACCGACCTGGGCACCTTCACCACGGCGGAACGGCTGATGCGGGTCCGCGGGCCGCTGACCAAGAGCTCGACGAAGAAGATCGAGACCGCCCGCCGGCTGTTCGCCGAGCAGGTCGACCAACCCGCCCTGCTGGCGGCGATCGACCTGCCGGCCTCCGAGGTACGGACGCCGCTGATGTTTGAGTACCAGCTGATGGAGCGGGCCCGCGCCGACCGTCAGCACATCGTGCTGCCCGAGAGCACCGACGACCGCATCCTCGAGGCGACGGCGATCCTGCTGCGGCGCGGCGTCGCCCGGCTGACCCTGCTCGGCGACGAGACCAAGGTGCGCGCCCGGGCGTCCGCCCTCGGCCTGGACCTCGACGAGGCCGACGTGGTGTCCCCCACCGACCCGGCGCTGGTCGAGCGGTTCGCCGCCGCGTACGCCGAGGCCCGCGCCCACCGCGGGGTGACGCTGGAGAAGGCGCGCGAGGTGGTCACCGACATCTCCTACTTCGCCACGTTGATGGTGCACCTCGGGCTGGCCGACGGCATGGTCTCCGGGGCGGTGAACACGACCGCGCACACCATCCGGCCGGCGTTGGAGTTCGTGAAGACCCGGCCGGGCGTGGCCACCGTCTCCAGTGTCTTCCTGATGTGCCTGGCCGACCGGGTGCTGGTCTACGGCGACTGCGCGGTCATCCCCGAGCCGACGACCGAGCAGCTGGCCGACATCGCACTCTCCTCGGCCGACACCGCCCGGCAGTTCGGGATCGAGCCGCGGGTGGCGATGCTGTCCTACTCCACCGGCAGCTCCGGGGCCGGCGCCGAGGTCGAGAAGGTGCGCGCCGCCACCGCCCTGGTCGCCGAACGGGCGCCGGACCTGGCCCTGGAGGGGCCGATCCAGTACGACGCGGCCGTCGACCTCGACGTCGCCCGGACCAAGCTGCCCGGCTCCGACGTCGCCGGCCGGGCCACCGTCTTCGTCTTCCCCGACCTCAACACCGGCAACAACACCTACAAGGCGGTCCAGCGCAGCGCGCACGCCGTGGCCATCGGGCCGGTGCTGCAGGGGCTGCGCAAGCCGGTCAACGACCTGTCCCGGGGGGCCCTGGTGGAGGACATCGTGAACACCGTGGCCATCACGGCCGTCCAGGCCCAGGCCGTTTCGGCAGCGGGGGCTTCCGCATGACCGGCGCGCCGGTGCTGGTGCTGAACGCCGGCTCGTCCAGCCTCAAGTACCAGCTCGTCGTGCCCGGCACGACCGAGGTCGCCGCCAAGGGCACGATCGAGCGGATCGGCGAGGACGGCAGCGGCATCGCCGACCACAGCGCCGCGGTCCGACAGATGACCGAGCAGCTGGGCGCCGCCGGGATCGACCTGGCCACCGCCGGGGTCCGCGCGGTCGGCCACCGCGTGGTGCACGGTGGGCCCGACTTTTCCGACCCGGTCGTGGTGACCGACGCCGTGGTGGAGCAGATCCGCGACCTGAGCCCGCTCGCTCCGCTGCACAACCCGGGGGCCGTGGCCGGGATCGAGGCGGCGCGGGCCGAGCTGGCCGTGCCGCACGTCGCGGTCTTCGACACCGCCTTCTTCGCCGGCCTGCCGGCGGCGGCCGCCACGTACGCGATCCCGCGGGAGCTGGCGGCCCAGTACCGGATCCGCCGCTACGGCATGCACGGCACCTCGCACCGCTACGTGTCCACAGCCGTGGCCGCGCTGGTCGGGCGGCCGCTGGCCGAGCTCAGCCAGATCGTGCTGCACCTCGGCAACGGCGCCTCCGCCTCCGCCGTCCAGGGCGGCCGCGCGATCGAGACGTCGATGGGGCTGACCCCGCTGCAGGGTCTGGTGATGGGGACGCGTTCCGGCGACGTCGACCCCGGCCTGCACCCGTACCTCGCCCGGGAGGCCGGGCTGTCGATCGACGAGATCGACTCCGCGCTCAACAAGCAGTCCGGGCTGAAGGGCCTGAGCGGCGTCAACGACTTCCGGGCGCTGCAGGAGCTGCGCCAGGCGGGAGATGCCGACGCCGAGCTGGCCTTCGGGGTCTACGTGCACCGGCTCAAGCACTACGTCGGCGCCTACCTCGCCCAGCTCGGCCGGCTGGACGTGCTCACCTTCACCGCCGGGGTCGGGGAGAACAACGCCGAGCTCCGGGCCGCCGTCGTGGCCGGACTCGACGGCCTCGGCCTGTCGGTTGATCCCGACCGCAACGCCGCTCCCGGAGGCGGAGCCCGGGTCATCTCCCCCGACGGCTCTCGCGTCACCGTCGCCGTCGTCCCGACCAACGAAGAGCTCGAGATCGCCCGCCAGACGGTGGCTTTGCTGGACTCCTCTGCCGGCTAAGGTCACTGCAACCCCTTCGCCGCCAACGAGCAAGCTGCCACGAAGATGAACAGTTGCGCCGAGAAGGTCAACTCGGTCCGCCTCTACCGGTAGCCGAGAGACGACGGCAGCGGCCGGCTCGGCGCGCTCGTCGCGGCCTGACCAGCAGGTCGGTATGAGGCAATCCGCTGATAAATGCTCCGCAGATCGCCTTTCCGGGTCAACAGGCCCGGAATGCGTCCGAGCGGGAGCATCCGTCAGCGGTTACTCGCCATATCGGCGAGGAACCGCAAACCGGTGAGCCCTTCAGGCTCATAGCGCAGATCGGCGTGCGCCCCCGCATCTTCAGCCCGATGGCGCAACCTCTTGCGTCAACCCTTGGGCTCAGCGGGGCTGCGCCTAGGGTGGCTGCCGTGACAACGGCACTGGTGACGGGCGGGACGTCGGGGATCGGGGCAGCGTTCGCCCGAGCTCTGGCGGCGCGAGGGGACGACCTGGTGCTGGTCGCCCGGAACGCTGACCGGCTCGAGCAGATGGCCGTTCAGCTGCGGGACACCCACCACGTCGAGGTCGAGATCCTGGTGGCCGACCTGGCGGTGCGGGACGACGTCGAACGCGTCGCCGCCCGACTGGCCGACACGAACAGGCCTGTCGACCTGCTGGTCAACAACGCCGGTTTCGGCATCCCGGTCTCGCTGACCGCCACCGACCTCTCCCCGCACGAGCACGGCATCGACGTGATGGTCCGGGCGGTCCTGCTGCTCTCCGGCGCGGCCGCCCGGACGATGCGCCTTCGCGGCACGGGCGCGATCGTCAACGTGGGCAGTACGGCCGGCTACGTCACCATGGGCGGCTACTCCGCGCTCAAGGCGTGGGTCGCGGTCTACACCGAGGGCCTGGCCGTCGAGCTGCGCGGCAGCGGCGTGACCGCGACGGTGCTGGCCCCCGGCTACGTCCGGACCGAGTTCCACGAGCGGGCCGAGATCGGGACCAGCAAGCTGCCCGGCTGGGCCTGGCTGGAGGCCGACGCCCTGGTGGCGGAGTGCCTACGCGACGTCGCGGCGGCGAAGGTGATCTCGATCCCGTCCCGCCGCTACCAGGTGCTGATCTGCCTGGCCCGGCTCGCGCCGCGGACGGCCGTCCGCCGCGCGTCAGCTGTGCTGTCCTCCGGCCGCCACTGAGCGGGTGTCTTCAGGGAGGGGCGTCTTCAGTGAGGGCAACGGCACACCGCTCAGAAGATGAACACCCGACGACCGGTCGGTTACTGTGGCACGGTGTCCAGCCGTAGCCGTTACACCTCGCCCGTGCACGCCGGCGCGAGGTTCGTGGCCCAGCAGCTGATCCTCAAGCCGTTCATCTACCGCAAGACCACGGTCACCGTGCGCGGTACGGAGCTCCTCGCCGATGTCCGCGGACCGTACGTGGTGGTCTCGAACCACACGTCCCACCTGGACGCTCCGCTGGTCATCACGTCGCTGCCGCGGAAGCTCTCGCGCTACGTGGCGGCGGGCGCAGCAGCGGACTACTTCTTCGACGTGTGGTGGCGCAAGGGTCTGACCTCGCTCTTCTTCAACGCCTTCCCGGTCGACCGGACCGGGCTCCGCGGACGCAAGGGTCTGGCCACCAGCCTGCTGGACGACGGTGTCCCGTTGCTGCTCTTCCCCGAGGGCACCCGCTCGCGCACCGGGGAGATCGGCGCGTTCAAGCCGGGCGCCGCCGCGCTGTGCATCAGCCGGGACGTGCCCTGCCTGCCGGTCGCGATCGTCGGCGCCGCCCAGGCCATGCCGCACGGCAAGAACTGGCCCGACCGCGGCCGGCCGCCGGTCTACGTCACCTTCGGGGCGCCGCTGCGGGCCGAGGACGGCGAGAGCGTCGCCCAGTTCTCCGAGCGGATCGCCAAAGAGGTCCGGGGCCTCATCGACGACACCACCACCTACGCCGAAGCCCACCGGCACTGAATCTTGTCCCTTCGGGGATGATGGTCGGCGGACCGGCAACCGAAGGAGAACGCAGATGCCTGCCGTCAAGCACATGAAGTGGTACGGCTGGGGCGTGGAAGGCACCAGCTTCCACCACGAGGACAAGCCGGCGCTGCGCCCGTTCGTGCAGGAGATCATCGACCTCGACCTCGCGACCCCGCCCGGCAAGGCGCCGGCGCTGGAGGACCTGCCGATCCCGACGCCGCAGATCTCCGACGCCCTGCTGGAGCAGCTGACCGAGGTCGTCGGGCTGGACAACACCGTCAGCGCCGACGAGGACCGCATCGTCCACACGTACGGCAAGAGCATCCGCGACCTGATGCGGCTCCGGGCCGGCGACATTCCCCGGGTGCCCGACGTCGTCGTCTACCCCGGCGACGAGGCCGAGGTGCAGGCGATCGTCGACCTCGCCATCGCCGCGGACGTCGTGCTCATCCCCTTCGGCGGCGGCAGCAACATCTCCGGCAGCCTGCAGGCACCCGAGGACGAGACCCGCACCGTCATCTCCCTCGACCTCGGTCGGCTCAACCAGGTGGTCGACGTCGACGAAGAGTCCGGCCTGGCCTGGATCCAGGCCGGCGCGCTCGGACCCGACCTCGAGGAGCAGCTGAACGCCCGCGGCTGGACGCTCGGCCACTTCCCCGACAGCTTCACCCACTCCACGCTCGGCGGCTGGGTCGCGACCCGTTCCTCGGGCATGCAGTCGGACAAGTACGGCGACATCGCCGACATCACCCGGGGCCTGCGGATGGTCATGCCCGGCCGGGTGCTCGTGCTGCGCGGTCTGCCCAGCACCTCGACCGGGCCGAGCGTCCGCGAGATGGTGCTCGGTTCGGAGGGTCGCCTCGGCGTCATCACCGAGGTCACGGTCCAGGTCCACCGGATCCCCGAGGAGCGGGTGATCCTCGGCTACCTGTTCCCCTCGTTCGAGGCCGGCGTGGGCGCTATGCAGGAGATCTCGACCAGCGACGCGGCGCCCTCGGTCACCCGCGTCTCCGACGCCGGGGAGACCCGCTTCTCCTTCTCGACCCGCAAGAAGGGCAAGGGCCTCTCGGTGTCCGGCCTGGTCAGCAAGGGCCTGTTCAAGGTGCTGGAGCGCCGCGGCTGGGACCTGAGCGCGGTCTGCCTGTCCTTCGTCGGCTACGAGGGCGGCCCCGACCACGTGTCCCGGCAGAAGGCGATCGTCAAGAAGATCATCGCCTCCCACGGCGGCATCGGCCTGGGCAAGGGCCCGGGTGAGCTGTACGACCAGAAGAAGTTCGACACCCCCTACATCCGGGACTTCCTGCTCGACCGGGGTGCGGCCGCCGACGTCTCCGAGACCGCAGCGCCGTGGTCCAAGCTGGTGCCGATGTACGACAACGTCACCGCGGCGGCCAAGAAGGCGTTCGCCCAGATCGGCGTGCAGGGCTGGGTCATGTGCCACCTGTCGCACTCCTACCACTCGGGCGCCTGCCTCTACTTCACCTTCGCCTTCCGGCACGACGGGGACGACCCGCTCGGCCGCTACGACGTGGTCAAGTCGGCCATCCAGCAGGCCTTCCTCGACACCGACGGCACGCTGTCGCACCACCACGGCGTCGGGACCGAGCACGCGCCCTGGCTCGAGCAGGACATCTCCGCCGCCGGCGTCCACCTGATGGAAGGCCTCTTCGCCGGCGCCGACCCGGGCCGTAACTTCAACCCGGGCAAGATCACGGTCACCCCGCCGACCTCGCGGGCCTGACCCACGCTCCAGCGAGCGATCCTGCCGCGACTACGCGTCAGGATCGCTCAGCGGGCGGTAATCGTCCGGGGCGTGCGCTGCGGGGCCACGGACTGGGGCGGTGCCGGCCCGTGACCAGTTCCGTTCTTCGAGGGGCCGCAGCGGATCGCCGACTCGCTGCGGACGAGCATCACCCTGGACGCACTACCCTCGGTGGTCGGCCTGCTCGACATCATCGTCGTGGCCGACGTGTCAGAACGTCAGGGTGCTAGAGCGACACTCTGAATCGGTAACACGGACGGAACGCGCAGGCTCTTGAATGGGGGCTCCTGCGACCGGAGAGTAGAGCGTGGACCTCAACACCGTGACCGCCGTGGTGGCCGCACGCTCGCGTGCGGACCTGGCGGCGCTCGACGAGCGGACCGGTGTCCTGGCCGGCGGGTCGTGGCTCTACTCCGAGCCGCAGGACCACCTGTCCGGGCTGGTCGACATCACCGCGCTCGGCTGGGCGGCGGTCACCGAGCGTACGGACGGCGGGCTCAGCCTGGCCGCGACCTGCACCCTGACCGAGGTCGCCTCGCTGTCGACCCGGCTGCACCGCGCCGCCGCCCCGCTCTTCCGCCAGGCGTGCGAGGCGCTGTACGGGTCGTTCAAGGTCTGGCACGTCGCCACCATCGGCGGCAACCTCTGCGCCTCGCTGCCCGCCGGACCGATGACCAGCCTGGCCGCCGGTCTGGACGCGGACGTGGTGATCTGGCGGGCCGACGGCCAGGACGAGGTACTGCCGGCGGCGGCGTTCGTGACCGGCAACAAGACCAACGTGCTCTCACCCGGCGACGTGCTGCGCTCGGTCGAGATCTCACCGGACGCCCTGGACAGTCGGACGGCGCTGCGCAAGATCGCCCTCTCGGCGCTCGGCCGGTCCGGTGCGGTGCTGGTCGGCCGGCTCGCGCCTGACGGCTCGTTCGTGCTCACCGTCACCGCGGGGACCGTACGGCCGGTGCAGCTGGGCTACCCCACCCTCCCCGCGGCCGCCGAGCTCGACGCCGACGTCGCCGGCATCCAGGAGTGGTTCACCGACCCGCACGGGGCGGCCGACTGGCGCCGCGCCGTGAGCCGGCTGCTGGCGGAGGAGATCCGCACGGAGCTCGGTACGCCCCGATGAGGTTCACCGTCAACGGCTCAGGCGTCGAGCAGGAGCCGCGTCCGGGCCAGTGCCTGCGGACGCTGCTGCGGGAGACCGAGCACCTCGACGTCAAGAAGGGCTGCGACTCCGGCGACTGCGGAGCGTGCTCGGTGCTGGTGGACGGGACGCCGGTGCACTCCTGCATCTACCCGGCCTACCGCGCCGAGGGCCGGGCCGTCACCACGGTCGCCGGCTTGGGCACCCCGGACGCACTGAGCCCGGTCCAACAGCGGTTCGTCGACCACGCGGCGTTCCAGTGCGGCTTCTGCACGGCCGGCATGGTCGTCACGGCCTCGACCCTCACCGAGGAGGACCTGCCCGAGCTGCCGCGCCTGCTCAAGGGCAACCTCTGCCGCTGCACGGGCTACCGGGCGATTCGTGAGGCGATCCAGGATCAGTGCCCGGCTACGGCCGCCAGTGGTTCCGGCGTCGGTGAGTCGGTCGGCGCCCCGGCCGGTCGGCGTATCGTCAGCGGCCGCGAGCCGTACACGCTCGACGTCGCCGTTCCCGGCCTGCTGCACCTGACCGTCCTGCGCAGCCCGCACCCGCACGCCCGGATCCTCAGCATCGACACCACCGCCGCCGAGTCGCTGCCCGGCGTGGTCCGGGTGTTCACCGCCACCGACGTGCCGCCGGTGCTCTACTCCACCGGCCGGCACGCCAACCGGCTCGACGACCCCGACGACAGCCTCATCCTGGATACGGTCGTCCGGTTCCGCGGCCAGCGGGTGGCCGCGGTCGTGGCCGAGAGCGTCGGCGTCGCCGAGCAGGCGTGCCGACTGATCGCGGTCGAGTACGAGGTGCTGCCTGCCAACCACGACCCCGAGCTGGCCCGCGACCCGACGACGCCGGCGCTGCACGGCCACCTCGACCCGATGACCAGCCGGATCGCCAACCCGCGCCGTAACCTCGCCGCCGAGCTGCACGGCGAGTACGGCGACGTCGCGACCGGCCTGGCCGAGGCGGACGCGGTCGTCCGCGGGACCTGGCGCAACCAGCGCGTCAACCACGCCCACCTCGAGACCCACGCCACGATCGGCTGGCTCGCCGAGGACGGCCGGCTGACCCTGCGGACCAGCTCTCAGGTGCCGTTCCTGGTCCGCGACGAGATCGCCCGGCTCTTCGACCTCGACCGCGACCGGGTCCGCGTCTTCACCGCCCGGGTCGGCGGCGGCTTCGGCGGCAAGCAGGAGATCCTCACCGAGGACCTGGTCACCCTGGCCGTGCTGGCCACCGGCCGTCCGGTGCAGTACGAGATGACCCGTAGCGAGGAGTTCACGACCGCCCCCTGCCGGCACCCGTTCCGGGTCGCGGTCACCCTGGGTGCCACCCGGGCCGGCCGGCTGACGGCGCTGGCGATCGACGTGCTGTCCGACACCGGCGCGTACGGCAACCACTCGGCCGGGGTGATGTTCCACGGCGTCTCCGAGTCGGTCGCCGTCTACGACGTGCCGCACAAGCGGGTCGACGCCGCTGCCGTCTACACCAACAACCTGCCCTCCGGGGCCTTCCGCGGCTACGGCCTCGGCCAGGTGATCTTCGCCCTCGAGTCGGCGATGGATGAGCTGGCGGTCGAGCTGGGGATCGACCGGGTCGAGTTCCGGCGCCAGAACATGGTCCGCCCCGGCGACCCGCTGGTGGTCACCCACGTCGAGGGGGACGACCTGGTCTTCGGCTCCTACGGTCTCGACCAGTGCCTGGACCTGGTCGAGCAGGCGCTGGGCAGCGGCCGCGGGCTCCCTGAGCCACGGGAGCCCGGCTGGCGGACCGGCTCTGGACTCGCCATGGCCATGATCGCGACGGTCCCGCCGCGCGGCCACCGGGCGGAGGCGAACGTCACCGTCGACCGCGACGGCCGCTACACCATCGGCGTGGGCACCGCCGAGTTCGGCAACGGCACCGCGACCGTGCACACCCAGCTGGTGGCCAGCGCGCTGGCCACCACGGCCGACCGGATCACCCTGTACGCCGCCGACACCGACGCGACCGGCCACGACGTCGGCGCTTTCGGCTCCACCGGGACGGTGGTCGCCGGCCGGGCGGTGCACGACGCCGCGCTCGACCTGCTCCGCCGGCTGCGCGAGCGGGCGGCGGCCCTCACCGGCGTCGACCCAGCGGACTGGCTGGCCGGACCCGAGGGCCTCCAGATCGCTGACCGGACGCTGACCTTCGCCGACCTCCTCGGCGGCGAGGCCACGCTCCGCGGTGAGGGCACGGTCGACGGGAGCGTCCGGTCGCTGGCGTTCAACGTGCACGGCTTCCGGGTGGCCGTGCACCCCGGGACGGGTGAGATCCGCATCCTGCAGTCGGTCCAGGCCGCCGACGCCGGCTACGTGGTCAACCCCGCCCAGTGCCGCGGCCAGATCGAGGGTGGCGTGGCGCAGGCGCTCGGAACCGCCCTGTGGGAAGAGCTGATCCTCCACGAGGGCACCGTCACCACGGCGGTGTTCCGCAACTACCACCTGCCCCAGCTCTCGGACCTGCCCGACACCGAGGTGCTGTTCGCCCGTACCAGCGACGACCTCGGCCCGTACGGGGCCAAGTCGATGAGCGAGTCGCCCTACAACCCGGTCGCGCCCGCGCTGGCCAACGCGGTCACCGACGCGATCGGCGTCCGGCCGTACGAGCTGCCGATGTCGAGGGACCGCATCTGGCGGTTGCTGCGAGACACCACCCACCTAGGCGACCCAGAGCCGTAACGCGCGCTCCCTAGGATTTCGGCTAGCGGGCATCGCCAACTCAAGGGGGACCGGCATGGGCATCGTCCTGGGCACCAACCAGTACGGCAAGGCGGAAAACCGGATCGTCCGGATCTATCGCGACACTCCGCGGCACGAGATCCGCGACGTGAATGTCTCCACGGCGCTGCGCGGTGACTTCGCCCCCGCGTACACCCACGGTGACCAGTCCGACGTGCTGCCCACCGACACCCAGAAGCACACCGCCTACGCGTACGCGAAGGAGAAGGGGCTGCTCTCGATCGAGGACTACGGGCTCGCGCTGGCCCGGCACTTCGTCGAGGACGTGGAACCGGTGCAGGGTGCGCGGGTCGAGATCGAGGAGTTCGCCTGGGAGCGGGTGGTCATCGACGGCGTCGAGCACGACCACACCTGGACCCGTAAGGGCTCTGAGGTGCGGACCGCCTCCGTCACCGTCGAGGGGACCGGAGACGACCAGCAGGTGTGGATCACCGGGGGCCTGAAGGAGATGGTGATCCTCAAGTCGACCGGCTCGGAGTTCACCGGCTTTCTCACCGACCCGTACACGACTCTGGCGCCGACGAACGACCGGGTGATGGCCACCTCGCTGACCGCGAAGTGGCGCTTCACCGAGTCCACCGAGATCGACTGGGAGGCCACCTACGCCGGGATCAAGCAGATCCTGGTCCGGCACTTCGCCGAGCTGCACTCCCTCGCGCTGCAGCAGACGCTGCACGAGATGGGCCGGGCCGTGCTGGAGGCGTACGGCTTCATCGCCGAAATCCGGTTCTCGGCGCCCAACAAGCACCACTTCGTCTACGACCTGTCGCCCTTCGGGCTCGACAACCCGGGCGAGGTCTTCCACGCCGACGACCGCCCGTACGGCCTGATCCAGGCGACCGTCATCCGCGACGACGCCCCGGACGCCGGCCCGGCCTGGTACGCCTACACAGGCCTCGTGTGACCACACTGCTCGCCGCAGGGGCTGGTGGTCGCTCCGCTCCCGCTCCTGTGACCACACTGCTCGCCGCAGGGGCTGGTGGTCGCTCCGCTCCCGCTCCTTTCTTGGTCGTTCGCGGCCACATCTTCCACGTGGCCGGGAACGCAGGAGTCACGAGCGCGGCCGAGGCGCTGGTCTCGCTGCCCGACGGGGCGCTGGTGATCGACGACGCGGGCACCATCGCCTGGGTCGGCGACCACACCGACCTGCCGGCGGCGTACGCGGACGTGCCGGTCCGGCGGGCCGACTTCGTGCTGCCCGGCTTCGTGGACGCCCACCTGCACTATCCGCAGACCAACGCCCTCGACGCGTACGGCGGCGGTCAGCTGCTCGACTGGCTCGAACGCTGCATCTTTCCCGCCGAGGCCACGCTCGCCGACCCGGACACCGCCGAACGGGTGGCGGATGAGTTCGTCCGCCGCCGCGTCTCCGCTGGGACCACGGCGGCGATGGTCTTCGGGTCGGCGTTCCCCGAGGCGCAGGACGCCCTTTTCCGTGCCCACCAGGAGGCCGGGCTGCGGCTGGTGAGCGGCCGCGGGGTGCAGACCGTCGGGCCCCCCGCCGCCGCGCCGCTGCTGACCGGTGAGGACGAGGCCGTCCGGCTGGTCGCCGACGAGATCGACCGCTGGCACCTCGCCGACACCGGCGACCCCCGCACCGCCCGGCTCCAGGTGGCCGTCGTGCCCCGGTTCAGCCTGTCGGTCACCCCGCGGACTCTGACCGCCCTCGGCGAGCTGTACGCCGGGGTGCGCGACCGCGGCGTCTATTTCCACTCCCACCTCAGCGAGAACGACCGGCCCGGCGACGGCGAGGTCACCGCGGTGCGCGAGACCTACCAGGTGACCGACTACCTCGACACCTACGACGGCCGCTTCCTGCCCGGGTCGACCGTCGGCGGCGAGACGTTCCTCGGCCGGCGCAGCGTGTTCGCGCACGCCGTGCACTGCTCCGACCGCGAGCTTGCCCGGCTGGCCGAGACGGGCAGCTCGATCGCCCACTGCCCGACCTCGCAGCAGTTCCTGGGCTCTGGGACGATGCCGTGGCTGCGGACCGTCGCCGCCGGCATCACCGTCGCCGCGGGTACCGACATCGGCGGCGGCGACGAGTGGCTGATCCCGCGCGTGCTCAACGACGCGTACAAGGTGCACCTTTCCGAGCCCGGTGCCGACAGCGTCGCGCTGCATCCCGCCGAGCTGCTCTTCACCGGCACCCTGGCCGGCGCCCAGGCTCTCGACCTCGACTCGCGGATCGGCAACTTCGATGTCGGGAAAGATGCTGACGTTGTTCTGGTAGAAGTCTCCGGTTGGGAGCCGTTGGCACGTAGTCTCGAATTCGTCAACTGCATCGGTGACGAACCCCTCGCCGCCGATCAAACCCTCTTCGCGCTGCTGATGGGTGTTCGGGAATCAGCCATCGGCGCGGTCTTCGTCGCAGGTCACGAGATTGAGTCGCGTCCAGTACGGTGGAGGAGAAACCGGGGGGTCCACGGACGCCCGGGGTAGGCCGTACGCATCCGGCCCGTACGCGTTCCCCGCGCGGCCGGGCCCATCCCCTGTGCGGGCGCCTATCCCGGGTTCCGGACCCCACTAAACGTCCGCGTCCCGAGCTGGTCGAGGGCCCCAAGAGGTTCGGCCAGCTCAGCTGCCGCGATAGGTGGAGTACGCGTACGGGCTCAGCAGCAGCGGCACGTGGTAGTGCGCGTCCGGGTCGTCGATCGTGAAGCTGAGCACGACCTCGGGATAGAACGTGGCCGCGAAGTAGGCGCCCGTGGCGAAGGTGATCCGGTAGCTGCCCGGCTCGAGGTCGACCGGACCTAGACCGCCGATCCGGCCGTCGTCGTCCGTGGTGCCGGCCGCGATCAGCGACCCGTCGGCCCCCTCCAGTCGAGCCGTCACCCCCACCGCCGGCCGCCCAGCGACCGCGTCGAGCACGTGGGTGGTCACCCGGCTGCGCGTCATTCGGCCGCCTCGACGTCGTTGTAACCGGAGTGGTGATCCAGATGGCCGAACAGCTGCGGGATTCTTCGCAGGGCGATGTCCCGCAGCTCGCTGGCCACGATGGCGATCTCGGTCTCGTCGTCCAGCTCGAGCCGGCGCTGCAGCTCGGCCAAGATCTCCGGTCGGCTCCGTCCGGCAGCCCGGATCAGGAAGACCCGCCCGAACCGCTCCTCGTACGCCCGGTTACCGGCCGCGAGCGCCTCGGCCAGGTCGGTGTCGGTCGAGGCGCTGGCCGCCTGCTCGGCCCGGGAGAACGCCGGGGCCGTGCCCGTACCGACCGGCCGCTCCCCGATCCGCGGGTGGTGGCTGAGCGCCTGGTCCACCTCCTCGGGCGTCAACGGGTTCGCGGCCGCGGCGGCCGCGTCCGTCAGCGCGAGCAGCGAGGCGAAGGGGGCGGCGGCCACCACCTCGTCCACCCAGCGCGGCACGGCCAGGCAGGCGGTCAGACCCTCACGCAGCTCGTCGTCGGTCAGCTCGACCCGGGGCACGGTCATCGGCGGTTCCCTCCACGCTCTGTTGGACTCTGGGTCCGACCATCAGGGGCCAGGTACGTGATCGAGGGTAGGGGAGAGATTAACCTTGTCGCCCGTGACCCTCTCGGTACGGACCATCCCCGCGGAACGTCACACCCTCTTCAACGCCAGCCAGCCCTCGGTCAGCTTCTTGCAGACCCCGGCGTGGGGCCAGGTCAAGAGCGAGTGGCGCAGCGAGTCCATCGGCTGGTTCGACGAGGGCGACCACCTGGTCGGGGCCGGGCTGGTCCTCTACCGCCAGCTGCCGAGGGTCAAGAAGTACCTCGCCTACCTGCCCGAGGGACCCACGATCGACTGGAACGCCGAGGACATCGGCGCCTGGCTGCGGCCGCTGGCCGACCACGTCCGTGCGGCCGGGGCGTTCGGGATCCGGGTCGGCGCACCGGTCGTCGTCCGCCGCTGGCGAGCGGAGACGATCAAGGCGGCGATCGCCGACGAGCGGATCCCCCGGATCAGCGAGGCGATGCCCGACGAGGTCAACCACCGCGCCACCCACCTGCGCGACAGCATGCGTCAGCTGGGCTGGCACCCCCCGCACGAGGACGAAGGCTTCGCCGCCGGCCAGCCACGGTTCGTCTTCCAGCTGCCGATCGCGGGCCGGACCACCGACGAGCTGCTCACGGGCATGAACCAGCTCTGGCGGCGCAACATCAAGAAGGCCGCCAAGCTCGGGGTGACCGTACGCCAGGGCGACCTCGACGACCTCGCGCACTTTCACCCGCTGTACGTCGAGACGGCCGAGCGCGACCACTTCACACCGCGCCCGCTGTCCTACTTCCAGACCATGTGGACCGCGCTCCGGGCCGAGGACCCCGACCGGATCCGGCTCTACCTGGCCGAGCACGAGGGCGACCTGGTCGCCGCGACCACCTGGGTGCGGGTCGGCCAGCACGCCTGGTACTCCTACGGCGCGAGCTCGACCGCCAAGCGTGAGGTCCGCGGCTCGAACGCCATCCAGTGGCAGATGATCACCGACGCCGTGGCCGCCGGCTGCACCGTCTACGACCTCCGCGGCATCACCGAGGGCCTGGAAGCCGACGACCCGCACCTCGGCCTGATCCAGTTCAAGGTCGGTACCGGCGGCGAAGCCGTGGAGTACCTCGGCGAGTGGGACCTGCCCCTCAACGCGATCCTCTACGGCGCCTTCGACCTGTACATGCGCCGCCGCTCCGCGTCCTGAGCTTGTCGAAGGCCTCGAAGAGGTTGCGCCATCGTCGGAGGCAGGTGGCTGCCCGCTACGCTCGCCGGGTGAGCGGTCTAACCCTGCACCTCGACGTCGAGCGGTGGCGCCGGCACCTACGGGCCGAAGCGGGCTCCACGCCCGGGCTGGTGCCGGTGGCCAAGGGCAACGGCTACGGCTTCGGGCTGCACCGACTGGCCGAGGAGTCGGCCGCGCTGGGCGTCGACACGATCGCCGTCGGCCTTCCCAGCGAGGTCGAGCAGGTCCGGGAGGCGTTCGGCAAGACGGTGGTCATCCTCAACCCCTGGGACGCGCACAACCCGCTGGCCGTCGAGCTGGCCGAGGACCCACAGGTGCTGACCACGGTCTCGCGGCTGGCCGACCTCGCGGCCCTGGCCGACCTGCAGACCCGACCGCGGGTGCTGGTGGAGGTGCTGACCTCGATGCGCCGGCACGGGATCGCGCCGACCGACCTCGACCGCGTCGCGCTGCTCGCCGACCGGGTCCGGATCGAAGGCTGGAGCCTGCACCTGCCGCTCCGCGAGGAGGGCCGGTTCACCGAAGCCGAACAGCTGGCGAGGGCCGCGCTGGCCGCCGTCGACGCCCCGCTGTGGTTCTCGCACCTGCCGCCGGGTGAGGCCGCCGTCCTGGCGGCGGGGCTGGCCGACGCCGGCGCCCCGCCCGTCCCGCTCCGGCTGCGCAGCGGCACCCAGCTCTGGCTCGGCGACCCGGACAGCCGGCACACCACCGCCACCGTGCTCGACGTCCACAAGGTCTCCCGCGGCGAACGCGTCGGCTATCGCCAGCGCCCCTGCCGCTTCGACGGGTACGTGGTCGTGGTCGCTGGCGGCACCGCCCACGGGGTGGGGTTGGAGGCCCCCAGCTCGGCGAGCACGATGCGGCAACGGGCCATCGCGCTGACCACCGGCGGGCTGGAGGCCTTCGGCACCGCCCTCAGCCCGTACACGATCGCGGGCAGGAAGCGCTTCTTCCTCGAACCCCCGCACATGCAGTCCAGCCAGATCTTCCTGCCCAACGGCGCCACCCCGCCGAACCTCGGCGACGAGGTCCCGGTCGAGGTGCGGCTGACCACGGTCACGGTGGACCAGATCGTTCCCGCGTCGCCGTAGGGCGAGGTTCAGAAGTTATCCACAGGTTTGTCGGAACGCCGATTCGGCGGCCACCTGCGTGTGAGGATCGTGGTCCGGCACCGTGACCACTACTCGGTGCTCCAGCGGTCGACCAGTGGGGTCGGTGAGTGATGAGGGTTCGCGGGTGAGATCAGCGGGTTCTGATGGCTGACCTGGGTGCGGTCGAGGAGGACGTCCCGTTCGACGACGCGACGGCGGACACGTTGATCACGCGGTGCCGGCTGGCGGCGACGGCGGTCGAGAGTCAGGCGGGCCCTCGGGCGTCGGCGGTGTCCACGGGGTGCACCGACTTCGTGGGTCACTTCGCGTTCGTGTTCGCGACGAACGCGGCGACGGCGGCGGGGGACGCCTCAGAGCTGGTGGCGCGGTTGCGGGAAGTGGCGGCGGGCGCGCAGTCGCTGAAGGATGAGGCGGCGAAGGAGCAGCAGCGCCGCGAGACCGCGCGGGCGTGGTTGCAGGAGCAGGCGGACCGGTCGTTGCTGGAAAGGGGAATGGACGAGCTCTTCGGTCCCGACGACCCGCCGGTAGGGCCGCCGGCGGCGGAGCCGTCGATTGCCGTGTCGGCCGCTTCGGCTCGGGCCCGGCAGTCTCCGCCGCCCGGCGGTGGCGGCGGGGGTGGTGGCACCTCGTCGGCGCGGCCGTCGAAGCTGCGGTCGTTCGCGACGTCGTCCGGCCATCTGGACGAGGCCTTGGCGTCGACGCCGGGACGGCTGAGGGCGGACTACGCCGATTTCGTGGCGAAGTGCCGGTGGGGGTCGCTGGACGCGTCCGGGGTGTTCACGGGCTACACGGCGTGGTTGGCGGCCAACGCCGAGGACGTGGCGTGGGCGAGGACGGTTGCGGACGCGTTCACGGCGGCCGGCGGTGAGGGCGAGCTGTCGACGATGTCGAACAGCGCGGTCGCGGCGGCGTTGAGAGCGGCCGGGGTGGACGCGACCCGTCAAGACCTGGTGATCGAGCCGCCGCAGGCGTTCGGGGGTCCGGCGACATCGGGATATGCCAATGACCCGGTGAACGCCTCGACGGGCAACTTCGTCGAGGTCGAGACCGACCTGACCTTCCCGGGTGCTGCTGCGGGCCTGGTGCTGGGCCGTTGCTACAACTCCTTCGACACCGGCGGGCACGCGTTCGGGCCGGGTTGGTCCTCGGTCTGCGACGCCGGCCTGACGTTCGACACCGATGGCTTGGCCCGGCTCACGCTGCCGGATGGGCGTCAGGTCCACTTCCCGCGGTTGGGCGCTGGCTGGGATCGTGCGGTCGGAGAAAACCTGTGGCTGATCGCCGACGACTCGGGTGAGCTGGTGGCGTCGGGGAACGACGGCTCGTGGTGGCGACTGTCGGAGTCGGGTGCGCTGAGGACCTTCGGCACGGGGCCGAGGGAGTCCCGGGCCTTCGTCGAGGTTGGTCGCGACGACGCCGGCCGGGTGGTTCGGCTGACGCATGCCCGCGGTCAGTGGATCGGGCTCGAGTGGGCAGACGACCGGGTCGTCGTCGCCCGGAGCGCTGACGGCCGGGTCGTCTCCTACGGCTACGACGAGCGCGGCCAGCTCGTCTCGGCGTCGGGCCCGGCGGGGACCCGCTCGTACGGGTGGAACGCCGATGGGCTGATCGTGTCGGTGACTGATGCGGACGGGGTGGTGGAGGCCGAGAACGGCTACGACGACCGCCGGCGGGTGACCTCTCAGCGGTCGCTGTTCGGGCGGACGACCCGGTTCGTCTACCTGCCCGGCCGGGTGACGGTGGTCTCGGATGAGGACGGGGCCCGGTCGAACACGTGGATCTCCGACGACAAGGGTCGCCTGGTGGGGGTGGTGGATGCCGACGAGCAGCGGCAGTCCAGCTCGTACGACCGGTGGGGTAACCCCGTTCTGCTGACTGAGCGTGACGGTGCCGCCACGGTGCACCAGTACGACGACCGCGGCCGCCGGATCCAGACGGTGACCCCGTCCGGCGCGGACATCAGCTATGGCTTCGACGGGCTCGATCGGGTGACGACGGTGGTGACCGAGCAGGGTGCGGTCACCACCTGCACCTACGAGGGTGAGCAGCGGAACCCGTCGACGATCCTGGATCCCGAGGGCGGGCTGACCCGGCTGACGTGGCACGACGGTCTGCTGAGCGAGGTGGTCGACCCGACCGAGGTCACGCTGCGGTTCGGCTATGACGACCGGGGTGACCTGATCGGGGTGACCAACGCGGACGGCCAGACCGCTCGCCTGGAACGCGACGTTCTCGGTCGCGTCACCGCGGCCGTCAGCCCGTCGGGGCACCGCACCGAGTTCGTCTGGGACCCGGCGTCGGGTCAGCTGGCTCAACGCCAGGACCCCGACGGCGCAGTCTGGCGCTACGAGCACAGCGTCGCGGGCCGGTTGACCGCGACCATCGACCCGTTCGGCGCCCGCACCTGCGTCGAGTACGGGAGCCACGGGGAGGAGTCGCGGACGGTCGACCCGTTGGAGAGGGAGGTGACCCGGCAGCTCGACGAGCTGGGCAACGTGTCAGCGGTGACCCTGCCGGACGGGTCGCAGTGGCGGTTCGCGCACGACGACCTGTCCCGTCTGTCGGCGACGACCGACCCGACCGGCGGGGTGTGGTCGCAGACCTATGACGCGGCCGGCCACCTGGTCGCCACCGTTGACCCGACCGGGGTGCGGGTCGGCGTCGACGCTGACCCAACGGCGCACCAGGTCCAGGTCTCCGGCATTGACACCACGGTGACAAGTGGGTTCGACCCGTTGGGCCGGCTCACCTCAGCCGGCCGGGTCGACGGGACCGCCGCTGTCTTCACCTACGACCGGTGCGGACGCCCGGTCGAGGCGTTGGACGGCGACGGCGGTCTGACCCGAATCGTCCGCGATCCGGCGGGCCGACCGGTCGCCGTCACCTCCCCGTCAGGATTGACCACGACCTACGGCTACGACGGCTGCGGTCGGCTCGCGACGGTGACCGACCCGGCGGGCGGGACCGTGACGATCGGCTACGACGTCGACGGTCAGGCCGTGACGCAGACCCTGCCGACCGGTGAGGTGGCGCGGTCACGGTACGACGCGTGCGGCCGGTTGGTCGAGCACACCGCTCCCGGCGCCGGCACCTCGAGCTGGACCTACGACCTGGCCGGGCGGGTGGTCGGGTGGAAGTCGCCGCAGACGGGACCGGCCACCTTCAGCTATGACGCGGCCGGGCAGCTGCTCACCGCCACCGACGGCAACGGCGGGGTCACCCGGTACACCTCCGACCAGCTGGGCCGGACGGTCGAGATCGTCAACCCGATGGGCGGGGTGACCCGGCGCAAGTTCGACGGTATGAACCGGTGCGTCGCCGAGACCGACCCGCTCGGCCGCTCCACAAGCGCCGGCTACGACGCGGCCGGCCGGTTGGCGTGGCGGGAGGCTCCGGACGGGCGGCGGACAACCTTGACCTACGACGCGGCCGGCCGGCCCGCGACCATGGCGGTCGACGGGAAGACCGTCACCGCGCTGACGCGGGATCTGCGGCGCCGCACCGTCACCATCACTGACACATCCGACCCGGGTCGGGCTGAGCCGGTCGAGCACGTCCTGGAGTGGAACTCGCGTGGGCAGCTGATCCGTCGGGCCCGTGGCGGGCGGGCGGTCACCTGGGGCTACGACGCGGACGGCCGCCGCACCCGGATGACCACCCCGGACGGCACGATCACCGACTACCGCTACGACGCGGGCGGCCGCCTGAGGGAAGTCGACTCGTCGCTGCTGGGTCGGGCGGCGTTCGACCGGGACGCAGCCGGCCGGATCATCTCCGCCGTCGCGGGCGGACTCATCCAGTCCTGGGAACACTCCGACGGCTTCGTCGTCGCCCACACCATCACCGACGGCGAGGGGGCCACCCGCACCGCGATCGACCGTGACCGTGACGGCAGGGTCCTGCGGGTCACCAAGGACGACGGTGGCGACAGCCGGGGGGCGGGGATCGGCCGGTCGGTGACCGAGTACGGCTACGACCGGGCCGGCCAGCTCATCTCAGCTCGCACGGAGGCGGGGATCGGGACGGCGACCGGGCGGTGGGTGTACGACGCAGCCGGACGGCTCTCCTCCGAGACCATCGACAACCAGGTCGAAGCCGCGTCCAGCCCTGCCGGTCTGCAGACGATCGAGCACGTCTACGACCTGGCCGGGCAGCTGCTGTCGACGGTGGACGCGTCGGGGACGACGACCCGCTACAGCTACGACGCCGCCGGCCGGCGCCTGTGGTCGCGGCGCAGTGACGGGACGGCGCGGGAGTTCGTGTGGAACCCGACCGGCTACCTGGCCGGGATCATCCGCCACGACCGTGACGATCGGGTCCGGAAGATCACGGTGCACGCGGACGCCTTGGGTGAGCTGGCGTCGGTGGACGGGACGGAGTTCTTCTGGGACACCGCCGGCTACGCAGGCGCCCCCGTGCTGGCCGGCGACACCCCCATCCTCACCTCCGGTCCGGTCACCGGGATCGGCGCCGGCTGGACTGCGCCCGGCTGGCGCACCACCCGTGCCGTCGGCGCCGACCCGTGGTCCCTCGGCGGCACCGGTCAGACCGGGCTCGGGGCGGCGTCGGTCGGCTCCTCGGGTGAGGTGAGCGTGGACGGCCTGGAATGGATGGGGGCGCGGGTCTATGACCCAGCGGCCCGCGGCTTCTTGTCGGTCGACCCGCTGGATCCGGTCACCGGTGCCGGGTGGGCGGGGAACCCGTACGCGTTCGCCGGGAACGACCCGATGCACGCGGTCGATCCGACCGGGTTGCGGCCGGTCACCGACGCTGAGCTGGCTGCTTACCGGGACAGTAACAACGGTTTGGTCGGCAGCGCCCTGCAAGCGACCGGGGACGCGTTCCACTCGGCGATGGACGCGACCGGCCACTGGTTGAAGAACAACTGGGAGTACGTCGCCGGCGGCGCCATGGTCGTCGCCGGTGGGGCGTTGATGGCGACCGGGGTGGGCGGGCCGGCCGGGATGATGCTGATCTCCGCTGGTGCGGACACGATCATCCAGAAAGCCACCACCGGTGACGTGAACTGGGGTCAGGTCGCAGTCTCCGGCGCCGCCGGCGCGGTCGGGTTCGGCGCCGGCAGCGTCCTCGCCAAGACTGCTCTCAGTACCGGTGCGAAAGAAGTCGCCGCGAACGTCGCCGAGGGTGCGGTCAGCAACGGCGCCGCCTACCTGACCGGTCCCGGTCCGCACACCGTCACCGGGCTGGCCAAGAATGCTGGGTTCGGCGCTGCCACCGGCGGCGTCCCTTTGCGGGGCGCCGCCGGACAGGGACTCGAGTCAGGGGCCGGTCGGCTGCTGAACCGGACCGAGGAAGCCGTCACCGCCTGCTTCGTCGCCGGCACACCCGTCCTGCTCGCCGACGGCACCACCAAACCCATCGAAGACATCCAGATCGGTGACGAGGTGGCCGCGTTCAATCCCGAGACCGGGGAGAACGAGCCACGCCGGGTCCTCGACGCGTTCACCCACCACGACATACCCACCTACCGCGTCATCCTCGACAACGACCAAGCCGTCACCACCACCGCCGAACACCCCTTCATGGTCGACGGCCAAGGCTGGACCCCCGTCCGTGAACTCCGCAAAGGCGACCAGCTGGTTCGACCCGACGGGTCGACCGTCACCATCCACACCATTAACGCCACCGGCGACACCGCCACCGTCCACAACTTCGAAGTCGACGGCCTCCACAACTACTACGTCCAAGCCGGCAACCACTGGCTCCTCGTCCACAACAGTTGTGGCGACCACGTCGTGCTCGGCAAGTCGGAGGGGCTGGCGCAACAAGCCAAGCTAATCGGCGGACGCCACCTGATGCAGGACGCTGATTGGCAATCAAGCGTGCGGGCGGCGATTAACGACCCAAGTACGAGAATTAGCGTGGTGCTCGACGGCGTCACTGGAGAATCCCCCTATCACAAGGTGGTATCTGCAGTACAACGTGACGCGACGGGGCGCGGATCACCCTTCGACTGGGAGATGCGTCAACTGCACGAAGCGCAGGAGCTCAAGAATGTCAACTTTTGGGAGGGAGGAAGTAATGTCAAAAATCCATTTGAATGACCCGGTCTACCTTGATCTGTCCAAGCGGACGTTCAGATTAGAGGTAATGCGAGGTGGTATGAACCGGCTTCTTTTCCGGTCGAATATCAGGCAAGATGTTACATCGAGGATGGAAATATTCTTTATGTACGTCCAGTACATGTCCGTACCGATGGTGTTGGTAGGTCCGATTATCGAGGCGGTAGGAACACTCAGCGAGAATCCGGATCGGGTACCGTGGGAACTGGAAGTAGATGTTGACCTGACTATCTTCTCGGTACGCAGTCGCGGAGGAGAGGGCTTGATCGTTGCATCCGCCATGGCGCTCGACGAGTCAGATGCAAGTGGCAACGAGCCCAGCAGCTTCCCAATGATGACTTAAGGTCACCTGAATACACGAGACCGACCTACTAGTCACGGCAGTTCAAGGGGGTCGCTGCCGCAGGTGGAGTCGAGGCCCTGCTTGTGCCGGATCAGACCGGTGCCGATTCGAGCGACTCAAGCTGGCGTACTCCGGTGCCACCGCTCCCTGGTTCTGACCCGAAGCACTCTAGATTGATCAGTAGTGGTGTTCATCATTGAGGGGCGGGTCAGTAACGGCGCCACCTACCTGACTGGGCCCGGCCCGCACACCGTCACCGGACTGGCCAAGAACGCCGGGGTCGGCGCCGCCACCGGCGGCGTCCCTTTGCGCGGCGTCGCCGGCCATGGACTCGAGTCAGGGGCCGGTCGGCTGCTGAACCGGACCGAAGAAGCCGTCACCGCCTGCTTCGTCGCCGGCACACCCGTCCTCCTCGCCGACGGCACCACCAAACCCATCGAAGACATCCAGATCGGCGACGAGGTGGCCGCGTTCAATCCCGAGACCGGGGAGAACGAGCCACGCCGGGTCCTCGACGCGTTCACCCACCACGACATACCCACCTACCGCGTCATCCTCGACAACGACCAAGCCGTCACCACCACCGCCGAACACCCCTTCATGGTCGACGGCCAAGGCTGGACCCCCGTCCGTGAACTCCGCAAAGGCGACCAGCTGGTTCGACCCGACGGGTCGACCGTCACCATCCACTCCATCGACGCCACCGGCGAGGTCGCCACCGTCCACAACTTCGAAGTTGATGGACTCCACAACTACTACATCCAAGCCGGCCACCACCGGCTACTCGTCCACAACGCCAACTGCGGCCGAGCAGACTTCGTCGCCAACTCTGACGGGGTCGTCGTTCCTACTAGCCGCGCTCGGCTGGAAGAAGGCTACCGCTCCGCTGGGCTGCCCTCAGCTCCCACAGCTTCACCGGGAACCCAGTACACTTTGTCCGATGGATCGCGTGTTCGTGTGATGGAACCGACCAATACGGCACCGTTGCGCGCCTCGTTCGAGAACGCCAACGGCGGGCCAGTAAGTCCATTCACGGGGAAAACTCCTCAACCACCACCGGGATTGACAAAACCGCAGCGTTGCGAATATGTCATAGAGCGGACCCACGTGGAGCTTGGCCCATGAGTTGGCCACGCTCTGAAATTAACGCCGGGCTACCAGTAACGGTGGCCGAACTCGAGTACAGCGATCCGATCCTTACCATTTTTGGAATGGAATGGTCATTGAGTCTGAGATGCCCATGGTCAGGTGTCATAGCATCACGTCAGGTCAGCTGGGAAGATGATGACGTGGAGGATCGCGCGTGGGACTTGATCGGCACTAACTTAATCACGGTGGAGGACGGAGTGGCTGGCGAAATCAAATTTCGCTTCAGCAACGCGATACTTCATGTGCATGCTGACACTGATATCGATCCTTGGGTCTTGCGACTCCCTCGGCTGATCGCGATCGGGCAGATGCTATAACCTCCAGTCTGACGACGACAGTACCTACGTACTTGATGGCGGGAGCGGCGGCTAGTGGTGTGTCGATTTGGATTTTACGTTGGCTGGGGATGATAGCTTCTGCTCGAGGCGAAACCCCGCATCCACGTCCACTTCACCCACCTACGGGTCTGGCTAACCTGGTTGAGGTCTGGTTCTCCATTTCTGACAAGCAAACCATCCACCGCGGCAACTTCAATTCCGTCCGCGACCTGATGTCCCAGATCCGAGCCTTCATCAAGGGCTGGAACACCCCCTGCTACTCATTCAACTGGATGAACCCGTCAAACCGCCACCGGTGACGCGACCTGGGGTTGGGCCGCGGTCTGAGGTGCTCTAAGTTTCCCGGACAGTGGCCCCCAAGTAAGATTGGGGCCTATCAGATTGGAAACGCATTTTGCCTGAAAAGCGTGGAAAGTTCTCTCCTGAGTTCAAAGCGGCGGCTGTCCGGGAGGTGATCGACAAGTCCCGCCCTATCGCGGACGTGGCCCGGGAGAACGGGGTGGTGGCTCAGACGCTGGGGAACTGGGTCAACGCCTGGCGGGTCGAGCACGTCGGCGAGGAGCCGGTGTTGACGGTCAGCGAGCTGGCGCGGCCCAAGGAGCTCGAACTGAGGAGCCCGTCGGAGCGACGATCGCCGGCGGGGTCAGCGGTGCGGCGACCAGTAGCCACTGGTCCCGGCCCGCACACCAGCTCAGGGCCCCTCGGCGCCACCGCCCGAAGGAGCCGGCACCGGCACCGCATTCGCCAGCCTCGGCGGCGCCGTCAGCCACGGCATTGGCAGTTACGCTGGCCGAACGCTCGACCACATCAGCCCCACGCCAGCAGAACATCTGGCGCGCGGCGGCAGCGGCTACGCGACGAGGGTCCTAGAGGGCGGCCGTCCAGATGGGCAAGTCGTGTAGACGGGTCACGGCGAGTATCGGATCGGATCCGGCGATACGGTTGTTCCAGAGCACATCAGGTAGTGGTCAAGCAGGTTGTCGGCGTACGTGGCCGAGGTCATCAGCCGGTCGACGATGGCCTGCCTCCTCCGAGCTGGCGGCGTAGTCGGCGATCACGGCCGCCCGGTCGGCCCCGACCAGGGTCAGCGCAAGGGCGACGATGGTGCCGGTCCGGTCCTTGCCGGCCGTGTAGTGCACCAGGGTCGCGCCCGGTGCGTCGGCGATGTCGCGGTCGACCCGATGGTCCACTCCCAGCTCTACTGGCGCGCCAGGGTTATCCACAGAAGTGCGCAGCCGGCTGACAGGTAGGGCGCTGACGTGTCACTCTTGCGTCTCGCGTACGGGGGAGGACGTGGAGATGGTTGACGCGCGCAGCGTGCTGGGGGTGGTCACCCTGGCCTGCCTGCTTGCCGTCACCGGCTGCACGAGCGACGAACCCGCCGGTCCTGCCCCTTCACCTACGCCTGTGGTGCAGACGCCGACCGAGACCACGCTGGAGCGCCAGCAACGGCTTGACTACGCCGCCGCCGAGAAGTCGTACCGGACCTTCCGCGCCGAGTACAACCGCGTCCTACGCGCCGGCGGTGCCAAGAAGCCGACGAAGCTCATGAAAGCGACCGCAGGCGGTTCATACCTCGCTGAACTCACCGAAGTCATCGTCGCCTATGACCGTATCGGTGGTCACGACAGTGGTAAGGAGAAGATCCTGTACGTACGGCCCGACGGTCACAGTGCCCGCGCCGTGATCCTCGAGGTTTGCGAGGACGAACGGCCCATCCTTTCTATCGCACCGGGACGACGGCTCAAGGGCAATGAGATCCGTGTGGCTCGACTCAAGGTTCGCAAGGTCGGTACTTCCTGGAAGCTGTGGTCTGGAACTGGCCAAAAGGTGTCGTCATGCGAATGAGAGCACTCCTGGCCGCTCCGGTCTTCATCATCGCATCGTCCCTCGTTGCTGTGCCTGATGTTGCGCATGGCGCACTAACGACCGGTAATAACACCGTTTTTGTCTCGGAGAAAGGCAAAAAATCAACCGCTGGGCACCCGGAGAAGCACAGTGCGAGTACCAAGACAGCGGCGCCGAAGTACAGGTACTTGCCCAAGGACGAGTACAAGAGCCAGATGAAAGCCTATCGCGCCCAGCTGGCGGCGGCGATCGCCCGGAACCAGCAGCTCCAGTCGAGCAACGCCTTGTGCGTGGACCGGATCGAGGCTGCCGGCTGTGCGATCAGGCGACAGGACGAGCTGCCCGAAGCACCGGACATTCGCCAAGCCGGCGACCCGGCCGAACCGGCACAACCTGCGCTGAGCCCGCAAGAGGTCGCCTACATCGCGTCGGCCCGGCTCACGCTGACCCCACCGAAGCCGAGGATCGGGCCGTCACCAGACCTCAACCGGTGGAAGATGGCTGCGGTCGGCTATCCGCTTTGGCTGTGGGCCGACGGGAACCTCGACCCCGCGCCCGTCTCGGACTCGGTCTACGACATCTCCGTCTCCCTCGACGCCCGCCTGGTCAAGGTCGTCTTCGACATGGGCGACGGGAACAAGCTCACCTGCACCAATCTGAGCACCCAGTGGACCCCGTCGGTCAAGCCCGGCACCGCGTCCCCGTCCTGCGGATACCGCTACCAGAAACCGTCGCTCCCCGCCGGCTCCTACACCGTCACCGCCAATGCCGTCTGGGCCGTCGACTGGAACATCACCGGCACCACCGGCACCATCCCGTTCTATCAGTCCGCCAGCACGACGATCCCGGTCGGCGAGCTGCAGGTTCTCGTCCGTTGAGAAACCTTCCCGCGGGAACGTTCCCGCCGATGCCCGACCGATCAGCCCAGCAGCTTGACGCGCAGCCGCCGCGTGTCGTCGGCGGTCCAGCCATGACGGGGTGAGAAAGGCCTCGACCCGCCGAACTGGTCGTCGAGGTGGTCGAGCAGGGACTGCATGGTCTCGACGTGCACGAGGTGGGACGACAGGGGCGCCGGCCAGTGTGAGGCCCAGGGCGACGACTGTTCTGGTCCGGTCCTTACCGGCGGCGCAGTGCACCAGGGTTACGCCGGCGCGTCAGCGATGACCCGAAGGGCCCTGACCACCGAGTTCGGCCGGTCGATCAGGTACGCCAGGTCGTGCGAGGCGACGTCGTTACCCGGCTCGACGCTCGGCTCGAGATCGACCCGGCCGCGCCATCGCGCTGACCACCGGCGGACTTGAGGCCCTCGGCACCGCCCTCAGTCGCCGGCCCCCGTCCTCCTCGCCGACGGCACGAGCAATCCAATTGAGGACATCCAGGTCGGCGACCAGGTCAACGCGTTCAACCCCGACACGGGAAACCGAGCCGCGGTGTGTAGTAGACGCGTTCATCCGCCAGGACATCTCTACCTACCAGGCGATCATCGACCACAATTCCCAACGAGCAGAGTTGCGAACCCGGACCCAGACAAGGGAGCCGCTTTGATCGAGCAGGCTGGGCGCCGGTACGGTGTTACTCCCTCCGATGGATACCACTACTTCAGGAACGAGCGCGAGATGCTAGAGGTTTCGGGGAGCTTCGCAACGAGTTGTCGCCCGAGATACCTTGGTATCTGCACCAGCGTCGAGCAGAAAAGGATCTGAGTCTTCGGAGTCAGTCCAGCAGTTTCCTCCGGAGCCGAGCGGTGTCCTCAGCGGTCCAGCCGTGCGGGATGAGAAAGGCTTCGACCCCGCCGAACTGGTCGTCGAGGTGGTCGAGCAGGAACTGCATGGTCTCGGCGTACACCAGGTGCGACGACAGGGGCCGGTCGCGCAGGTTGTCGGCGTACGTCGCCGAGGTCATCAGCCGGTCGACGATGGCCTGCATCCGCTCCGAGCTGGCGGCGTAGTCCGCGATCACGGCCGCGCGGTCGGCCCCGGCCAGGGTCAGCGCAAGGGCGACAATGGTGCCGGTCCGGTCCTTGCCGGCCGCGCAGTGCACCAGCGTCGCGCCCGGCGCGTCAGCGATCACCCGGAGGGCCGTGATCACCGAGTCGGGCCGGTCGACCAGGTACGAGAGGTAGTGCGAGGCCACGTCGTTCCCCAGCTCGACGCTCGGCTCGAGGTCGACCCAGGGCAGCGCTTCCTTGGGCAGCGCCTCAGGCCGGTCCTCCTCGGGTTCGGGCTTGGCCTCGCCGACCCCCTCGCGCCACTCGCGGAACAGCGAGAGCTGGTGGATCGACACCTCCGGGTGCCCGGTCAGCGCGGTCGGGCCCTCCATCTCGGCCTCGTAGTCGCTGCGCAAGTCGACGACGTCGCTCAGCCCGCGGCCGAGCAGGGTGGCCACGTCAGCCTCGGTCAGGGACTGCAGGTTGTCCGAGCGCAGCAGCCGGCCGGCGGCGATCGCCTGCCCGTCGGTGGTCGGGATCCCGCCGACGTCTCGTAGGTTGACCAGGCCGTCAGCGTCGATCCACATCCGTTGCACCGAGCAAGTGTAGGGAGCCTGCTAGCTCGCCCAGTGACCGGTGAAGAAGAGCCAGCTCCACCAGATCATCCCGACCACACCGAGCCCGACCCCGGCCACCACGAGCGCCCGGTGGACCAGTCCCGGCCCGACGCCGGCGGGTCGCCGGACCCCCCAACGGGCCAGCATGATCCACAGCGGAAACCACAACAGGGTCGCCCGGTTGACCGAGAAGAACCAGTACGACAGCGAGAACGCCACCACCTGCACGCCCACCCAGGCGGCCTCGGCCCACAGCCGCCGGGTCAGGCACCACACGGTGACGAGGAGCCCCACGGCCATCGAGACCACCTCGCCGCGGAACACCGCCGCCCACCACGGATGGTCGGCGTACGCGCCGGGCACGATGGCGGGAATCGTGTTCAGGAACGACTGCCAGGGCGTGGTCAGCTGGCGTACCCAGCCGGTCGACTGCGCGGTGTACCAGGCGGTCCAGCTGCCGGTCAGCGCGTGCAGGTAGGTGGCGAAGGCGAGGATCGCCGCCGCCGGCAGCAGCAGCCACGCCGCCCGCCGTATCCGGTCGACGAGGCTGAGCCCGCCCGCGGTCAGGATCATCACCCCGAGCGCGCCCACCAGAAAGAGCCCGGACACCCGGACCGTGCAGGCAACCGTCGCCAGCAGCGCGGCGGTCCCCCATCGGTCGGCCCGCGCCCGTTCCCAGGCCCAGAAGGCCGCAGCGCAGAAGAGCGACTCGGTGTACGGGACGGTCGTGAAGACCGCCGTCGGCGCGAACAGCCAGAGCGCCGCCGCCCACGGACCGCCGAGCCGGGCCAGCGCCGCCGCGGCCATCCCGGAGCAGATCAGCGAGAGCACGACGCCGCCGACCGCGACCGGGACGCCCACCGCCAGGCCGGCCGCGAGCAGCGCAGGCAGGCCGGGGAAGAAGGCCATCAAGATGTTGTCCGGTTCGGCGAAGTAGCCGCCCTGGGCGAGCAGGGTGAAGTGCTGGACGTCCCAGTTGCTGACCATGTCGGTCACCCGGCGTCCCTCGCGCAGCGCCAGCACCAGCGCGACCAGGGCGATCAGCCCGCGGCTGGCGAGCCAGGCCTGGACGACCGTACGGCCGCTGGCCCCGTCCAGGGTCGACGGCGGCGCGAGCCGGGCCAGGCGCATCCGGCTCGGCGCCGGGTCAGGTCGCAGCTGCAGCGCCGCGCTCATCCGACGCCGCCCACGACCGCAGCCCGCAGCCGTCGCACCCAGGCGGCGTCAGTCGCTCCGTCGAGCACGCCGCCGGTCGGGTCGTCCAGCCCACCGGCCCGGATGGGGTCGTGCGCGGGCCGCAGGATGTCGCGGACGACGACGGCGACCACCCAGCCCTGAGTACCGAGCCGGACCAGGACGGCGAGCCAGTAGAGCCGGTCCGGCGAGCCGTCACCGGGGGCCAGCAGACCGCCGAGGTGCCACCAGATGGCGCCGAAGTAGAGCAGCTCGCCGACCGTGAAGATCACCCAGTCGCGCCATCGGGGACGGGCGAGGACGAGCAGGGGCAGCAGCCAGAGCACGTACTGCGGGGAGTAGACCTTGTTGGTCATCAGGAAGGCGGCCACCACCAGGAAGGCCACCGAGCCGAGCCGCGGCCGGACCGGCGCGAGCACGATGAGTAGTCCGATGGCCAGGCAGCCGAGCGCGAACAGCCCGCCGCTGACCAGGTTGAGGTTGGCGACGGGGTGGCCGGCGAGGGAGAGGACGTACCAGAGCGAGCCGAAGTCGCCGGTACGTTCGGAGTTGAACTGCCAGAAGCTCAGCCAGGCCTGCGGCGCCAAGATCAGCACCGGCAGGTTGACCACCGCCCAGCCGATCACGAACGCGAAGATCGCGGTGAGCAGGTCACCAGTCCGGCGGCCGCGCAGGCAGAGCAGCAGCAGCGGCCCCAGCAGCAGACCGGGATAGAGCTTGGCCGCCATGCCCAGGCCGAGCAGCAGTCCGCTGAGGCCGGGCCGACGCCGCGACCAGGCCAGCAGCGCGGTGGCGGTCAGCGCCACAGGCAGCAGGTCCCAGTTGACGAGCGCGGCGGTGGCGACGCAGGGCGACGCGGCGAGCATCAGCCCGTCCCACGGGCGGCCCGGGACCGACCGCACCTGCGCCCAGATCGTCACCAGCAGCAGCGCCCCGAGCAGGACGGCGTTCACGTCGACGAACCGTAGCGTGGCGTCGACCGCCTGCTGGTCGGTCAGGCCGGTACCGGACGGCGCACCCAGCAGCACCGTGATCCGCCGCTCCAGCTCGAGGAACGCGCCGGTGAGGACGGGATACTCCAGCACCGGATAGCTGCCGGAGTCGAGGTAGGGCACGTTGCCCTGCAGCAGTCCGCGGCCCGAGTAGAGCAGCCCGATGTCGGAGTAGCACATGTTCTTGTACTGGTCGATCGACTGGCCGGCGGTGGTGATCCGGCACGGCAGCCGGAACACGAGCCCAGCGAGGTAGACGAGCGTGCCGACCAGTAGCGCTACCCGGGTGGGGTTCCACCAACGTCCGCCCGTCGCGTGCCGACCGGCCGGTCCGCCGAAGCGACGGCCCAGCTCGACGACGAACGGGTCGCTGACCGGGGGCGACGTCCGCTGCACCCGGACAGACTAGGCGCACCTACGCGCCCTGAGCCTGTCGAAGGCCTCGAAGAGGTTGCGCTCCCTCCAAGCCCGCTCAGCTAACGCCCGCTGGAGCTCGAGCTGGGCTTTGGCGTGCTCGACGAGCTGGGCTTGGGCGGGATCGAGCTGGCCGAAGCGGACGAGCTCGGCGTCTGGCTGGGCGTCTGCGACGGTGCGGTACTGGCGGACTGCTGCTCTGTCGGCGATGGCGCCTGGTAGGTCGGCGAGGGCTGCGGCGCGCTGTCGGCGTTGACGTAGGCAGGCTCGGGGAACTCCTTGACCGCCTGGCCCTCGGTGGCGGTCTTCATGTACTCCTCCCACGTCAGCGCCGGGTAGGTGCCGCCGAAGAAGGTGCTGTCGCCGGGGCGGCGATAGTCGTCGAGGCTGGCCGAGCCGCTGTTGCCCGCCACGTACATCACCGCGGTGGAGATCTGCTTGGTGTAGCCGACGAACCAAGATGAGTTGACGACGTTTCCGCCCTTGCCGTCGTCCACGCCGTTGGTCCCGGTCTTGCCGGCGACCGGCCGGTTGAGGGTCTGGACGGTGGTACCGGTGCCGTTCTCGACCACGTTGGAGAGGGCGAACGTGACGTCGGCGGCGACGTCCTCGCTGACTGCCCGCTTCTCCTTGGGGTCTGCCTTGTAGAGAACCTTGCCGTCCGCGTCCTGCACCTCCTTGACCACGTGGTCGGCGACCGACACGCCGTCGTTGGCGAAGGTGGCGTACGCGTTGGCCTGGTCGAGCGGGCTGACCTCGGGGGTGCCGATCGGGATGTTGCGCGGGGCGGCGTCCCAGCCGCGGGTCTCGGGGGCGCCGGCATCCTCGGCGACCTTCTCCACCTTCGCCTTGCCGTCCTCCATGCTGGTCACGAGATCGACGAAGGCGGTGTTGATCGAGTAGGTGGTCGCGTTGAGCAGGCTGGTCTGGTAGCCGTAGCTCTGCGAGTACTCGTTGCGGACGACCTTCGGGTCACCGGGCAGGTAGAAACTGCTGCCGTGGAAGGTGGAACGCAGGCTGTAGCCGTCATCCAGGCCGGCAGCCAACGCGTACGCCTTGAACGTGGAGGCGGTCGGGCGGGCGGTGGTGGCCCAGTTCCGCGAGTTCTTGACGTAGTCGGGACCGCCGTAGAGGGCGAGCACCTCGCCGGTGCCGACCTCGACGGAGGCGATCGCGGCGTGCAGGTTCTTGGCCTTCTTGTCCGCCGCGGTCGCCGCCTGGTTGGTGTAGTCCTGAGCGGCCTCGACGGCGGCGTTCTGCGCGTCCTTGTCGAACGTGGTCGTGATCTTGAGCCCGCCGCCGCTGATCTGGTCGGAGCTGAAGCCTTTCTGGGCCAGCTCGCTCTCGACCATCTTCAGCAGGAATCCCTTAGGGCCGCCGTAACGCTCATTGGTCGCGACGTCGGGGAACTTCGGGAGCTTGGCCGAGTCCTTGGCGGCCTTCGCCGGCGTGATCGCCCCGGTCTCGGCCATCGAGCCGACCACGTAGCGGTAACGGTCCAGCAGGTGCTGCTTGCCCTCTTTGTCGGACGGGTCGAAATAGGTCGGGTTGTTGATCACGCTGGCCAGCACGGCGGCTTGGGCGACCGAGAGGTCCTTGGCGTCCTCGTCGAAGTAGGCCCTGCTCGCCGCCTGAACCCCGTACGCGCCGTGCCCGAAGTAGATCGTGTTGAGGTAGCCCTCGAGGATCTGCTCCTTGGACAGCTGCTTGTTGATCTTGTACGCGAGGAAGAGCTCCTTGAACTTTCGCGTGGCCGTCTGCTGGGAGTACAGGTACTTGATCTTGATGTACTGCTGGGTGATGGTCGAGCCGCCCTGCAGGCTGCCGCCGCGGGCGATCGTGAAGGCGGCGCGGGCCATGCCACGGATCGAGATGCCGCGGTCGGTCCAGAACGAACGGTTCTCCGCCGCCACGACCGCGTCCTTGATCGTCTGCGGCATCTCCTTGAACTCCAGCGGCTGCCGGTTCTGGATGGCAAAGCTGCCGAGCTCGGACTTGCCGTCGCCGTAGTAGACAAAGGTGGTGGCGGTCTCGAAGTCGGCGTTCGGGTTGGGCAGGTCGGTGGTGGTGTAGCCGACCGCGACGACCGCAGTCACGCTGACCAGGCCGAGCGCGATCAGGATTGCGAGCGCAGCAAAGATCCGCTTGGCGGCGCGACCGCGTTTCCGCGGCGCCTTCGCCTCAGGTCGCTTTGCTACCGGCCCCCAAGAGGGGTCAGCCATAGATGTCCTCAACCGTCTGCTGCCGGCGCGGGGGCTTGCGCCGCACCCCGTCGCCGAGCAAGTAGGACAAGATCATGTGGTTCCACTTGCAGGTCTGGCACACCTCGACCACGACGACCTTGAACTCGCCGTACTCGTGAGCCATCTCCTCCAGCTCAGCCGTCCGCTTGATTCGGCCGGAGTACTGACCGAGCTGCTCACCGAACACGTAGCTCAGCGTGGTCAGCGCCGGCGCCTGGCAGACCGGGCACGCGTTGGTCGTCACCTCACCGTGGTACTTGGCCGCCCGGATCAGCATCGGGTCGGCGTCACACGCGTCCAGACGCGCCATCTTGCGTCCGTTGCGGCGCAGCTTCTCCAGCGTGGAGCGTCGCTGCAGCGCATAATCGATGACCTCCCGCTGCGACCACATGGCGTCTAGGGTACGACTCCTGGCCAGGGGAAGCCGGTTCTGTGAGGTGCCTGACAGGCTGGAACCTGAGGCTACCGTGGGACGTTGGGGCGCCCGATGACGTAGCATCGTGGGCTGGTCGACGACCGCGGGGCCATGGCGCAATTGGTAGCGCACCTGCTTTGCAAGCAGGGGGTTAGGGGTTCGAGTCCCCTTGGCTCCACGCATCACCCTACCTAGTCAAAGGGCACTTGACCCATGAATTTTGGCACTGCTAGAACAGCTCAGATGGCCCACTGAGTGACTAACGCGGATTGAGTCCCGCCCGGTGGTGGGCTTTCGGGTGTTCTCGATGTCAGTCGCCGGCTCCGATTGCGGCGACAGCACCAGTATCGCTGGCTGGGTTGAGCTTGGCCATGGAGGTCTCGGAGAGGTAGCGGCGGTCGGAGACCTGCCATTCGTCGTGGGCGTCGTTCAACACCGCACCGACCAGGCGGATGACGGAGGCGTCGTTGGGAAAGATGCCGACGACGCGGGCTCGGCGTTTGATCTCGCGGTTGAGCCGTTCGATCGGGTTGGTCGACCAGACCTTGACCCAGTGGCTGCGGGGAAAGGCGGTGAACGCCAGCACTTCGGCTTTCGCGTCATCCATCAGCGGCCCGATCTTGGGGAAGGTGCCGGCGAGCTGGTCACGGACCTGGTCCCAGGCCTGGGCGACGGCGGCAGCGTCGGGTTGGGCGAACGCGGTCCGAAACACCGCAGCGACCGTGTCCTTGTGAGACTTCGGCACCAGGGCGAGGAGGTTGCGGGCGAAGTGGACCCGGCACCGTTGGTGGACCACCCCTGCAGCTGCCGGGCGAGGGGCGGCGACCAGACCAGCGGTGCTGGTCGGAGATGACCAGCCGGACCCCGGACAGGCCGCGTTCGCGCAGGGTGCGGAGGAACCCGCGCCAGAACACCTCGTCCTCGGAGTCGCCGATGTCGACACCGAGGATCTCTCGGCCGCCGTTGGCGGTGACGCCGGTCGCGACCACCACCGCCATGGTGGTGACCTGACCGGTGCGGCGGACATGCAGATAGGTGGCGTCCACGAACACGTACGGAAACGTCGTGTGGTGCAGCGGACGGGACCGGAACGCCTCGACCTGCTCGTCCAGGCCGGCGCAGATCCGCGACACCTCCGACTTGGAGATGCCCGAGCCGATCCCGAGGGCAGCGACCAGATCGTCGACCGCCCGGTTCGAGACGCCGTCGACCCACGCCTCCATCACCACCGCATACAGGGCCTGGTCGATCCGCCGCCGCCGCTCGAGGATGACGGGGAAGAACGACCCCTGCCGCAGCTTCGGGATCGCCAGTTCCACATCCCCGGCCTGGGTGGAGATCAGCTTCGACCTCGACCCGTTGCGCTGGGTGGTGGGGGTCTCGGTGCGCTCGTAGCGGCCGGCGCCGATCTGCTCGGCCGCGTCGACCTCGATCAGGTCCTGCATGACCAACCGCACCGATTCGCGGATCAGGTCCACACCCTCCCCGGCCCGGAAGGCCTCTAACAGCTCGGATGCGACAGACTGGGACAACACCATTGGCGGGAACCTCCTGGTAAGAACTTGCCGGTACACACCGAGAATCCCGCCGATGGCGCCCTCAACTGCAGCAACTCACCGAACCCCGAAACCCCACCACGCCAGGAGACTCACACGTAACTTCGTCACCTTGCCTCAGGGCTGGGATTTTAATTGCCTCAATACCATTCTAATCATCCGTAATTGCCGAGCAGTACGGCCGTCGAAGTTTCTCTCAGAAATTACTGGAAGCCGTGGCAGGTGCAGCATTGCCCGGACCTGGTCGGCACCGTTGCTGGAACCGCCCGGCGTCACGGTGAATGAGTCAACCTTCACTCAGCGCAGAGAGCCCAGGGCGACCAGCAGAGCGTCGCTGTTGAACTGCTCTCGCCTGCGGCGATGCTCTGGCGTCTGCCTCACTCGATTCACCCCTCGTCGGCCGCCGCGCAGCACCCTCCCGTGTACCCGGACCGGCAGCGAGAACGGTATCTCGCGCCGCGGCGATCCGCGGCTGTTTCGGGCGATCAGCTACTGACACCTGGGCCTCCTTGTGTCGCCTAGTCAGGAGTCGCCGGGACCCGGCGGCTTCGCCGAGCCAAATGCCTTGGCAAGAGGCGAAGGTCGTGGTGCCTCGGCAGCCGGCCTCTGCGAGGCAGGATGACCACATGCCCTCACCAAGTTCTTTCCCCCGCCTCCGTCGAGCATGGACCGGATCGACGACCGAGAACTGGGGCAAAGCGCTGCCTGCCGTGATACGCCTTCTAGCCGACCGACGGGCCGACGTGGCCCTGCCGCCGTGTCCGTGGGTCCGAGCCGGGGACCGCTGGGACCAGACATTCGCGAGTGCCTTGGCCTACTGGACGGCGCTGGACCACGTGCTGCGTTACCAGCTGGGGTGGACATTCCCCGCCCAAGGCCTAGCACGCTGGCTGGACGAGGGGTCGCCCGACGACGTGCTGCCGCTGGCCTTGGTCCGGCACGTGTGGCTCGGTGACGGCGCCGTCCCCCGGTACATGGCGTGGCGCGCGCAGACAGGCGCAGACCACCTGCCCTCCGCCTGGATGGACCAAACGGTGGAAACGGCTTATGAGCTCAAGAAGGAAGGTGAGCCGGTCGGCCCCTGGGGGCTGCACCTTGAGGAGTTCGGAAAGCACGTCCTGGCACCGTCGGAGGAGCAGCCGCCGAAGCTGACCTGGCTTCACCCGTTCGAGCCGCCTGCGCCGACGCAGCGGCCCCGCTTGGTCGGCGACTCGGAGCCTGTTCTGCTGTTCCGCGGCGGCTTGGAGACCGGCTGGTATCGCGCTCTTGAGTACGCCCCGGCTTCTGCTGTCCGAGTGGTCAGCGAGGAGTACGGCCTCGTCGGCCGCTTCCATCGCAGCCCAGCCAGTGGTCGCTGGCACACGGCACCGGAGGAGGTTCACAGGTGGGGGGTCCGGCCGTCCTGACCTGTCTTCCGCGGGCGCCGCGCTGCGACCTCGAAGCAGACGGCGTGCGCAACTGCGGCCGGATCTTCGTGTCCCAGACCCGGACCACCGACCAGCCGGCTGCCGCCAGGGCGGCATCGGTGCCGGCGTCGCGCGCCTTGTTCCTCGAGATCTTGTCGCTCCACTAGCCCGCGGTTGGCGGTGGTGGATCGGGGCAGCCGTGATCGGGGCAGCCGTGCCAGAAGCAGCCGTCGATGAAGACGGCGACCTTGGCGGGGCCGAACACTAGGTCGGCTCGGCGACGCAGCCCTTTCAGGGGGCAGCGTCGATGCCGTACCGCAGCCCCTAGACGTGCAGTAGCCGCCGAACGGCAAGCTCGGCAGAGGTGTCGCGAGTCTGCTGCCGCTGCATCAGCGCCCGGACGGCCGGGCTGCTCGCCCAAGACTCGCCTTGATCGGCGGGGGTCCGCCGGCTGGTGGCGGGCCGGCCGTCCTGACGCCGGCCGGCCGGGGTCACTGGGGGTGGCGGAGGGCCGGCAAGCCGAGGGCGGGTGCGTCGCGGTGCGCTTGGGCCATCCGCACCAGCTGCGGGGTCCCGCCGCGGAGGCTGACGTAGGCCTCGCCGACGCCGAGGGTGCGGATCTGTTCGGGGAGGCGCGCGTTGTGGGGGTCGAGCTTCCGGGCGGCCATGGTGGCGGCTGGGCCGTCGGGGAGGCCGAAACAGATCTTGGTCTGGGCGTTGGCAGCAACGATGTCGGGCAGGTCCAGGGGCTGCTGAGTGGCAAGGACGACGGAGAGTCCTTTGGACCGGCCCTCGCGGATCATGGTTCCGATGGCTTTGAACGCGGCGACGCGGTGAGCTTCGTCGACGACGGCCACGTACCGGATGGTGTTGGGCACGGGGGGGAGGTTCTGGACGGTGAGCAGCAGCGAGGAGAGGATGAAGCCGGCGGCGAAGACGGTGGTCTGGCCGTTGCCCGGGATGCGCGAAAGGCCGAAGACGACGTTGCGGTCGATGACGCTGCCGAGCGGCTCTCCGGACCCGAACAGGTCGTATTCGGTGAGGTCGCCGATCACTCCGGCGAGGTCGTCGTCGAGTTGCCCGCCGAGGGTCTTCAGGGTGGGCCATCTGTGCTCTTGGCGGCCGATGCGGTAGGCGTTTTCTAGCGCAGTCTTGAGCTTGCTCTTCTGCCGGACGCCCATCCGGGTAAAGGCCCGGGTAGCTTCCTCGACGGTGTCTCGGATCTCGATGACGGCGGCGTCGATGTCGCGTTTGCTGTCGCTGGGCAGCGCCAGCGGATTGTAGGGCGCTCCCCCGTCCCAGAGGTCGAGGAACTCTGCGTCGGCGAAGTCGGGGAAGCCTGTGTCGCCGCTGTAGTCGTTCTTGAAGTCGAGGATGCCGACCTTGCTGCCGCTGTGGTGGGTCAGTTGGGCGAGAAGGCTCATGACGAACTGGGTCTTCCCCATACCGGAGGAGCCCCAGATTTCGACGTGGCCGTTCTGCAGCAGGTTTGGGCTGGGCGGCCCTGCCGGGTGCCAGCTGACAGCGTCGCCTGTGTCGGCGTCCCATCCGAGGACCGGGGCCCGGAAGCCTGCCGAGGTCGGGCTCGCCGCCTGCTCGCCGGTCGTTGTAGAGGTTTCTGGGCCGTCGGGGGCCTGGTGGTCCTCCCCGCCGCCGGGCTCATGGTCTTCTGGTGGACTGTCGCTGTCGTCGCCGATCCGGGTGCCGGCGCTGCTGCTCTCCCGGGTCGGTTCCGGCGCCGCTTCCACAAGCGACTCGGTGTCTTCGCCGGCTTCCGGGTCGAGATGCTGGACTTTTGTTCCGTGCTCGGCCGCCTGTGGTGCGGTAGACGCCTCCGGGCCGGCCGGCGCAATAGCTGCGCCTCTTCCGATTTCGGGCCGTCGGTGGACGCGGGTGCTTTGGAACGGCGCCCGCTCAGACTCCACGGTCCGCAGCTGGGTCAGGTCTGTACTGGTGGCGGTGCGAAGCAGCTCCTCGGTGAGGGTGACGCTGCGCAGGACGACAGGAACGATGTCCCCGGCTACGGACTGCTGGTGGGTGGCGTCGTCGGACTTGGCGTTGGGCCGGAACACCAGTCCCACACCGGCCCACTCCAACGAGCCGTCGCCGAGGCGGAAACTCTCGAGCGCGTCGAGCTCCGCCGCGTCGAGCCGGAACTTCGACTCCCGCGCCACGGAGTAGGCGGCTTCAGCGATACGGTTAAGCCACAGCCTGCTCTGGATGCTGCTGTCGGGGTACGCCGCCCAGCGGGTGGCGGCGATCGTCTGGACGAGCTGGTCGAGAGCACCGGCTTTGGCGTCGGTCTCGTCAGAGCGCCGGGCCTTGACTTCGATGACCGCGACGTGGACGCCTCGTTCGGCAGGGTCGAGGGCGATGGCGAGGAGGTCAGCGCGCTTACCGCTGAACCAGTGTCGGTATTCGTCGAGACTAACCAGCAGCACCCGGCAGCCAGGCGGCAGCGGCCAGGGGGTCGCAGTGGTGGCGAGCATGCTGAACGCGACGACGTGACCGACGAGTTCGTTGATGCCGGCCCCGCTCGTCGCCGCCTGGAGCGCGAGGATTCCGTATCCCTGACTGGCGACTTTGCGGAGGTCGGTGCCGAGTTCGAGCGCGACGTCAGGATTGTCGACGATGCCGGCGATGCGGAGGCTCCGTCCGATTGCCCGGTCGGCGGGTCCTCCAGACTTCTGGCTGAGAACCAGGGCGAGGGGGCTGTCTCCGCCGAGGCGACGTTCCTGATGAAGGATCGCGACTTGATCGCGGCCGAGCGCCTGCTCGAGGCTATCGCGCGTGGCGTAGCGGTCGAGGGTGGCTACCCAGAGGGCCAGTTCGTGGATTTCGACGAGCTGGTCGCGGATGTTGAGGGTGCCGGTGCGCACTTCCGGGACCTCGAGGGGGCCGTCCGGCTCGGGCCAGGAGTCGGAGACGGCGTTCTGTAGCTGTAGCCAGGACCGGCCGGTCGCGCTGGCAGCCGGCGGCATGAGCAGGGTCCGCCGCTCCTTTCCGGGGCGCTGCCAGACACGGGGGGCGAACAGGACTTCCGCGTCTAAGCGCGGCAGCTCGACCTCGGGGGCGTCAACCTGGAGTCGGCGGCCACCTTCGGTGAGGCCGGTGACGAGCGCCAGGTGGACCGCAGGCGTGTCGTGGGCTGGGGCGAGCACTCGTCGGGCGCCGGCCAGGTCGGGCATGTAGCGAAGCTGCAGCGCGTCCTGCTCACCTCGGAGTTTGCGGTCGGCTCGGTCCAGGGTGGGCCGGGACGGCTTATCCACAGGTTGGTCCCCGACGCAAAAGATTTCGACGCGTTCGACGACGGCGCTGCCGATCTTGGTGCCGATCAACTCAACCGCTTCGGCGGCGAGCAGGTCGGCGGCGCCGGGTCCCCAGGCGAGGCAGCGCAGGTGGCCGGCTGCTTCGGGCTGCAAGGTGAGCAATTGGGTGATGACCGAGTGCAACGAGTCGGAGGCGGCCCCGCTCTCGTCGAGGCTGCGGCGGGAGCCGTAGAGGCTCCAAATCCGCCCCTCAGCGGTCGGCAGCAGGACGTTGTCCTGGTTGCGCAGCCGAATATGGGCAGGGTGGTGCGCTGCAGTGGTACGGGCCACGGCGGCAGCAGCAGCAGCTGCATCCCCGGGTTCAGTGTCTCTGCCGTCTTCGGCCCGGTCGAGTAGTTTCCAGAGAGCTTCGAGCTGCTGACCGAGCCACTCTGCTTTCATCGGGGCAAAGCCAGTAAGAGCGACACACTGTCCGGCCCGGACAGCGCCCGCGAGCGCCAGCGCTTGCGCGTCGGACTCATTGCCGGCAGCCTGCAGGGCCTGGGACGCCGTGGTCCAGGCTTCCGCCCAGCGCGTAAGTAGGGCTGGGCTCAACCCATATTCAAGTGCCTCGTTTGCTGTGTCGTGGAGTAGCGAGGCGAGGGGTTGAAGGGTCTGCGGTACAGCGGCGAACCTCAAAGGCTGGGCGCCACAAAACGCATGCAGGGTCGGCTCATCATCGGCTCTAAGCGAAAGGCTGGGCTGCTCGGCAAACAGCAGCGCCGCACGTAAGAGCGCTACATCATCTAGGTCTGGCCTCCAGTCGACTTGGACCGTCGTCCTGGCTCTGTCGTTGGCGTGCAGGCGGAGCTTAAGCGCGGGCAGAGTCCCACCCGCGTCTAGGTGACTGGTGTCGAACGGGGTGGGGTGGTGGTGGCGGCTCTGGCTCGGCGT